>JALUXX010000015.1 GCA_027013145.1 Gammaproteobacteria bacterium | reverse complement strand
GACGAAGCTGATCTCCGCCCGGCGGGCCCAGGGCACGGGGTAGTGCAGCGCCGCGCCGGCCTGCGCCGCGACCAGCTCGTAGAGTGCCGCCCGACCGCCCGGGCGTAGCACCCGGCGCATCTCGGCGCACAGGCGCGGCTTGTCCGGGATGTTCATGCTCACGTGCTGGGTCCAGACGCCGTCGAAGGAGGCGTCCTCGAACGGCATCGCCAGCGCGTCGCCGTGATGGTAAGCGACGCGGTCTCCGAGCCCCCCGCGCGCGGCGAGCATCGTCGCGGTGCGGCAGTACTCCTCGGTGAGGTCGAGCCCGGTGACGCGGCAGCCGCAGGTGCGCGCCAGCAATCGGGAGGCGCCGCCGATGCCGCAACCGACGTCCAGGACGCGATCGCCGGGCCCGAAGCCCGCCAGCGCCGCGAGTTCCTCGGTCGCCTCGCGCCCGCGGATGTGGAACTCGTCGACCACGGCCAGGTCGTCCGGGTCGAGGCGCTCGGGATCACGGCCGGCCGCCCGCAGGGCCTCGAGAATCGCCTCCCCCAGCCCGCTACGGGCGTAATGCCCGGCCACCGCCTGGGTCGCGTCGTTCATGTCTGATCCTCCACCGGGGCATCCCCGGCCGGGTTGCAGAGACACAGTGTAGTCCAACGGACCTCAGACAAGCGGCCCCGCCGGCGCGCGGGGCGTCCCCGGGGCGGCGGGAGCGAAAGTTTCGCGCGTCCCTGCCGACGACCGGGGGGGTTCCGGCGGCGCGGCGGTGGGACCCGCGGCCGCCCGCCCGGCGCCGCCCCCGTGGGAGCCCGCGAGGAAACGGAATCGAACGCCCGTGGCCGACCCTGCCGCCGAAACGCCGCCGCGGCTGCCCCGCCGCCCCGACATCCAGAGCCTGCGTGCGCTCGCGATTGCGCTCGTCGTCGCCGCGCACGCGCACGTACCCGGTTTCCAGGGGGGCTACATCGGGGTCGACGTCTTTTTCGTCCTCTCCGGCTACCTGATCTCGGGGCTGATCCTGGCCGAGGTCGAGCGCACGTCCCGCTTCGACCCCTGGGCGTTCTACGCCCGCCGCCTCAAGCGGCTGCTCCCGGCGCTGCTGCTCGTACTGGCGGTCGTCGCCGCGCTCGCCTGGCTGCTGGCCAGTCCGCAGCGCCAGGGCGACGATGCCGCCGCCGGGCAGACCGCCGCAGTCTGGATGAGCAATTTCTACTTCGCCGCGCGCGTCATCAACTATTTCTCCGCGGGGCTCGACTCCAACCTGTTTCTGCACACCTGGTCGCTCGCCGTCGAGGAACAGTTTTATCTGGTCTGGCCGTGGTTGATGCTGTTCCTGCTCGGGGCCTTCCGCTGGCAGGGTCGCGGACTTAACCACCGCCAACTGACTTTCGGATTGATCGCGGTCGCCGCCGCGTCGCTGGCGCTCGGCTCCTACCTCGCGCAGGCGCACCTCGAGGCCGGGTTCTACCTCATGCCGGGCCGGGCCTGGGAGTTCGCCCTCGGGGCGCTGACCTTCCTGCTGCGTCGCCACTGCGAGGCGGGCGCCGCACCCGCATGGCTGCGCCGCCACCTGGGCCGGTCGCGATTCAACAGCGCCGGCCTGCTCCTGATCCTCGCCGCGGGCATGGGGTACGACGGGACCCTGCGATACCCGGGGCTTTGGGCCCTTTTGCCGTGCGCCGGGACCGCCCTGTTCCTGCTCGATGCGCCGGAGCGAAACCCCGCGAGCCCGCTCTCCCGGGTGGTGTTGCGGCAGCCGGTGCTGCTGTTCCTCGGCGACATCTCCTACAGCCTGTATCTGTGGCACTGGCCCGTGCTGCTGCTCGGCGGCGAGACGCTGGGAGAGGGAGGGGCGGTCCGGGCGGGACTGGTCGCCGCAAGCGTCGCGCTGGCGGCGCTCACGTATGTCACGCTGGAACGCCCCATGCACCGCGCCCCATTGCGCCGCCCGGCCGCCGTACTCGCGCCCGCGGCGCTCGCGATGACCGCGGCGGTCTGGGGCATGGGCGTCTGGCAGGGATCGGTGCACCGCCTGCTCGAGACCCCCGCGCAGATCGGGATCCTGCGCGCCGCCTACGATCTCCCGGCGCTCTACGAAACACCCGGCTGCGATACGTGGTATCACAGCGCGCGCCTGCACCCCTGCGTCATCGATCCGAAGGGCGCGACCCATACGGTGGTGATGTTCGGCGACAGTGTGCTGGCGCAATGGTTTCCCGCCGTCGCCGACATCTACCTCAAGACCCCCGGCTGGCGGCTGGAGGTGCTCACCAAGTCGGCGTGTTCGGCCTCGGCGGTCCCCTATTTCTACCCGCGCATCAAGGCGCTGTACACCGTTTGCAGCGTATGGCGGGAACGGGCGATCCGATACCTGCAGCGGCTGCGCCCGGACGTCATCATCATGGGGTCGACGCATTACGACTACACGCCGGCCCAGTGGATATCCGGGACCCGCTCGGTGCTCGAGCGGCTCAGCCCCGCGGCCGGCTCGATCGTGCTCATGAGCCCCACCCCCGAGCTCGGGTTCAACGGCCTGAGTTGCCTCTCCGCACGCGCCAACTGGCCCCGGTGGCTGCCCCCCGTGCACGCCTGCATGCGCCCCTTGCGCCCGGAGTCCAAGAACGGCATGACCGCCCTCCTCGAACGCGCCGCCGCGCCGTTCGCAAACGTCCGCGTCGTCGACCTGCGGCGCGCGGTCTGTCCGCACGGGATCTGCCGGGCGCAAGTCGACGGGCGGATCGCGTACCGCGACGGGCAACATCTGACGGCCTCGTTCGTGCGGTCCCTGGCCCCGAGCCTGCGCCGCGCACTGCGTCGGGACGGCGTATCCTATTGACCCCCGTTGGGATGGCGGTTTTACGGTCCGGAAACGGATCTGTTATCGTCGTTGCGGCAACGGCACCGCACGAATCCCGATTCAGGCGTCTAATGCCTTGTAGGCGCCTGTCGGAGCGAGACCGTGCGTAGCGCTACTCCGACCGCCCGCGATTCCGTCCGCCCGTGCACGCCGCGGTGCGCGTCCGTCCCGGTGTCCGGCCGCGGTGGGAGGGAGCCCGGTCGAACCGGCGCGGAGCGGGCACGCGCCCTTGAGAAAGCCAGGAGGCACGCCATGCCCGACGAGAAAAACCCCGACTTGGTCATCATCCTCATCACCGGCCCGGAGAACCCCAAACGCCTGCCATCGGCGTTCTTCCTCGCCGCCGCCGCGGCCGCGAGCGAACAGGACGTCGTACTCTACTTTACCGGGCCGGCGACGGAGCTGCTCAAGGCCGGCACGGCCGAGCGGATCTTTCCGCTCGCGGGCGGCAAGAGCGTCGCGGACTTCATGAAGCTCGCCGTGGACAACGGCGTGCGGCTGATCGGCTGCGCGCAGTCGCTCGACCTCAACGGGATGAGCCCGGAGGATCTCGCCGAACCGCTGCCGCTGCTCACCCCGACTCAGGCCCTGCCGTCGCTCGGCGCCGCCGGGCGCGTACTCACCTGGTAGTTTCGCTACGATCCGGTCTTCGAACAGG
>JALUXX010000014.1 GCA_027013145.1 Gammaproteobacteria bacterium | reverse complement strand
CGGCCCCCGGCAGGACGCGGTAGAGTCCGAGCTTGATCGCGTCCTGGGCCACCATCCAGGCGACGTTGTAGGCCCAGACGAGGCCGATCACCTCCGGCGGGATCGCCGTCATCAGCCAGCCCTGCCAAGCCATCGCCGCGGCGACGATCTGGGTCCCGATCGTGGCGATCAGCAGTTGCCACGACGGATAGGGGGCGCGCCAGAAGCTCTGTTTGCTGCGGGTGACGAACAGCATCAGGTGCCCGCCGGCGACGAGCTGCAGGAACATCAGCGTCTGCAGTTCGGGCCCCTTCATCCCGAGCCAGCCGCGCCCGAGCATCATCATCAGAAAGGTCTCGGCCACCGCCACCAGGCCCAGCACCGAGGACACCGTGAGCACCCGCTTCATCTGCCAGCGCACTGGCCTGGGTTCGAGCCAGGTGTGGTCGTAGGCGATGGTCATGATCGGGATATCGTCGAGCAGCGCCAGCAGGATGATGAGGATCGCGGTGAGCGGGTAGGAGCGCGTGACCAGCGTCGCCAGCACCACGAACACCATGATGTCGATGGTCATCGCGATACGGTACACGGTGTAGCTCATCATGCGTCCGAAGATGCGCCGCGCCTCTTCGACCGCGTGCACGATGGTCGAGAGCCCGGGCGCGGTGAGTACCAGGCTCGCGGCCGCGCGCGCGGCATCCGTCGCGCCCGAGACCGCGATCCCGACGTCGGCCTGCTTGAGCGCCGGGGCGTCGTTGACGCCGTCGCCGGTCATCCCGACCAGGTGCCCACCCTCCTGTAGCGCCTTGACGATGGCGTACTTGTGCTCCGGGAAGACCTGGGCGAAGCCGTCGGCCTGCTCGAGGTCCCGGATCAGCGCCGGATCGGCCTTGGCCTCGTAGTCGCTTGGGAGCCGGTCCGGCGGCAGGATGTCGCGTCCCATGCCCAATTCCCCGGAGATCTCACGGGCGATGGCGATGTGATCGCCGGTGACCATTTTGACGGCGATACCGTGCTCGCGCGCCTCGCGAATGGTGGCCGCCGAGTCCTCCCGCGGTGGATCGTAGAGCGAGAGGATGCCGAGGAAGCGCCATTCGCCCGCCGCATCCGTGCGCGCCACGCCGAGCGTGCGGTAGCCGCGCCCGGCCAGCTCCGCGACGACCCGGTCGGCGCGCTCGCGCTCGGCCCCGGCGATGCCGCACAGGTCCAGGATCACCTGCGGCGCCCCCTTGGTCGTGCGGAATTCGCCGTCGGCGGAGCCGACCCGGGCTTCGGTGCGTTTGCTCACCGGGTCGAAGGGCGTGAACTTGAGCTGCTGATACTTCTTCAGCATCGAGGCGTCGGGGAGCGAGGCGATCACCGCGAGGTCGATCGCGTCGTGGTTTTCCGCCTTCGATGCGAGTGCCGCGGCGAGATTGAGTTCGGCCGCGTCACCGGCCGCGAACAGGACCGGATCGCCCAGCGTAAGCTTGTTCTGCGTCAGGGTTCCGGTCTTGTCCGAGCACAGGATGTCGATGCCCGCCATCTCCTCGATCGACTGCAGCTTGGAGACGATCGCCTTGTGGCGGGAAAGGGCCTTGGCGCCGAGCGCCATGGTGACGGAGAGCACCGCCGGCATCGCCACCGGGATCGAGGCCACCACCAGGATCAGCACGAACTGGACGACGTGCAGGAAGTGCGAGCCGCGGGCCAGTTCGACCCCGATCAGCACCACGCTCAGGACCACCGCGATCGCGATCAGGAAGTTACCGATGCGCATCACGGCCTGCTGGAAGTGCGAAGTGGCCCCGGCCCCTTCGACCAGCTTCGCCGTGCGCCCGAAAAAGGTGTGCTCGCCCGTGGCCGTCACTTCGGCGACCATCTCGCCCTGTTTGGCGATGGTGCCGGAGTAGGCCTCGTCACCGGGCTTCTTGTCGACCGGGAGCGACTCGCCGGTGAGCGCGGACTGGTCGACGCGCAGGTAATCGCCGTCGATGAGTTTCACGTCCGCGGGAACGATGTCGCCCAGGCGCAGGCGGATGACGTCGCCCGGCACCAACTCGCGCGCGGCGATCTCCCGCCAGGTGCCATCGCGCAACACGCGTGCCTTGAGGGCGAGCTGGCTCTTGAGGGCGTCGAGCGCGTTGCTCGCCTTGTGCTCCTCCCAGAAGCCGATCACGCCGTTGATCAGCAGGAGGGCGACGATGAGGATCAGGTCGTCCCAGTGACCCACCGCGCCGGAGAGGACCGCGGCGATCTCGATCATCCAGGGGATCGGTCCCCAGAAATAGTGGAGGAACTTGAGGAAGGGAGAGACCCGATGTTCCTGGATCTCGTTCGGACCGTGCTGTTGCAGGCGCCGCGCCGCCTCGGTACTGCTCAGGCCGGTCGGCGCGGACTCCTCATGCGGCGGTTGTGAGCCGTCGGCATCTTCCAACGCGATTTCGGACATGGTCGTATTCTCCTTGGCGCCGGTCGCTGCGGGGGTCCGCCTGCCCTCCGCCGCCCGGCGTACGCTTGGATTTCGATCAAAGCATTCCAATCTCCCCGTACATCATCCGGTGTGCTTGCATTGGAACGGATCCGCATGCGACGCGGCATGCCGGGAATGAGGGGTCGGTGTCGGCCTTACGGTCCGGACCGGCCGCGTCGCCGTTCCACGCAAATACGCAACGAACAGAATAGGGCGCGGACCGCGCGGAAAAAATTCAAACGTTCTGATGCCGACATAAGAATTACCCGTATCCCAATGAGGATATGTGCGTAATGACACACAAGCGGTTTGCCGGCGGGTGGTGCGATTGGGTGTACACGCGGATAAGGCACGGGCTCGCGGAACGCGGGTCGGCGTATCGGCTACACGTGACCGCGCGTCTCCATGCGCCGGCGCGATCGGCAACGGGTGCCGCCGCGCACGGATCTGCGCCGGGCGCGGTGGGTCGAACAGGTCCGTTCCGGACCCTTTCAGCGACGGGCTACGGGGTGCCGCCGCCTTGAGGTGGGATGCCGAAGATGCCGCGCAGGATCCGCCCGCCGCGCACCTCGTGCAGCAGCGCGAAGAACACGTGACCGATGAGATACGCCCAGACCAGTTCGCCGAAGAATTTGTGGTCGAGGGACATATGCGTGAACTCCAGCGCGTCGGCCGGGCTTGCGTGCGAACCCATCGGCGCCAGGAAGAACAGGATCACACCGGTGAATCCGCTGCCCGTCAGGGCGAGCAGGCCGAGCCCGTGTACGAAGCTCGACAGCCCGATGCGCCGGCCGGCGGGCGGCAGGCGCCCGCGCAGCATTCCGAGCAGGTCGCGCGCGATCGCCCCGGCGCCCGCTGCGTTCCACGGGAGCAGGATCCGCAGGTCGCCGTTCGCGTAGGCGTACAGCCAGAACAGGACGATCGTGGCCGCACTGATGAGTCCCATCAGCTCGTGGACCGGAAACAGGAACTGCGTGGGCGTGTCGGCCATGAACAGGCTGCTGCCGAGCTGGAACAGCACGGTGATCACGAGCAGCCAATGCAGGATGCGGGTGTTCGTGTCCCATGCCGTATCGTCCCGCCGGGCGCCTGTCGGCGATTCCATCGTCCTCTCCTTGAATGGCACGTCACTGTCGCCCCGATTCGACATCGGGGTGGCG
>JALUXX010000013.1 GCA_027013145.1 Gammaproteobacteria bacterium | reverse complement strand
CCACTGAGCCACCGCACGGCACGGACCCTGCTGCCCCTCCTGCGCCCGCTTCTGCCGCGCGGCACCACGATCTCGGGGCGCGGGCGCACGCTGCTGCTACGCGTGTTGATGGCTTTGTAAAAGCGCGCTTTTTTGGCGAACATCGCGGGCGGGGGTCGCGGGGGGCTGTCACGGTGGGTCGGTGGCGTCTAAAACGGTGGGTCGTCCGGGAGTTCGAACGGCTGCTCGGTGCGTTGGCGGTTGTGGCGAATGAGCTGTGCGGCGTAGTGGTTCTCGACGGCGCCGGCGAGCTGGTAGAGGAAGTCGAGCAAGGCGGCGGCGGCCTCGTCGGACAGGGCGTCGGGGACGGTGACGATGGGCGGATAGGGCTCGTTCACGGCGTATTCTCCAGGGTGGGGTGGGTGTTTTTGGCGGTGGGTTTGGGCCGTGAGTGTTTTCGTTGCTCGGCGCGCTCGGTGGCCTCCTTGAGGCGGTAGCTGTCGGCGTCGATGGTGATCAGCTCGGAGCGGTGCACGAGGCGGTCGACGAGGGTGACGACGCAGGCGGCGTTGGGGAAGACCTCGTGCCATTCGGCGAAGGGTTTGTTGGTGGTGATGAGGGTGGAGCGCTGCAGATATCGGCGGGTGATGACCTCGAAGAGGAGGTCTGCGTAGCGGTTGTCGTAGGCGAGGTAGCCGAGCTCGTCGATGCATAGCAGCCGCGGCTGTGTATATCGGCGAAGCCGCCTGGCGAGCGAGGCGCTGGAGTCCTGAGCGGCGAGGTCATGGAGCATGTCGGAGGCGCTGACGAAGCGTGCGCCATGGCCTTGCAGGACGGCGTGGTGGGTGAGGTTCTTTGCCAGCATGGACTTGCCGACGCCGTTGGGGCCGAGGAAGACGAGGTTGGTGGCGTCCTCGAGGAAGGCGAGGGTGAACAGCTCCTCGATGAGGGGGCGATCGATCTGCCGCGGCCAGAGCCAGTCGAAGTCGACGAGGGGTTTGAAGGCGCCGATGCGCGCATTGCTCATGCGCCGCTCGAGGCTGCGGCGGCGCCGCTCGGGCTCTTCGATGTCGAGGAGCCGGGCGACCCAAGGCTCGGCGAGGGTATTGGCGTCGCCGGCGGCGAGTGCGTAGAGGCCGAGCGCGCGCAGCCGTGCGCGGCACTGGGCGAGCTCAGGGGCGTTCATCGTGTGGGTCCTCGTGCCCGGTGGGGTTCTCGTCACGTTCCTCGTCGTCTCCGCTCAGGTGCAGCCGGTCGTAGTCGCCCAAGTCGTGGGGCCGGACCTGCAGGTCCTTGAGCCGGGGGTCATCGGGCAGTGCGACGGGCAGCGGCGGTGCCAGGCCCTGGGCGTGGCGGTGCTGTTCGATGAGCTGTCGTACGGTGCCGAGCGAGGGGGCGTTGGCGGCCAGTGCGGCCTCGACGGCCTGGTGCAAGGCGCGGGGGCCGTGTAGTTCGAGGAGCTTCAACAGCCCGCGGGTGAGCACCCCGAGGTGGCCGCCGTGCTCGGCGACGGCGCGCAAGAGCGCCTCGCAGGCCGGCACGGCCTGATGGAGGCGGTCCTGGGCGCGGTGGGCGCGGGCGGCGCGCTTGGTGGCGAGGAGCGCGGCGATGTGCTGCGGGTCCTCGATCTGGCGGCCGCGCTCGAAGCTGCGCGGATGGCGGGCGAGCAGCTCATCGGCGTCGACGATGCGCACGGTCTCGAGGCTGGCGAGCACGGTGAGGGTGCGCCGCACGTGGGTATGTGGCACGGAGTAGTCGTTGCCGTCGAAGCGCACGTAGGGGCTTTTGGCCACCGTCACCTCGAGGCGCTCCTCGGTGGGGAAGGCCGTCTCGGGCAGGGCCAGGAGCTGCGCACGCTCGTCTTCGAACACGGCGCGCACGCTGCGCGAGCGCTCCTGTGGACAGGGCCGATCGGCGGCGACGGTTTGACACCATTCCTCGGCCTGGGCGTTGAGGTCGGCGAGGTCGCGGAAGCGGCGGGCGGCAAAGAAGCGTTCGCGGATGAAGCGGATGATGCGCTCGACCCGGCCCTTCTCGTTTCCGCGCGCCGGCGCGACGGGGCGGGGCTGGTAGCGGTAGTGGGCGGCCAGCTCGAGCAGCGTCGGGTGGAAGCGCACGGCATCGCCGCGGCGCTCGAGCACCACGCTCTTCATGTTGTCGTAGAGCAGCACCCTGGCGACGCCGCCGAAGGCCTCGAAGGCCTCGACATGGCCGCGCAGGAGGTTGGCGAGCGTGGCGTGCAGGTAGAAGCGCAGGAAGACGTGGCGCGAGTAGCTCAGCACCATGACGAAGGCCATCAGCGGGCGGCGGGTCTGGCCGATGGCCAGGTGGCCGAAGTGGGCCCAGTCGACCTGCGCTTGCTCGCCGGGCAGGGTGCGAAGGCGCAGATAGGCCTCGGCCGCGCGGCGCGGGCGCAGCTGCGCGACTCGGTGACGGAAGTGATCGGGGCCGCCGCGGTAGCCGCGGGCGCAGGCCATCTCGTGGAGCCGGCTGGCGGTCAGCGTCGGATAGCGCTCGAGGGTCTCGGCGATGAACGCCACATACCCGTCCAGCATCGAGGGGCGGCGCCGACGGCGCCGTTCGCGCCCGACGCCCGACTCGCCGAGCACCCGCTCCACGGTGGAGTGATGCACGCCAAGCTGATGGGCGATGGTGCCTACCCGCCAGTGCTCGGCGTGGAACAGACGCAAGATCTCCGCGCGCAACGCCTCGTCGATGGCCATCGTCACGCCGTCCTCAGTTCCATGGGGGGAATGAGGATGCCCGCCTGCGGCTGCGTATCCAGCCCACGCGCACGAAGGCGCTCACGGGGCGGCGACAGAAGTGGCAATGACGGTGCCCGTCGGGCTCGGACCCGGTGCGCATGGGCGGTTCTCCGGCTGCGGGAGCGTGCGAGACCAGTCTCTCGCGCCCATCCCCCGGCGCGGAACCCTGATGCGTCACTTCTTCCCGCGCCGGCCTCCCCTCCCGGCGCCGCGCGCGGTAACGACGCTGGCGCTCGGCATGGCAATGCCGGCCGCGCCGCGTTCGCTGGTAACGCGCACCGGCCGCGCGCAGGCTCGCGCCCCGCGCCGCCCTCGCGCAGTCCGCCCCGCAATAGAGCTGACCGCGGTCGCAGCGCGAGCACACCCGCACCTGCACGCGGCAGCGGCCACACACGAACAGCCGGGCATCGTCCACCTCGCCTCCCGCGAGGTGGACTGGACGATCCGCCAAAACCCGGCAATACTATGGCTGGACCCGCCTGCCAATGCGGATCTGAGACGCAACCCCGGCCCTGACTGGCAAGTCTTTCGGTCCGGGGTTGCGTCGACCTCCTCGCCGCACCTTTTTATCCCGAACCCTACCCGCCAGTCACGGCCCTGGCGCTCTGCCCCCCGTCTGAATCCGGCCCGCTCGAGCAGCCGCCAGCCCGGAGAGATCCGGGCTCCCAGCACGCCCGCCATGCACCAGCCGCCTCGTTCGCGAGTACCGACACGGGAACAGCCCGGTCGGGCATGTTCGCCAGAAAAGCGCGCTTTTTCGCAGCCACCTACACCACTTCGTACATTTCTTCGCCTCCCCGCCGGCGGCCGGCGAGTGGCTGGCGCAGCATCCGGAGGCGTGGACGCTC
>JALUXX010000012.1 GCA_027013145.1 Gammaproteobacteria bacterium | reverse complement strand
CGGCGCTGCGCGAGCACAAGGACGACATCCCCGCGCTCGCGGAACACTTTCTGCTCCGGATGCCCGAGGGCGAGCGCCACGTGCCGCTGGCGCCGGAGGTCACCGAGGTCCTGCTCGACCACGACTATCCGGGCAACGTGCGCGAACTGCGCAACGTCGTCGAGCGTGCGGCGATCCTGGCGGGCGGGGGCATGATCCGCCCGGAGCATGTCGAGTTCGGCGGGCCGGGCGGCGCCGCTGGCGCACCGGGCCGCGCCGCGCCGGTGCCGCCGGCGGGCGCGCGCCGCGGCCTCGAGGAATCCGCGGTCCTCGCCGCCCTGGAGCGTTTCGACGGACACCGCCGGCGGGCGGCCGCCGAACTCGGCGTGAGCGAGCGCACCCTCTATCGCTACGTCGAACGCCTGCGCAAGGCCGGGCGTCTGGGCGGCGAGGTCGGTCGATCGGATTGAGCGGCGGCGCGGCGGCCGCCGCGCGGGATCATCGGGCGCGCGCCGGGTCGTCGCGGGCGGAGCGCGCGGCCGCCAGCGCCGCGCGGCGCTCGTAGGCCTCGCGCACGATCCGTACGTCCTCGAGAAAATAGGGCAGTTCCGCCAGGGTGAGGGCCTGCGGACCGTCGACGAGCGCCTTGCTCGGCTCGGGGTGGAAGTCGACCAGGACCATGTTGGCGCCGGCGATGATGCCCTGGGCGGTGACGTGCAGGATGTCGAGCAGTCCCTCGGGGCCGGCGTCGCGGCTGCCCACGGAATGGGAGGGATCGACGCAGACGGGCATCCGCGTGAGGCGCTTGACCACCGGCACGTGGGCGAAATCGACGAAGTTGCGGTGCGGGTCGCCCATGTTGGTCTTCATCCCGCGCAGCCCGAAGACGACGCGGTGGTTGCCCTCGCTGGCCAGGTACTCGGCCGCGTTCAAGGATTCCTCTAGCGTGATGCCGAAACCCCGCTTGAGCAGGACCGGGAACTCCTGCTGGCGGCCCACGCTCTTGAGCAGTTCGAAATTCTGTGTGTTGCGCGTCCCGATCTGCAACATGACCCCGGTCGGGCGGCCGGTGCGCTCGAGCGCCTCGCGGATCTCCTGCACGTGCGAGTCGTGGGTCACCTCCATGGCGATCACCCGGATCCCGTACTTGCCGGCGAGCTCGAACACGTAGGGGAGGCAGCCCTTTCCGTGTCCCTGGAACGAATACGGGCTCGTGCGCGGTTTGTAGGCGCCCATGCGCGTGCAGGTCTGTCCGTGGTCCTGCAGGGCGCGCATCATCCGCTCGACGTGTTCGGGCGTGTCCACCGCGCACAGGCCGGCGAACACGTTGAGGTTGTCCTGCCCGAAGCGCACCCCGTTGTACTCGAACGAGGTGCTGCGCTGCCCGTCGCGGTGGCGCCCGAGGACGCGGTACTCCTGGGAGACCCGCACCACCCGCTCGACACAGGGGAGCGCCTCCATCTCCTCGATGGTGAGCGAGGCGGTGTCGCCGATGAGATAGATCTCGGTCAGGACCTGCTGGGTGCCGACCTCGCGGTGGACGCGCGTCCTGATATTCGGAAGATTCGAAAGATGTTTCGATAACTCTTTATATTCCGGACTGTTCTCATCGGTGTCCGGTGTCAGAATGAGGATCATGACGGATTCCGTTACCTGCGGCGTGTGAAGGACCCCGCACGCCCAGGAGCCGCGCGCGGCGGTCCGGTTCCGGGGCGGCGCGGAAGCGGCCGTACTCAGTCCCCTGGCGCCGGTTTCCGAGGCGGCACCTGAAGTCCCGGGCGCGCATTATCGCACAAACGGCGGGGTCGGGAGCGCCGGGTGCGACCGGATTCGACCTTGGCCGGGGAATAATCGGCGCCGGCCCGCCGTCCAGCGGGGCACACGGGTGCGCCATTCGCTGGGGTGAGGGAGGTTTGTCAGCCTCCCGGCCCGGGCCTACGATAGCCTGGCAGCCGTCGTCGGCGCCGCCTTTCGCGGTGGCGCGGCACGGGGAACGGAGGAGGGCCGGCCGCGGGAGTGCGGCGGACAAGGTCCACAGACGAAGAATAAATCAGTACACCAGAGGTGGGATGCATGCAAAACGGCACAGTGAAGTGGTTCAATCAGGCGCGGGGTTACGGGTTCATCACGCCCGTCGACGGGAGCGAGGACGTCTTCGTCCACTACTCGACGATCGAGGCGGAGGGCTTCAAGACGCTGAAAGAGGGGCAGGCGGTCGAGTTCGAGGCGACCCGGGGGCCCAAGGGGTTACAGACGACCCGCGTGGTGCCCCAGTAGCGGTCCGCGGGGCGCGCGCCCGGGCCCCGCTATCGCGGCGCGGCGCGCCCGCCCCGAGGTCAGTCGCGGTAGCGGAGCAGCAGGTCCGCGTAGGCGTCTACACGACGGTCGCGCAGGTACGGCCAGGCGCGTCGCAGGGTCTCGCTGCGCGCCAGCGGGAGTTCCGCGACGAGTACCGCGGAGGCGTCGGCGGGCGCCTCGGCGAGGATCTCCCCCTGCGGCCCGGCCGCGAAGCTCGACCCCCAGAAGCGGATGCCCGGTGTCGAGCCTTCCGGGTCCGGTTCCTCGCCGCAGCGGTTGCAGGCCAGCACCGGGAGTGCGTTGGCGATGGCGTGGGCGCGCTGCACGGTGATCCAGGCATCACGCTGGCGCTTGCGCTCGTCCTCGGGATCGCGCGGATCCCAGCCGATGGCGGTCGGGTACAGTAGCGCCTGCGCCCCGGCGAGCGCCATGAGCCGCGCCGCCTCCGGATACCACTGATCCCAGCACACAAGGACACCGAGCCGCCCGAGGCTGGTATCGATCGGCGTGAAGCCCAGATCGCCCGGCGTGAAGTAGTACTTCTCCCGAAAGCCCGGGTCGTCGGGGATGTGCATCTTGCGGTAACGGCCGGCGAGCGAGCCGTCGCGATCCAGCACTACGGCGGTGTTGTGGTAGACGCCGGCGGCGCGGCGCTCGAACAGCGAGGCGACGATGACGACCGACAGCTCCGCCGCCAGGCGCCCGAGCCGCTCGGTGGTCGGGCCGGGGATCGGCTCCGCCCAATCGAAGCACGCCGCATCCTCGCGCTGACAGAAGTAGCGCGTGGCGTGGAGTTCCTGGAGCAGCACGAGCCGGGCACCGCGCGCGGCGGCCGCGCGGATGCCCGCCACGTCCGCGGCGAGGTTCCCCTCGCGGTCCGCGCTGCACGGATGCTGCACCAACCCGGCGATGAGTGTATCCATGGCCTCCGACGCCTGCGGGGCGGCTGCGCTCCGGATCCGGGGCGCGCCCCCGCCGGGGCCCGATGATGGCCGCGGCCCGTGCGGCTGTCAAAGGTCCTGCCGCCCGAGCCCGGCGGGGAGCTGCATGGTCACGCAGTGCAGGCTGCCGTTCTGATGCAACAGCGGCGTGCAGGCGACGGGGACGACCTCGCGCCCGGGAAAGGCCTCCGCGATCCGCTCCCGGGCGAGGGCGTCGGCCGGATCCCCGTAGGCCGGGACCAGTACGGCCCCGTTGATGACGAGAAAGTTGGCGTATCCGGCCGCGAGCCGGCGCCCGTCCCGGTCGCGGACGGGGCGCGGCAGGGGCAGGGGGATCAGGCGGTAGGGCGCGCCTTCGCCGTCGCGCAGCGCACGCAGCTCCGCCGCCATCGCCGAGAGTTCGGGGTAGTGTTCGTCGCGCGGATCCTCGCAGGCCTGATAGGCGATGGTCCGCGGATCGCAGAAACGGGCCAGGGTGTCCACGTGTCCGTCGGTGTCGTCGCCCGCGAGCGCACCGTGCGCGAGCCACAGAATCCGGCGGATCCCCAGGTGCTCGGCGAGCCGCGCCTCCAGATCGCGGCGGCCGAGCCCCGGGTTGCGGGTCGGCGCGCGCAGACAGCGGCGTGTGGTCAGCAGCGTGCCGCGCCCGTCGGTGTCGATCGCCCCCCCTTCGAGGACCAGGTCCGCCGATTCCAGGGGCGCGGCGCCGAAGGCGCCCGTCGCGTGCAGGACGGCCGTGATCCGGTCGTCGTTCGCCGCGGGATACTTCCCGCCCCAGCCGTTGAAGCGGAAATCCACGAGAACCGGGCGTCCGCGATCGAGGACCGTGATCGGGCCGTGGTCCCGCGCCCAGCAGTCGTCGGAGGGCGCACACTCCAGGTGCCGGCGTCGCTCGGGGACCCCGGCGCGCTCGAGGCGGCGCGCGACCGCTTCGCGGTGTGCCGGATCCCGGCAGACGATCCACAGCGGCTCGAAGCGGGCGATCGCGCGCGCGAGATCGACGAAGACCGGCTCGACCACGTGGAGATCCGGGCCGAAGTCGCCGCCGTCGTGCGGCCAGGTGAGCAGTACGCCGCTCTGGGGTTCCCATTCCGCCGGGAGGCGGCGCGCGTCGCTCACCGTCGGCGGGCGGTCACCGCCTGCGCGGCGGGTAGGGGTAGGGCACCACGGAGTCGATGACGTAGCGGTCCTCGAAGTAGACGGTGTACTTCTTGTACTTCCAGCGCGTGATCGGCGGGGTCCCGACGGCCGGCAGCTTGCGCAACGGCGGGCCGAAGCGTTTGAGGACCTGCGCCATGGTCATGCCGCGGGTCGGGCGCGGAATGCCCTTGGCGTCGTTGGGCGGGGCCTGGTGGATGGCCTTGAGCAGAAACGTATCCGCGCCGGCCGCGGGAATACCGAATCCAAGGACTGCGGCGAGTGCGGCGAGGACCACGATCACGCGGAGAATGCCCATGGTTACGATCCTTGCGTCGCGCCGGTATGCGCTCCGACGCGGATGACTATAACACCTCCGCCGCCGGCGCCTGAACCGGCGTGCGGGGATTTCGTGACCCGCGTCACGCGCCCCGGGGTGTGGCGGGTCGCCACCGGGCGTGTCCACCCCGACCGCGGTGGTACCCGCGACTTGTCAATGCCGGATCCGGCCCCGAGAATGGGGCGCTGGCCCGGTCCGGGCCGCCGCGGGTCGTCCCGTCCCCGGTCGCCCGGACCGGTGCAGGCAGGTACCGGGAGAGGCATGTCGGGGCGATCGAGGCAGGCGGTGGGCGCCATTGCCCGCGTGGTGGCTGCGGCGCTGGTGGGCGCCGTCGCGTTCGGGGGGGCGTTCGCCTCTGCGCGCGCCCGCGCGGGCGGGCTCCTCGACGACCCGTTCGCCACGCTCGACCGGACTCCGCCCACGCGCGCGACGGCGTGGCGCGGGCACGGCGCGGATCCGTGTGCGCGCCTCGCCCCGCGCGTTCGCGCCTGGACGCTCGCCGACGTGGTCGATCGCGCCCTGTGCGAGAACCCGCAGACGCGAGAGACCTGGGCCGCGGCCCGGGCCCAGGCGGCGCGGCTCGGCGTCGGCGAGTCGGCGTACCTGCCGACGCTCGGGTTCAGTGCGAACGCGTCGCGTTCACGGATTTCCTCGTCCGGCGGCTTTCAGATCCCGGCGCAGGACCGGATCTCGCCCGCGCTCAGTCTCAGCTACCTCCTGTTCGATTTCGGCGGCCGCAGCGCGGCGGTCGAAAACGCCCGCGAGAGCCTGTACGCGGCGGACTGGACGCACAACGCCACCCTGCAGGCGGTGCTGTTGAGCGCGGTGCAGGGGTATTATCGTTTGTTCGCCGCCCGGGCCGCCGTCGGCGCCGCGCGCGCCACGCTGCGCGCGAGCCGCGAGGCGCTGGAGGCCGCGCGCGTGCGCCATCGCGTCGGCGCCGCGACGCTGGCCGACGAACTCCAGGCGCGCACCGCAGCGGCCCAGGCCGGTCTGGCGCTGCGCCAGGCGGAGGGGACCGAACGCATCGCCGCCGGGACCCTGGCCAATGCCCTCGGGCTCGCCGCCGATGTGCCGCTGCGTCTGGCGCCGCCGCCCGCGGCGGCGCCCGCGGTCCAGGACCGGCGCCGGGTGCGCGCGCTGATCCGTCAGGCCGAGCTCGCGCGGCCGGATCTCGCCGCGGCCGAGGCGCGCGTGCGTGCAGCGGCCGCGGCGGTGCGGCAGGCGCGCGCGGCGGGACTGCCGACCCTGTCACTGACGGGCAACGCCGGCTACACCTACTCCGATGTCCTCAACGACACGCGCGACTGGAGCATCGGCCTGTCGCTCAACATCCCGCTGTTCACCGGGTTCTCCACGACCTACCAGGTCCGTGCCGCCGACGCGGATCTCGAGAACCAACGCGCGCAGCTCGCACAGCTTCGCAACCAGGTGGCCCTCGACGTGTGGACCGCCTACCAGAACCTGGAGACCGCGCGCGACACCCTCGCGAGCAGCCGCGCCCTGCTCGCGTCCGCGCGCGAGTCGGCGGCGGTGGCGCTGGGCCGTTACCGCGCCGGCGCCGGCACCATCGTCGATCTGCTCAACGCGCAGGCGAGCCTGGCCGACGCGCGGCGCCAATGGATCCAGGCCCGATACGACTGGTACATCGGCCGGGCGACGCTGGCGCGCGCCCTCGGCCGGCTCGACCTGCACGCAGCGCGCGCGCTGTCGACGGCCCCATCACCGCAGAAGGATCCCGTTCGATGACCCGAACCGGCAGGCGCCTGACCCTCTTCCTCCTCGCAGCGCTCGTCGCCCTGGGCGCGTATGTGATCTTGCGCGGCGAGGGCGCGGGCGGGAGCGCGGAGCGCTACCGCACCGAGACCGTGGATCGCGGCGATATTACGCGCACGGTGTCGGCGAACGGGACGCTCAACCCCGTGACGCTCGTCAACGTCGGCACGCAGGTGTCCGGAACGGTCAGCCGCCTGTTCGCCGACTTCAACGACCGCGTCAAGGCCGGCCAGGTCCTCGCCGAACTCGACCCCTCGCTGTTCAAGGCGCAGCTCCTGCAGGATCGGGGCAACCTCGAGAAGGCGCTCGCGGGCCTGCGCCTGGCGCGCGCCAACGAACGGCGCACGCGGGTGCTGTACGGCAAGGGCTACGTCTCGCGCGCCGATCTCGACCAGGCGGTGGAGGCGCTCGGGGCGGCGCGGGCGGACGTGCAGGTCGCCCGCGGGCAGGTCGCGCGCGATCGTACCAACCTCGGCTACACCGTCATCCGTTCGCCGGTGTCGGGCGTGGTCGTCGCGCGCACCGTGAACGTCGGCCAGACGGTCGCGGCGAGTTTCCAGACACCGACGCTGTTCCAGATCGCCGAAGACCTCAAGCACATGCAGATCGACACCAGCATGGCCGAGGCCGACGTAGGCGGCGTGCGCGTGGGTCAGCCGGTGACTTTCACCGTCGACGCCTTCCCGAACCGGGTGTTCCACGGTTCGGTGCGCCAGATCCGCCTCAATCCGACCATCCAGCAGAACGTGGTCACCTACGATGCGGTGATCGACGTCGCGAATCCGGAGCAGGACCTGCTCCCGGGGATGACCGCGTACGTGAACGTCGTCACCGCCGAGCGCCGCAACGTGCTGCGCGTACCGGATGCGGCGCTGCGTTTCCGTCCGCACGGCGAGGGCGTGCGCACACCGCGGGCCAAGCGCGGCTATGCGACCGTCTACCGCCTCGAGGACGGTCGCCCGGTGCCGGTGCAGATCCGCACCGGGATCTCCAACGGCCGGTACACCGAAGTGGTGGCGGGCGGGTTGCAGGCGGGCGAGCGCGTGATCGTCGAGGATCTCGAACCGCAGGCGCCCGCGCGGCGCCGCGGCCGGATGCGTTTCCGCCTGTTCTGATGACCGCGCCGCTCATCCGTATCGAAGACCTGCACAAGGACTACGTCACCGGGGCCGGCCGGGTCCCGGCGCTCGACGGCATCGACCTCGAGATCGGGGCGGGCGAGTTCGTCGCGATCATGGGGCCGTCGGGATCGGGGAAGTCCACGTTCATGAACATCCTCGGTTGCCTCGACAGCCCCACCCGCGGGCGCTACCTGTTCGCGGGCGAGGACGTCGCGGGGCTCGACGCCGACCGTCTCGCCGCGGTGCGCAGCGGCGCAATCGGATTCGTGTTCCAGGGGTTCAACCTGCTCGCGCGCATGGACGCCCTCGACAACGTCGCGCTGCCCCTGGTCTACGCCGGCGTCGCGCGGGCGAGCCGCCGGCGGCGGGCGGCGGAACTCCTCGAACGCGTCGGACTCGGGCGCCACGCCCACCATCGCCCGGCGCAGCTCTCCGGCGGGCAGCAACAGCGCGTGGCCATCGCCCGGGCGTTGGTCAACGCCCCGCGACTGGTGCTCGCGGACGAGCCCACCGGCAACCTCGATACGCACACGAGTGTCGAGATCATGCGGATCTTCGCCGAACTCAATCGCGAGCAGGGCCTGACGCTCGTGCTGGTGACCCATGAGGCCGACATCGCCGGCTACGCCCGCCGCCTGGTGCGCTTTCGCGACGGGCGTATCGCCGGCGACGAGGTCGCGGGCGGGGGCGCACCGTGAAGCTCGACGACCTCGCCGGGGAGGCCTGGCGCGCCTTGGGCGCCAACCGCCTGCGCAGCGCGCTGACGATGCTCGGCATGGTGATCGGCGTCGGGGCGGTCGTGCTGATGCTCGCCATCGGCGCGGGGGCGCAGTACATGGTCAATCGCGCCATCGCCTCCATGGGGACCAATCTGTTCATCGTGCTCTCCGGCGCATCGACCTCCGGCGGCCTGCGCTTCGGCGCGGGTACCACCCCGACGCTCACCCTCGACGACGCCGAGGCGATCGGCGAGCTGCCCACCGTCGCCGCGGTGGCGCCGATCGCACCGGGTACCGCGCAGTTCGTCTACGGCGCCAGCAACTGGAGTACGCTGGTGCGTGGCACCACACCGGGCTATCTGAAGGTCCGCGACTGGCCGCTCGCCGAGGGCCGCATGTTCACCCGCGCCGAGGTGCGCTCCTCGGCGCGGGTGGTCATCCTCGGTCAGACGGTGATCGAGAACCTGTTCGGCGGCGCGGATCCGCTCGGGCGGGTGGTGCGCATCAACAGCAGTCCGTACACCGTGATCGGCACGCTGGCGCCGAAGGGCCAGAGTTTGGACGGCCGCGATCAGGACGATGTCGCGATCATCCCCGTCACCACCGCGCAACGCCAGCTCTTCGGCAGCCGCTTCCCCGGAACGGTGCGCTACCTGCTGGTGCAGGCACGATCCCCGAAGCTGATGCAGCGCGCCCGGCGCCAGATGGAGGCCCTGCTGCGCCAGCGACACCGCATCCCCGCCGGTCAGCCCGACGACTTCACGATCCGCAATCTGACCGCCCTCGCGCAGACGGCCTCGCGCACGGCGCGGGTGCTGTCGATCATGCTCGGCGCGATCGCCTCGATCTCGTTGCTGGTGGGGGGTATCGGGATCATGAACATCATGCTCGTCTCGGTCACCGAGCGCACGCGCGAGATCGGCATCCGTATGGCGGTCGGGGCGCGCTCGCGCGACGTCCTGCTGCAGTTCCTGCTCGAAGCGGTGATCCTCTCCATACTCGGCAGCCTCGTCGGTGCCGCCCTCGGCGTCGGGATCGCCTGGCTGGTCAGCGAACTCGTGGCGATGACCGTGGTGGTGACCCTGTGGTCGATCGTCCTCGCCGTCGTGGTGGCGGCCGCCATCGGCATCTTCTTCGGCTGGTATCCGGCCCGCCGCGCGGCGCGGCTGCGCCCGATCGAGGCCTTGCGCTACGAGTGATCCGCGGCGGCGCCGACGGGGTGGCAGACCGAGGCGATTCGCCGGAAGGGGTCACGGAATCCACGCCGGGCGAAGGAGGCGGATCGTCTTCCGTGCATTTCACGGCGTCCGCGGCGTTTTCGTTGAACGGGCCTGCCGGCACCCGGCGTCGCCGTGCCTGCGAGCGCCCGTGCGCCTCGCGCGAGGTCCTTTTCGGGCGGTGGATCGGTCGCGCAGAGTGATCGTACGCGACCCGGGTTTGTGGTTTAATGGCGGCCCATGTTCAGACCCGCGGAACTGTTCATCGGCCTGCGTTACACACGCGCACGGCGGCGCAATCACTTCATCTCCTTCATCTCGCTGACCTCCATCCTCGGCATGGCGCTGGGGATCACGGCCTTGATCACCGTGCTGTCGGTCATGAACGGCTTCCAGAAGGAGGTGCGCGAGAGGCTGCTGTCGATGGCCGCCCACGTGACCGTCTTCGGGGCGGACGGCACGCTCGGCGACTGGCAGGAGGTCCTCGATCGCGTACGCAAGCTCCCGCACGTCGTCGGTGCGGCCCCCTATGTTGAGGGTCAGGCGATGTTGGCCAACGGCGCGGCGGTGAGCGGGGCGCTCATACGTGGCGTCTCTCCGCGCCTCGAGCCCGAGGTCGATACCGTCGGGAAGCACATGGTGGCGGGCCGCCTTTCGAACCTGCGCCCCGGCGGGTTCGGCATCATCCTCGGGAGCAAGCTGGCGATGGCGCTCGGTGTGGTGCCCGGGGACAAGGTGACCGTCGTCACGCCGCAGGCGGTGGTCACGCCCGCCGGCGTCCTGCCCCGGCTCAAGCGCTTCACGCTCGTCGGCGTCTTCCGCATCGGGATGTACGAGTACGACCGCGGCGTCGCGCTCATCGACCTGCGCGACGCGCAACGGCTTTTCGGTACCGGCAAGGGTGTGACCGGGGTGCGGATCAAGCTCGACAATCTCATGCTCGCACCGCGGGTGGCGCGCGAGCTGGCCTCGCGGCTCCCGCCGACCGACGCGGTGGAGGACTGGACGCAGCAGCACGTGAACTACTTCCGCGCGGTGCAGACGGAGAAGACGGCGATGTTCGTCATCCTCGCCCTCATCGTTGCGGTCGCGGCGTTCAATATCGTCTCGACGCTGGTGATGACGGTGACCGACAAGCAGGCCGACATCGCCATCCTGCGCACGCTCGGCGCGACGCCGCGGGGTATCATGGCGGTGTTCATCATTCAGGGCACGGTGATCGGCGCGGTCGGTACGCTGCTGGGTCTGGTCGGCGGGGTCGCGCTCGCGCTCAACGTCGGGACGGTGGTCCCGTTCATCGAGCGACTGTTCCACGTGCAGTTCATCCCGGAGAGCGTCTATCTGATCAGCGGCTTCCCGTCGGACCTGCACTGGAGCGACGTGACGCACATCTGCACCATGGCCTTCGTTCTCGCCGTACTCGCGACGCTGTATCCGGCGTGGCGCGCCTCACGCACGCATCCGGCCGAGGCCCTGCGCTATGAGTGAGGCGGTATTGGAGTGCCGCGGGCTAGCGAAGGGCTTTCGCGAGGGCGGACTCGACGTGACGGTGCTGCGCGACGTCAATCTCACGGTGATGCCCGGGGAGCGGGTGGCGATCGTCGGGGCCTCGGGGGCGGGCAAGAGCACGCTTCTGCACCTGCTCGGCGGGCTGGACCGCCCGTCGGCCGGGGAGGTGCGGGTGGCGGGGGCGCCGATCGCGCGGCTCGGCGACGCGGCGCGCGCGCGGCTGCGCAACCGCGCGCTGGGCTTCGTCTATCAGTTCCACCACCTGCTGCCGGAATTCACCGCGCTGGAGAATGTCGCCATGCCGCTGCTCCTGCGCCGTATGGCGGTCCCGGAGGCGGCGCGGCGCGCGCGCGCCCTGCTCGAGCAGGTGGGTCTCGCCGCCCGGCTGGGGCACAAGCCGGGGGAGCTCTCGGGGGGCGAGCGCCAGCGCGCGGCGGTCGCGCGCGCCCTGGTGACCGAGCCGCAGTGCGTCCTCGCCGACGAGCCGACCGGCAACCTCGACCAGCACACGGCCGCGGCCCTGATCGCGACCATGCTGGACCTGAACGCACGCTTCCATACCAGTCTGGTCGTGGTCACGCACGACGCGGGCCTGGCGGCGCGCATGGACCGCACGTTGCGTCTGGAGGATGGTGTGTTGATGGAAAGCAAGTGAATTCATATCGATAAAAAGGATATCTAAGGGATTGCAGCGGATTTCGGTCGGCGAAATCCGGCACGGGGCCAGGGAGCGGCGCACGTGTACGCAGGGACGCTGGCGTTTCTGACGGGAGTCCTGTGGCTGATGCACCTGCCGGCCCTGCCGCATCGGGGCTGGACGGTGCTGCTCGCGGCGCTCGTCCCCGCGGCGCTCGGCCCGTCGCGTTGGCGGCTGCCGGCGGCGGCCGGTGCCGGATTCCTGTGGGCGGCGTTCGTCGCCGGGCGGCTGCTGCTGCCGGGGCTGGATCCCGGCCTGGAAGGGCGTGACCTCGCCGTCGCCGGCTGCATCGTCGGCCTGCCGCGCCCGGGCACGTACGGGACGCGGTTCCGCTTCTCGGTGGAGCATGCGCGCGCGGGGGTCCCGGCGCGGCTGCGCCTGAGCTGGTATGAGCGCGGGCGGCGGGTGCGCGCCGGGGACTGTTGGCGCCTGACCGTGCGGCTGAAGCGCCCCCACGGCTTCATGAACCCGGGCGGCTTCGACTACGAGGGCTGGCTGTTCCGCCACGGGATCGGGGCGACCGGATACGTGCGCCCGCGCCCGGCACCGGTTCGGATCGGGCCGCGGTGGACGATCGACGGCGTGCGCCAGCGCCTCGCCGCGCGCATCGACGTCGCGTTGGGGAGCGATCCGTTCGCCGGCGTCGTGCGCGCCCTGGCGCTCGGCGACCGGCGCGCGATCACGCCGGCGCAACGGGATATTCTCAACGCCACCGGAACCGCGCACCTGGTGGCCATATCCGGCCTGCATCTGGGGTTGGTGGCGGGCTTCGCGTTCCTGGCCGTCGGGACCCTGTGGCGGTTGTCCGGTGCGGCACGATGGTGGCCGGCGCCGCGGGCGGGGGCCGTAGCGGCGCTGGCCGCGGCGGGTCTCTACGCGCTGCTCGCCGGCGGGTCGCTGCCCACGCGCCGGGCGCTGATCATGCTCGCGGTCGGCCTGAGCGGGATCCTGCGCGGGCGCGTGACCCGCCCGCTGCGCGCATTGTGCGCGGCGCTGCTCGCGGTTCTGGTCCTGGAGCCGACCGCGGTCCTCGCGCCGGCGTTCTGGCTGTCCTTCGGGGCGGTGGCGGTGATCCTCTATGCCGCCGGCGGGGGCCACGCGCGGCGCGGGTGGCGGGCGTGGACCGGCATCCAGTGGCGCGTCGCCCTCGGTCTGCTGCCGGTATCGCTCGTCTGGTTTCAGCAGGCGGGCGCGACGGCGCCGTTGATGAACCTGCTGGCGGTCCCCTGGATCGGCCTGGTGGCGGTGCCGCTGATCCTGGCGGGGACCACGGCCCTTGCATTCGGACTGCCCGTGGGTGCGGAGGCGTTGCGCTGGGGCGCCGAGGCGGTGGGGCTGCTTTGGCCCCTCCTGCGTTGGGGCGCGGGGTTGCCCGGAGCGCTGTGGGTTCAGGCGGCGCCGCCCGCATGGACCTGGGCACCGGCGCTGATCGGGGTGGCCCTGCTCCTCGCCCCGCGCGGGGTGCCGGGGCGCTGGCTGGGCGGGCTCTATCTGGCGCCGATGCTGGTGTGGTCGCCGTCGCCGCCGCCGGCGGGGGCCTTGCGCCTGACGCTGCTCGATGTCGGGCAGGGCCTGGCGGCGGTCGTGCGCACTCGCCGTCACGTCCTCGTCTACGATACCGGCCCGCGCTTCGGTCCCGGCTTCGACGCCGGACAGGCGGTGCTGGTGCCGTATCTGCGCAGCCGCGGGATCCGCCGCGTCGACCGCCTCATCGTCAGCCACGGGGACAACGACCATATCGGCGGCGCCGCCTCGCTTTTGTCCCGTTATCCCGCCGCCGTGGTACTCAGCAGCGTGCCGCAACGGGTCCGGGCGCAGGCACGCCCCTGCCGGCGCGGTCAGCACTGGAACTGGGACGGGGTGGAATTCCGGATGCTGCACCCCGGCGCCGCGGGCGCGTTCCACGGCAACGACGCCTCGTGCGTGCTGCGGGTCACGGGCCGCGGCGGGGCGGTCCTGCTCACCGGCGATATCGAGGCCCCGGCGGAGCGCCGGCTGGCGGCGGACATGGGAGCGGCGCTGCGCGCGCGCGTGCTCGTGGTCCCGCATCACGGCAGTCGCAGCTCCTCGACGCCCGCGTTCGTCGCCGCCGTGCACCCGCGGCTCGCACTGATCCCGGTCGGCTACCGCAACCGCTTCCGCCTGCCGAGCGCGTGCGTGCGTGCGCGCTATCGCGCGGCCGGCGCGCGCGTGCTCGACACCGCGGCGGAGGGGGCCGTACGCATCGAACTCGGCCCCCGTCCCGGCGCGTTCGAGGTGCACGGCCACCGTCGCGAAGCCGGGCGCTTCTGGAACCCGCGTGCGGTGCCCGCGCGCCCGCGTGCCCGTTTCCGGCCGCCGCCCGAATCCAGTACACTCCGCAGGACCCTCTCCGAGAACGACTTGTGCGTGCGCGCCGCGCGGCCCTTCAGCCGCAGGGGCGACGGCCGATTCCGGTAGGGGAGCGGCGCCGGGGAGCGGCGCCGGAAACTTCAGGAAGAGGAGCGACCTTGTTCGAACTGGTGAAGTCCGGCGGCTGGCTGATGGTGCCGATCATCGCCGCCTCGATCATCGCGTTGGGGATCATCGGTGAGCGGCTCTGGACCCTGCAGCGCAAGAAGGTCGTCCCCCGCCACCTCGTCGCGCAGGTCTGGCACTGGGCGCGCAACCAGCAGCTCGATGCGGCGCACATCAAGCTCCTTCGGGCGAACTCGCCGCTGGGCCGAGTGCTCGCGGCCGGGCTCGCCAACCGCCACCACCCGCGCGAGATCATCAAGGAGAGCATCGAGGACGCCGGGCGCGTCGTCGTGCACGAACTCGAGCGCTATCTCAACACCCTGGGGACGATCGCGGTGATCTCGCCGCTGCTCGGGCTCCTCGGCACGGTCGTGGGCATCATGAAGGTGTTCGACACGATCAGTTCGGCGGGGGTGGGCGATCCGCACGTGCTCTCGGGCGGAATCGCCGAGGCCCTGATCACGACCGTGGCGGGGCTGTCGGTGGCGATCCCCAGCCTGATGTTCTACCGCTACTTCCGCGGCCGTGTCGACGAGCTGGTCGTGGACATGGAGCAGGAGGCCGTCAAGCTGGTGGAGGTGCTGCAGGGCCTTCGGGAGCGCGATTCCGGCGCGGAGGGCGGCGCGTGAACTTCGGCAAGCGACGCATGCGCGAGGAGCCGGAGGTCAATCTGACCTCGCTGATCGACGTGCTGCTGATGCTGTTGCTGTTCTTCATCATGTCCACGACCTTCGTGCGCACCGCCGCGCTGCATGTCCAGCTCCCGACCGCCTCCGAGAAGCCGGCCAAGGAGCCGCCGGACACGATCGAGATCGTCATCGACGCCAAGGGGCATTTCTTCATCAACGACCACCGCCTCGTGAACGATCGGCCCCGGACGCTGCTGCGCGCCTTGAGGCAGACGCTGGCGGGACGGACCAAGGTGCCGCTGGTGATCGCCGCCGACGGGCGCACGCCCCACCAGGCGGTGGTCACCGCCATGGACGCCGCCGCGCAGTTGGGTATCCACAATCTGTCGATCGCCACCACCCATCCTACGGAACGCGATTGAAGTCGATCTCCAGCGCACTGTCTCCCACCGGCGCCGCAGGCACTGCGGTCTACCGCAGGCTGCTCGGCTACGCGCTGCCGCACTGGCGGGTGTTCGCGCTGGCGTCCCTGGGGATGGCCGTCTACGGGGCGACGGACGCGGGCTTCGCGGCGCTGATGAAGCCCATGCTGGACGGCAGTTTCGTGCAACGCGACCCGACCGTGATCCGCGCGATTCCGCCGCTGCTCGTGGGCCTGTTCGTCCTGCGCCTCGGCGCCGGGTTCGCGGCCACCTACGGCATGAGCTGGATCGGGCGCAAGGTGATCACCCGGCTGCGCTCGGATCTGTTCCATCATCTGCTGCGCCTGCCCTCGCGGTTCTACGACGAGATCTCCTCGGGACAGCTCCTGGCGCGTTTCACCTACCACGTCGAACAGGTCTCCCAGGCGACCACCAGCGTGGTGACGATCCTGGTGCGCGACAGCCTGACGGTGATCGCGCTCCTGGCATGGATGTTCTACGTCAACGTGGAGCTGTCGCTGGTGATGCTGGTGGTGGGGCCGGTGATCGCCTTGATGGTGCGCGTGCTCACGCGGCGCCTGCGGCGCGTGAGCGGGCGTATCCAGAACTCCGTCGAGGACGTCAGTCGCGTGGCGGAGGAGGCGATCGAGGGCAATCGCGAGGTGCGTGTCTTCGGAGGCCAGGAATACGAGGCCGGGCGCTTCGATCGCGTGAACGAGAACAACCGGCGCGCCAACATGAAGCTGGTGGTGACCAACGCGGTGGCCACGCCTCTCAGCCAGCTCGTGGCGGCGGTCGCGCTGGCGGGCATCATCTACCTGGCCACCCTGCCCGCGATGCTCGCGCAACTGACCGTCGGCACCTTCGTCTCGTTTATCACCGCGATGATGCTCCTGCTGCCCCCGCTGAAGCGGCTGACCTCGATCAACGCGACGCTGCAACGCGGCATCGCGGCCGGGGAGAGCCTGTTCGCGGTCCTCGACACCGAGGCCGAGGCCGACACCGGGACGTTGCGCCCGGAATGCGTGCGCGGCGCGGTGGAGTACCGCGACGTGGGCTTCGCCTACGATCCCTACAAGGGACCGGTCCTCACGGACATCAGCTTCCGGGTGGAACCGGGCGAGACCCTCGCCATCGTCGGACGCTCAGGGAGCGGCAAGAGCACGCTGATCGACCTGCTGCCGCGATTCTACGAACCGCAATCGGGCGTCATCCTCCTGGACGGGGTCGATCTGCGCGCCTACCGTCTGGATGCCCTGCGCGACCACATCGCCTGGGTCGGGCAGCGGGTGGTGTTGTTCGACGATACCATCGGCGCGAACATCGCCTACGGGCGGCGCGGGGCGGTCACCGCGGCGCAGGTGCGCGCCGCGGCGAAGGCGGCGCACGCCCTGGAATTCATCGAGCGCCTGCCGGAGGGTTTCGAGACGCGGGTGGGCGAGAACGGGGTGCGGCTCTCCGGCGGGCAGCGCCAGCGCATCGCCATCGCGCGCGCGCTACTCAAGGACGCACCGATCCTGCTGCTGGACGAGGCCACCGCCTCGCTCGACTCTCACTCCGAGCAGGAGATCCAGGCGGCCTTGCAGACGCTGTTGCACAGTCGCACGACGCTGGTCATCGCCCACCGGCTTTCGACCGTGGAGCGCGCCGACCGGCTGCTGGTGCTCGATCGCGGTCGCATCGTCGAGACCGGAACCCACGCCGCGCTGCTGGCCCGGGACGGCCACTACGCCGCGCTCCACCGGACGCAGTTCCGTGCGCCGGTCGTCTCGTGACCGCACGGGGACGCAGCGGCTGCGGCTCCTCGGTGCGGGAATCCGCGACCGGCTGGGCGGCCGCCACGCGCGCGCCAACGCGCGCTGGGGGCACCTGCGCCCGCCGCCCGGCCGCGGCCGGCTGGTGTGGGTCCGTGCCGGGGCGGATGCGGCCTCGGTCCACCTCGGGGCGGAGCTGCTGGCGGCACTGCGAAACCGGCGCCGCGATCTTCGCCTCGTCCTCACCTTCGAGGAGGAACACCGCGACCTCCTGCGTGCCCATCTCGCGGGGGTGGAGAACGCCGGATTCGGTTTCGGTCCGTGCGATCTCCCGCGTGCGGTGCGGCGGGCGCTGGCGCGCCTGGACCCGTTGGGGGTGATCGTGGCCGGGGCGCCGGTCCCGCCGCGCCTGGCTGCGGAGGCGGCACGCCGTGGCATCCACCTGGTCGCCTATCAGGCGGACCCGCCGCTCCGCGGCGGGGAAACCGCCGCGGTCTATCCGGTCGACCGCGAGCAGGAGCGCGCCTGGCGCGGGCGCGGGCCGCTCGCGGAACTCGCCATGCCCGCCGACGCCTCGACCCTGCTGCTGGAGGCCTGGGTCGAACCGGTGTTGCGGGCGCTGATACGCGGGGCCGGAGCGGAGCGGACCCCATGGTGGGTCCATGGCGCCGACGTCTCGGCGTTCGTCGCCGCCTGGCGCGCCTCGCCGCTGGCGGCCGACGGCGTCCTGTTTGCGGGTTCCCCCGACGGGCGCAACCCGCTCCCGGGGGGCGCGGGGCGGGCGATCAGCCGATGGGGGCGGGAGCCGTTGCGCGCCGGGACGGTCGTGTGGGTCGACGACCCGCGCTGGATCCCGGCGATCGCCGCCGCTGCCGCAGGGGCTTATCTGACGGCGGCGGAGGCATGGACCATGTGGCAGGCGCTCGCCGCCGGCGTCCCGATCGCGCTGGGGCCGGACCTCGCGGCGCGGCTGCGCGTGCGCTACGAGGACTTCGAGGCGATCGGTACGCCGGTACCGGGGCCGGAAGAAGCGCTGGCCCTGTGGGGACGGTGGCGAGAGGAACCGGCGCAGGTGCGGGGCCTCGGGGACCGTGCCCGGCGCCGTTTCTGGGCGGAACGGCGCCGGGCGGCGGCGGTGTTGGACAGTCTGCTCGACCGGGTCTACGACTGGTGAACGCCGCCGCCCCGATCCGGTAGCATACGGGCGATGGACTGGCAGCGCGTGTGGTACGGGAACTCGCCGTGGGCGCTCCTGCTCGCGCCGGCGGCGGGCCTCTACCGCGGCGCGACTTTCCTGCGGACCCTGGCCTACCGCAGCGGCCTGCGGGCGGTGCAGCGGCTGCCGGTTCCCGTGATCGTGGTCGGTAACCTGACCGTCGGCGGCACCGGCAAGACCCCGTTGACGATCTGGGTCGCCGAGCGCCTGCGCGCGGCGGGGCGCAGGCCCGGCATCGTCCTGCGCGGCTACGGCGGATCGGCGCGGAGCTGGCCGCAGCAGGTGCGCGGCGACGGGGATCCGTACGCGGCCGGGGACGAGGCCGTGCTCCTCGCGCGCCGCACCGGCTGCCCGGTAGTGGCGGCGCCGGACCGCGTGGCCGCCGCGCGCGCGCTGCTGGCGACGGCGGACTGCGACGTCCTCCTCGCGGACGACGGCCTGCAGCACCATCGACTCGGTCGCGACGTGGAGATCGTCGTGATCGACGGCGTGCGCCGCTTCGGTAACGGCCGCTGCCTCCCTGCCGGGCCCCTGCGCGAACCCCTCGGGCGGCTGCGGTCGGTCGATTTCGTGGTCGTGAATGGGGGACCGGCTCTGGGCGCGGAGTGGGCCATGCGGCTGGAGCCGGGGGCCGCACGCAATCTGGTCGATGCCTCGACCCGGCCGCTCGCGGACTTCCGCGCCGCCGGCGAGGTCCATGCGGTGGCGGGGATCGGTCACCCGGAGCGCTTCTTCACCGCCCTGGAGGGGGCCGGGCTCAGACTGCGGCGCCACCCGTTTCCGGACCATCACCCCTTCGGCGCCGCGGACCTGGAATTCGGGGACGAGCGTCCGGTGCTGATGACGGAGAAGGATGCGGTAAAATGCGAGCGTCACGCCCGGCCCCATCACTGGTTCGTGCCGGTGAACGCGGCGCCGGATCCGCGCCTCGGCGAGGCGCTGCTCAGCCGAATCGGGGGTGCCCGTGCTGGACAAGAAGCTGCTGGAGATCCTGGTGTGCCCGGTCTGCAAGGGTCCGCTGATCTATAAGAAGGGCCAGAACGAGTTGATCTGCCGCGCCGACCGGCTTGCCTACCCGATTCGCGACGACATTCCGGTGATGCTCGAGCCCGAGGCGCGCCCGCTCGCGGCGGACGAGACGGTGTGAGCCCGGATCCGGACCCCCCGCCGTTCCGGATCCTCATCCCGGCGCGCTACGGCGCCACGCGACTCCCGGGCAAGCCGCTGCGCGAACTGGCCGGACGCCCCCTGATCCTGCACGTGCTCGACCGGGCGCGCGCGAGCGGCGCGCGCGAGGCGGTCGTGGCCACCGACGACGAGCGCATCCGCGCCGTCGTCGAGGCCGCGGGCGGGCGCGTGTGCATGACTGCCGCCGGTCATCGCTCCGGCAGCGACCGCCTCGCCGAGGCCGTGACGCGGCTGGGCTGGGGGTCCGGGGAGCTGGTCGTCAACCTGCAGGGCGACGAGCCGCTCATGCCCCCGGAGCTGTTGCGCCTCGTGGCCGCCGATCTCGCCGCCCATCCGGACGCACGCCTCGCGACCGTGGCCGTCCCGCTGGCCGGGACGGCCGCGCGGCTCGACCCGAATGTCGTCAAGGTCGTGACCGACCGCGACGGTTACGCCCTCTACTTCAGCCGTGCCCCGATCCCGTGGCCGCGCGATGCGGCCAAAAGTGATACGGTGCCGCCGGGGCCGGGCGGCGGTTTGCATCACCTCGGACTCTATGCATACCGCGCCGGTACGCTGCGCTGGATGGCTGCCCTCGAACCGGCGCCCGCCGAGCGCATCGAGGCCCTCGAACAGCTCCGCGTCCTCTGGCACGGCGGGCGCATCCACGTCGCCGTCGCGGAGCGGGCACCGCCGGGCGGCGTCGACACCGAGGCCGACCTCGAGCGCGTCGCCGCCATCTTCGCCCGCACCCGCTGAGCGTTCCGGGCGGGCGCCGGCCGGCGTCCCGGCCCCCGTATGCCCCGCACCACGGTTACTCCACCGGGCCGATCTACCCCGGCCGTCGTAGGTTGTCACGGAAATCCCTATAAGCGCCTGACGAGCGGTAAAAAAAAACCGACCGGCGGCATCAAGGGCCCGCCTCCGATGTCGTTACCCTGGGCGAACGCGATCCGCACCCCCGCGCGCATCGGGAATGCCCATGTCGGTCACGAAGCCGCAAACCGGATTCACCTTGATCGAGCTGATGGTCACGCTGCTCGTGGCCGCGTTGATCCTCACCGTGGCCGTCCCCGACTTCCGCTCGATGATGCAGCGCAACCGCGTCGCGGCGGCGGCCAACGCGATCGTCGGCGCGCTCGCCTACGCACGCAGCGCGGCGGTCAACCGCGGCGTGAACGTGACCGTCTGCCCGAGCACCACGGGCACGGGCTGTACGAGCGGCGCGGGGTTTCAGCAGGGTTGGATCGTGTTCACCGACGCCGGCACGCCCGGCGTCGTCGACGGCTCCGATCAGGTGTTGCGGGTCGGGGACCCGCCCGCGGTGACCGTGGTCAGCTCGGGATTCTCCAATGCCTATATCACGTTTTCGTCCGCGGGTTTCGTACCGGCCGGGGGCGGGACGCTGAAGGTGTGCCCGGGCGGCAACGCGTCGGGCGTCCTGATCAACCTCAACGCCGCCGGTGGAGTGACTTCGAATGCGACGACCTGTCCCTGACCCGTATCGCCCACCGGGGTTCGCCGTCCGTGGACCGGCGGACGCGGCGGGGGTGCGGCGGGAGACGAGGGCCGGACCCCCGATCCCTGCGCACCCGGTGGCCGGATCGGCCCGCGCGCAGGCGGGGGTCGGCATGATCGATGTGCTCATCGCGCTGGTAGTGCTCTCGATCGGGCTCCTCGGCCTCGCCGGCCTGCAGGCCACGGGCCTGCGCTACAACCACGGGGCGTATCTGCGCACCCAGGCGACGCTGCTCGCCTACGACATGGCCGACCGCATGCGTGCGAACCTGGCGGGCGTAACCGCCGGTTCGTACAACTCGCTGCTCACCTCCGGAACCCCGCCCGCCGCGTCCACCAACTGCACCACGAGCGTGTGCAGCAGCGCCCAGATGGCCGACTACGACGCGGCGCAGTGGGAGGCGGACGTGCAGGCGCTGCTCCCGTCCGGAAAGGGCGTGGTCACCCCCGACAACACCGGCGACTACACCATCACGGTCTCCTGGACGGGGCCCGGCGGCAACTCCACCAGCTTCGCGACGATGTTCCACCCATGAATGTACCGAAACAGATCGCTCCGCGCAGGGCCGGATTCAGCCTGGTCGAACTGATGGTCGCGCTGGTCATCAGCCTCGTCCTCATCGGCGGGGTCCTCAAGATCTACCTCGGCTCCAAGCAGGCCTACCGGGTGCAGGACAATCAGGCGCGCCTGCAGGAGAACGGGCGCATGGCACTCTATTTCCTGACCCACGACCTGCGCATGGCCGGCTACATGGGCTGCAACCGGCTCTCGCAGATCACGCCGAACATCATCGCCGACGCCCCGGTTCCGGTGTTCGACGCGAGCGACGTAATCCAGGGCTACGATTCGGCGCCGGCCACGTGGCCGACCGATCTCCCCATCGCCCCGCCCAACTACGTGCCGAACACTGATGCGGTGGTCGTGCGCTTCGCCGCCCCCTACAGCGGGGTCTATCTCACCGGAAACATGTCCGCGAATGATGCGAACATCCAGATCAATGCGAAACCGGCGACTCTACAACAGGGCGACGTGCTGTTCCTCAGCGACTGCTCCAGCGCGGACATCTTCCGCGCCACCAGCGTCTCGAACGGGACCGGCGGCATCGTCACCATCGCTCATGCGAACAATCAGAACACCAGCAACAAGTTGAGCGCCGCATATACCACCGACGCCCAACTGATGTCCTACAAGGCGGTCCTCTACTATCTCGGAACGACCGCCACACCGGGCGTCTACGGGCTTTATCGGATCCGTTCCGACTCGTCGAACGCGCCGGAGGAACTCGTCGATGGTGTCGCCGCGATGCAGTTGCTCTACGGGGTGGACACGAGCGGCGACGGCTCCGCCAACGAGTACCTCACCGCCTCGCAGGTCAATGCCATCAGCCCTCCGACGGCCGGCTGGCCCGACGTGGTCAGCGTGCGCGTGAACCTGCTGCTCGATACGCCGGAGGACCACCTGACGCGCACGGTCCAGGTCTACCGTTTCGCCGGGAGCAGCGTCACGGCCTCCGATCATCGCCTCTACGCCTCGTTCGGCGACACCGTGACCCTGCGCAACCGGACCCCGTGAGGTGCCCGTCATGCCGAGCAAGCGATCCCCGGCAGTTCGGTCACAGGGCGGCACCGCCCTGATCGTCGCGCTGCTGATCCTCATCGTGCTCACGCTCCTCGGGGTGGCGGCGATGAGTACCAATACCCTGGAGGAGAAGATGGCGGGCAACACGCGCCGCTCCGACCTTGCATTCCAGGCGGCCGAGTCCGCGTTGCGCGACGGGGAGACGGATCTCGTCAACAACAGTCCGACCGCCTTCAACGCGAGCTGCGCCGGCGGGTTGTGTCTGCCGCCGTGGCCCGCGGGTCAGCCGCCGTTCTGGGACCAGAGCGCCATCTGGGCCTCGGACGCGCGCACCTACGGCAGCTTTACCGGGCGCCCGGCGCTGACGGGCGTCCCGGCACCGAAGTATCTGCTCTCAAAGCTTCCCCGTGTCGTGCTCCCCGGGAACGCACTGACGTCCGGTCCGCAGTACAACCAGATTCCCGCCGGGGTGCAGGTCTACCGCATCACGGCGCGCGACGCGGCGAGCGACGGGAGCGCGACGGTCATGCTGCAGGAGATCTTCATGCCATGAACACGTTACTGAACGGGCTTATGCGTCCGGCCATGAGCGTTTCCAGCCGCCTGCGTCGGTCCGCCGCATCGGCGGCGCGTACGCTGTTCCTTGCGCTGGTCGGGCTCGCGGCCGTACCCGCGGCCTTCGCCGCGTCCGCGCCGGCGGTCCCGCTCGCCGACGTGCCGCTGGTGATCTCCAAGTCCGCGCAGCCGCAGGTCCTGTTCCTGATCACCAATTCGGAGTCGATGGACGGCGACACCGGCGGGGCGATCCTGACCGGGGCCCAGGGCTGTTATACGCCCACCGGCGGGTTCATACCGCCTTATGGACTTTCCGGTGGATACAAGAGCGGGTATACGCCCACCGCGGCCTGCCCGAGCGGGCAGGCGGCCTATACGGTCAAGGACTCCGGTGGCACGCAGTACGACAACAGCGAAAGCCGCCTGAACGTCGCCAAGGCCGGCCTCCAGCAGATCCTGACCGACTACCAGGGGGCGATGGAATTCGGCCTCATGGACTACTCGGTGCAGTCGCCGCATGCCGACCCGTACCAGACCTGGGTCTATTACATGAGCGAGAGCGGCGGGTTCACCTTCACGGATACCGCCGCGTCCAACACCTATCCCAACCCGTGCTACGGCTCGTCGAGCGGCGCCTGCAGCACTCTGGCCGCGAACTTCCCCGGGGCGACCACAGACCAATACTTGGTGGCGGCGTTGAGCAGCGACTCCCCGACCGTCAACGACGTGCTGTACGCCGGCGGTCTGCCGAGCGTATTCGTGACTTATAACGGGATATATAACAGCAGCGGTCAGAGACTTAGTTCGGCCGAGGGGCCGTACTACAGCTCCACGAACCCACATGGATACAAGCTAGGCGATTACGAGGCCGGGAGCGTCCTCGTCCGCTACAAGTCCAGTTATGTCTACGGCTACGGGTTCGTGACCGGTCCGACCAATGCGGGTTATGTCCCGTATTCGGACCAGGTCCTCTATGCCGCGAGGGGTTTCGGCTACAACTCGACGAACGCACTGGGAGGCGGCGGCAGCGCCGGGAATCTCGTCGAGAAGGTCGACGTCTACAGCACGTCACACTACGCCGCACTCGATTCGGCGCTTTCGCCCGAGACCAACGTCGGGGCGACCGCCGAGATCAAGTCCGCCGCCGTCCAGTCCCCGATCGGCGGAATGCTCAAGTCCGCCTACAACTACTACACGGGATCCAGCGCGCCGCCTTCGTCGAATTCCTGCACGCCGGACCGCTATGTGGTCCTGGTCACCGACGGTCTGCCGACGGAGGACCTGGACGGGAACGCCTGGCCGCCGTTGGGTAGCGCGGCAGCCGCGGGCTATGGCGTGACCGCGACGTTCAACGCCGACGGCACGGTGGCGAGCACGAACGACCAAGCCCTGACCGACACGATCAATCAGTTGAAGGCACTGTATGCGGCACACGTGCACACCTACATCATCGGGCTCGGGGCCGGTGTCGACCCCACCGTCAACCCGATGGCGGTCAAGGTCCTGACGGCGATGGCTCTGGCGGGATCCGGCGGCAAGAGTTCGACCTTTTTCGCCGCCAACAACGCCGCGACGCTCTCCGGTGATCTCCACCGCATCGTCGGCCTCATCGAGGCGGCGGCGCTGTCGACCTCGAGCGCGGCGGTCAACTCGACGACGGTGCGGACGAACTCGGTCGCGTATCAGGCGCGCTTTACGCCCAACACTTCGCCCTACAGCGACTGGACCGGCGACCTGCTCGCGTTTCCGATCGCCGCCGACGGGACGGTCAACACAACGCCGTCGGCCGCGACGTGGAGCGCACAGGCCCTGCTGGACACCAAGAACTGGGACACGGGGCGGGTGATCGCGACCTGGAACCCGGCTGCCGCGAGCGGGGCGGGGGCGGGGGCGCCGTTCCGCTGGGCGGATTTGAGTGCCGCACAGCAGGCCGATCTACAGACCTCTTCCTCGGATACCCTGGGCCCGGCGCGGCTCGACTACCTGCGCGGCGACACCAGCCAGGAGCAGCGCAACGGCGGCACCTTCCGCAACCGCTCCCACATCCTCGGCGACATCGTCGACAGCGCGCCGCTGTGGGTGGGGCCGCCGTCGGGGCCCTACCCGGATGCTTCCTACCAAGCCTTCAAGACGGCGGAGGCCTCGCGGCCCGCCGTGGTCTACGTGGGGGCCAACGACGGGATGCTGCACGCCTTCGATGCGACCTCCGGGTTCGAGCGCTTCGCCTTCGTCCCGAACGGCGTATACCCGGATCTGATGGCGCTGACGAGCCCGTCCTACAATCTCAATCACCTGTTCTATGTCGACGGGTCGCCCGCCGGCGGCGACGTGGAGTTCAGCGACGGTTCCTGGCACACGATCCTGGTGGGCGGGCTGAACCACGGCGGGAAGAGCGTCTACGCACTCGATATCACCAACCCGTCATCGGACGGTACGGAGTCGGGCCTGGCCTCCAACGTGCTGTGGGAATTTTCCAGCCCTTATCTGGGGTACAGCTACGGCCAGCCGCAGATCGCGCGCATTCCCTGGGGTTCCTCGGGTGGCACCAAATTCGTGGTGCTCTTCGGGTCGGGCTACAACAACACCGACCAAAATCCGTATCTGTTCGTGGTCGACCCGCAGACCGGGCAGTTGATCAAGCAGATCGATCTCTGCGCCGGTCAGCCCGCGAGCGTGTGCAATCCCAGCCGGTCCAACGGGACCGTCGGTGCAGCCATGGTCTATCCCGGGACCGACGGTACGGCGACGGCCGCGTACGCCGGCGATCTCCAGGGCAATCTTTGGAAGGTCGACTTCTCCTCCGGAAACAAGTCCACCTGGAAGGTTACCCTGCTGTTCCAGGCGACCGACTCCTCGGGTACGCCGCAACCGATCACCACCGAACCGGTCGTCAGCCTCCACCCGCTGTATCCCGGGAAACCCGGCTACATGGTCTACTTCGGCACCGGCCGGCTGCTCGGGCAGGCGGACCTGACGACCACCCAGACCCAGACGTTCTACGGTATCTGGGACAACGGCGTGACCTACCCGGTGCCGAAGTCGAAGCTGGTGCAGCAGACGATCACGGACGTGCCGCTGACCTCGCCGCCGCCCGGCGGGCCGACCTCGGTGCGTACGCTGACCGCCAACCCGATCAACTGGAACTCGGACCTGGGGTGGTACATGAACCTGCCCGATACCGGCGAGCGTCTGATCACCGATCCGCTGCTGGAGAGCGGGCGGGTGTTGTTCACCTCGTTCGTGCCGAACTCCGACCCCTGCAAGGGCGGCGGGACCAGCTGGCTGATGGTGGTCGATTACGCCAACGGGGGCGCGCTGACCCGACCCGAGATCGATCTCAACGGGGACGACCGGCTCAACAGCGCGGATCTCGTTTCCGGTCAGGTCCCGGCGGGGATCTCCCTCGGGCCCGGTCTGGCCTCCGCGCCGACGCTGATGGGCTACAAGAAGGGCGACGTCGGGGACGTCAAGCTCATCTCCGAGTCCAGCGGGAACATCCAGTCGGTCAAGGAGCGCGGCGGCGCCGCACAGAGCGGGCGCTGGTCGTGGTGGGAGGTTCAATGAGCCGCGCATCCCGCGGCGGAGGCGGTCCAACATGCGAAAGGTAGCGGTGTTGTTCGTAACGATTCTGCTGACGACGGCGTGGGCCGGGGTCCGGACATCGTCGGGTGCGGCGGTCTCCGGCTGCGCGAAGACCGACGACGTGGCCCCCACCGGTACGGAGCTGGCGCTGCGCATGATCGGTACTCCGCACCCTTGGGCCGGACAATCCGGTACCGAAGGCGCCCCCCGATCCGGACACGATGGGAAGCGCACGACCGACCAGGGGACGGAGAAGGGGCATGGGCGTAGGACGCAGCCCCGTCGCGACCGCGGGGAACGAAGCGATGGCTGACCCGATCGCGCGTCATGCCACGGACGGGTCGCCGCCTGCGCGGGCGGCACGGCGGCCCGGGCGCGAAGCGGGCGGTCCCGCGCGGGCCATGGTCGGATTCACCTTGATCGAACTCATGATCACGTTGGTCGTGCTCGCGATCCTGGTGGCGATCGCCTATCCCTCCTATCGTTCCCGGGTGATGGCCAGCCGGCGCTCGGACGCGCAGGTGCTGCTGGAGAAGGCGGCCGCCGACGAGGAGCGCTTCTACACCCTGTACAACACCTACACGGACGTGATCACCCCGCCCACGGGATGCGCCGGTTCGGCGTGCGGGCTGGCCTATCCGGGCACCGCCAGTCCCGAGGGGTACTACGACCTGTCGGTCAAACCGGGGAGCACGGGGGCGATCGCGAGCAGCTACGTGCTGACGGCGGCCCCGACGGCGAAAGGCGGCCAGGATCAGGACGTCTGCGGGAGCCTCACCCTGGACTCGGCCGGCCAACGCGGGTTTACGGGCTCGGGCGGCACGCTCGGGTCCTGCTGGTAGGGCGGCGTGCGCCGCCGGGCTCCGCGGGTGCGGGGTTTGTTATACTCGTTGCGCGGGCGATGGGGCCCCTGCCGGCCGGGTGCGGCGATGGACGAACAGGGACGGAACGATCGGATCCGGGTGTTGTTCTGCTGCATGGGCAACATCTGCCGCTCGCCGACGGCGGAGGGCGTGTTTCGCGCCCTGGTCGAGCGCGAGGGGCTGGCGGAGTACTTCGAGATCGACTCGGCCGGGACGCACGCCTATCACGTCGGCAAACCACCGGACGAGCGGGCGGCGCGCGCCGCCGAGCGGCGCGGGATCGACCTGAGCGGCATACGCGCCCGCCGGGTGTGCATCGAGGATTTCGAGTCCTTCGACTACATCCTGGCCATGGACCGCGAGAATCTCGAGGAACTCCAGGCCGCGTGCCCGGAGGAATACCGCGGGCGCCTGCGGTTGTTCCTCTCGTTCGTGCGCAATCCCGTCGCCCGCGAGGTGCCGGACCCCTACTATGGCGGTACCGGCGGTTTCGAGCGCGTACTGAGCCTTGTGGAGGAGGGCAGCCGCGCGCTGCTCGAGGCCCTCCGCCGGCGCCACGGGCTGCCCGCAGGCGACACGACCCGGGGGATGCAGGCCCGGTTCGGCCCGTAAGGCCCACCCTCCCGCTCGCGTCCCGGCAGACGCGAGCGGTTTCCTCCCCCGGCCTTCAGCCTCTCAGCCCTTCTCTTCGGGGACTGCCGCGCGCAACGGCCCGGCCTGCGACCCGTCGTCGCGGGGCGCCGGAGCATTCTCCTTGGGCGCGCGATCCCCGCCTTCGGGCGTCGTCGACGACGCCGGTCGCTCCGGGCCCGGGGGGTCCGCCGTCGTCCGCGACGGCGCCGATGCGGCGCCGCCCGCCCCCGCGGAGGGCACCGGCGAGTCGGCGCCGCGGGACGCAGACGCCCCTGCGCCGCCGGCCGGGGACCGTTGACCCGGATCGTCGGCTGTCACGCCCGCGGTCCCGCCGGGCGCGCCCGTCGGAGCGCTCGCGCGGTCCGCGCCGCCCTCAGGGCCCCCTCCAGAAGAGGCACTCGGGGATCCGGCCGGAGATCCTGCTGGAGACGCCCCGGGTTCGCGGCGCCGCCGACGTCCGCCACGGCGGCCGCGCCGGCTGGGGGGCCGGGTCGTCGTGCCCGGACCTTCGGCGCCCGCCGCCGGGGGGGCTCCGTCGGCGCCGGCGGCCGGCGGTGCGGGCCGCTCGGCGGCGGGGGCGTTCGGGGTGGACGTGGAGGTGGACGCCGGCCGTCCGTCGGGTTCGTTGCGCTCGCGCGTCGAGCCGGGGCCGCCGCCGCCCGCGGCGCCCCGCGTCATGTCCGCGGTGCCGCGGGGGCTAGAGGCGGGGCGCCCACGGCCCTGGGCGTTCCCGCTGCGGCGCGGCCGCCGCCGGGCGTTGCGCCCGTCGGCGCCGCGCTCGCTGCGTCCCGACGCCCCTGCGGGGCGCCGGGACGCGCCGCCGGTGCGTTCCGCGACCGGTGCCGGGGCCGTTTCCGGTTCGGCGACCGGTGCGGTGTCGGGAGCGAACAGGTTGGACCACAGCCGCCGCAGGAAGCCGCCGCCGCGCCCCGACTCCCCGGTCCGCGTCGATGCCGGCGACGCCGCGGGCGCCGGGCGCGCCGGTGCCGGGGCGCGCGGTGCGACGCTGCGCACCGCCGGGACCTCGGGCGCCTCGCGGGGCGCGACGAAGGGGAGTTCGGCCGCGGCCGGTTCGGGTGCGTGCACCATCCGGTAACTGGCCGTCCGGGCGGCATCGCCCTCGAGTTCGTCGCTGCGCAGCCGCTGCACCTCGAAGCGCGGCGTCTCGAAGGTCGGGTCCGGCACCACGAGGGCGGAGATCCCGTAGCGGAGTTCGATCTCCGCCAGGGCGTCGCGCTTCTCGTTGAGCAGATAGGTGCCCACCGGCACCGGCACCGTGGCGACGACGCGCGCGGTGCGGTCCTTCATGGCCTGCTCTTCGAGCAGGCGCAGGATCGAGAGGGCGAGGGACTCCACGCCACGGATCGTGCCCTGGCCGTTGCACCGCGGGCAGACCTCCAGCGCGGTCTCGCCCAGGGAGGTGCGCAGGCGCTGGCGCGACATCTCGAGCAGACCGAAGCGCGAGATGCGCCCGACCTGCACCCGTGCCCGATCGGCCTTGAGGGCGTCGCGCAGCCGGTTTTCCACTTCCCGCTGGTTGCGCGCGGGGCCCATGTCGATGAAGTCGATGACGATGAGCCCGCCGAGGTCGCGCAGCCGCAGCTGCCGGGCGATCTCCTCGGCCGCCTCGAGGTTGGTGTTCAGGGCGGTCTCTTCGATATCGCTGCCCTTGGTGGCGCGCGCCGAGTTGATGTCGATGGAGACCAGCGCCTCGGTGTGGTCGATGACCACGGCGCCGCCGGAGGGCAGCTGCACCGTGCGCTGAAACGCCGATTCGATCTGCGATTCGATCTGGAAGCGCGTGAACAGCGGGGTGCCGTCCTCGTAGCGCTTGAGTTTGCCGAGGTTTTGCGGCATCACCTGTTGCATGAATGCACGCGCCTGCTCGTAGGCCTCGGCCTGGTCGACGAGGATCTCGCCGATGTCAGCGGAGAGATAGTCGCGCAGGGCGCGGATCATGAGGTTGCTTTCCTGGAACACCAGGAACGGGGCGGGGCGCTCGTCCGCCGCCTTGCGGATGACCTCCCAGACGTGCAACAGGTAGTCGAGGTCCCACTGCAGCTCCTCCGCGGCACGGCCTACGCCCGCGGTACGCACGATCAGGCCCATGTCCTCGGGGATGTTGAGGGCGCTGACCGCGTCGCGCAGCAACTGGCGCTCCTCGCCCTCGATGCGGCGCGAGACGCCCCCGGCGCGCGGATTGTTCGGCATCAGGACGAGGTAGCGCCCGGCGAGACTGATGAAGGTGGTCAGCGCCGCGCCCTTGGTGCCGCGCTCCTCCTTGTCCACCTGGACGATGAGTTCCTGACCCTCGCGGATCGCGTCCTTGATCTGGACGCGGCCGCCGTCTTTGCCGGCCGCCGCGTCGAAGTAGGCGCGGGCGATCTCCTTGAACGGCAGGAATCCGTGCCGGTCGGCACCGTAATCGATGAAGGCGGCTTCGAGGCTCGGCTCGACGCGCGTGACCTTGCCTTTATAGATATTGGACTTCTTCTGTTCCCTCGAGACGGCCTCGATGTCGAGGTCGTAGAGGCGCTGGCCGTCCACCATGGCCACGCGCAACTCTTCCGGGTGAGTTGCGTTGATCAGCATACGCTTCATGATTTTGATCTCTCCGGCGCCCGCGGCGGATCCCCGCGAAGGGCCGCCGTGCGGACAGCGGCCGCGCCGGGTCCGTCGCGACCGGCTGCGATCCGCCGCCTGGCGGACGCCGCTCGGGGCGATGCGGGGCTCGAGGGGCCGCTGCCCCGGCCCGCATCGCGGGTCGGGGCGCGCTGTCTGATGGGACCAAGCGAGCGGCCAGCAACCAGAACCAGGCCGCGACGTACGCCGCGGCTCCCCGCCCTGCGTGCGTTTCGCGGGCGGTCGGGACGTGGGCGATGGCGTGCGGTCGGTCGGTCATGGCCGGTCAGTTTCCTGCCCTGTGCCGTACGGCCTTGCCGGACCGCACGGGGCTCCGCCTTCCTCCCGGTGCTGCGAGGTCGACCGTGCGCGAACCCGGATCGGGTCGGGCCGTCGTCCGGTCGCAGTGCCGGGGGCGGGAAAAAACCGAATCAGCGCCGCGCCGCGGATCGAAAGATCCCGCACGGCACACGGGAGGACTCCACGCAGAATCGTCCGGGCGGTCGCGACACCCTCGGGCCGGGCCGGGACGGTGCCGCGATCCCGGCCCACGGGGATCTGCTCCGTGCGGCACTCCCCGCACCGCATACGGAAGGCATGGAATCGACGTCGATTTCCCTTCCGCCGTGCAGGTCTTCGGGTGCCCGGACGGGCTGCGAGTCTCCGCAGCGACTATATCAGTGTTAGGGAGGCGCATCAATTGAGCCCGTCGAACTGGTATGATCGCGCGCGATGAGCGGCGAGTCGAACAGCGCCCGCGGCCCCGTCCGCACGGTCGTGGTGGACGCGGAGGAGGCCGGTCAGCGCATCGACAACTTTCTGGTGCGGCACATGAAGGGGGTGCCGCGCAGTCACGTCTACCGCGTGCTGCGCACCGGTCAGGTCCGCGTCAATCGCGGGCGGATCCGCGCCCACTACCGGGTGCGCGCCGGTGACGAGGTGCGGATCCCCCCGTTGCGCACGGGCGCGGAGCGCCCGCCGCCGGCCGCGGAGGACTCGGCCTGGCTGGAGGAGCGGATCCTCTACCGCGATGCCGATCTGCTCGTCCTGGACAAGCCGGCCGGGGTTGCCGTCCACGCCGGCTCCGGGATCGCCTATGGGGTGATCGAGCGCCTGCGCGCGCTCTATCCCCGGGAGCGCGGACTGGAACTCGTCCACCGCCTGGACCGGGATACGTCCGGCTGCCTGATGGTGGCGCGCAACCGCGCCGCACTGGGTATCGCGCACCGGGCACTGCGTGAAGGGCGCATGGAGAAGCGCTACCTGACCCTGGTGGCGGGACGCTGGGCGGGCGGTGAGCGGGAGATCCGCGCGCCGCTGTTGCGCGGCGTGGCGCACGGCGGCGAACGGCTCGTGGCGGTCGACGCGCGCGGCAAGGTCTCGGTGAGCCGTTTCCGTCCGCTGACCCGCTTCCGCGACGCGACCCTGATGGAGGTGGATCTGTCGACCGGACGGACGCACCAGATCCGCGCGCACGCCGCCCACAGCGGGCACCCGGTCGCCGGGGACGGGAAGTACGGCGATGCGGAATTCAACCGGCGCATGCGCGAGCTGGGGCTGCGGCGGCTGTTCCTGCATGCGCAGTTCGTCGCCCTCGACGCGGGGGACGGCCGGCGCGCCTGGAGCGCGAGTGCGCCGCTGCCCGATGACCTGCGCGCCGTGCTGGAGCGGCTGGAGGCGAAATGAGCGCACGTTACCGACTGTTGGTCTTCGACTGGGACGGCACGCTGATGGATTCGGCTGCGCACATCGTCGCCAGCATGCGCGCGGCCTTCCGCGAACTCGGCGCGCCGGAGCACGCCGAGGCGCGCCTGCGCGAGGTGATCGGGCTGGGGATGCACGAGGCGCTGGAGGCACTGTTTCCCGGTTGTGACGCGGCCTTCAAGCGCCGCTGCGCGGAACGCTACCGCGTGCGCTTTCTCGACACCCGCCGCCCACCGCAGTTGTTTCCAGGGGCCGCGGAGGTCCTGCGGGATCTCTCGGCGCAGGGGTATCTGCTCGCGGTTGCCACCGGCAAGAGCCGTCGCGGACTGGCGCGGGAACTGGAGCGCACCGGCCTGGGGGACCGCTTCCACGCCACGCGTTGCGCCGACGAGACCCGCTCCAAACCCGACCCCGCCATGCTCCGCGAGATCCTCGCGCAACTGGAGGTGCCCGCCGCCGAGGCGCTCGTCGTCGGCGACACCGAGTACGACCTCGAGATGGCGCGCAAGGCCGGGGCCGACGCACTCGCCGTCCTCTACGGCGTACACGATCGCCCGCGGCTGCTGCGCCAGGCCCCGGCGGGTTGCCTGCCGGCCATCGACCGGCTGCCGCAGTGGCTGGCCGCGCGCGCCGCGCCGGCGGAGGGGGAGCGCAGCGCCCGCGTGGCGGCGAGCGTTCAGAGGACCTGAACGCCCTCCGCTTCGAGCATGCGCGTGAGGCGGATGAGCGGCAGCCCCATGAGGGCGGTCGGATCATCCCCGGCGAGGCGCTCGAACAGGGCGATTCCCAGGCCCTCGGAGCGGAAGCTGCCGGCGCAGTTGAACGGCCGGTCACGCTCGAGGTAGCGGTCGATCTGCTCGCGGGTCAGGCGCCGGAAGACGACCTCGAAGGGCACGACGTCGGCCTGTATGCGTCCGCTCGCGCTGTCGAGAAGCGCGAGGCCGATGGCGAAGCGTACGCTGCGTCCGGAGGCGTGGAGGAGCTGCAGGCGTGCGTTCTCCGCATCGCCCGGTTTCCCGAGGATGCGCCCGGACAGCACCGCCACCTGGTCGGAGCCGATAATGAGGGCGTCGGGATGCGCCGGCGCCGCGGCCCGCGCCTTGGCCTGCGCGAGCCGTTTCACGAGCGCCTCGGGGGCCTCGTCGGGGTGCGGGGTCTCGTCGACTTCCGGGGCATGCACCGTGAACTCCAGGCGCAGGCGCGCGAGCAGCTCGCGCCGGTAAGGGGAAGTGGAAGCGAGCACCAGCGGGCGGGGGCTTGCGGGGTCCGGCCCGTTCACGGTGCGATCTCGATCAGCGTCTCGTCCGGATTCACCTTGTCTCCTTTGCCGACATGGACCGCCGCGACCGCGCCGGCGATCGGGGCCTGGATCTCGGTCTCCATCTTCATCGCCTCGCAGATCAGCAGCGGATCCCCGGCCGCGACGCGGTCACCGGCCTTGACCTTGACCTCGACGACGGTGCCCGGCATGGCCGTCGCCACGTGCCCGGGCCCGCTCGGTCGCGGCCGGCGGCTGCCCTGCACGCCGCCGGGGCGCCCACCCGCCGGTGTCGCCGCGGGCCCGTCCAGGGCCGCCACCAGAATCTCTTCGGGCATGCCGTCGACGTAGACGTAGAAGGGGCGCTGCTCGCGGTCCTGATGCCCGCTGCCGGTGACCTTGATGTGGTAGGTCTCCCCGTGAAGGGTGACGTTGAACTCGGTGGGTACCGCCGCCGGGGCGTGCGTCTGCGGAGTCTGCAGGGGCTCCGGGACCAGGGTGCCCGCGGCGCGCTGCTCGAGGAACTCGCGCCCCAGCTCCGGGAACATCGCCAGCGTCATCACGTCCTCGTCGCTACGGGCCAGCGCACCGGCCGATTCGCGCAGCGCGTCCATCTCCGGGGCGAGGGCGTCGGCCGGCCGGCCCTCCATCACCTCGGCGTTGCCGATCGCGAGCTGGCGCACGCGCTCGCTCACCGGTGCGGGCGGCCGCCCGTAGCGGCCCTGCAGATAGAGCTTGACTTCGTTGGTGATGGTCTTGTAGCGCGTGCCGGTGAGCACGTTGAGGAGCGCCTGCGTGCCGACGATCTGCGAGGTGGGGGTCACCAGGGGCGGATAGCCCAGGTCCTCGCGCACGCGTGGGATCTCGGCGAAGACCTCGTCGAGGCGTCCGAGCGCGTCCTGTTCGCGCAACTGCTGGTGCAGATTGCTGATCATCCCGCCGGGGATCTGGTTGATCTGCACGCGCGTGTCGGGCACGGTGTAGCCGCCCTCGAAGCGCTGGTACTTGCGCCGCACCTCCAGAAAGTAGGCGGCGATCGACTGGAGCAGCGCGAGGTCGAGCCCGGTGTCGTAAGGAGTGCCGCGCAGCGCCGCCACCAGGCTCTCGGTGGCCGGGTGGCTGGGGCCGTCGGCGAACGCGGAGATGGCCGTGTCGACACCCGTGCAGCCGTTTTCGATCGCCTTGAGGTGGGACATCGCCGCGAGTCCGGCGCTGTTGTGGCTGTGCAACTGCAGCGGCACGCGCACCGCCGCGCGCAGTTCGCGGAACAGCTCGGCGGCCACCATCGGCGTGAGCAGCCCGGCCATGTCCTTGACGACGATGCTGTCGCAGCCCATCGCCTCCAGCGCACGGCCCATTTCGACGAAGCGCGCCACGTCGTGGACCGGGCTGGTCGTGTAGCAGATCGTACCCTGCGCGTGCCGGCCGAGCGCCTTGACCGCCTTGACCGGCACCTCCAGATTGCGCACGTCGTTGAGCGCGTCGAAGATCCGGAACACATCGATGCCGTTGACCGCGGCGCGCTCGACGAAGGCCTTCACGACGTCATCGGGATAGTGGCGGTAGCCGAGCAGATTCTGGCCGCGCAGGAGCATCTGCAGCGGGGTCTTCGGCAGCGCCTCGCGCAGGCGGCGCAGGCGTTCCCAGGGGTCCTCCTTGAGGTAGCGAAGGCAGGCGTCGAAGGTGGCCCCGCCCCAGACCTCGAGCGAGCCGTAGCCCACCGCATCCAGGCGCGCGCAGGCCGGCAGCATGTCCTCCGTGCGCATGCGCGTGGCGATGAGCGACTGGTGCGCGTCGCGCAGGATGACGTCGGTGATCCGGACCGCTGGCATCTCGATCAGCCCCTCTCCCGGGAAACGGAACGGCCGCCTCAGAGCCCCGTCTGCGCGGCCAGGGCGGCTGCGATCGCCGCTGCCAGTTCGCGCCGCGGCCGGTGCTCGGCGTACTCGGCCAGTTCCGGATGGCGTTCCACGAAGCCCGTATCGAAGCGCCCGGCGCGAAACTCCGGATCCTCCAGGATCCGCAGGTGATAGGGGATGGTGGTGCGCACGCCGAACACGCCGATGTCGCGCAGGGCCCGCCGGGCGCGCCGCAGGACACCGTCCCAGTCGCGCGCCCAGACGGTGAGTTTGACACACATCGAGTCGTAGTAGGGGGGGATGTCGTAGCCGGTGTAGATCGCGCCGTCCGTACGTACCCCGGGCCCGCCGGGGGCGAAGTAGCGGGTGATGCGCCCGAAGCTCGGCAGGAAGTCGTTCTTGGGGTCCTCGGCGTTGATGCGGAACTCCATGGCCACGCCCTCGGCGCGCACGTCCTCCTGCGTGAACCCCAGGCGTTCCCCGTCGGCGATGCGGATCTGCTCCTGGACGATGTCGATCCCCGTGATCTCCTCGGTGACGGTGTGTTCGACCTGAAGCCGTGTGTTCATCTCCATGAACTGGACGCTTCCGTCTTCGCCGACGAGGAACTCGACCGTGCCGGCGTTCTCGTAGCCGGCGGCACGCGCGGCGCGCACCGCGAGCGCACCCAGCTCCGCCCGTCGTTCCGTATCGATCTGCGGCGAGGGCGCCATCTCGATGAGCTTCTGATGACGACGCTGGATCGAGCAGTCGCGCTCGAGCAGGTGGACGACGTTGCCGTGGCGGTCGGCGAGGATCTGCACCTCGATGTGGCGCGGGCGGTCGATGCACTTCTCCAGGAACACCTCGGCACGGCCGAAGGCCTTCTCCGCTTCCGAGAGCACGCGCTCGTAGTGACGGCGCAGCTCCGCCGGCGAGGCACACCGGCGGATGCCGCGCCCGCCGCCCCCGGAGGTCGCCTTGAGCATCACCGGGTAGCCGATTTCCCCGGCGATGGCGAGCGCCTCCGCGAGGTCGGTGACGTTGCCGTCGCTGCCCGGTGTCACCGGGATCCCCGCCCGGCGCATGGTGCGCCGGGCCTCGGTCTTGTCGCCCATCGCGCGGATCACGGCCGCGGGGGGGCCGACGAAACGTATCCCGCGCCGGTCGCAGGTCTCGGCGAGGAGCGGGTTCTCGGAGAGAAAGCCGTAGCCGGGGTGGATCGCGTCGCATCCGGTCGCGAGCGCGAGATCCACCAGGCGGTGGACGTTGAGGTAGCCGGCCACCGACTCGGGACCGATATGGTAGGCCTCGTCGGCCTTCTTGACGTGAAGGGCGTGGCGGTCGGCGTCGGTATAGACCGCCACCGAGGTGACGCCGCGTTCGGCGCAGGCGCGGGCAATGCGCACCGCGACCTCCCCGCGATTGGCGATCAGGAGCTTTCGGATCATGAAACCCACGCCGCCGGGTCCGCGCCGCCGGTGTCGGCGAAGCCGGGTGTCTCGACGCGCCCAGTTTCCACGGCCCTCCGCAGACCGTCAAGCCGGGGGCCGTGGCAGGCGGGATCTAGCCGCCCGTTTCTAAAGGAATTTTACTTTGACACCGCGGCGCAGACCGGCTATATTGCCGGGCTTGATGCCGAGGCGCCTACCGGACCGTGTCGATGCCCTGCGCCGCGCGGAGCAGGGGGTGGACCTGTGCGGTCACATCGCCCTGGCGCGCATGCCGCGGCTGACCGGTGCGTTGTGCGATCGGGAAGGGGAGGCCTACGCGGAACTGCGGTTCGACCGCGACCTGCAGGGAATCCGCTTCATCGCCGGGCGCGTCGCGGCCCGGTTGCGCATGACCTGCCAGCGCTGCCTCGAGCCGATGGAGGTGCGGGTCGAGCGCGAGCTGATGTTGGGTCTCGTGCGCACGGAGTCGGAGGCCGAGCGCCTGCCGGCGGAATACGAACCGCTCCTCGTGGGGTCGGCGCCGCTCGCGATCGCCGAGGCGGTCGAGGACGAGCTGATTCTCGGCCTGCCCTTGGTGGCGCTGCATGCCGAGGGCGAGCACTGCCCGGTTCGCACGCCCTATCGGGCCGGTGACGACGACGCCCGCAGGCACGGCGAGGGTCCGTTCGCCGTTCTGGAGCGGTTGAAGCGAGGGCATTAGCAGGCCCGTCCGGGACCGCTCGCCGTGCGGCGGCGGGACGACGAGGGGCGGGACGCGGTCGGCGGCGCGGGCGCCGGCGACGGAATGATTTGCAACGAAGTACCGGACGCCCGCGGCGGGCGGAAACTGGAGCCAGGAGCCATGGCAGTACAGAAATCCCGAAAGACCCCTTCGCGACGCGGCATGCGACGCGCCCACGACGCCCTCGAGGCGCCGGCGCTGTCGATCGAACCCACCACGGGCGAGACGCACCGGCGCCACCACGTCAGTCCCAGCGGTCACTATCGCGGCCGCAAGGTCGTGCCGGGCGAGGACGAGTAGTCCCGGGTCCCGGGGCGCCGATCCGTGTCTCCCTTCGATTACAGCCCGGTCCGCGCGCCGCGACCCAGTGCGTGCGGGCGGTGAGTACCGTGCGCACGATCGCCCTCGACGCGATGGGCGGGGACGAGGGTCACGAAGTCGTGGTCCCGGCGGCGTTGCGCGTGCTCGCCGAGCTGCCGGCGCTGCGCCTGGTGCTCGTGGGTCAGCGCGAAGTGCTCGAACCGGCGCTGTCCGGAGCGGGCGGGCGGCTACGCTCGCGGCTCGAGATCCATCACGCCTCGGAGCGGGTGGAGATGGACGACCTGCCTTCGCACGCCCTGCGCGCCAAGAAGGACTCCTCGATGCGCGTGGCCGTCAACCTGGTCAAGGAAGGCGCGGCGCAGGCCTGTGTGAGCGCCGGTAACACCGGGGCCCTGATGGCGATCTCGCGCTTCGTCCTCAAGACACTGCCGGGGGTGGACCGCCCCGCGATCATCTCGGCGCTGCCGTGCGCCAACGGGCATACCTATATGCTGGATCTCGGCGCCAATGTCGATTGCACCGCGGAGCAGTTGTTCGAATTCGCCGTGATGGGCGCGGCGCTGGTGCGCGCGGTGGACAACAATCCGCGGCCGCGGGTCGGGCTGCTGAACATCGGCGAGGAGGAGATCAAGGGCAACGAGCGGGTCCGCGAGGCGGCGCAGCTCCTGGCCGAGAGCACGCTGAACTACATCGGCTTCGTCGAGGGCGACGACGTCTACGCCGGGGCCGCGGACGTCGTGGTCTGCGACGGTTTCGTGGGCAACGTCGCGCTCAAGACCAGCGAGGGCGTCGCGCGCTTCATCGCCGACACCGTGAAGCAGGAATTCGGGCGCAATCTCTTCAACCGCCTCGCGGGGCTCGCCGCGTTGCCGGCGCTCAAAGGGCTGAAGGCGCGGATCGATCCGCGCCGCTACAACGGCGCCAGCCTGCTCGGACTGCAGGGGATCGTCGTCAAGAGCCACGGCGGCGCCGACGCCTTCGCCTTTGCCAACGCCATTCGCATCGCGAACGTCGAGGTCGACAAGGCGGTGCCCGACAAGATCCGCGACGGCCTGGCCGGCCTGCTGGCGGCGAGGCGGGCAGGTTGAGCTACGCGCGCATCACCGGGACCGGCGCCTGTCTCCCCGCAAAGGTGCTGACCAACGCCGATCTCGAGCGGATGGTCGAGACCTCCGATGCGTGGATCCGCGAGCGCACGGGGATCCGCGAGCGCCATGTCGCGGCGGAGGGGGAGACCACCTGCGACCTGGCGGAGGCGGCCGCCCGGCGGGCGCTGGATGCGGCGGGGATCGAGGCGCGCAAGATCGATCTCATCGTCGTCGCCACGACCACCCCCGACCGTGTGTTCCCGAGCACCGCCTGCCTGCTGCAGGCGCGCCTGGGGATCCACGGCTGCGCCGCCTTCGACGTGCAGGCGGTCTGTACCGGGTTCGTCTACGCCCTCGCGGTGGCGGAGAAATTCATCCGCACCGGGGCCGCCCGGCGGGCGCTGGTGGTCGGCGCGGAGACGCTCTCGCGCATCCTCGACTGGAACGATCGTTCGACCTGCGTGCTGTTCGGCGACGGGGCGGGGGCGGTGGTGCTCGAGGCGTCCGAGCGTGCGGGCATACTCTCCACGCATCTGCACGCCGACGGGCACTACGAACACCTCCTGACAGTGCCCGCGGGCATCTCCGAGCATCCGGAGCGCTTTCGAAGCGGCGAGGCGACGGTGCGTATGAAAGGCAACGAGGTCTTTCGGATGGCGGTGAACACCCTCGGGCGCATGGTGACCGAGGTGCTGCACGCCAACGGATTGAAGAAGGCGGACATCGACTGGCTGATCCCGCATCAGGCCAACATCCGCATCATCGCCGCCACCGCGCGCAAGCTCGACATGCCGATGGAGCGGGTCGTCGTCACCGTGGACCGCCACGGAAACACCTCCGCGGCGTCGATCCCGCTCGCGCTGGACACCGCGGTGCGCGACGGACGCGTGCAGCCGGGCGCCACCGTGCTGATGGAGGCCTTCGGCGGGGGCTTCACCTGGGGTGCGGCGCTGCTGCGATTCTGATCCGCGTACGCGCCCGTCCGGACCTTCCGGGCGGTCGCCGGCGGAACCGGTCGGGGATTGGTGAATGAGCGGACAGGATTCCACCCTTGCCATGGTGTTCCCGGGCCAGGGCTCGCAGGCGGTGGGCATGCTCGCTGCGCTGGCGCAGCGTCACCCGCAGGTGCGGGAGACCTTCGCCGAGGCCTCGGCCGTACTAGGCTACGACCTGTGGGCGATCGCCGCGAACGGGCCGGAGGCGGAGCTGAGCCGCACCGCCTGCACCCAGCCCGCGATGCTCGCGGCGGGGGTCGCCGTGTGGCGCGTGTGGCGCGCGGCCGGCGGTCCGGAACCGGCGGTCCTCGCCGGACACAGCCTGGGTGAGTACACCGCGCTCGTGTGCGCCGACGCGCTCGGCTTCGCCGACGCGGTGGCGCTGACCGAGGCGCGCGGCACCTGGATGCAGGAGGCGGTGCCCGAGGGGGTCGGGACGATGGCCGCGATCCTCGGGCTCGACGACGCGCGCGTGCGTGAGTTGTGCGCAGAGGCCGCGCAGGGGCGGGTCGTCGCCGCGGCGAACTACAATGCCCCCGGACAGGTGGTCATCGCGGGACATCGCGACGCGGTGGAACGGGCCGGCGGGCTCGCACGCGCCGCCGGCGCCCGGCGCGTGGTCACGCTGCCGGTGAGCGTACCCTCGCACTGCCCGTTGATGGGCGTGGCTGCACAGCGCCTGGCCGAACGCCTGGCGCAGACCGATCTGCGGGCGCCGCGCATCCCGGTCGTGCAAAACGCCGACGTGTGCGCGTTCGACGATCCCGCACAGATCCGCGCGGCGCTCGCGCGTCAGCTCGACCATCCGGTGCGCTGGGTGGAGAGCGTGCAGGCGATCGCCGGGCGCGGCGTGCGCACCGTGATCGAGGCCGGACCCGGCCGGGTCCTGGCCGGATTGATCCGGCGCATCGACCGCGGCCTGGAGGTTCGCTGCGTCGAGGATCCCGCCGGGCTCGACGCGGCCCTGGCCGCAGACGGCGGGAAATAGGGAAGGAGGTCGACGGTGACTACCCTGGAAAAGGAGATCGCGCTCGTGACCGGTGCCAGTCGCGGGATCGGGCGGGCGATCGCGCACGAGCTGGCCCGCTGCGGCGCCCACGTGATCGGCACCGCCACCGGGAAGGCGGGCGCCGAGGCCGTCGGTGCGGAACTCGCCGCGGTCGGTTCCGGGGAGGGGCGGGTGCTCGAGGTCGGGGACGCCGGAGCGATCGACGCCCTGATCGCGGATCTGGCGAAAGGCCCCGGGGCGCCCACGATCCTCGTGAACAACGCCGGCATCACGCGCGACAACCTGATGCTGCGCATGAAGGACGAGGAGTGGGACGATGTGCTGCGCGTCGATCTGAGCGCCGCCTTCCGCCTGTGCCGGGCGTGCCTGCGCCCGATGATGAAGGCGCGTCGCGGGCGCATCGTGAACGTGACCTCGGTGGTCGCGTACAGCGGCAACCCGGGACAGGTCAATTACTCGGCCGCGAAGGCCGGGCTCGTCGGTCTGACGCGCTCGCTCGCCCGCGAGGTCGGATCACGCGCGATCACCGTCAACGCGGTCGCGCCCGGCTTCATCGACACCGACATGACCCGCGGCCTGCCCGATGAGCAGCGGCGTGCACTGTTGGAGACCATCCCCCTGCAACGGCTCGGTACACCGGAGGAGGTGGCGCAGGTGGTGGCGTTTCTCGTCTCGCCCGCGGCCGCGTATATCACGGGCGCGACGCTGCACGTCAACGGAGGGATGTACATGGCCTGACCGGCCGATGGCCCCGTCCGTGCGCCGCGCGCGGGCCCGCCGCGCCGGGGAATTTCCACCGGATTCCGGTAACTTGGCCCGATGGGGGCGATACGGCCCCGGCATCTGTGGAACACGCAGTGCGGATTCACTACAATACCGCACGCATTTTTCAATCCTGTCTGGGAGGTTAGACCGCTCATGAGCAGTGTCGCAGAACGCGTCCAGAAGATCGTCGTGGAGCAGTTGGGCGTCAAGGACGAGGAAGTGACGCCCGATGCGTCGTTCGTCGACGATCTCGGCGCCGATTCCCTGGACACCGTCGAACTGGTGATGGCCCTGGAAGAGGAGTTCGAGTGCGAGATTCCCGACGAGGAGGCCGAAAAGATCACCACGGTCCAGCAGGCCGTCGACTACATCAACGCACACCTGAACTGAATCCCGCAGGAGAGGCTGGAACCCGTCCGGCAAGGACGTTCCCACGCGCGCTGCGGGCGACCGGGGGTCCTTACCCCGGCACCGGCGGTCGACGGGGAACGGGTTGCCCGGACAGCTTCCGGGCGGGCCGCGGTCACCGCCGTTGCGGGGCTGCGGCCCGTTGCTTTTGCGCAGGGTAGAGGGGAGGACTCTTGATCGGCAGACGTGTAGTCGTCACCGGGCTGGGGATCGTCTCCCCCGTCGGCAACACCGTCGGCGAGGCGTGGGAGAACATCCTTGCCGGGCGCAGCGGCATCGGCCCGATCACCCATTTCGACGTGTCCGACTTCGCCGTCCGTTTCGGTGGTACGGTCAAGGGTTTCGATCCGACCCTCCACCTATCGGCGAAGGATGCACGCAAGTGCGACCCGTTCATCCATTACGGGATCGCGGCCGCGCGCCAGGCCTTCGAGGACTCCGGCCTGGAAGTCACGGACGAAAACGCCGCGCGCATCGGCGTCGCGATCGGCTCGGGCATCGGCGGGCTGAGCTGGATCGAACGCGGGCATCAGTCGTATCTGGACGGAGGACCGCGGCGCATCTCGCCGTTCCTGATCCCGGGCAGCATCATCAATATGGTCTCCGGGAACCTCTCGATCCTGCTGGGGCTCAAGGGTCCGAACCTATCGGTGGTCTCGGCTTGTACCACCGGTACCCACAATATCGGCGAGGCGGCGCGCATCATCGCCTACGGCGATGCCGACGCGATGCTCGCCGGCGGCACCGAGATGGCGACGACCCCCACGGGGCTCGGCGGATTCGCCGCCGCGCGCGCCCTGTCGACGCGCAATGACGATCCGCAGCGGGCGAGCCGGCCCTGGGACCGTGATCGCGACGGTTTCGTGTTGAGCGACGGGGCCGGCGTGTTGATGCTCGAGGAGTACGAGTTCGCCCGCCGGCGCGGCGCCCGCATCTACGCCGAGATCGCCGGCTACGGCATGAGCGGCGATGCCTACCACATGACGCAGCCCTCGGAGGGCGGCGACGGCGCCCGCCGCTGCATGCTCAATGCGCTGCGCGACGCCGGGCTGGAACCGGCGGCGGTGGACTACATCAACGCCCACGGGACCTCCACGCCCGCGGGCGACCGGGCCGAGTGCGACGCGATCAAGGCCGCCTTCGGCGATCACGCGCGCCGCCTCGCCGTCAGCTCGACGAAATCGATGACCGGTCACACGCTGGGCGCGGCCGGGGGCATCGAGGCGGTGTTCACGGTGCTCGCGATCCGCGATCAGGTCGAGCCGCCGACGATCAACCTGGAGAACCCGGACCCGGAGTGCGATCTCGACTTCGTTCCGGGCACGGCGCGCGCGGCCAAGGTGCGTGTCGCACTGTCGAACTCCTTCGGCTTCGGCGGTACGAACGCGACACTGCTCCTGCGCGGGATCTAGTTTCCGCCACCGCCCATGTCGACGCACTCCCTGTCCGACCGCCCCGCGTCGGCCGGGATCAGCGAGCGGGTCCCGGTCCGCGGGATCGACCTGCTGGACCTGCACCGGCGTCATCCGGAACGCTACCCGGCATTGCTGGAGAGCGTCGCGCCCGGAACCCCAGCGGGCCGCTTCGATCTGCTGCTCGCCTTCCCCGGCCCCGCCCTGGCGCTGTTCGCGGACGGCAGACTGAGCGCGCCGCCGGGGATCGCCCGCAGCGGCGGATTTCTCGACGCGCTCGACCGTTGGTGGCGCGCCGAGGGTGGGGGTCGCGTCGCGCCGCCGACCCCGCCGCTGCCCTTCGGCGGTGGCTGGTTCGTGTACCTGGGCTACGAGTTGGCGGCGGAGGTCGAACCCCGTCTGTGCCTGCCGCCGGCCCCCGCGGACCTCCCGGTGGCGCTGGCGCTGCGTATCCCGGCCGCGATCGTCCGCGACCGGCTCTGCGACGCGGTACATCTGGTGGCGGAGGCGGGCGGCGAGGAGCTGGTGGCGCAAATGCACCGGGATCTGAGGACGTGCGCGCCCGTGCGGGAGGGCGCCGGTGCGGTGCTCGCCGCTCCGCTCGTCGAGGATCCCGCGCAGGCCTACCTCGACGGCGTCGAGCGCATCCGGCGCTATATCCGGGAGGGCGATGTCTTCCAGGTCAATCTGTCGCGCGCCTGGCGCGGGCGGCTGCTCCCAGGGGTCACGCCCGCGACGGTCTACGAGCGACTGCGGCGCCGAAATCCGGCGCCGTTCGCCGCCTTCGCGCGCTGGGGCGGTGCGGCGCTGATCGGCTCTTCCCCCGAACGGCTGGTGCGCGTATGCGGCCGGCGCGTGGAGACGCGTCCGATCGCCGGTACCCGCCCGCGGGTGGGGCCGGACCGGGCCGCGGCGCGGGCGCTCCTGGCGCACCCGAAGGAGCGCGCCGAACACGTGATGCTGGTGGACCTCGAGCGCAACGACCTCGGGCGCGTATGCGGCTACGGTAGCGTGCGGGTCGAGGAGTTGATGAAACTCGAGTCGTATGCGCACGTCCACCATATCGTATCGGCCATCGCGGGTGAGTTGCGCGCGGGGACGAGCCCCGCGGAGGTCATCCGCGCGGTCTTCCCCGGCGGCACCATCACCGGCTGTCCCAAGGTGCGCTGCATGGAGATCATCGCCGAACTCGAGACGGTGGGCCGCGGGGCCTACACGGGTTCGCTGGGCTACCTCGATCGCAGCGGGGACCTCGACTTGAACATCCTCATCCGCACCATGGTCCAATGCGGGGACCGCATCACCCTGCGCGCCGGGGCCGGGATCGTCGCCGATTCGGTGCCGGCGTACGAACTGGAGGAGACCCGGCACAAGGCGCGCGGCCTGGTCCTGGCGCTCGACGACACGGCGGCGGGCGGGCGGTGATGGCGGCCGGGACGGCCGCGACGGTACTGGTGAACGGGGTCCCGGGATCGGGGGTGGGTGCGGACGACCGCGGCCTGCTCTACGGCGACGGCCTGTTCGAGACCCTGGCGGTGCGCGCGGGGCGGCCGCTACATTGGGAGCGGCACCGGGCGCGCCTGGAGCGCGGCTGCAGGCGGCTCGCCATCGCCTGCCCGGACGCCGGGGTGCTGCGTGCGGAGGTGGAACACGTCGCCGGACCGTTCGCGCGCGGCGTGGTCAAGGTGGTGCTCACACGCGGGCCGGGCCCGCGCGGCTATCGACCCGCCGCCGGGGCGCCGACGCGGATCGTGAGCGCTCATTCGCCCCCGTCGTACCCGCCGGCGCGGGCGAGTGAGGGAGTGGCGGTGCGCTGGTGCGCCACGCGGCTCGGGCGCAACCCGGCGCTCGCCGGGCTCAAACACCTCAACCGCCTCGAGCAGGTGCTGGCGCGGGCGGAGTGGGACGAACCGGAGATCGCCGAGGGACTGATGCAGGACGACGGCGGTGCGGTCATCGAAGGGACGATGAGCAACCTGTTCGCCGTGTTCGACGGGGTGCTCGTCACACCGGATCTCTCCGAATGCGGGGTCGCGGGGATTACGCGCGAGCGCATCCTCGAACACGCGGGCGCGTTGGGTATCGCGGCGCAGGTGCGCCGCATCCCGGCGGAGGCGCTCGAAGCGGCGCAGGAGTTGTTCCTGTGTAACACGCTCATCGGGATCTGGCCGGTTCGGCGTCTCGCCGATCGCGAGTTCCGCGTCGGGCCGCTCGTGCGGCGCCTCGCGCAGGCGTTGAGCGAAGAAGACCGCGCCTGCGGTCCCTGAAGGAGTCCATCGCCGCGGTGCGTACGCTGCTCTACAAACTGCTCGGCCTGGCGATCCTCATCGGCAGTTTCGTCTTCGCCTGGGTCTATATGGACTATCAGGACTTCGTGCGTACGCCGCTCCCGCTGCACGGACATGCCTTGCATTTCGAGCTGCGCAACGGCACCTCGTTGCGCGCCCTGGCCGATGCCCTCACCGCGCGCGGGCTCGTCCGTCACCCCGACTACCTGGTATGGCTGGGCCGGCGGATGGGGGTCGCGCAGCGCCTGCAGAGCGGCGAGTACGAGTTCCCGCCGGGGACGACCCCGAGGACGCTCCTCACGCGAATCGCCCAGGGCAAGGTGGTTCAGCACGCCCTCACGATCATCGACGGCTGGACCTTCCGGGAGCTGATGGCGGCGGTGGATCGTTCGCAGGCCTTGACCCATACCCTGACCGGTTTGTCGGGGCGGCAGATCATGGCACGCCTGGGCAGCCCGGGACAGAGCCCGGAGGGCTGGTTCTTTCCCGACACCTATCGGTTCCCGCGCGGAACCACCGATCTGCAGTTCCTGGCGCGGGCCTACCGCCGCATGCGCACCGAACTGAACGCCCAATGGCGCACGCGCGCGACCGGGCTTCCGCTGCGCACCGCCTATCAGGCCCTGATCCTGGCCTCGATCGTGGAAAAGGAGACCGCGGTGCCCGCGGAGCGGGCCGAGATCGCCGGGGTATTCGAACGCCGGCTCGAACGCGGCATGCGTCTGCAGGCCGACCCCACCGTGATCTTCGGTCTGGGGCCGAAATTCGACGGCGACCTGACGAGCCGCGACCTCACGCGCTATACACCGTACAATACCTATCGGATCCCGGGCCTGCCCCCGACGCCGATCGCGATTCCCAGCCTCGCGGCGATCCATGCGGTTTTGCACCCGGCGCCGGGCAAGGCGCTGTACTTCGTGGCGCGCGGCGACGGGACACACGTCTTCTCGGACACGCTGGCGGAGCACGACCGGGCCGTGCGGCGCTATCTCCTCAGGGAGCGCCACGGCGGCGCCCGCGGCGGGGGATCGAAGCGGCGGCCCGCGGGGACAGCCGGCGGGTGATGTGGGGGGGCGTCGGCGGCGCACGAGGAAAGGCCTCGATGGCGGGACGATTCATCACCGTGGAAGGGATCGAGGGCGTAGGCAAGTCGACCCAGATCGACTTCCTGCGCGGCCTCCTGGAGGCGCGCGGCGTCCCGGTCACCGTCACGCGCGAGCCCGGGGGGACTCCGCTGGGGGAGGCGATCCGCTCGCTGCTGCTCGACCGGCGCCACACCGGCATGGCGGCGGACACCGAGTTGCTGCTCATGTTCGCGGCGCGGGCACAGCATCTCGCCGAGGTGATCCGCCCGGCGCTGGCGGCGGGTCGCTGGGTCCTGTGCGACCGCTTCACCGACGCGACCTATGCCTATCAGGGGGCCGGTCGCGGCATCGGGCCCGGCCGCATCGCCGTCCTCGAGGACTTCGTCCAGGACGGCCTGCGGCCCGATCTCACCATCCTGCTCGACGCCCCGGTGGCGACCGGCCTCGCACGGGCCGGGCGGCGCGGACCGGGCGACCGTTTCGAGCGCGAGACGGTGAATTTCTTCGAACGCGTGCGCGCGGGCTATCTGCAGCGCGCGTCCGCCGAGCCCGGGCGCTTCCGCGTGATCGACGCCGGCCGCCGACGCGGGGAAGTGGAGGCCGCGCTGGCTCAAGTCCTGGACGGCTACTGTCGAAGCATCGGGAAGGGCGCATGAGGCCGCGGTGGAAGGCGAGTGTGAATTACGGGCCGGTCCCGGGGCGGAGCCGATGAGTTCGACGCCCCCGTGGTGGGACGACGCCTGGCGGTACCTGCAACGGCGCCGGGAGAGCGGGCGTCTGCCGCACGCAGTGTTGCTCGCCGGCCCGCAGGGGATCGGGAAGGGGGCCTTTGCGGAGGAGTGGGCGCGCGCACTCCTGTGCGAGACTCCGGTCGCGGGGGGTCGGGCCTGCGGTCGTTGCCGCGCCTGCCGCCTGAGCGCCGCGGGCACGCATCCGGACCGGTTCCGTCTCGATCCGGTCGAGGGGCGGGCGATTCCCATCGACGCGGTCCGTGCACTGTGCGGGTTCCTGACCCTGAGCGGAAACTACGGCGGCTGGCGCGTGGCGCTCATCGTCGGCGCCGAACGCATGACGATCGCGGCAGCCAATGCGCTCCTCAAGACGCTCGAGGAGCCCGGAGCGCGCACCATGCTCCTACTGGTCAGCGACCGCGCCGGTATGCTGCCCGCCACGGTGCGCAGCCGCTGTCAGCGCATCGTATTCCCGCTGCCGCCGCGCGCCGCCGCCCTCGCCTGGTTGAATGCGAACGCCGGCGGCGAGGAGGTGGACGGCGCGCTGGCGCGGGCTGGGGGGGCGCCGTTCGCGGCCCTGGAGTGGATCCGCTCGGGGGCCGAGGACCCGCGCCCCGAGCTGGTGCGGGAACTCGCCGCCGTCGCGGGCGGGCGCACAGACCCGGCCGCCGCCGCGCAGCGCTGTGCGGCGCGCGGCGCCGGCGAGACCCTGCGGTGGTTGTCGTCCTGCGTCATGGATATGGTACGCTTGCGCTGCAGTTCGCAGCCGGCGGTGTTGCGTCACCCGGACCTGCGCGAACCGCTGCAGCGCCTGGCGGCGGCGTGCCCGCCGCAGCGCCTGTTTCGCTATCTGGACCGCCTCGGCGCGGGGGAGCGCGAAGCGGCCGGGTCGATGAACGACCAACTGCTGCTCGAGGACGTATTCATCGAATGGCGGGAGCTGTCGGCGCCCCTTCGCCGGGGGCGCGGGTGACGGCGCGGCGTCCACGCGGAGAGTGAGACACGGGATGGCGGAACCGAAGGCCCCGCGGGGCGGTCAGCGGCAGGGGATCCTGTCGCTGACCATCAAGGACAAGAGCGCCCTCTATGCGGCGTACATGCCCTATGTGAAGGGCGGCGGCCTGTTCATCCCGACCGCCAAGCAGTATCAGCTCGGCGACGAGCTGTTCATCCTGCTCTCGCTGATGGAGGAGGCCGAAAAGGTTCCCATCGTCGGGCGCGTCGTCTGGATCACGCCCAAGGGGGCGCAGGGCAATCGTCCGGCGGGGATCGGCATTCAGTTCAGCGACAAGGACGGGGGCGTCGCCCGCAAGAAGATCGAGACCTACCTGGCGGGCGCCCTCGAATCCGACCGCTCCACCCACACGATGTAAGCCGCGGTCCCGCTCCGGGGCGCCCGCGCCGGAAGGCGAGATGCTCGTCGACTCCCACTGCCACCTCGATCTGCTGGAACCCGACCGCTACGAAGGTGGCCTGCCCGGCGTGCTCGAGGCCGCGCGCGCCCACGGCGTCGGCCATATGCTGTGCGTGGCCGTGAATCTGGACCGCTACCCGGCGATGCGCGCGCTCGTCGATCCCCTGCCGGGCGTGAGCGTCTCGGTCGGGCTCCACCCCAACGAGCACAGCGCCGGCGAACCCGACGAGGCGCAGCTCGCGGCGCTCGCGCGGGACCCCGCGGTGGTGGCCGTCGGCGAAACGGGGCTCGACTATTACCGCAGCGAAGGTGACCTCGAATGGCAGCGGGAACGTTTCCGTACGCATATCCGCGCCGCCCGTCGTGTGAACAAACCCCTCATCGTACACAGCCGCGCAGCGCGCGCCGACACGCTGCGCATCCTCGCCGAGGAGGATGCGGGCGCGGTCGGCGGGGTCATGCACTGCTTCGCCGAGGACTGGGAGACGGCGCGGCGCGCACTCGATCTCGGCCTGCATATCTCGTTTTCCGGGATCGTGACGTTTCGCAGCGCGCTGGAGCTGCAGGACGTGGCGCGCCGGGTGCCGCTGGACCGGATGCTGGTGGAGACCGACTCGCCGTACCTTGCCCCGGTGCCGTTTCGCGGGCGGCCGAATCAGCCGGGCTATGTCCATCACGTCGCCGCGCGCATCGGCGAGCTTCGCGGTATTCCGTTCGCACAGGTCGCCGAGCGGACGACGGAGAACTTCCATGCCCTGTTCGCCGTTGCGGCGGCGGGCGCCGCGACGGTTCCAACCTGAAGGCGGTTACGGCGCCCGGGGGATTTCGGTCGATGGCGGACAAACATTTTCTCGTAGCGCTGTTCGCCGATCAGGACGGCGCCCACCGCGCCGTCGAGGCGGCCATCGAGGCCGGCGCGCCGATGGACCGGATCTCCGTCCTCGGCCGGCTCGAGCGGGAAGGCGACGACGTGCTCGGCCTCCTGCACCCCGGCCTCGGCGAGGAGGTGAAGGTGTGGGCGACGAGCGGCGCGCTTTGGGGCGGACTGCTCGGGATGCTGGCGGGAGCCGCGGGCCTGTTCCTGTTTCCGGGCGTGGGCGCGGTCCTGATCGTGGGCCCCCTGGTCGAGGCCGTGGTGGGCGGTGCGACGGGGGCCGTGCTCGGGGGCGGTGCGCTGGCCGGCGCGGCCGCCTGGTCGCACCTCGCGCATGCGCTTCACCGCCACGGGTTGCCGGAGGCGGTCCTCCACGATCTGCACCGGGCGGTGGAATCGGGAAATCACCTCGTCATCCTCCAGGGCGCCGCCCCCGCCGAGGTGGAGGCCTTTCGCGGCGCCCTCGAGCGCGGGCACCCGTTGCGTCTCGAACGCCTTCCCTGACGGCCCTCCGCGGCAGTCGGTCGGGCTGGGCCTGATCGGCCCGGAGGCGTGTGGCCGCGCTCCCACCGACCGCCGTCGGTCCCGCGCGTTTCCCAGAATTGGCGTGAAATTTGCTGTGTACCGCACTGGTTTTGACCAGGGAGGACGAATCCGCGTGCCGGCCGCCACCCGGCGGCCGCCGGCGGAGCAGCAAAATTATGAATCGTGCCAGCGGGTTCCACTCGATGCTGCGGGCCTTTGTGCCGCTCCTGCTGCTGTTGATCGCCTACGCGGTCGGGCGGCAATGGTTCACCGCCTCCGGCCTGAGGTTGCCCCCGATCCCGGCGGTCCTCGGTCCCATGCTGGCGGCCTGCGCCGGGATCCTGTCGCTGGCCGCGTATCAGCATCGACGCGAGGGGCAACGGCTCGGCGTGGGCGTCGGCTTGCTGCTCGCGGCCGCTTTGGAGTTGCAAGGCCCGGGGCAACTCGCGGCCGCGCTGTCGCCGGCCCCGCTCGGCACCAGTGACCCGACACTCGCCGCCGTCCTGGTCCTCGCCACGTGCCTGTGGCTGGCGCGCATCCTCACCGGTTGGGATCCGACACTGCGCCGGCGACGGACCCTCGTCACCCTCGGCGCGAGCGCGGGCCTCGGCGCCACGGCGCCGTGGGTGATTCTGTGGCTGGGACCGCTCGCCGCCGCCACGCTGCTGTTCCTCGCCGGGGTCTGGGCCGGTCGTCATCGCCGCAACGGGCGGTTCGACTACTGGCTGTGGCAGGCCGGACTCTGGGGTACGGTGCTGGGGGCCGCGGCACTGGCGACGCACCGGACCGTCGCCGGCGGCGGTGTGGATATCCTGTACGCGTTGCTGCTCTTCGGCGCGTGGCGCGATCTGGCGCCCGCGCCCGCCACCGACGCGAAACCGGCGCCGGAAGCCGCAGCCATGAACGCAATGCTGGCGCTGCCCGCCGAGCGACTCGACGAGCGCGAGTGGTTCGCGGCGCTCCTCGAACCGCTGTGTGCCCTCACCTCCAGCCCGTACGGGATCCTCGGCGAGGTCGTGTACCCCGATCACGGACGACCCCGGTTCTCCCTGCGCGGCGTCATGACGGACGGCGTATTCGATCTCGAGGCCATGGAGGTCGACGACCCCCAGACGGCATTGGGTCGCGTGTGCGCGGCGGGTGCGCCCCTCGTGCGCAACGGGCGCTGCGACGAGGGCCCCGAACGCGGGCTGCCGCCCGGGCATCCGGCGATCGATTCGCTCCTGGTGATTCCCCTCCATGCGGGTGGCGAACTGGTGGGCGTGGCGGCACTCGCCAACCGCCGGCACGGCTATTCGCAGGCGGACGCGGAGCGGCTGCGCCCGTTGGCGTCCCTCTGCGGGTTGCTGATGCGGGCGCGGGGTGACGCCCGCGGACGGCGCGCGGCGCAGGCCGCAGTGCGCGGGAATCTGGCGGCCATGGAGGCCTCCGTCGACGGGATGGCGATCGTCGACGAGGACGGGCGCTACACCTACGCGAATCGTGCCCTGGCCCGGCTGCACGGCGTCGCCGACGGGGCGCAGTTGCTCGGTCGTACGTGGCGATCGCTGTACGACGAACGCGAACTGGAGCGCTTCGGGCGGGAGATCCTCCCGCCGTTCATGGCGCACCGCCACTGGCGCGGGGAGTGTATCGGCCGGCGTGCCGACGGCAGCACCTTCCCGCAGGAACTCTCGCTCACCGCGATGCCCGACGGGGGGATGGTCTTCGTCGTCCGCGACATCACCGAGCGCAAGCTCGCCGAGGGACGCATCCACCACCTGGCCAACTATGATGCCCTGACCGGGCTGCCGAACCGTCGGCTGTTGCACGAGCGTGTCGGCCGGGCGCTGGTTCAGGCGCGGCGCGCGGGGCGTATCCTGGCGGTGCTGTTCATCGACCTCGACCACTTCAAGCCGGTCAACGATACCCTCGGCCACGAGGCCGGCGACGCCCTGCTCAAGGCGGTCGGATCGCGGCTCGCCGGCGCGGTGCGGGAGAGCGATGTGGTCGCACGTATCGGCGGTGACGAGTTCGTCGTCGCCCTGACCAACCTGGCGCACGAGCGGGATGCGGTGGTGGTCGTGGAGAAGTTGCGTGCGGCCCTCGCCGCACCGCTGGAACTGGAAGGGCGATCTGTGCGGGTCGCGGCAAGTATCGGCGTCAGTCTGTATCCGGGCGACGGCACCGAGATCGACGTGCTGATCCGCAAGGCCGACGATGCGATGTATCGCGCGAAGGCGGCCGGGCGCGCCACCTATTCCTTCCACGGCCAGGCGGTCGCCGCGCGTGTCAACGAGCGCCTGAACCTGGAAAGGAGTCTGCGTCGCGCGGTGGATCACGGGGAGTTTGCGCTGCACTACCTGCCGACGACGGATATCGGCGCCTGCCGTCCGATCGGCCTGGAGGCGCTGCTGCGCTGGGATCATCCCGAGCTTGGGCGCGTACTGCCTTCCAACTTCCTGCCGTTCGCCGAGGAGTCCGGGCTCATCGGGCCGATCGGCGCCTGGGTGCTGGAGGAGGTCTGCCGCCGGGCGCGTGCACTGACGGACCACGGCGTCCGCGGACTTCATCTCGCCCTGAACCTCTCCACGCGCCAGTTCCTCGACCCGACCCTGGTGCAGATGCTGGGCGACGCCCTGCAGCGGGCCGGCGCCGACCCGTGCCGGCTGGCCGTCGACGTGGCCGAGCGGACCCTCAGCGAACCGGCCGACCCGAAGCTCGCGCGCACGCTGGGCGGCCTGCGCGAGCTGGGCGTCCGGCTCCATCTCGACAACTACGGCACCGGGGCTGTCACCGCCCCCCAACTGCGCCGCTACGCACCGCAGGCGCTGAAGATCGACCGCAGCTTTGTGCGGAAGATCCTCAAGGATCCGGATTGCGTCGTGGTCGTGACGGCGATCGTCGCGATGGCCAAGCCGCTGGGGATCGACGTCATCGCCGAAGGGGTGGAGAGTGCCGAGCAGCTCGCGCGGTTGCGGGAACTGCGCTGCGACGGGGTGCAGGGGCACTACGTCAGCAAGCCGCTGGACTGGGAGGACACGCTGCGGTGGGTCTCCGCCCGGCCGGCGGGAGCGGCCTCGCGGGCGGGTTGAGCGCGGTGATCCGTGGTCACCGGGGTAGGTCACCGGGGTCAGAGTCACCGCCTCCAAGGCCGCGGCGGGATCCCGCCACGTCATCCCGGGCGCTGACTCCGACCCCTTGGGCTCGGTGGGTCGGAGTCGGGACGCGCGGGAGGAAACCGCGGGGCCGCGCGCTGTACGTCGACGTGCCGACTCTGACGCCGGACCGCCCGTCGATGCGCGAGTCGCGGCTCACCATTCCCGCCAGTGGCCCGGAACCCAGTGCCAGTGGCGGTGCCACCCCCAACCGCGCAGGACCCAGTGGCCGGGAATCCAACGCGCATAGGGGACCGGGCGCCGCGCCCAGTAGCCCTTGATCCACACCCAGTCGTCGCCGCGCCGGATCCAGTGACCACGGATCCAGACGGCGCCGGGGAAGGGTGCGACGCCGACGACCTCGACCCGCGCCGGTGGCGGGGGCACGGCGACGTTCAGTTCCGCTTCACCGCTGGCCGGAACGGCGCAGCCGGCTAGGGCCAGCGTCGCGAGCAAAACAGAAAACCGTAACTTAGTAAGTAACATATAGAATACTCCTCATGTATCACATACGAACCTGGATCCCGAGCTGCCCGCGCGGCGCCGTGTTCGTGTCGGCCCGGCCTCGTGGTGACCGGGGTCAGCGTGGTCATCGGGGTCAGAGTCATCGCCCCCAAGGCCGCGGCGGGATCCCGCCACGCCATCCTCCGGGCGCTGACTCCGACCCCTCGTCCGCGCGGGGTCGGAGTCGGGACGCGCGGGAGGAAACCGGGGGGCCCCGCGCCGCACGGGGCGTGCCGACTCTGACCCCCCGCTGCCCCGCGCAGCACGAGGCGTACCGACTCTGTCCCCCCGCTGCCCCGCGCAGCACGAGGCGTACCGACTCTGTCCCCGGACACATCACCTTTACGCAAGCAAGCCGTCGAGACCTTTGTGGCCGCGTCCGAATCCCGGCAACACCCGCTCGCGCGCGTGCGGGGAGAGCCCGAGGTGGTTCGCGAGCAGGACGTCGATGACGGACCGGAAGTCGGTGGTCACGGCGAGATCGCGGCCCTGATACAGGGCCGATTCGGCGAGTCCCGGCCACGTCCCGTAGACGCGGCCGCCGCGCACTGCACCGCCGAGGACCCAGTGGACGTTGCCGTGGCCGTGGTCGGTGCCGCGATTGCCGTTCTCATGTGCCGTGCGGCCGAACTCGGAGACGACCAGGACCACTGTCTCGCGCCAGCTTCGCCCGAGGGCCGCGCGCAGGGCCATCAGGCCCCGGCCGAGGGGCGCGAGGCGCGCGGCGAGCGTCCCCTGTGCCGCGCCTTCGTCGACGTGCGTGTCCCAACCGCCGAGCGAGAAGAACACCAGCCGCAAGTGGCGATCCCCCGCCATGATCCGCCCCGCGCGCTCGGCGTCGCCCGGAAAGCCGGCCGGGTCGCCGGCGCCGTTGTCGGCGTCGGCTCCCTCCCGTCGCGCCGCGGCCAGCAGGGTGGCGCGGGTGTGCAGGGCTTCGGCGTAGATCTCACCCAGGCGCGGATCGTCGCGGTAGAGCGGATCGAAGGCGCGGCGCACGGGGTCGCGGTCCAGCGGTTGCGGACGCAGCGCGCCGCGTCCCGCGGGAAAGGTCGTCGTCGGCGCCGGGCCGCGCACGATGAGGGGTTCGTTCGCGCCGAAGGCCACGGTCTGCGCCGCATGGCGCAGGTCGAGCGCGGCGGCCAGACGGTTGAGCCATCCGCTGCGCGTGGTGCGCACGCCGGGTGTGGCGGTCTCCATGTAGGCCTGGGCCTCGAAGTGCGAGCGATCGGGGTCCGGTGAACCGCAGGCGTGGACGAAGGCGAGTTCGCGCCGGCGCCAGAGATCCAGGAGCGGACTCAGCGCCGGATGCAGCCCGAAGCGCCCGTCGAGGTCCAGGACCCCGCCGCGCCCGCCCGGCTGCGCCAGCGCGATGGTCGGGCGGTATTCGTGGTACTCGTCCTCCGTATACGGCACGACGACGTTGAGCCCGTCAGCCGCGCCGCGCAGGAACACCACGGCGAGCCGCGGACCGGGGGCCGTCGCGCGGGCCGCCCACCCCCAAGCGGTGCTTCTCCAGCCCAGGGTGCCCGCGGCCGCCAGCTTCAGGAACGCGCGTCGCCGCATGCCTTCGACTCCTGTCAGCAATACTGCATCGCGGGCGCACCCAGGCGCACGGCGGGGCGCAACCGTTGCGGGGCCGCCGCCCACGCCGCCCGCTCGCGCCGTCCCCAAAAGGAATCCCCGGCGGCGGGGGCGATGATGACATAGGGCTCGCCGCGCGGGCGCCCGGGGTCGAGCGGCAGCCAGCCGCCCCCCAGGGCGACCGCGAAGTCGAGCCGCGCCGCCAGGGCATCGGGCGAGAGCCAGGCCGAGGCGGTGCTCGGCCAGCCGTTCGGGCTCAGGCAGCCGTAGAGGGGTTGCCCCAGGCGGCGCAGGATGCCGATGAGCGGACGGAACTCCCGCACCTCGCAGCCGCAGGCGCGCAAGGTCGCCAATACATAGCGGTACGGCGTGCGGAACTTGTCGCGCCGCGCGGCCGCGCGCGCGAACGCGGGGTGCTCGATCATCGCCCCGGTCAGCGCGCGCAGATCGCCCTTCGACGAGAGGAAGTTCGCCGCCATGTGATCCACGAGCGCGTCGGCGGGCCGGTCGGCGACGAAATAACGCGCCATCTCGCGGCTCACGTGCCGGGCGGTGGCGGGATGAGCGGCGAGAAAATCGAGGAACGCGAACACCTCGGCCTCGCCGCCGGAAAAGCGCCTCCCCAGCACGGTCTGGGATGAAAAATCGTGGCGGTCCGGGTCGAACGCAAAGCCCGTGCGCCGATCCAGGCCCCAGCCGGTGAGCAGGTGCGTCGCCCCGGCCACATCGGCCTGGGTGTAACCCAGGCCGATGGTGTGGAGTTCCATCACCTCGCGCGCGTAGTTCTCGTTGAGCCCGCGCATGCGCCCGCGCGCGCCCGGGGAACCGGGTGCGGTATTGAGCCAGTTGTCGAGATAGAAGAGCATCGCCGGGTGGCGCGCCGTGGCGAGCAGCAGATCGCGGAAGCGGCCGAATACGTGCGGGCGGATCGCCTGCGTCTCGAAGGCGCCCACCCACAAACGGCACAGCCCCTTGCCGGCGAAGACGTTGAAGTGGTTGAACCAGAAGTCCACGAGCAGCTCGCGCAACTGCCAGGGGCTGTGCAGGCCGCGCAGCACGCGGGCGGCGAAGGCCTGGCGATAGATCGTGCGCGCGCGCCGACGATACTCGCGCCGAACCTGCGGATCGCGGCGTTGCGCACGCGGCGGCAGATAGCGGTCGAAGAGCGCTTTCGGGGTCAACTCCAGGGTTTCGAGCGCGGCGAGGCGCGTGCGCAACGCGGCCGGCTCGGACCCGGGATGGAGTTGGGCGTGCAGCCAGGGGTCGGGATCCCCGAGGTCCGCCTCCCGACGGTCCCAGGGGGCCCACCCCAGCGTCAACCGCTCGTACAGCGCCGACGATGCGATCCGCACGGACATGGCCTCGATTCCGCCGCTCCCGGATGAATCAACGCGCGACCGCCGATGCGGTTGACACCGGTTGACGAGGCGCGGGACCCATGCGCCCGGGTTGGCCCCCCTCCGTGCCGTTTGCGTCATCGGCGGTACGACACGGCCCGGCGTCCGTGCATGCTTGCCGTTGCCACGTACGGTCGCGCAACGTTCGTCCGCGATTGCACCGATAGGGCGGCATGCGGTAGATTCGGGCCGCCGGACGAAGGATCGCCATCGCTTACGCGGTGCGCATGCCGGCTTTGCACGAGAACAAACGACGGCAAGGAGGGGCCGCGATGACATCACCGGAGGAACCGACGCCGTCCATCCGGCGGCCGCGCGCCCGGGGCCGGCTCGCCGCGCGCATCCGCGCGCTGCGCCTTCGCCACCGCTGGTCGCAGGAGGTGCTGGCCCGGCTGTCCGGCCTGCACCGCAGCTACATCGGCTCGGTCGAGCGCGCCGAACGCAACATCAGCCTGGACAACATCGAGAAGATCGCCGACGCCTTCGGGCTTCCGGTGTACGAGCTGTTGCGCACGCAGACCGGTCCGCAGGGCGCGTCCGCCGCGGCGGGCGAGGAGACGCCGCTGCGCCCCGGTTAGGTGCGGCTCTCGGAAAGGAACTCGCTGCGACTCGATCCTGGACCGGGGGAGGTCGCATCGGCCGACACGGAGGACGGCGGTGAAGCACTACCATCCCAACTTCAACAAGCGCTCCCGGCTCGGCAGGACCCCGGAACTCGATCCCGACGGCGTGCATGCGACGTTGCCGCCTCTGGACCCCGCGTCCCTGCCGCGGAGACTGGCCGAGTCGCTGCGGATCAATAACGATTTCTTTCCGTGTTTCGATTGGGTCTTTCCGCCGCCGGTGGTAACCAAGTCCCAGCCGCCGGATACGACGGCGGAACTGTTCTCCCGGTCCTCTCCGATGCGGGATCGCTTCAGCCTGTATCTGCATACTCCGTTTTGCCGGACGCTGTGCCGGTTCTGCTACTACGCCGTGCTCCCGGGGCGCGGGATCGAGCAGGCAGCCACGTATGTCGATTACCTGATCCGCGAAATGGCGCTCTACAGGGAGGCGGTCTCCGATCGCGTGTGCGAATCGGTGTACCTCGGCGGCGGCACGCCGACGTTTCTCGATGACGCCCTCCTGGAGCGGTTGTTTGCGGCGCTGCGGCGCAACTTCAGGCTCGAGCCCGACGCCGAGATCACGGTGGAATCCGCGCCGGGTACGCTGCCCCGGACCAAGGTCCGGCTGCTGCGCGATCTGGGCGTGACCCGCCTGAGCTACGGGATCCAGACCCTCGACGAGCGGCTGCTTGCGGCCCTCAATCGCGACTATTCCGTGCGTGAGGCGATCGGCGAACTCGACGACGCGGTGACCCAGATCGGCAACGTGAATGTCGATACGATGTACGGATTCGAAGGGGAGGCCGCGGATACGCTGATGCGGACGCTGCTTCGTTTCCACCAGGTCGGCGTCCCCGGGTTCTCGATCTACGCGCTCGACAGCCAGCGCAACCGGCCCAAGGACGAACTGCTTCCCCCTAAAGACCCGGACTACGCCGGAAAGATCCGCCGCTTCTCCGAGGCCGAGGCGCTGCTCGCCGACCTCGGCTACCGGCGCGTCCTGCAGAACGTGTTCGTCGATCCCGCGCGCGGGTCCTATCGCCATCAGCTTCGGCGCTGGGACAACCTGCCGCTGGTCGCCCTGGGCATCAACGCCCAGGGCTACGCCCCGCGCCGGCCGTATCAGAACATCGCTGCCCTCAAGGGGTACTACGCAGCCATCGATGCGGGGCGGGCGCCGATCGCCACCGTCGACGACCTGACTCCGGAGATGGACGCCTGCCGCGAACTGACGAGCAAACTGCGCTTCACGTTCGCAGGCACGCGTGAGCTCGAGTACAAGTACGGAGTCGACTTCGCCCGCACCTTCCATGATCTGACCGCGGCGCTTGCGGACCTCGGATACCTCGCGGTCGACGGCGACGCGATGCGGATGACGGCCAAGGCGGCCTACTACAACAATCTCATTCCCATGCTCTACGCGCCGGACGCCTTCAAGGAGCAGCTGCTCGGCCTCCCGGAAGAGTATCTTGAAGCGTTCCCGGTCCCGGCGGTCCTCACCCGCCTCGGGCGCACGGAGTCGGTGCCCCTGCACCTGCCGGAGACCGGGGCACGCATCGAGCGGCGCGCGCGCTTCGACCGGCGCAAGGACACCTCGCGCCGTCCGGGAAGCAGCCGCCGCGGGGCGGACCGCTACCGGGCGTGGCTACCGGTGCACGGGACGGCCGCCGGGACGCAGCGTGGCCGGCCGCCGGTGTGAGCCCGCCGCGCGGCGCTCTCAGCTGGCGCCGACACCGGGCGGGTCCACCGCGCGCGGGCGGCGGTGCTCGTCGAGTGCGACGTAGGTGATGCGCGCCTCGGCGACCTTGATATGGTCGCCGACGCCCTTGCGCCCGCGGTCGCGCTCTACGAAGACGGTGACGTCGACGGTGAGTGAGGTGTTTCCCACGCGTACGACCTGCGAGTAGAAGCTCACCAGGTCGGCGACGTAGACGGGTTCCAGGAACACGAACGAGTTGACGGCGACGGTGACGACGCGCCCGCGCGCGCGCCGGTAGGCGGCGATGCTCCCGGCGACGTCGGCCTGCGCCATCAGCCAGCCGCCGAAGACGTCACCGGCGGCATTGGTGTCGCGCGGCATGGGGGCCACGCGCAGGGCCAGTTCCCCGTGTGCGGACGACCGATCCTCGTCGCTCATCGTCAGTGTCCCTCGTAGAGCTCGTCCACGAGATCGGCATGGTGCTCCAGGATCTCGCGGCGGCGCAGTTTCATCGTCGGGGTCATCAGGTTCGCCTCGATGGTCCAGGGCTCGAGCAGCAGCGCGGCGCGCCGCACCTGGGCGTAGCCGGGAAAGGCGGAGAGGCGCCGGCCGATACGCTCCAGCACCGCGGTCTGGACCGCCTCCGCCCGCAGCGAGGCCGGATCCTCCGGATCGAGTCCGCGCTGCGCGGCCAGTGTACGCCAGGCGTCGGCGTTCAGGACCGCCAGGGCCGTCAGATAGGGCCGCCCCTCGCCGAGCACCATGATCTGCTCGAACAGCGGATCCAGGGCGATCGCCAGTTCCATGTCCGCGGGCGGCACCTTCTCGCCGTTGGCGAGCACGATGATCTCCTTGAGACGCCCGGTGATATAGACGCGACCGTCCTCGATACGCGCGGTGTCGCCGGTGTGCAGCCAACCCTCGGCGTCGATCATCTGTGCCGTCGCCTCGGGCCGGTTCCAGTAGCCGAGCATCACGTTGGGACCCCGGGCGAGGAGTTCGCCGCCCGCGCCGATGCGCACCTCGACCCCGTCGAGCGGCGGGCCGACGCCGGCGGGGTCGTTGTCGTGGGTGCGGTTCACGGCGATCACCGGGCTGGCCTCCGTCAGGCCGTAGCCCTGCAGGAGTTCGAGGCCCAGACCGATGAACAGGCGCGCCACCTCCAGGGAGAGCGGGGCGCCGCCGCAGATCGCCGCGCGCATGCGCCCGCCGAGGCGCTGCATGACCTTGCGCGAGACCACCCGTTGCAGTAGGGGCCAGAGCAGGAACGAGGGCCGCCACGGCCCCCGCCGCTGGCGGTGGAGGAACCGGGCCCAACCCACGGAGACGGTCAGCGCAAACAGCCGCCGTGCCGTCGGCGGACGTTCCTCGAGCTGCGCGCGCAGGCGATTGTACACGCGCTCGTAGATGCGCGGGACCGAGATCAGCACCGTCGGACGCTGTCCCTCGAGGTCCTCGGCGAGCTGGGGGATGGAACGCGCGAAGGCGACGCTCGCCCCGCTCATCATCGGCAGGTAGTAGCCCGCGGTTCGCTCGAGCATGTGTGAGAGCGGCAGGAACGACAGGAAGCGGTCGTCCGGTTCCGCGGGCACGGCGCATACGCTCGCGAAGGTGTTGGTGAGGATGTTGCGGTGGCTCAGGACCACCCCTTTCGGTTTGCCGGTCGTCCCCGACGTGTAGACGATGGTCGCTGGAGTCGCGGGGTCGAGGGCGCGCGCCGCGAACGCGGGCGCGGCTTCGGGGAGCCATGCGGAGAGCGGGCGCAGGCGCGGATCTTCGTCGACGACCGGGTCGCGGGTGACGATCCGCTGCAGGTCCGGGAGATCGCCCAGCAGCGGTTGCAGCCGGTGCCAGTGTTCGGTCCCCTCGATCAGCAGCACGCGCACCCCGGCGTCGCCGAGCACGTAGGCGGTGTTCTCCGGGCGGTCCTCCACGTAGAGCGGGACCACGACGAGGCCGAGGCCGAGTGCGGCCTGATCCCAGGCCACCCACTCATGCGAGTTGCGCAGCATCACGGCGACGCGGTCGCCTGCCGCGAGCCCCTCCGCCGCGAAGGCCTGTTGGTGGCGGGCGGCGAGTCGTGCAATGTCGTGCCAGCGATAGTCAACCCAGCGGCCCGCCGCCGCGTCGTACTCACGGTAGGCGGTCGTGTCCGGGGCGCGGTGCACGCGCTCGCGGAAAAGCCCGGCCAGGGTGCCGGCCTGTTCGGGGGTGATGAAGTAGTCGCGGGGGCCGCTCATCGAAACCTCAAAGGTTCAGTGTCGACCACCCCGTGTCCGGCGCGAACCGCGCGCCATACGCCTTCTCCAGCCGTTGCAGGCGCTGCGTGAGGGCGCCGACGCCCTGTTCGCGGATGTACTCGACCGGCCCGCCGCGAAACGGGGCGAAGCCGGTGCCGAAGATCATGCCCGCGTCGACGAGGTCAGGGCCGTCGACGATCCGCTCGCGCAGGCACGCGACCGCCTCGTCGAGCATCGGCAGGATCAGGCGATCGGTGAGATCGTCGGGTGGGGCGCCGCCCTTGTCCGGCGCCGGCTTGACGGGCTTGCCCTTGGGGTACTCGTAGAAGCCGCGGCCGCTCTTGCGCCCGAGTCGTCCCGCCGCCACCAGCCCGCGCAGGCGCTCCGGGACCGTCCCGCCGAGGCGCTCGGCGAGGATGCCGGCCACCGACAGGCACACGTCCAGTCCGACCGCGTCGGCCAGCTCGAGCGGCCCCATGGGCATGCCGAAACGCACCGCCGCGCGGTCGATCCACGCCCCGGGCACGCCCTCGGACTCGAGCGTGACCGCCTCGAGCAGATAGGGCATGAGGATGCGGTTGACGAGGAAGCCGGGCGCGCTCCGGACCGGCAGGGGCAGGCGGTCGATACGCCGGGCAAAGGCCGCCGCGCGCGCCGCCACCTCGGGCGCGGTCTGCGGCCCCGAGACCACCTCGACCAACGGCATCTTCGCGACCGGATTGAAGAAGTGCAGCCCCACGAGGCGTTCGGGGGCGTCGAGCGCCTGCGCCAGGCTCTCCAGCGGGATGCTGGAGGTGTTGGTGGCGATCAGCGCATCGGGCTTCAGGCGCGGCACGATCTCGCGGAAGAGGGCGGACTTGGCCTGCTCGTCCTCGAAGATCGCCTCGATCACCACGTCCGCGTGCGCCGCGCCGGCGCCGCGCAGGTCCGGGATGAGGCGGTCCATGGCGGCCTGGACCGCGCGCGGCTCCTTGAGCCGTTTGCGATAGAGCCCGTGCGCACGCGCAATCGCGCGCCCCAGGTTCTCGCGGTTGCTCTCCTGCACCGTGACGCGCAGACCCTGCAGCGCGCACCAGGCGGCGATGTCCCCGCCCATGACGCCGCCGCCGACGACGTGCACGTGGTGCGGGTCGTAGCCGTCCAGGCGCCCGGCCGACTTGAGCCGCTCGCGCAGGAAGAACGCGCGCACCAGATTGCGCGCCGTGCGCGTGAGGATCAGGCGCGCGACCGAATCGGCCTCGGCCTCGTACATGCGGCGCGGCTGGTCGGCGTAGCGCTCCCAGATCTCGATCAGCGCGTAAGGCGCCGGGTAGTGCTCCTTCGGCGCCTTGGCCGCGACCTTGCGCCGCAGGTAGCGCGCGAGCCACGGACGCACCAGGGCGTTGCCCGCCGCGCGCGCCGTCAGGCCCGGTCGCTGCGGCGACGGCGGATTGAGCACCAGCGAACGCGCCGCCGCACGCAGATGGCGCAGGGGCGCGACATGGTCGACCAGGCCGATGCGCCGGGCCGCGCGCGCGCTCACCGTGCGTCCGGTGAGCATCAGGTCCATCGCCGCGGGGGCTCCGAGCGTGCGCACGGCGCGCACGCTGCCGCCGAAGCCGGGGTGGATCCCCAGCATCACTTCCGGCAGTCCGAGGCGCGTCGCCGGTGCGTCCTCGGCGACGCGGTAACGGCAGGCCAGCGACAGTTCCAGCCCGCCGCCGAGGCAGAAGCCGTGGATCATGGCGACCGTGGGGAAGGGCAGGGCGTCGATGCGGTCCATCACCCCCTGCCCGGCGCCGATCGCACGGCGCGCGTCGCTGGCGTCGGTCAGCTTGGTGAACTCCGAGACGTCGGCGCCGGCGATGAAGCCGTTGGCCTTGTCCGACAGAAACACCAGGCCGCGCGGGGCGCGTGACTCGATCTCGCCGAGCAGGCCCTGCAGCTCCTGCAGGACCTCGGCCGAGAGGACGTTCGTCGCCGCGTCGGCCTTGTCCAGGTGCAGCCACACGATCCCGTCGCCGTCGGTCTCGGTGTACCAGTGGGTCCCTCGGATCTCCTCGACCATGCCGTTGCTACCCCGCGTCCCGTTCCACCAGCATGGCGCCGCCCTGGCCGCCGCCGATACACAGCGTGGCGACGCCGCGCCGCCCGCCCGTGCGTTCCAGCACCCGCAGCGTGTGCAGTACGATCCGCGCGCCGGTGGCGCCCACCGGATGCCCGAGCGCGACCGCGCCGCCGTCCACGTTCAGGCGTGCCGGATCGAGCGCACCCAGCGCGCCCTCGAGCCCAAGCTCCGTGCGGCAGTAGTCCTCGTCCTCCCAGGCCGCGAGGCACGCCAGGACCTGGGCGGCGAAGGCCTCGTTGATCTCCCAGCAGTCCACGTCCTGCAGCCCGAGGCCGTGGCGTTGCAGCAGCGGCGTGCTCGCGTGCACCGGCCCGAGTCCCATCTGCGCCGGATCGAGGGCGGCCCAACTGCAGTCCACGATGCGGCCGAGCACGGGCAGGCGATGGCGGCGCACGGCCTCGCGCGAGGCGAGGATCAGCCACGCCGCGCCGTCCGTGATCTGGGCGCTGTTTCCGGCGGTGACGTTGCCGAAGGGGCGGTCGAAGACCGGCCGCAGGCGCGCGAGCTTTTCCGGATCGCTGTCGCGCCGCAGTCCGTCGTCGGCGTCGTGACAGCGCCCGGTCGCATCGAAGATCGGCTCGATCTCCTCCGCCAGGCGCCCCGCGTCCTGCGCCTCGGCGAGACGCCGGTGGCTCTCCAGCGCGAACCGGTCCATGGCCGCGCGCGTGATCCCGAACCGGTAGGCGAGATTCTCCGCCGTCTGTCCCATCGACAGCCCGACCACCGGATCGGTGAGCCCGCGCAGCAGACCGATGATGACCCGGAAATGCTGCGGGCGTAGCCGCGCCAGCACACGCGCGCGCTGTCCGGCGCTGCGCGCCCCGCGCCATGCCCCCAGCCAGGCGACCATCGCCTCGCTGAGCAGCACCGGCGCGTGGCTCATGGCCTCGACCCCGCCGGCGAGGACCAGTTGCGAGCGCCCGTCGGCGATGCTGCGCGCGGCGCAGTCGAGGGCCTGCATCCCGGAGGCGCAGTTGCGCTGCACGGTCCAGCCCGGGACGCGGTCGCCGCAACCCAGGCGCAGGGCGGCGATGCGACCGATGTTGGCCTCGTCGGCGCTCGGCATGACGCAACCGAGGATCACCTCGTCGAGTTCGGGCGGTTCGAAGGGTTGGCGCGCCAGCAGCGGACGCCCCGCGGCGACGGCGAGATCGGCCGCCGCGAACGGACCGGGACGGTCCTTCGCCTTCAGAAACGGCGTGCGGCTCCCGTCGACGACATAGACGGCACGCCGGGAATAGCCCTGACGTCTTTGTTGTGCCATAGCACCTCCTGGCGCCGCTTACGGCCGTCGTCGGCCGCTTGTTGTTCGGGGCCCAGTGCCCTCGTTTGCGTATCCGGCAGCGTCCTAGGCGGACGCGCCGCGCGCGTCGGTCTGCACAACCGCGCCGGGGACGCCGCCGAGGCCGAAGTCCGGGGGAAAGTCGTCCACGGTGATCGCCTCGTAGCGGGCCGCATGCGCCTCGCGCAGGGTCGCGGCCTCCTCCTCGGTGATCAATCCCTGGGCGAGCCCCGCCGCGATCAGCGCGTCGGCGTCGGCGTCCGGGAGCACGCCCTGCTTGACCGCCTCGTGCAGCCGCCGCTCCACCGGCTCGGCCTCGAGCACCCGGGCGAGTGCGTACTCCAGGCGCCCGATGGTCTGCGTCCGATCGTCCGGAATGAAGATCCCCTCCGTGAGCCGGTGGCGGGTCGGAGAGGGCTCCAGGAGCAGGGCGGCGGCGCGATGGGTCAGGTCGTCGCGCGGCGGCCGGTAGCGGGCGCCGAGCGGGAAGATAAGCGCGTAGAGCAGCCAGGCGACGGGCCGGTTGGGGAAGTTGCGCAGCAGGCCGAGCAGGGCGTCCTGCGTACGGTACAGGGAGTCGGCGCATGCCCAGTCGAGCAGGGGCAGGTCGGAGCGGTGGGCGCCCTGGTCGCGATAGTGGTGCAGGCATGCCGATACGAGGTAGAGGTGACTGAGCACGTCGCCGAGGCGCGCCGAGAGGCGCTCGCGCCGTTTGAGGCTGCCGCCGAGGACGATCATCGCCGCGTCCGAGGCGAGCGCCAGGGCCGCGCTCATGCGCGTGACCTGCCGCGCCCAGCGGCGCGACTCCCGGGGACCCGGTACCGGCAACAGATGCGCCCCGCCCAGGCCGAGCACGAATGCGCGCACGACGTTGCTCAGGATGAAGCCGATATGACCGAACAGCGCCCGATCGAAGGCCCGTGCGCCGCGCCCGGCGTCGCGTTCGGCGACCGCCTCCATCTCCTGCAGGACATAGGGGTGACAGCGGATGGCGCCCTGGCCGAAGATGATCATATTGCGGGTGAGGATGTTCGCGCCCTCCACCGTGATGCTGATGGGCACCCCCTGGTACCCGCGCCCCATCACGTTGCGCGGTCCGAGGCAGATGCCCGCGCCGCCGAGGACGTCCATGGCGTCGTTGGTCACGGTACGCATCCGCTCCGTCAGGTGGTACTTGGCGATCGCCGAGAGGACCGCGGGCTTGGCCCCACGATCGACCGCGCCGGTGGTCACGCGCCGCACCGCATCCATGAGGTAGGCGGTCCCGGCGATACGCCCGAGCGCCTCTTCGACGCCCTCGAACTGGCTGATGGGCACCTTGAACTGCCGGCGCACGCGCGCATATGCGCCGACGGCGCACGCGGCGACCTTGCCGGCGGAGGTACTCAACGCCGGCAGCGAGATCGATCGGCCGTCGGCGAGGCATTCCATCAACATGCGCCAACCCTGTCCGGCGCGGTCCACGCCGCCGATGATCCAGTCGAGGGGGATGAATACGTCCTTGCCCTGGGTGGGCCCGTTCTGGAAGGGGATGTCCAGCGGCAGGTGGCGCCTCCCGGTGACCACCCCCGGCGTGTCGGTCGGGATGAGCGCGAGCGTGATTCCCAACGCTTCCTGCTTTCCGAGGAGGTGATCCGGGTCGTAGAGCTTGAACGCCAGGCCGAGCACGGTCGCTACCGGGGCGAGCGTAATGTAGCGTTTGTTCCAGTTGAGGCGGATCCCGGTGATCTCGCGCCCCTGGAAGGTCCCGCGACAGACGACACCGTTGTCGGGCATCGAGGCCGCGTCGCTGCCGGCCTCCGGCGCCGTGAGGGCGAAGCAGGGGACCTCCTCGCCGCGCGCGAGGCGCGGGAGGTAGTAGCGCTTCTGCTCGTCGGTGCCGTATTCGAGCAGGAGCTGCGCCGGACCGAGCGAATTGGGGACCATCACCGTGGTCGCTGCGGTGATGCTGCGGCTGGCGACCTTCATGACCACCGTCGAGTGCGCGAGCGCGGAAAAGCCCAATCCGCCGTAGGCGCGGGGGATGATCATCCCGAAGAACCCCTGCGTCTTCAGGAACCGCCAGACCTCCGGGGGGAGATCGCGGTCGTGGTGCGTGATGCGCCAGTCGTCGAGCATCCGGCACAGTTCCTCGACGGGTCCGTCGAGGAAGGCCTGCTCGCGTTCCGACAGCCGCGGCGGATCGGCATCCAGCAGACGCTGCCAGCGCGGGCGCCCGCTGAACAGCTCGGCGTCCCACCACACGCTGCCCGCTTCGAGCGCCTCGCGCTCGGTGGCGGACATGGTCGGGAGTACCGTGCGGAAGAGACTGAACACAGGATCGCTGATCCAGCGCCGGCGCAGTTGCGGGACGTTGAGCACAACGCCGATCGCGCCGAGGATCAACCACAGGGGGATCACGGCCCAAAGGGTGGTGCCGGCCGCCGTCAGGCCGACGAGCCAGGCGGCGATCGCGAGCGTGGACCAGATCAGCGGGATCCGCAGGTAGGCGAGGGCGCCCGCAAGTACCACGATACCGATCGTCCAGGCGGCGGCGCTCATCCGGGATCCCCCCGCTTCTTGGCGTGAAGCGCGGAAGTCAGGTGACCTAAGGGTCGCAACAATGCCCCCAGCCCCCGCGCCGCGCCAGCGGCCGTCACATCACCGGTATCGGCGCGCGGGTCCGACTCCGGTGCGACACCGGATCCGCCCGGAGGCAACGCACCAACGACCGACGTCGCGCGCGCAACCGCTTCCGGCAACGGATCCGGAAGATAACAATCGTTCTCGGCGTTGCACACCCGCCCCGACTCGTCCCAGGGCAGCTTGCGATACGAGGCCAGTTCGTTGATCCCCAGATACGGATACTTGATGATCTCGAAGTAGGGAGAATAGTCGAAATCCCGCGGAGTGAACAGGCGGAAGTTGCGCTGATAGAGCCGCACGCCGCCTCCCGGCAGGCGTTCCATGATCGGCAGGATGGGGAAGTGGACCGCACCGAAGGCTTCGGCCAGCATCGACGAGCAGACGGTGCGCGTGGGCGCGCCGGCGTTGTGTTCGAACAGGGTCGAACGCCAACGCCGCGGCAGAAAACTGTACGGGAACAGAAAGCGCGCGAGGTCGAGCAACTGACGCACGTCGTAATCCGAGCCGAGTCGGGAGACCGCACGCGCAATGACCTTCTGTGCGTCGGCGGGGGCGAGGGCGCCGGGGCGGCAGATGCGCAGGTGTTCCGAGCGGTACTTGGTGATCGGGTTGACCAGCGTCCCTTCGCCGAGCAGCGCCTCGACGAGCAGTTGCTCGTTCGGGTCCCCGTCATAGCATTCGAGCACCCGTTCGCGGACCGCGGGATCGGCGATGTCGTGGACCCGACCGATATAGAGGGCCGCATGGGTCCAGGGGCTCTGGGTGATCAGCTTGATGACGTCGCTGACCCGGCTGCGGCCCTCGACGAGGATCACGTCGCCCGGCCGGATCTCGAAGCGCAGCCGGTCGAAATCGCACAACGTCGTCGTGCACGCCGGCCCGCGGTCGCGCGTGAGCCAGGCGCTGATCCTTCTACCGAGTGACTCTGTCAGCCGAAGCCCCATGGTCACTCCATCGTCCAAACTGTAGGGCCGGACTTCCCTGGCCGATCAAGCTGTAGGGCCGGGCTTGCCCGGCCGACGCCGTCCAACGAACCCTATGATGTATTTGATATTTTAGACCTCATCCGACGGAGCATGGTTGCATCCAACCGCCCGGGGTCCGGAGGGGCCCGACAGGTTAGCGGCCGAGCGGCCCTCAGTACTGAGTCGCGGAACCGACCCGAAACCTTCCGCCTGCGACGGGAATCCGGCCTCAGCCGCCGTGGGAAAACTTATAAATAAGATTAGAAGTAGACTCCAATTGACTTTCTTTCGTGTAAAAATGCGGAGATAGTCGAATGCCGCCCCCACGCAGCGCGCATTGCACCCCCGCGGCCCGAAGGGCCTCGAACTGGATGCGCGGCTCGACGTGGCGGGGGCGATAGGTCAGGATCCCCGCACGCCGCGCCGGGTCTCCGGGCGACAGCACCTCCAGTTCATCAAATTTCGACAGTTTGTCATGTAACCAATTCATTTTGCGTTTTAGTTCTGATTCCACACGGGTCATTCCGACGGTCTCGAGCAGGCCCAGACTGGCCTCCAGCCCGTGGATCCCCAGCATGTTCGGGCTCCCGCACTCGAAGCGCTGCGCGGTGCGGGCCGGCTCCCAGTCGCGGCGGTCGAAATCCCCGGCGTGCTCGACCATGTGCCAGCCGTACTGCCGCAACGCGATCCGCTCGCGCAGCTCGGGGCGAACGTAGAAAAGCGCGAGGCCCTCGGGGCCCAGCATCCACTTGTGTCCGTCGGCGGTCACGAAATCGGCTCCGATCGCCTGCACGTCGAACGCGACGGCCCCGAGCGCTTGGATCGCATCCACGCAGAACAGCACGCCGCGCCGCCGGCATTCGCGCCCCAGGCGTTCCAGATCGAGCCGCAGCCCGTCGCCGTACTGGACCGCGCTCACACTGAGCAGGCGGGTATCCCGATCCAGGGCCGCGATCAACGCGGCCTCGGGATCCGGCGCGCCGGTCAGGGCGACCGCACCCACCGACACCCCCAGCGGGGCCAGCGATTCCCAGACGATGCGATTGGAGGGGAATTCCTCCCGCGCGGTGACGATCCGGTCGCCGGCCCGCCAGTCGAGACCGTAGGCGACCACCGACAGGCCCTCGGAGGTGCTCTTGAGCAGCGCGATGTCGTCTTTGGACGCGGCGTTGAGCAGCCGTGCGAGCCGGGTCCGCAGCCGTGTTTCGGTCTCGACCCAGACCGGGTAGTTGCGCGAGCCGAAACGCGCGTTCTCCTCGGCGAACGCACTCACGGCGGCGGCGGTGCGCCTGGGCCAGGGGGCTACGGCGGCGTGATTGAGGTAAATGAGATCGGGATCGAGTGCGAATTCGTCATCGTCATCCATGGGAACGGACCGGCCGTTGGCGGGCTTTCAATGGTACCCGATCGGGGACGGGAAGTAGATCGGGTCCCGGCTCGGTACGCGGCCATCTCGCGGACCACATCCCGAAACCCGCGGCCATCAGGCTTCAGAGCGCGCGATCTCCCAGGCGTGAATCGCATGCATGCGAGTCTCGCCCCACTGGTAGCCGCCCAGCCCGCCGGATTGCCTGATGACGCGATGGCAGGGGATGACGAATGCGACGGGATTTGCACCCACCGCCGATCCAACCGCCCTCGCGGAATGGGGATGCCCGATCACCCTGGCCACGTCCCCGTAGCTCACGACCCGCCCCGCGGGTATCTTCATCAACGCCTTCCATACGTTGATCTGAAAATTCGTGCCATGGACATGCAGCGAGAGCGGCCTGTCCGGCTTTCCGCCCTCACCGAAGATGACGTTGACCAGGCCGCGCGTCCGTGCGGGATTCCGGCGCAGGGCGGCATGCGGCCATGATCTGTGTAAGCGGCCCGGCTGCCCATCGTCTCCGGGACCCGCGAGGAACGAGAGGCTGCAGATCCCCCGAGGGGTGGCGGCGATAAAGACCCTTCCGAACGGGCTACGATGAATACCATGTTCGATGATCATGCCCGCGCCGCCCGTCTTGTATTCGCCCGGCGTCACGGCTTCCAGACGGACGAAGTGGTCGTGCAGGCGCGACGCACTGCTCAAGCCGATGGCGTCGGAGACCTCAAGCAGAGGCTTCGCTTGGCGCAGGAGCGCCTTGGCATGCTCCAGCGTCAGGATCTGCAGAAATCGTTTCGGCGTCACCCCCGTCCAACGGCAGAACAGGCGTTGGAAATGGTAAGGACTCAGGTGAACATGCATGGCAATCTCGCCCAAGGTCGGCTGGCTGCCCGCCCGGTCGGCAATGAACTCGATTGCCTTGGCGATGCGGCGGTAGTCCGACGATGCCGCTTCAGGTTCAGACTTCATGTTCAGGTTCAGACTTCACCGGTCCGCTCACCCGGGGACGCGCGGCCGACATGAGGACCGTGGGCCGCATCCAAATATTCAGATCAAAGGCCGATGGCGGAAGTATCAGGATCCGACCCGGAACACTCAATCCGGATCTTGCGGTTGCGCCGGGCGGTCCGGGCGACCGCACCGAACGATTCCTGTCCTGTATGGTTCGTATAATGTATATTATGTTAAATAACTGCGGGGGTAGGCCCATCGATAGGAGCCGGACGACCGCTGCCCCCGGTCCCCCATCCCCTTCACCCGGCGGTCGGTGGATACTCGGGGTACGTCGGGAGTCCCGCCGCGGGGCAGGACCACTCGGCGCGGGAGTCCCAGAAGATGTGGCCCTGCGGCCGGAGGCCGGGATCGGTGTCGAGGGAACCCGCCGGGATCACGACCATTTCGAGTTCGGCCGCGACGCGCGGGAGCGGGCTGCCGCACTCGGCGCAGAAGCTGGTCGCGAACCGTTCCGCTTCGGGGAGACGGTAGCGGCGGACCTTATCCTCCCCCTGCAGCCAGGCGACGCGGCCCGGTTTCAGGATGAGGTTGGTCGCGTGCCCGGTTCCGGTGGCCTTGCGGCAGCGCCCGCAGTGGCAGTGCGTGAAGCGCGCGACTGCGCCTTGAGCCGCGAAACGGACGGCGCCGCACAGGCAACCGCCTTGGTAGGTCTGGTCGGGCATGATGGTGCCTCCGGTAGCTTGGTGGCGGGGTGAAACTCCAGGGCCACGGTGGCTCGGGCCGGAGTCGACACCCATTATCCATTATACGGTGGCGGGGCCTTCCGACATTTTTTCGCGGGCGGCGACTCCGAGCCCGACCCCTGTGCTTCCCGGCCCCTCCCCCTCTGCGGCTACCATAGCGGGGCCGGGGTGGTCGCGCACTTGGGGTCGGATCAAGTCGCGCCGACGGCGATCAGCAGTTCGCACGGGCCTTCGAAGCCGTCGCGGTCTTCGAAGGCGTGCAGGGCCTCCTCGATCTCTGCCCATTGCACCCTGCTCCGCCTGGGCGGGCGCGGCGAGCGTCTGGTGGAGGGCCCCGAAGGACTCCTGCTCGAATCGCAGACACTCGGCCCGGAGGTCGGCCGAAACCGCGCGTCGGCGGCCTCGACGTGTGTTAGGTGCCGATCGCGGTCGCGCTGGGGCCGCTGATCCTCCCGGCGGTGGCGCTGCCGGTGAACCACATCCCGAAGACGCGGGGCTGCCCAGAGAGGGCTGCCCAGAGATCTGGTTCTGACGCCGCCGGCGACCCGCCGACCCTAGGCGCCCGCGGTGAGGATCTGGCTCGCGACCATCAGCTCGCCGGCCACGCCCGCCGCGAAGACCAAGGTACGCAGCCACGGTATGCCCGCGGTGTAGACGATCGCGTAGATGAGCCGGGCGTAGAAGAACAGGCTCGCCCCGACCGCCGTGACCTCGTTCGAGACACCGATCGACTTCGCGATCAGCACGATCGCGGCGAAGTGCACGAGGTTCTCGGTCATGTTGCGGTGGGCGCGGATTGAGCGCTCCGCCCACGCCGGCAGCGGCGGCGTATCCGCGCGATTGCCGGCGGCGATCGCGAAGCCCCAGTGCTGAAGATAGCCGAGCGTATAGGGGACGAACTGAAACAGCGCGAGAACGGCGCTGGCGTAGAGCATCGTGAGTTCGGTGGTCATCGGTCCCTCCGTCGCGCCTTCGAGCGTTTGGTGGGGGGTTAGGAGCCCCCGCCGCCGGTGTCCGCCTGCGGATCGGACGCCGCGCGCAGGAAGGCCTCGCGCGCGCGCAGGCGGCCGACGTAGTCGCGCAGCCGCACAAACGGTTCCAGTGCGTCGGGCAGCCACATCAGCGTCGATCCCACGGGGATGTCGGCGGCCGAGAAGCGATCGCCGAGCAGGTAGGTCCTGCCGTCGAGCGCGTTATCGAGGACGCGCACGGCTTCGAGGTACCGCTCCCGTGCCCAGGGCACCACGGCCTCGATGCGCTGCGCGGGCGGCAGGATCTTCGTGTGCAGGGTCACCAGCCACGCCGGCGGTTCGAGCGTCCCCGGCACGAAAAACATCCACTGTTCGTAGGCGATGCGCCGCGCGTCGTCGGCCGCCGGGGCGAGCCCCGCCGCGGGGAAGCGGTCCGCGAGCCAGTGGCACATCGCCCCGGACTCGAGCTGGATACGTCCGTCGACCTCCAGGGCCGGCACCCGCCCCAGCGGATGGATGCGCCGGTACTCCGGCGTGTTCGCCCCGCCGCCGAAGAGGTCTACCAGTTCGAGGCGGTACGGGACCCGCAACTCCTCCAGCAACCAGCGCGGGCGGATGGCGCGGGTGCGATGCGTGTAGTGCAGCACGATCTGCATGGCGGCCTCCCTTCGTTTCCGTAACTTGTTATTTACAAGTTACAGAGCCTAACCCAGTGGATTGCAATTAACAAGTCACTACGGAAGGTGTTATCCTGAATCCGTGAAAGCACGCAGAAAAACAGGGACCTCGCTCGCACCAAGCCGCTCGCCCTGCCCCGTCGCCGGGACCCTGGACGTGCTCGGGGACAAGTGGACGCTGCTGGTCGTGCGCGACCTGCTGCTCGGCAAGAGCACCTACAGCGAACTGAACCGTTCCCCGGAGGGGATCCCGACGAATATCCTCGCCGAGCGGCTCAGGCGCCTCGAGCGGGCCGGTATCGTGCACAAGACCCTCTACCAGGAGCGGCCGCCGCGTTACGCCTACCACCTGACCGACAGGGGCCGCGATCTCGGCCCCGTCCTGCGCGCGATGGTGAAGTGGGGCAACCGCCACATCCCCGGGACCCTCGAGCCGCCCGCCAAGGCGATGCGGGCCACGAAGCCGGTGAAGCGCCGCGCGGACTGACGCGGGCGCGGGGCGCGCAACGCGGCGGCCGGCAGGGGCGGGATTCCGGTCGCCGCCGGCCCCCGTCCGGTCACCACCGCAACCGGTGCTCGGCCCCGATCTCGGCGATGCGCGGTGCGGGAACCCCGGCCTCGCGCGCGAACTCGGGCCAGCGCGCGACCGCCTCGACGACCTCCTCCAGTACCTCGGCGGGACGCGCGAGCCCGATCGAGCGGCCCACGCCGAGCAGGTCCGCACGCGTGAAGCCGTCGCGCTTGCCGTTGATGGACATCTGGTGGCGGTTCGTCCAGATCCCGTGGGGGTTGTGGGCGTAGGTGACGTCGAAGGCCGGGGCCAGGCGCCAGCGACCGTCGCGCCCCATGAGGAAGGCGATGTTTTTGGTGTGGTCGTCCTGGTTGCGGGCGACGACGTTGAAGAGCATGCGCCGGTACTGCTGGAGGGCCTCGGCCTTGGTCAGGCGCAGCCGGCGCATGACCTCGAAGGCCTGTTCGTAGCCGTAGGCGCCGGCGGCGTTGAAGTCGTAGTGGGCGACGCCGCACAGGGACTGGAGGTGCAGCTTCCCGCCGTCGTCGCGGTCGAAGCGCCGGGTCAGGAAGTGGGCGCGCCCGCCCTCCTCGAGCAGGCGGCACTCGCGCATCTCGATACCGGCGGCGCTCGCCATGCGGTGGTAGGCGTACTCGATGCGCCCATAGCCCTTCGGCGCGCCGAGTTCGAGGTCCGCGACCCCGTCGAATTTCAGGATCCAGTGGGTGTACCCGGGCGGGACGTCGGTCTGGCCGGAGAGGATCCGGCCCTCATCGTTCATCGCGATCACCGCCTTCGGCCGTGCGCCGCCGGCCGAGGTGCCCACGCGCAGGATGTCGAGCAGCGCGCCGCGGTTGGAGCGCTCGTCGCGGCCCCAGTGCCCCCGGAGCCCGTCCTGGCGACCGACGATGGCCTGCGCCAGCTCGACGAGTTCGCCGACCTCGACCGGTACGGAGCGGTCGAGCGCCGGGACGATCGCCGGCGCGAACTCGAGCGCGCCCATGCCGCGCGTTCCCGTGTAGCACAGGCGTTCGACCGGGCTGAAGCCGGCCGCGTCGCGGCCCGTGCGCGCGAGCCAGGCGTCGATGATGGCGTTGCCGAACCGGTCCGGCAGCGCGTCGGCGAGCAGCCCCGGCAGCCCGAGGAAGGTCTCCCGGGGCAGCGCCGGGAACTCGAAGATCGCACCGTGGGCGCGCTCGAGCGGCATGTGCAGGGGGGCGAGGTCATAGCCCGCGTCGAGGAATTCCGGGGTGAACTCGAAGGCGCCCACCCCGCGCTGCGCGTCCCACGCCACCGCCCCGACCTCGCGGCCCCACAGGCGCACCATCGCCGCGACCGGACTCACCATGATTCGTCGTCCTCCGCGGGTGCCGGAGCGCCCGGCTTCGCCGCGCCCTTGCGCCGTCCCCGGCGCCCGGTCGCCCGCACCCGCGGGCGACCGCGGCGGCGCGCCAGCTCCAGCGGACTCGCCTGCGGCCCGGCGAGCAGCGCATCGAGCGAGTCCAGCGCGCCCAGCTCCCGCAGTACCGCGACCAGGTTCACGAGCTTGCCCTCCCCGGCCTCCAGCGCCTGGATCGTCCCGAGGCTCAGGGTCGTCGCCTTCGCCACCTCGGCCTGCGTGCGGTTGCGCCGCAGGCGCAGCGCACGGATCCGCTCGCCGAGGCGGCGCGCGACTTCCCGGTCCGATAGCGGATCGAGGAAACTCATAACATACAAGTTTATACTTAGTATATCTAAGTTTGCAAGCTTATGATCACTTTTATATGTATAATAAGATCCCGAGAGTCCAGATAGCTTTATCTTAATGTTCGTAATTAATCAACTTATATATTATAATGATTTTAGATATTTTTTTAATATTTCACGGAAAGATCTGCCGCCAGGGTGCGAGAGTCGTGACACATTGCACGGCGACCGTGTTCGCGTTAGCTACCGAGCTGCAGGACATCTAGACGAGGGTGAGCAGTAATAGCGCGGCGGCCAGGAGGATCAAGAGTACGGGCAATCCGAGGCGCGCCCGTAGGCGCTGCACGAATCGATCCATCGGCAGGGCGGTCGGGGCGACGAAATGATGCCCGCAGGTACGGCACGTCCAACGCGTCCCCCGCTGGCGCAGTTCGTCGGACATTCCATACGGACTCGCCACCATCGCGACGATGGCGACCTTCAGGATCGTCCTCCAACTGCGGTGCGGCTCCACTGCCGCGCCGCCGCATCGCGGACAGAGAGGCGTCGCTTCGGCGACGGCGGAACCGGGTAACCCGGGACGATCCTGAGCCGCGGCCGGTGCCCGCCGATTCGGCCCGGTACTCAGGCTGCGACGGGCACCGGAAGGGTAGACGAGCGCCCGAAGCGCAGTCCATAGCTGTCCGTAGGCGGCCATCGAAGTAGCCAGGACGTATCCCGGACCGCGCCCCCCAAGTGCGAGGTGGCCACCCGGGGGAACGCCGTGTCGCAGCAATCCCCAGGGCCCGCGACTGCCGCTGTGAAGATGCAACGCAGCGAGTACCGTCCCGATGAGTCCCCATCCAAGGATCCGCGCCGTTTGCACGATCAGCCCTCCTTCGGACAGATCAGGCACCTGCCAGGAGAAAAGACACCAGGCCGTTATCACGCCGGCACCCGCAAACCCCAATCCCATCACGCCCACCAGCCCGAATTTCGGATCGAGGTATACGAAACGGGGAGCTGCAACGTAGACCAGTACCCCATTTATTGCGAAGACTCCGGCGGCCAGCAGCCAGTCTACACTCGTCAATCGTCTGGAGGCTTGGGATCCGTCCGACGCTGCGGTACTGGTGTCTTCGCTCATGTGCCCTACCCGGCCGCCATCCACCGCGACCCCTTGCCGATCCACACGCCATCCCCTTGCTGGTAATCCTCTAGCGTCGCGTCTATCCCCCTGCTTGAATCGGGCTGCGACAGCTGCAGGACGACGGTCCACTGCGGGCGGAAAGGCGGCATGATCCGGCGAATCGCCGGCTTCCGAAGCGGCAAGTTCTTGCCGCCGGTCAGGCATGTCCGCCACCGATTGCGGATCGAAAGTCCCTTTACGGCCGATCGGCTCCGGTGGGAACGCCCGGAGCCGGCCCGGTACGAAACTTGCTCTCCCTCCCCGCAGGAACGGAGGGACCGTTATGAACCGGATTCTGAAGACGCGACAGTCGACCCTGTTCGGCCTGCTGGGCGGGGCCTTCATCCTCACCGCCGCGGCGCTGTTCTCCCACCAGCGCTTCGGCGTGCTGATCAACCTGCCCGGCCTGCTGATGGTCTTGGGAGGGACCCTGGCCGCCACGCTGGTGAGCCGCCCGATCGGGGACGTGGCGCGCGTGGCGCGCTCCCTGCGCGGGCTGCTGCACGATCCGGAGGTCAACGCCGACACGCAGATCCGCCAGCTCCTGGAACTCGCCCACTGGTACCGCAACGGCAACCTGCCGGCGGCCGAGCGCGTCCTGGAGCAGGTCCGCGACCCGCTGCTGCGCAGCGGCGCGCAGATGGTCATCGACCGCGAACCCCTCGACGAGGTCGTCAAGGTCATGCAGTGGCGCGCGGCCGGCGCCCGCACCCGCGAGCAGGCCGACGCCCAGATCCTGCGCACCATGGCCTCGTTCGCGCCCGCGTTCGGCATGCTCGGGACGCTGTTCGGTCTCACCCAGATCCTCGGGAGCCTCGGGCACGCGGGCCTCGCGCAGATCGGCGCGGGGATGTCGTTCGCCCTGGTCACGACCCTCTACGGCATCGTGCTCGCCAACCTCGTCTTCAAGCCGCTGGCGATCAAGATGGAACGCTGCAACCAGCAGCGTGCGGTGATCATGAACGTGGTGCTGGAGGGGATCGTCCTGCTGCACCAGCGCCGCCACCCGTTCATCATCCGCGACACCCTCACCGCCTGCATGGTGCAGCAGGCGCCCGCGGCGCCGGCCACGGCCGGATTGGCGCATGCGGCCTGAGTGGCGAACCCCCGCGCGCCCGCGCGTGGCGGCGGTCGCGCCGGGCACTGTGGCGCTGCCGATCGAGCCCGTCAAGGAGGACGGCGACGCGGTCTGGCTGCTGAGCTTCGCCGACCTCGTGATGCTGCTGCTCACGGTGTTCGTGCTGCTCTTCGCCTACAGCCGCGTACCCGCGCCGAAGCCGCACCCGGCCCGCGCGTTGCCGGTCCGACCGGCGGCCGCCGCGCCGCCCAAGGCACAGGCGCCCGCCCATTCGGTCGCCCGGCCCCGCCCGCACGCCGCGCCGCCGCCGGCTCCGGTCCGGCCCGCGCCCGTCAATCCACGGGTGGTGCCCAAGGCCCCCGCTCCGGTCCACCGCGCCGCGAAACGCACCCACGCGCCGACGCCCCCGGCCCGCGTCGTTCCCGCGCTCGATTGGCAACCGCCCCACGCGGCCCCGTTGATCCTGCGCCCCGCGCCGGCGCCGCGCGTCCCCTTGGCGCCGGCCCCCGTGCAGACCGCCGTCACCCCGGCCCCGTCGGCCCGGGTCGATAGCACGTCCTCGCACTCGCCGACGCGCCCGCAACCGGTTCCCGCACGCGCGTCGCATGCCGCGGCGCCGGCCGCACATCCGGCCCCGATCATCCTCCCGCAGGACCTGCGCCATCAGGTGCAGATCGTGCGCACCCCCGGCGCGATCAACCTGATCCTCACCGACGACCTCCTCTACCCCGCCGGCGACGCGCAACTCTCCCCCGCCGGGCGCGCCGTGCTCGACCGCATCGCGGCGCTGCTCGCACGAAACCGCTACGCGGTCTCCGTGCAAGGCTATACCGACGACACCCCCATCCACACCGCGCGCTATCCGAGCAACTGGGAACTCTCCACCGCCCGCGCCACCACCGTCGCGCGCTACCTGATCGCCCGCGGCGTGGCCCCCGACCGCCTCAGCGCCGTCGGCTACGGCGACACCCGCCCGCGCGCAAGCAACGCCACCCCCGTCGGGCGTGCCCAAAATCGGCGCGTCACGCTGGTACTCCACCTCCATCGCTCCGCACCGATCGCGAGGTCTTCGTCGAAGGGTCCGTGCGAATCCTCCGGAAATTGCAGGAAGTGAGCTAAAACGACCTCTCCGCGCGTAAGCCACCCCGGATTCCGGCCTACGGCCTGCATCCGGGCTACGAACAGGCATGTGCCGCAATCCGGGGGTGTTTCATGTAGCCCGGATGAAGCGCAGCGCAATCCGGGGACGAGGCCGTCACACGCCCTTGAGGTAGGCCTCGAAGCCCGGACCGAGTTCCGGGTGCTTGCGCGCGTATTCGACGGTCGCCTGAAGATAACCGAGCTTGCTGCCGCAGTCGTAGCGCCGCCCGTGGAAGCGGTAGGCCAGCACCGTTTCCGATTCCAGCAATCGCGCGATGGCGTCGGTCAACTGGATCTCCCCGCCGGCCCCGCGCGGGGTCGCCGCGAGCAGATCGAAGATACGCGGCGTGAGAATGTAGCGCCCCACCACGGCGAGGCGCGACGGGGCCTCGGCCGGGCGTGGCTTCTCCACGATGCTGCGCAGCCGCCCGATCCGCTCGCCCGCGTCTTCCGTGTCGACGATCCCGTACTTGTCGGTATCCGCGGCCGGGACCTCCTCCACGCCCAACACGCTGCAACCGTGCTCGGCGTGCAGGCGCGACATCTGTGCGAGGCACGGATCCGCGCCGCCGTCGATGAGGTCGTCGGCGAGGATCACCGCGAAGGGATCCTTCCCGACCACCGGCCGCGCGCACAGCACCGCGTGCCCCAGACCGAGGGCCTCGGGCTGGCGCACGTACACGCACGACACCCCCTCCGGGACCACGCCCTGCACGATCTCGAGCAGCTCCCGCTTGCCGCGCTTCTCCAGCTCCGACTCCAACTCGTAGTTCTTGTCGAAGTGATCCTCGATCGCCCGCTTGCTGCTGCTGGTGACGAAGATCAGCTCGCGCACGCCGGCCGCCACCGCCTCTTCCGCCGCATACTGGATCAGCGGCTTGTCGACGATCGGCAACATCTCCTTCGGCGTCGCCTTGGTCACCGGCAGGAACCGCGTCCCCATCCCGGCCACCGGAAACACCGCCTTGGTGATCGCGCCCACGCTCATCGGGGCACCCGACCCGGCCGAATCGCCCCGCAGGACACCTCACTCCGGTGCCGGGCACACACGATCACGCCCGTCTCGCATCCTGTCATCTGCTCCTCCTGGCCATCTCGGTCCGGCCTGCCGCCATTCCCACCCCTCGCCGGCACGCAAACCCCGCTTTTCCCTCCCCCGCGCTCAAGGGAGGGCTCCGGAGCGAAGCGGCCGCCGGGACCTCTCCCGGCCTGCGGCCGGCCGTCGATACCGGCCGTGATGCCGATCGCGGCGGGGTCCTTCCGCGCCGCAACTCTACAACATTTGATGCGGATATTCATGCCTCGCCGACGCATGCCGCAACGACCGCCGGACAAGTGCGGGCCTGGTCCGCGGGGCCCCTCGGCGGCCTTTGCGCCGGCCCCAAAAAAGGTCTATCTTTGGGACCATTCGGACCCGGGTACGATTCGGCATGAAACTCAGCGAATGCGTAAAACCGATCAGCTACCTCAAGAGCCACACGGCTGAAGCGATACGTGGCGTCGCGGAGGGCCGCCAGCCGATCGTCATCACCCAGCACGGGGAAGCCAGGGCCGTGCTGCAGGACATCACCGACTACGAGCAGACCCAGGAGTCCCTGGCACTGCTCAAGATGCTGGCCCAGAGTTCCGGGAGCCTGGCGCACGGCCGCACCAAACCCGCCAGAAAGGCCTTTGCCGACGTGCGCCGCCGCATCAGGAAACGGAGCGGGTGAAGCGTTACCGTGTCCGGGTCGTCGAGGACGCCGAACGGGACCTGATCGACATCTACACATACGTCGCAGCCAACGACTCGGCGCAGAACGCGCATCACGTCCTCGATCGACTCGAACACCTCTGCCTGAGTCTCGCCGAGCTACCCGACCGCGGCCATGTGCCGCCGGAACTCGATCGCATCGGGGTGACCACCTACCTCGAGGTCCATTTCAAGCCGTACCGCGTGATCTACCAAGTCACCGGCCGCAACGTCGACATCCACTGCGTGCTGGACGGCCGCCGGGACCTGCAGACACTGCTGCAGCGACGGCTGTTGCGATAAGCGCCGAGCGTACCCACACGCCGATCGCGGCACCCGTAGGGCGGACCTCGGCCCGCCACGGCGCCGGATCGAAACGACATCTGCCCGATCCACGTCGCCGGCTCCGTCGGGCGGGCCTCGGCCCGCCGACGACGCCCGATCCGAAACGACATCAGACCGGACCACAGCATCGGCCTCGTAGGGCGGGGCTTGCCCCGCCGACGGCGCCCGATCCGAACGACGCCATTCCGGTCGACGACGTCGGCCGGGCAAGCCCGGCCCTACCCCACCTCCCACGCCGACCCGGGCACCCGTAGGGCGGGGCTTGCCCCGTCGACGACACCCGATCCGAACGACGTCAGACCGGTCCACGGCCACGGCCGGGCAAGCCCGGCCCTACCCCACCTCCCACGCCGACCCGGGCACCGGTAGGGCGGGGCTTGCCCCGCCGACGACGCCCGATCCAAACGACGCCATTCCGGTCGACGACGTCGACCGGGCAAGCCCGGCCCTACCCCACCTCCCAGGCCGACCCGGGCACCGGTAGGGCGGGGCTTGCCCCGCCGACGGCGCCCGATCCGAACGACGTCAGACCGGCCCACGGCCACGGCCACGGCCACGACCGGGCAAGCCCGACCCTACGCCGGCGCGCGGTTCAATTGGACGACGTTGTCCGGCGCGCGTCCGGGCGCGCCGAACTCGGGCACGAGCGCGCGCAGCAGCGCGTCCACCCGCTTCTCGTCGTACTCCGCGCACGCCCGCTCCAGCTCCTCGAGCCCCGCGGAGAGCTGCGACCACTCGGCGCGGCGTGCGCGCGCCAGCAGGATCTGCGCATGGGCCGTCGGCAGCAGGTTCTCCTGGTCGTGGAACAGCTCCTCGTAGAGCTTCTCGCCCGGCCGCAGACCGGTGTAAGTGATCGCGATCTCCTCGTGCGGCTCGCGCCCGCTCAGCCGGATCATCTGCTCGGCCAGATAGCGGATCATGACCGGCTCGCCCATGTTGAGCACGAAGATCTCCCCGCCCTTCCCCATCACCGCCGCCTGCAGGATGAGCTGGCACGCCTCGGGGATGGTCATGAAATAGCGCGTGACCTCCGGGTGCGTCACCGTCACCGGCCCGCCGGCCTCGATCTGGCGGCGGAACAGCGGCACTACACTCCCGGCCGAGCCGAGCACGTTGCCGAAACGCACGGTGATGAAACGCGTCGTCGACTGCTGCGCGAGCCCCTGGCAGATCATCTCCGCCGCCCGCTTGGTCGCGCCCATGACGTTGGCCGGATTGACCGCCTTGTCCGTGGAGATCAGCACGAAGGCCTCGCAACCGTGCCGGTGGGCCGCCTGCGCCATCACCCGCGTGCCGAGCACGTTGTTGCGCACCGCCTCGCGCGTCTGCCCCTCGAGCATGGGGACGTGCTTGTAGGCCGCCGCGTGGAATACCACATCGGGGCGCAGGCCCTGCATCAGGTGCTCGACCGCGACGCGGTCCGTGACGTCGCCCAGGCAGGGGTGGATCTGCAGCGCCGGGTACCGCTCGCGCAGCTTCATCTCCACGTCGTAGAGATTGAACTCGCCCTGCTCCAGCACCGCGATCGCCGCCGGTCCCAGACGCGCGATCTGGTGGCACAGTTCCGCGCCGATCGACCCCCCGCCGCCGGTGACCAGCACCATCTTCCCCGAGAGCCCCTCGTGCAGCGCCGCCCAGTCGAGCGCCACGGGCTCGCGCCCGAGCAAATCCTCAATGGCCACCTCGCGCAGTTCCCCCAGCGCCGCCCGTCCCGACACCACCGCATCCATCGGGGGCAGCGTCCGCACCGGCACCCCGGCCCCGGCGCACAGATCCACGACGCGACGCATCTGACGCGCGGTGGCCGAGGGCATCGCCACCACGATGGACTCCACGCCGTGGCGCACCACGAGTTCCGGGATCGCCTCGCAATCCCCGAGCACGCGCACGCCGTGGATCTCGCTGCCCCGGCGCGCGGGGTCGTCGTCCACGAACCCCACGGGCTCATAGGTATGCTCGGGCGCCCGCAGCATCTCGCGCGCGAGCATCTCCCCCGCCCGGCCCGCGCCGACGATCAGCACCCGCCTGCCTGCCTGCGTGTAGAGCCTGCGGTCCTTGAGCCAGCGATACAGCAGCCGCGGGCCGCCGAGCAGCGTGCCGAGCAGCAGCGCATAGAGCGGGAACACCGAGCGCGGCACGCTCTGAAGACGCATGAGGAAGAAGATGAGCACGGCCGAGACCAGCATACCCATCGACACCGCCCAGCCGATGCGCACGAGATCCGGCAGCGAGGCGAACCGCCACACCCCGCGGTAGAGCCCGAAGTACCAGAAGAACCCCGCCTGCACCACGAACACCACCGGCAGCGCGTAGAGCGCATGGCGCAGGAACGGCTCCGGCACGGACTCGAGATTGAAGCGCAGCCAGTAGGCCCCGAGCCACGCCAGCGGGATCATCGCCAGATCGTGCACCACCGCCGCCACGCGGCTGCGCAGCCGGGCCAGGATGCGGTTCATCGACCCCTCACCCCCTCTCGCCGTGCCGATTCCCGAGGCGCCCCATACTACTCCACCCCCGCGCGCTCACAAACCGCGCACCGGCGCGCCCGACGCCCGCCGACAGCGACCGGACCCCGCGGGTTTACCCGCACGCCGATGCGCCACCCGAACCCGCCGTCCCCCGCAGACCCGGCCCTGCCCGCCCGGCGCCGGGCCGGGGAGAGGGGATCAATCCACGGCACGACCTCCACCCCGCACTTCCCGCGTTTCCGCCGATCCGGCGTAGGGCCGGGCTTGCCCGGCCGACGACCTGCCAACCTGCACAAAACCCGGCCAGCCACCGCGCCGCCGGACCAACCCATGTCCCGTCGCTCTCGCGGCCGAACTGCATCTATGCTCCGCGCGGTTCGGCGAGCGGATCGATGGGCTTCAGCCCTGGAAACCGCTTGACGTCATGATCGCAGGAATAGGCGGTGTAGACATGTTCCAGGGCGAGAGCGGCGATAGGCGCGTCGGCGGTCGAGTTGCCGCCGGAGCCGGTCCGCATCAGAAGATTGCGCAAGATCCGCCAGTGGGAAGAACCAGGGGTGAGGACGGTGACGACCGGCTGACTCAGCCACTGGTCCACCTAGGGAGTGGCGCCTTCCACCCTCAATGGGCGTTCGAAAACCCGCCCGGAGGTCGTCATGCGTTGGTCCTCGATCGTCAGGGTCGTTCGCCCCGATGGACACCTCGGCTCGCCCCATCGATGTCATAACTCCTGCTCGTCGATTCCGGCGGTCTTCATCAGGTGCCTCAGCAGGCCGATCTTCAGCGGGCTGTTACCATGTACCGGTACGGAAATGCGCACCGCGCTTCCGGCCTTGACGTAGATGTGATGGCTCCCCTTGGTTCTTCGCAATTCCCAGCCCTTCTTTTCAAGCAACTTCGCGAACTCTTTACCCGAGATCGCCTTCACACCGCGATCTCCAGAATCTTGTCTTTTTCCGTTATCGCAACATCTGCAACATCCACGGACAAACACCCCTCGACGGCTTCGTAGATGTTTCCGAGAAGCTCATCGAACGTCTCTCCCTGCGTGGCACAGCCGGGAATGGAAGGGACTTCGGCCCAATAGCCTCCCTCCTCCGCCTCATGAATGATTACCTTCAGTTTCATCGATTCACCTCCCCTCCGCTTACTGAACAGTTCCCGAAAGCGCCAGCCCACACTCATCACTATCCGGGAGGCGGCCGCCGCATCCTCCGACTCCCCGCCTGCAATCTGAAAGCCGTGTTCAATGATCTCGCAGATAAACGATCACAAACCGAAGTCCTGCGGTCGCCCAGCGCGCCCCGCCAGAATCGCCCATCAACACATCCACAAGGGCGTTCGCGCCAACCACGACCGATCATTCCCCGCCACGCAGCAGCGCCATCAATTGGTCCGTACGCCACGGTATGGTCGCACACCCCCGCGCGCGGGTGAATCGATCCTTCCGCCCCGGCCGCCGTCCCCTCGGCGCACCGGCCCTGCGGATGACGATGCGCCCCTCCTCGACGTCGAATTCGACCTCGCTGCCCGGCTTCAATCCCAACGCTTCGCGGATTCTCTTCGGAATGGTGATCCGCCCCCTGCTCGTGACGATCGTACCCATAGGCTGTTCCGTCAGACTTGCTCATTCCTGCCTAAACAGGAACAAAGCTGACTTCCTGCTTCGTCGAGGACGGTTTCACCGCGCTCTTGCGAGCGCGGCCAGAGCCTTCCTCTCCACAGGCTGAAACCGTGGAACTCACGGCCATGTTCTTCAGGTTGATCGCGGCGTTCACGTCGCGATCGTGGACGATGCCGCAAGCCGGGCATGTCCATTCGCGCACAGACAGCGGCAAGGCTTCCAGCTTGTGCCCGCAAGCCGAGCACGTCTTGCTGCTGGCATAGAAGCGATCCGCCACCTTCACGACGCCGCCGCGCATCGCGGCCTTGTACTCCAATTGCCGCCGGAACTCGAAGAAGCTCATGTCGGCGATGGAGCGGGCCAGGTGGCGGTTCGTCATCATGCCGCGCACGTTCAGATCCTCGATGCCGATGGTGTGGAACCGGCGGGCGAGGTCCGTTGTGAGCTTGTGCATGGCGTCCGAGCGGACATGGGCGATGCGGGCATGCAGCTTCGCCAGTTTGGCTTTGGCCTTGCGCCGGTTGCTCGATCCTTTCTGCTTGCGCGACAGGCTCCGCGAGAGCCTGCGCAAGCGGTCCAGCAGCGCCTTGTGAGCTTTCGGGCCGGGGATGGTTTCTCCCGTCGAGAGCGTCGCCAGCGCCGACACGCCCAGATCGACACCCACCGCGCCTTGGTTTTCGGCTTTTGGCAGATGCGAACTGTCGGGCGTGTCAACAGTGATGCTGACGAACCACTTGTCGGCCACACGGGAGACCGTGGCCGACATGACCTTTCCGGTGAAGCGCAACGTCTCGCGCATGCGCACCCAACCGAGATTCGGGATACGCAGGCGTGAACCGTCGATGTCGAACTGGTCGTTGGTGAGCGTGAAGCGGTCGTGCACGCCCTTCCTGCGGAAAGTCGGATAGCGGGCACGGCCCGCGAAGAAATTCTGAAATGCCTGCCCCAACTGGATGATCGCCATCTGCGGCGCGTTCTTGGTCACTTCCAGCATCCAGGGGAACCGCTCGCGCTTGATGGCGTTCAACTGGCGGCGCAGCGCTGCCTGCGAAGGTTTTGGCAAGCGGTTGTCGGCCTTCCATGCCTCGTACTGGCGCTTCCACTCGGACAGCGCCCAGTTGTACGCGAACCGCGCCGTGCCCGCCGCGCGGGCCAGATAGGTGGACTGCACGTTGTTTGGGTCGAGCGCGATTTTGTGTGCGATCAGCATTGCGACGCCTCCACCGCAGCACGCACGCCGTCGAGCAGCTTCTGGTTCTTGCGTGAGCGCGAGCCGTAGAGCCGAGCGCTGAACACTGTGATGATCTCCAGAACGTCCTTCGCCAAATCTTCCTCGAACGTCGTGTCCTCGCCTTGGTTGAGAATCACGACCTCGACGCCCCTGGCCTCGCAGATGACGAACACCAGTTCCGCGCCGAAACGCAACAGTCGGTCTTTGTGGGTGATGACCAAGCGCCCTACTTCGCCGTTGATAATCGCATCCAGCAGCCGCTTGAGGCCCTTCTTGTGATAGTTCATGCCCGAACCCAGGTCGGCAATGACCTCGAACGTCCAGCCTTGCCGGGCGCAGTACATCTCAAGCACCTGCTTCTGTCGCTCCAGATCCTCCTTCTGGTCGTGACTTGACACGCGGGCATAGGCGATGGTGCGACGTGCTGCCTCGGGCGCATGGAACTGTTCCGGCCGCAGCCGCGCCAAGTCGTAGCGCCGACGCCCACCCGGCGTGCGCTCATCAGGGACGAGCTTGCCTTCGCGCTCCCAGCGCCGCAGTGTTTGCGCGGAGACGCCCAGGAACTCGGCGGCTTCGCGGATGCTGACCATCTTACGCGACATGTACACAACATACATTAAAGCGCAGGAATGCGCAACTATTCAGTGAACTGTTCGAGCCCCTATCTCCAACGAGTTCCTCCTCATTCACGGTAATACCCGCGCGACCAGACGACAGGCCGGGCCGTGCCCCAACCCTTCACCGACACCGCGGGCCCACTCATTCCCGCGGCATCGACCACCGCAGATTTTCCGTTCGCCCGTGGCCCCCGACCCGGATCGCCGCCGCCCCCTCTGCTCAGCCGTATAAGCCCGCGAAAGAAAAGCGGGGCGCGCGATTTCCGCCGGGGCGTTGCGCTACCCCCGCGCAAGCCCGCCCCCCTCAGGGCGGCCAGGGCGGGATGATCCCCGCCGGCGAAGAAACAACCTTCGGCCACGACATCCCCACGCACACCCCCAGCTCCCACCGAGCCACGTAGGGCCGGGCTTGCCCGGCCGAGGCGGTTGACCGTCCCGACGCCGTATGTACGGGTGTCGTCGGCGGGGCAAGCCCCGCCCTACGCCCGCCGATCGTTAGGCGTCCGGCGCCGGATGGCGTGGCAGCCGGTTGACAGTACCCGAACGCCGCCAAATAATTGGATTCGTTCGTCCCTGCCCGGAAGCCGAGGGTTCTGATCGATCATGACAAATTACCGCGATCTGATCACGATCGAGCCCGGAAAGAGGGGCGGGAAGCCCTGCATCCGTGGAATGCGGATCACGGTCTACGATGTCCTGGAGTATCTCGCCTCGGGAATGACCCCGGAACAGATCCTCGCCGATTTTCCATATCTCACGCCGGACGACATCCAGGCCTGCCTGAGCTACGCCGCCGACCGCGAACGCCACCAGTTGGCATCCACCGCGTGAGACTGCTTTTCGACCAGAACCTGTCACCGCATCTGGTTGAATCGCTATCGGATCTGTATCCCGGCTGTGTCCATGTCCATAGGGTCGGGCTGGGTTCCGCCTCTGACAGTGAAGTCTGGGAGTACGCCCGCAAAAACGACCTGATCGTCGTCACCAAAGATGCGGACTTCCATGAGCGTAGCCTCCTCCTGGGCGCACCGCCCAAGGTCGTGTGGATCCGGCGCGGAAACTGCTCCACTGCCACCATCCTCGAAATTCTGCGCCGGCACGACCAAGACAGCCGGGAACTCGCCCTGCGTGAAAGCCGTCACTCGAACATCCCCCCGCCTACTTCAACCCGGCCGTCTTCAAACCCCTCCGCCGCTCCAGCACCTCGATGCCCGCGAATACCAGCCCGTATCCCGCCAGCCAGACCCCGATCAACCCCCACTGCCAGCCCACCCCCATCCCCCGCGAACCCAGGGCGCTCGCCACCGCCGCCGCCATCAGCCCGTATTCGGCCAGCACCGTTCGCCGGTGGCCCCAGCCGAGCTGCACGAGGCGCTGGTAGTAGTGGCTGCGGTGCGCGCGCCACACCCGTTCGCCCCGCAGCGCCCGCCGCGCCAGCGTCACCGTGGCGTCGGCGATGAACGGCGAGAAGATCAGCACCGGCACCCAGATCGCGAACAGCCCCGCGCGCACGCCCCACAACGAGGAGGCCGCCGCGAGGTATCCCAGCACCGGGGCGCCCGCATCGCCGAGGAAGATCCGCGCCGGCGGGAAGTTGTAGATCAGGAATCCGCCCGCCGCCGCGGCCACCACCGCGTTGAGCGCGGCGAAACCCGGCGCGTGGCCGAGGGCGCCGAGCGCCGCGAGCCCCCCGAAGCCGAACACCGCCATCCCGCCCGCGAACCCGTCCATACCGTCCATGAAGTTGTACAGGTTCACGAACCACACCGCGAACAGGACGGTGACCGCAACGCCGAGCGCCGCGCCCGGCTCGAACACCGCCCCGGGCACCGCGATCGGCCCGAAGCGCAACCCGCCCGCGACCGCGAGCCCCGCCGCCAGGACCTGCGCCGCGAGCCGCCATCCCGCCCCGAGCCCCCGCCGGTCGTCGACCACCCCCACCGCGACCAGCAACGCCCCGCCGGCCGCAATCCAGGCCAGCCCCACGGGAAGCGCGCCGCCCACCGCCGCGATGGACGCCGCTACGACGATCCCCGCCACGACCGCCACACCCCCGCTGCGCGGCACCGGCGCGGAGTGCAAAGAACGCTCGTTCGGATGATCGAGGACGTGCAGGCGGGAGTCGGGCGAGAGAAAGCGGCGCGTGAGCCCGAGTGCCACCACGAACGCCGCCGCAACCGCAACCCACGCGGTCACGTGTCCGGCCCGCACCGGTACGCGCGGCCGATCACCGTCCGCCCCCTCACCCGCAGCCCGACAGCCCCGGCCACGCCCGATCAGCCGCCCACGTCGGCCGGCGTCGGGCGGAAGGCGCGCGGGCGAAACCCCAGATCGCGAGCCGCCTCCTCGTGTCCGAACACGAGGTCGCGGTTCATCCGCTCCGCCATCTCCGGCGTCCACCCGCGATAGCGCGGCAGGAGCCGAAGCCCGCGCACGCCGAGGCGGAAGGCCCAGAGCGGCACGCGCGGCATGCGCGCCGGCCGACCCGTCGCCCGGCAGATGCGCGCGACCATCTCCCGATACGCGAGCGTCTCGCCTCCGGACAGCGTATAGAAGCGATTGCGCGGCGCCGTCGACCCGAGCGCGGCCACGCAGGCCGACGCGACGTCCTCCGCATGCACCGGCTGGCGCAGACCGGACGCCTCACCGAGCAGCGGGAAGAAGCCGAATCTACGCACGAAACGCGCAATCTCTGCGACGTTGCGATCGCGCCCCCCGCCGTAGACCAGCGTCGGCCGGAGGATCACCCATTCCACCCCACGCCCCGACGCCCAACGGGTCAACCGCTCCTCCCCTTCCGCGATCCGCTGTGCCGTATCCCGCTCGGCGCGATCCTTCGAATCCCCCTTCACGAAACGGCTGGTCGACGACAGCGCGACGATGCGCTGCGCCCCGTACGACTCGAAGAGCGCCCGATAGCCCTCCACGACCCAGATCGGCGCAATGCAGATCCAAAGCGCGATGGCCGATGGTGCTTCCACATCGCTCGCGGCCCCGCCCGACCCCTTGTCGACCGCCAACCGCCGCCATTCCACCCCCGCAGGAACACCGGCCACAGGTCGGCGCGAGAACACCGTCACCCGCCGGCCGCTGCCGGCCAGCCGCCGCAGCAGCGCATCCCCCACCGCCCCGCCGCCGCCGAGCACCCCGACCTGCTCCATCACCTGGTCTGCGACAACCACCCCCCGCGGACTTCCCACCTGTAGGGCCGGGCTCGCCCGGCCGAGGCCATCAAGAGATCCCCCCCATCCCGCCAAACCACCCAAGCCCCACGCCCCCCCCGAAACCATCCGTGCCCGAGCCCACACCAGACGCCACCGCCCGCGCCCAACGACACGCCCGACCCTACCCGTCGCCCGGCGGACACCCCCCCGCACCCTTGACGCCCCCCCCACCCCCCCCCGACACCGA
>JALUXX010000011.1 GCA_027013145.1 Gammaproteobacteria bacterium | reverse complement strand
TCACCCATGGTCTCCTCCTCACTCTCACCGATGGTCCCAGAATCCACTCCATCTTGGCGCATCACGACGCCGAAGTAGAGGGGGAGGAGACCATCCCATCGGATGGAGCGAAGCGCAATCCGGGGGGATCTCCTTCGACACCGTGATTCCCCGGATTCCGGCCTGCGGCCTGCATCCGGGCTACGCGATGGCCGTCAACCACTTAAGGCAGAGCTCAATCATACGGTTGACGCCGGGGGACCGCTCCCCTCATCCTGGACGGTGCCCGGCCGCTGCCGGGCGTTTCCGTGGCTCGCGGAGCATGTCCGTGGCGCTCGTCGACCCTTACGGCCGTACCATCGAATACCTGCGCCTGTCGGTCACCGACCGTTGCGACCTGCGTTGCGCCTACTGCCTGCCCAAGGGATTTCGCGACTTCCAGGAGCCGGACGAGTGGCTGCGCTTCGACGAGGTCGAACGCCTGATCGCGGCCTTCGGTCGCCTGGGGGTACGCCGCGTGCGCATCACCGGCGGCGAGCCGCTGGTGCGGCGCGACGTACCCGAACTGGCCGCGCGCTTGGCGCGACTGCCGGGGATCGAGGACCTCTCGCTCTCGACCAACGCGGTGCGTCTCGCCCGCCACGCCGGGGCGCTCGCCCGCGCGGGCGTGGGGCGCGTCAACGTGAGCCTCGACTCGCTGCGACCGGAGCGCTTCCGTACGATCACCGGCGGCGGCCGCCTGGAGAAGGTGCTCGCGGGTCTGATGGCGGCGAAGGCCGCGGGCCTGCGGCCGATCAAGTTGAACACGGTGGTGATGCGCGGCGTCAACGACGACGAGATCGAGGACCTGGTCGAGTTCTGCCTCGAGCACGATTTCACGCTGCGCCTCATCGAGACCATGCCCATGGGCACGTCCGGGCGCGCCGCGGGCGACCGTTACGTCGACCTCCAGGAGGTGCGCCGGCGCCTGGCGCGGCGCTTCGACCTGATCCCGGGCGTCATGCCCGGCGGCGGCCCCGCGCGCTACGTGCAGGTCGCCGGCAGCAATCTGCGCATCGGATTCATCACGCCGATCTCACAGCACTTCTGCGCCACCTGCAACCGGGTCCGCCTGGCGGCGGACGGAACGCTCTACCCGTGTCTCGGGCAGGAACACCGCTTCGAGTTCCGTCCGCTGCTGCGCGCGGGCGCCGACGACGCCGAGCTGGAGCGCGCCGTGCACGCCGCGATCGCGCGCAAGCCGGAGCGGCACGAATTCCGCGAGCAGCCGGCGAAGATCGTGCGCTTCATGTCGATGACCGGCGGCTGATGGGCGAAGCCGCACCCGTCCGGACCCGGCGCATGGGATCCGCTCGCCGCGCGGCCCGGTCCTGAAGCGATGCCGACGCAGCCACGAACCGGGGCCGGGAGCGGCGACGCCGCCGGCGGGGACCCGCCCGCTGAAGGGGCCCTCGGACTGCGCGGTTGGGTCGAGCGCCTGAACCGGCAGGGCATGCCGGTCTTCGCCGGCACCGCCCGCGACCTCGCGCGCATCTCCGCCTCCGAGGGCAGCTCCGCGGCGGAGCTGGCGCGCGTGGTCCTGCAGGACGCCGGCATGACCGCCAGGGTCCTGCGGGTCGCCAACAGCCCGCTCTACAACCCGGGCGGGCATCGCATCAGCACCATCAGCCGCGCCGTGGTCGTGCTTGGCTTCGACGCGGTGCGCAGCATCTGCCTCTCGATCGCGGTGGTCGAGGCCATCGGCAACGCCCGCAGCAAGGAGCGGGTCGCCCGCCAGATGGCGCGCTCCTTCCATGCCGCCACCCAGGCCCGGACCTTCGCCGCCCGGCGCCGCGACGGCGCACCCGAGGAGGTTTTCATCGCCACGCTGCTCTACCACCTGGGCGCGCTGGCGTTCTGGAGCTTCTCCGAGGAACTCGCCGAGCGCCTCGAGGCTGCACTCGAACGTCCCGGCGTCGACGCCCGCCGCGCAGAACGCGAGGTCCTCGGCTTCGAGCTGCGCCAACTCACCCGCGAACTCGGCCGCGAGTGGCAGCTCGGCGAACTGCTCGAACACGCCGTGGACGGCAAACAGGACGAGGACCCGCGGGTGAGCAACATCACTCTCGGCCACGAACTCGCCGCCGCCGCCGAACAGGGCTGGGACGCCGCGCCGGTCGCCGCGGTCCTCGAGCGCGTGGCCGAAACCCTGTACCTGCCGCTGGACCAGGTCACCCGCCTGGCGCATGGCAATGCCGAGGAGGCCGCCAAGACCGCCGCGCACTACGGCGCGGCCTACGTACGCGGACTCATCCCCACCGTGCGCCGTCGCGCGCAACCGGGCGCCGGCGACGCGCCCGAGGAGACGGCGCCACCCGAGGATGTGCCGCCGGCCGCCCCCGGGCGGTTCGTCGAACCGGACCCGATGCTGCAACTGCAGATCCTGCGCGAGTTGTCCGCGCTGCTCGAGACCGACCCCGATTTCAATCTGCTCCTGGAGATGGTGCTCGAGGGCCTTCACCGGGGGATCGGGCTCGACCGCGCGCTGTTCGCGCTCCTCAGCGCCGACCGCCGCACCGTGCAGGCGCGCTACGCACTCGGCTGGGACCGGGCCGAGGTCCGCAGCCGGTTCGCCTTCCCCGCCGCTCCTCCCGAGGCCAACGTCTTCGCGCATGTCCTCGCCGGTGACGCCGCCCTCTGGGTCCGGGACCCGCCCCAGATCGAGGTCGCGCCCCTGCTCCCGCCGCAGATCGCCGCGGTTACCGGCGGCGGCTTCTTCACCATGCCCATCGTCGTCAACCGCCGCGCCATCGGCCTGTTCTACGCCGACCGCCGCGCGAGCGGCCGCCCCCTGGACGCCGACGCCTTCACCAGCTTCAAGCACTTCGGCCAGCAGGCCAACCTCGGCCTCTCCTACGCCCGCGGCACCCGCCGCTGAGCCCGGCGGGCGCACGGCGTAGACGCTCCCGCCGCCGGCGCGCTATCCTGTAGCGCCTCGCGCCCGTAGCTCAGCTGGATAGAGTGTCGGCCTCCGAAGCCGAAGGTCACAGGTTCGACTCCTGTCGGGCGCGCCATAAATTCAGTGGGTTACCGAACCGCAAGCCGCCGGCACGCGTGCATCGCCGCGCTTTCGCCACACTCCGCGGCGGGCGCCTCGATCGGCCGCGTCGTTCCTGTACGCCTCCGCGTCCCGTCATCGGGTCAGTCACCGGTGTCGACCAGGCGCGAGGACTGTCCAAAGACCCAGGTGGCGCCCACACCGAACAGGACGTTCTGTTTCTGGACCACCAAGGGACTGTCGGCGAAAACGGCCCCGGAGATGTTCTGGTAGCGCACGAACGCGCCGATCCAATAGCGGGAAAAGCGCCTGCTGAGCGACACGGTCAACTGGGCTCCGGAATAGCCGCCGTTGGCCGAGTACGCCGGCCGCGCAGGGGTGGCGAAGGCGGGCGGCACGCCGTAGAAGGTCTGGTTGTAGCTGCGGTTTGCGAACAGCGGACCGGCTTCCACCCCGAGGCGCGAGCCCGACCACCCGGCGACGTTGGATACGCCCAGGCTGAGCGTGGGGGTGAACAGCCAGCCGACCTGGCGCGGTGTGAACTGGATCGTGATGGCCGTGCGCACGGGCAGGCGCAGGTCGAGGTGCATGCGCGCGTTCGCCGAGCGCCACAGGCGCACATCGATTCCCGGCCCCAACTCGACCATGGGTCTTAGATCCGGCATCCCGCGGCGCGCCGAGTTGTCGCTGTCGTTGACCGGAGGCGAGGCGCTCAGACTGATATACAGATGAACGCGGTCGCCCCAGAACAGGCGCCCCTGGATCCCGTTGCGTCCGGCCCTGAGGTACTTGCCGCGATAGACAAGGTATGGCAACGGCACCACGTAGAGGCGCTGCTGGTCGGAGCCCGGGTAGTCGGGAAAGCTCAGTGCGCCGACCCCGAGCCCGAGTTCCCACAGCGGTTTCTGAGCCGCGAAGACACACGAGGAAAAACCCGCCAGCACGACCGCGGCGATCAGTCGCCTCAGCATGCCGGCACGGACCGGCCGGATGGGGCGGCGGCGGCCGCCGCCGAGGCGCTCGGGCGACAGATGCCCGCCTGCGGGTACATCGCCTGGACCCACGTGCCCCCCAATCGTGCGTCCGGCTCAGTGTCGACTCCTCGGCCGACCATCGCGCGGCTCGCGCACAGTCGCGGCGACCCTCCAACGGGGGCCGCGCTCTTAGTGGCTTCGGCACCGCAAGATGATCGAAAGGTATCGAAAGCGGCCGCCATTATAGCCTGATCCGGACGGCTACCGGTTGACGGCCATCACGTAGCGCAGATGCAGACCGGAATCCGGGAAACGCGGTGGCGGCGGAAACTCGCTCCCCGGATTGCGCTGCGCTTCATCCGGGCTACGTCGATCATCGCCGGTCCTCGTTCCCAACTCCCGACATCGTAGCCCGGATGCAGGCCGAAGGCCGGAATCCGGGAAATCACGGTGCCGAAGGAAATTCCCCTCCCCGGATTGCGCTGCGCTTCATCCGGGCTACATCTTCCGGCTGCGGGTCCCGGGTAACGGTTCGTAGAGCCGCACTAGCCGCCGGCGGCGGTCCCGCGGGCGCCCTCGACGATGCGGAAGGCGGTGCCGACGAGTTTGGACAGGTCCCCCATGTCGGCGGGGACGATCATGACGTTCGAGGCCTTGGCGATGGCACCCCATTTCTCGATGAACGATTCGGCGACCTGCATGGTCATGGCCTCGCGCGCGCCGGCCTGTCCGAGGCTCGCGCCGACGGTCGCGAGCGCCTGCGCGGTGGCGTCGGCGACCTTGAGAATCGCCTGGGCCTGACCTTCGGCGCGCAGCACCTGCGCCTGGCGCTCGCCCTCGGCGCGGTTGATCTGCTGCTGGCGCTCGCCCTCCGATACGTTGATGGCCTGCTGCTTGTCGCCCTCGGACTTGGCGATGACGGCGCGCTTCTGCCGCTCGGCCGTGATCTGCAGTTCCATCGCGCGGATGACGTCCTCGGGCGGTGTGATGTCGCGGATCTCGTAGCGCAGCACCTTGACGCCCCAGTTGGTCGCCGCGCGGTCGAGCTCGGTCACGATCGCCGTGTTGAGTTCGGTACGCGAGGACAGGACCTCGTCGAGCTGGCGTTTGCCGACGTCGGATCGCATGATGGTCTGAGCGAGTTGCTCGACCGCCGCCAGCGGGTTGGAGGTCCCGTAGGCCGCGGCCTTGGGGTCGGTCACCTGGAGATAGAGCACCCCGTCGATGGAGATCTGGGTGTTGTCCTTGGTGATGCAGATCTGCTTCTTGACGTCGATGGGGGTCTCGCGCAGGTCGAAGCGGTAGGAGACGTTGTCGATCAGCGGGATGATCAGGTTCAGTCCGGGCTGGAGTACGCTGTGGAAGCGGCCCAGCCGCTCCACCACCCAGGCGTGCTGCTGCGGGACGATGCGCAGGCCGCGGCTGACGATGTAGAAGGCGATCACCGCGACGATGATCGCGACGGTCAGGCTGACGCTCATGGGGACCTCCTCGAAGACGGGCGGTGGGGGACGGGGGAATTGTGCGGGCGCGCGAGTGCCGCCGCGATCCCGGCGCGGGGCCCGGGCGGGATCATCCGTCGCGTTCCACGATCAGGACGTTGCCCTCGCGGCGCGCGATGCGCAGGCGCTCGCCGGCGCGCGGCGGGTCGCCGGCGGCGGTCCCGGCGAGGCGCGCCTGCCAGACGGAGCCGCGATAGGAAACCTGCAGCGCGCCGCCGTCGACGCGGTCGACCGTCACCGTACGACCGACATCATCGGCGGAAATACGGTCGGCCTCGGGATTGCGCAGGCGCGCGCGCAGCCAGTGCGCGAGCGGCAGGCCGAGCAGCGAGACCCCGCCGAGCACCCCCAGGGTGACCGGCAGGCCCGCGCCCGCCACGGAGACGGCGCCGGCGGCGAAGCAGGCCAGCGCGACGGCGAGGAGGTAGAAGGTCAGGGTGTTGATCTCGGCGACGACCAGCACGCCGCCCAACGACAACAGCAGGATCCCGACGACCATGGACCGGCTCCGCCCCCCTCTCGTTGCCCCGATTATATCGGAAGGGGGAGCGCGGGGGTCGCCCGCAGCGTCCGGGGACGGGGGACGGGGGACGGGGCCCGGTACGGACGAGGCGGGTCGACAGCGGGCGCCGCCCGCCCTATGCTGACGATCCGGCGCCGCGCGCACCGAACCGCCGCATGAGGTATCCGGGCATCGATGAATCCTGAGGCCCCCGCGCCGTCCGACGAGACCGCCCTGCCGCTGGCACGGGCGCGCGCGCTGGTGCGCGACCTCGCCGAGCCCAGGCCGTGGATCTACTGGCTCGACTTCCTCTTTCACGTGACGCTGGGCTGGGGCGCCTTCGTGCTCGCGCTGCGCGCGCCCGCCTTCGGGCCGCTGCAGGGCCCCCTGCAGGGCATAGCGTATGTCGTCTGCGCGCTGGCGCTCTACCGCGCGGTGATCTTCACGCACGAACTCGCGCACCTGCGCCGCAACACGTTCAAGGGGTTCCGTCTGGTCTGGAATCTGTTGTGCGGCTTCCCGCTCCTCGTCCCGTCGTTCACCTACCAGGGGGTACATAACGACCATCACAAGCGCGGCGTCTACGGCACCGCGGGCGACGGCGAATACCTTCCGTTCGCGGCCGGACCGCCGGCCCGCCTGGTGGGGTACGTGGCGCTGGTCCTGGTGCTGCCGATCCTCCTCGCGGTGCGATTCATCCTGCTCACCCCCCTGGGATGGCTGCACCGCGGCGTGCGCCGCTGGACCTGGGAGCACGGGTCGTCCCTGACGATCGATCCCGCCTATCGCCGGCCCGCTCCCGGCACGCGGGACAGCCGGAACTGGAGGCTGCAGGAGTTGGCCACGTTCCTCTACGGCGCGTCGGCGATCACCCTCACGGCGATCGGCGTGCTGCCCGCCGCGGCGCTCGGGCTGTGGTACGCGGTAGGGGTGCTGATCTTCCTGCTCAACTCGCTGCGCACGTTGGCCGCGCACCGCTACGCCAACACCGGCGGGCGGGTGTTGAGCGTCGCCGAACAGTACCTCGATTCGGTCAACATCCCCGGCCATCCGCTGCTCACGCCGCTGTGGGCCCCGGTGGGCCTGCGCTACCATGCGACCCACCACCTGTTCCCGGCGATCCCGTATCATGCGCTGGGGGCGGCGCACCGGCGCCTGCTCCAGGGGCTCGGGCCGGACTCGGCGTACGCGGACACGCTGCGCGCGGGACTGTGGAACGCGCTGCATCGCCTCTGGCGGGAGGCGAAGGCGGGCGGCGGCCTGGGCGCGGCACAGACCGCGCGCCGCTGAGGGCACCCGCCGCCGCGCCGGATCGAACCGAGGACCTTGGAAGATGCGCCTGCTGCTGCCGTTTCGCTGGCTCGGCCGTTTCCTGCACGGCGTACGCCGGATCACGCTCGACCTGCTCACGCTGCTGGTCATCGCGCTCCTGGTCACCGCGGGCCTCGCGGTGATGCAGCAACAGCGCCCCGGGGTCCCGGCGCACGCGGTGCTGTGGGTGGCCCCCGAGGGCCGGCTCGTCTACAGCTACACGGAGCCGCGCTGGAACCGCGCGCTCGACCGGGCGCTCGGGCGCGCCCCGAGCGAGGTCCGCATCCGCGACCTGACGACCGCGATCGACCGCGCCGCGGCCGATCCGCGCGTGCGCGCCCTGGCGCTGGACCTGCGCCGGTTCGCCGGCGGAAGCCTCCCGGCCGCGCACAGCGTCGAGCGGGCGGTGGCGCGCTTCCGCGCAGCGGGCAAACCGGTCTACGCCTATGCGACCAACTATTCGCAGAGCGCCTACCTCCTCGCGGCGCCCGCCGACCACATCTTCATCGACCCGATGGGCACGGTGATGATCGCCGGGTACGCCGACGAGCGCCTCTACTTCAAGAAGCTGCTCACGCGCCTCGGCGTCAAGGTCTATGCGTTTCGCAAGGGAAAGTACAAGTCGGCGGTGGAACCGCTGATCCGCGACACCATGTCCAAGGCGGCACGCGAGGAGAACAGCGCGTGGCTGCAGACCTGGTGGGACACCTACGTCGACACCGTCGCAAAGGCGCGCGGACTCACCGCCGCGCAGGTCGCGCACTACGCCGAGGACCTGCCGCAACTGCTGACCGGCGCCGGCGGCGACGCCGCCGCGCTCGCGCTCGAGCATCACCTCGTGACCCGCACCGCCGATTTTTCGGCCTTCCGCGCCGCGGTGAAGCGCGCGGGGGGCAAGGGTGCCGCGGCGAACCTCACGACGATCGGCGTCGGCCCCTACCTCGCCGCCACCGCCCGGCCGATCGGCGGCGGCCCGGTCATCGCCGTCGTCCCCATCGACGGCGCGCTGCTCTCGGGCAGCCGCGCCGTTCCGGGTGCGGTCTCGGCCGGCGCGACCGCGCGCCAGATCGACGCGCTGCGCCGGCGCGGTGACGTGCGCGCGGTCGTACTCCAGGTCGACAGCCCCGGCGGCAGCGTCTATGCCGCCGACGAGATCCGGCGCGCGCTGCTGCGCCTGCGCCGCGCCGGCAAGCCGGTGGTGGTCTCCATGGGGACGCTCGGGGCGTCCGGCGCCTACTGGCTGTCGACGGCCGCACAGCGCATCTACGCGCAGCGCACGACCATCACCGCCGACATCGGGGTCTTCGCGGTCTATCCGGACCTGTCGGGCGCCCTCGATCGCCTCGGGATCGGCGTCGCGGGGGTCGCCACCACGCCGAGTGCCGGCGCGCTCTCGCCGTTCCGGCCGTTGCGCCCGGCGGTGGCGGCGGCGTTGCAGGCCTCCGTGGACCATATCTACGGGCGCTTCGTGGACCTGGTCGCAGCGGCGCGCGGACTCACGCCGGCGCGCGCGCGGCAGGTCGCACAGGGTAGGGCGTGGAGCGGGGCCGAGGCGCTACGCCTCAAGCTGGTGGACGCGATCGGCGACCTGCACGACGCCGTGCGCGGCGCCGCCCGTCTGGCGAAACTGCCGCGGGGCGGATATCGCGTGGACTATCTGCCCCGTCCCGGGCAGTCCGGCTGGGCGCGCGATCTCGTGCCCGACGTCGCACGCACCCTGTTGGGCCGTGAGACCGCCTCCGGGCCGCTTGCGATGTTGCGCGCGATCGCACCGCGCGCCGCGGCGCTGCCGGCGCTCGCGGGCCTGCTCCGGCTGGTCCGTGCGCACCCGGGAACCCCGCTGGCCTACAGCCTGATCCTTCCGCCTTAGTGCGAAACCGGAGGCGGCGGCGCCCCCTCTTGCCGAACGGTGGACCGGCCATGAACCGAAACGCGATTCCTCGATCGGCGGTGTTCGCCCTCGCCGCCACCCTGCTGTGGACCCCGGGCGCCGGTGCCGCGACCGACACGGACGGCGTGCGGGTCGTGTCCGTCGCCCGCATCGCCAACGACCACGATCCGAGCGTGAGCACACTCGGGCTGGTGGTGGGCCCGAAGGACCGGGTCGAGGGGGTCTCGATCGTCACCTATCACCCGGCGGGGGAGAGCCCCGCCCATACCGTGCGCCGTCGCTTCACCCTGCAGAAGGTCGGCAGCCCCGGGGGGGTCGTGGTCACGCGCAAGCACGGGCGCGAGGTCATCGCCCTGCGCGGGCGGATCGATCCGGCGACCGGCACCGGCGCGCTGGTCATCCGCTATCTCTCGAACGGGCTGTTCGGCAGCCACGAGGAATGCGGGGTGCGCCTCGTGCGCGAACCCGACGGCTGGCGGCTGGCGGAACCGGGCGGGAAGGTGATCCGCGACCTCTACGTCAAGACCTGGTTTCTCGGCGTCTCGACCATCGATCCCATCTGCGGGCACGGATGAGGACGCCCGGGGCCGGACCGGAAGCCGCGTTCAGTCGTGCGAGAGCGGCTTGTCCGTGAACAGGTAGTCGCGCAGCTCCTTGTCGAAGGTGGAGTCCTTGCGTCGGATCCACTCGAGCACCATGGCGGCGTGTTCCTTCTCCTCGTCGCGATTGTGCGCGAGGATGGCTTTGAGTTCGCGATCCTTGCAGGCGTCGACACGCTGGTTGTACCAGTCGACCGCCTCCAGCTCCTCCATCAGGGAGGTGATCGCGCGGTGCATGTCGCGGGTCTCGTCCGACAGCTCCTCCAGCGGCTCGTGATAACCTTCGTTCGCCATCGTCGTCCCCTCGTGGCCCGTTGTCCCGCGGCGCCCGCGCACGGCCGGCGGCGCGGGACCACCCGGTACAGTCTATCCGAATGCGGTACCGACCGGGAGCCGGCGGTCGGGTTATCGGGCGCGGGACGGGGTGGGGCGCGAGGCGAATTTCGGAGGTCGGTGTGAGCGGAGTGCGGATGGTGCGTACCGCAGGCCTGTGGCTCGTGATCGGGGCCTACGTCGTCGGCGCCGCCGTACGCGACGGCGCCGGCGCGCTCGCCTCCCTCGCATTGGCGGTCGCCGGGGTCGCCCTGTCCGCCTGGTCGTGACCCGTCGTCGGGCGCTGTGGTCCCGGGCAGACGGGCTCGAGCGTGGAGATCCCGAGCATCCACGTGCGCACGCGGATGCTGCGGATGGTGGCGCCGCTGTAGGCGTTGACCAGCCGCCAGCGCCGCGGCCCGTCGCGCTCCAGGCCGATGCGGCACTGGCGATAGCTCATCAGCAGGCCGTTGGTGAGATAGCGGATCACGAGCGTCCCGCGTCCGGCACGCGAATCGATGCGCCCGCGCAACAGGATCGCCCGGACCCCGCGACCCTGTCCGAGTACGACGCCCTGGGGACTCTCGATACGGCGCAACGGGTAGACCCGGCGCGTCGCCGATGCGTGCCGCGCGTCCGGCGGGCCTGTGACGACGGCGATGCCGCGGACCTCGTCGCGCGCCCCGAGTACGAGCCCCAGACGACTGACGCTGGTGTCGCGATCGTTGGTGATCCCGGCCAGGCGCACGACGGCCGGAGCGGTTCGCGGGGCGGCGGCGGCGACGGTCGGACCCAAGGCGAGCGATACGAGAAGCGCCGAAGACAGGCGCCCGGCAAGGCGGAACATGAACCCTCCGAAACGACCCCCGAGGGGCCGCGAACGACGAGGCGGCGGTGAGGCGCGTGGAAAAGCTAGCGGCGAAACCGCGGAAAACTTGAATCGCGCGCGCAGTCTATTGGAACCGCGACCGGCGGTCCAGCGGCGCACGCGGGTACGGTGCGACCGCGCCGCAGCGAGGCCCGCGGCGGCGCCTTCATCGCCGGGGCAAAACCACCGCCGCGAATCCGGGCACCGCTAATCGCGATCGTCGGCGCCGGGGCGGAAGAGGGCCTCGGCATCCGCGCGGGGATCGTCTCCCGACGCCTCTTCCGCGCCGGCGGGGGCGTTTCCGAACAGGGCGTCGAGGGCGGCGCGGGCGCGCGCCGCGCCGGAGGCGTCGCCGGGCCGGTAGGCGTCGGTGCGCGGCTCCAGATAGCCGCAGAAGTTCGCCCGCGTCTTCTCGTGCACCTCCTCGGCCACGGGCTCGCGGCAAGCGCGCGCGACCGCCGGATCGTAGTGCCGGCACATCCGGCACACGTGCAGCTCGACGCCGCACGCCGGACACTCGGCATACCGGCTCAGCGGGAGCGGCACCGCCTCGAGCGTCGCACCGCACTTCCAGCACTGCGGGAAATCCACCATCACCGCCACCGCCGCACGTCTTCGGTCGCGTTCGAGTATAGCGGGACTGCGCGGGACCGGGCGCCCGGTGAGAAATGCGGGTCAGGGCGCCGCCGCGGCGATGCGCCCGATGTCCCGCTCGATCGCCGCCATCGCCTCGAACCATGGAAAGTGGCGGCGCTTCGCGGTCCCGTTGACGATCACCGCGAAGGCGCCCCACCCGCCGGCGCGCGTGCGAAAGTAGCCGGCGACCGCGAGCACCGAGACCGGCTCGTTCATCGAGCCGGTCTTGACCGCGGTCTGCGTCAGCCAGGCCTGCCCGCCGCCGTGGAGCATGCGCATCGGCGCCCCGCGCGGGACCGACAGCCCCGCGAGGTACGCCGGAAAGAGGGCCGGGCGGCGGTACATCCGTGCGAGCAGCGCGACCACGTCCGCGGCCGAGAGGCGGTTGACCGGCGTGAGCCCGCTGCCGCTTGCGATCACCGGCGGGGTCGCCGGGACGCCCCCGGGCAGGTGCGCGCGGTGGGCCAGGACGGTCGCGAACCGCTCCAGCTCGGCGCCGGCCTGCGCGAGCTGCGGCGGATCCGTCCCGGCGATGCGGTCGCGGGCGAGATCGAGCGCGAGCACGTCGGCCATGTAGTCGTTGCTGTAGTGCAGCATGAGGGAGAGTTCGTGGGCGAGCGTCGCGCCGTTCACGGACGCCAGCGGCACGAGGTCCGGCGGCGCCTGCGAAACGACCACGACCCGTCCCGCCACCTTCACGCCCTGTGCCGCGAGCAGGACGCGCAGCAGCGAGCCGGTCATACGCGCGGGGTCGGAGGCGGCGACGTAGTAGCGCCCCACCGGCAGCCCCGCGGCGACCGTCCCGCCCAGGTGCAGGGTGTCGACGCCGTCCGCCGTGGTACGCCAGAGCTGCACGTGCACACCGCCGCCCGCGGCGCCGGTGCGCACCGCGCCGGTCAGGAGGCCCGTCGGCGGCGCCGGCGGGCACAGACCCGCTGCGGCCGGCTCGCCCGGGCGCGCCGCCGGGCGCACCCACACGCACCAGGTGCCGTAATCCACGCCCGCCGAGGAGAGCGGGGCGTTGAAGGCATGTTCCGATGCGTGCAGCGCGCGGCAGCGATCCGTGGTCGTGCAGGCGACCGCACCGAGGCGCGACTGGTCCACCACCAGATCCCCGGTCACGCGACGCAGGCCCCCTTCCGCCACTGCACGCGCGGCGAGTTCCCACAGCCGCTTGCGCGTCAGGCCCGGGTCGCCGCCGCCGACGAAGACCAGATCGCCGTGGAGCACCCCGTCGTCCAGGCGACCGCGATAGGCGAGCCGCGTGGTGAAGCGGTAGTCGGCCCCCCAGCGCTGCAGCGCGGCCGCGGCGGTATAGAGCTTGGTCAGCGAGGCCGGGATCAGGCGGCGGCGCGGATCGATCCGGGCGATGACGCGCAGGGGGTCGAGGCGCACGACCAGGGCGCTCTCCGCCACGCCGCCGGACCGCGCCAGCGCCGCGAGGGCGGGCAGCCCCGCCGTCGCACCCGCCGCCGAAGCGAGACCCGGCGCGACGGCCAGCAGGGCCGCGGCCCGACGCACCCACCGCCAGCGCTCGATTCGCATAGCCGCGCATTGAAGCAGAAGCCGGGGTCGGTGGGAAGAGACGCGTCGCGCGCCCGGGCGCCTGTTCAGAGGGACCGGCGGCGTCCGGGAGAGGAGGCCATGAAGGGATCCTCGATAACCTCGTAACGGCAGTCCCGGGCGGCCGCAACGACGGCGCGCACGCGGTCCGCCGATATTGCGTCGATACCCGCCCGGTGCCGCGCGTCGGTGCGTACTGCGCCGAGGGCGCGCAGCTCGCTCTCCATGCGCCGGGCGCGGGCGGCAGGGTGTGCGTTCTCCAGATGCAGGCGCGCGTGCAGGTAGGCGCGCGCGAGTTCCACCTCATCCGCGCCCGGACCGGCCTCGGCGAGGGCGGCGATCTCGCGCTCGATGCGCGCCGCGCACGCCGTGACGCGATCGGCGCGCGGGTGGGCGTCGATCCACCAGAGCGCCGACCCGTCACGGGTCTCCCGGCGCGAGGCGAGCGCATAGCACCAACCGGTCTCGCTGCGCAGGGCGCGGTACAGGCGTGAACTCAAACCGCCGCCGAGGACGTGGTCGGCCGCCAGCGCGGCCCAGTAGTCCGGATCCGCCGGCCCGGGCGCGGGCATCAGCCACAGTACGCGCCCGAGCGGGCCCGCGCCCGCCAGGCGGCTGCGCCCGGCGCGCGCTCCGGGGGGCGGCGCGCCGGACGGGGACGCGGCGGCGGGAAGATCGGCGAGCGGGGCGCAGGCCGCGCGCACGGTCGCCGCGTCGGGCGCGCCGGCGAACGCCACCCGGATCGCCGGGCCGCGCACGCACCGCGCGACGTAGTGCGCGAAGGCGGTGGGGTCCGGGGCCCGCGCGGGGGGCGGTGCGAGCGCCGCCGCGGCCGCCGGGCCGAGGACCGCCTGCAGCGCGCGGCGTTCGGCGCGCGCGGCGGCCGGTCCCTCGAGCCGCAGCAGGTCCCACTCACGCGCGATGGGCGGGACGGCGTGGGGCAGTCCGGCGAGGGCGCGGGCGAAGGCGTGCAGGAGGCGGGGCGCAGCCGTCACCGGCGCCAGCGCCTCGAGCGCGATCGTGTCGCCGCCGGTCTCGGCGCGGGCTTCGCCCCCGGCGGCCTCGATCTCCACGCCGAAACCGGCGGCCGCCTCCGCCGCGCGCCCGAACCACAGGTGCTCCAGCAGGTGCGCCCAGCCGGGCGGTCCGGGGGGCGGGGAGAGTGCGACGCGCACGGCGGCGATGCCGGGGCGGCGGTCGAACACGAGCCGCGCACCGCTGCCGAGACACAGCGATTGCACCCGTGAAACTTTCGCCTCCCGATCCACCGCCGCGCCCTCCTCCGTCGCGCGCCCTGCGTGCACGGGGCCGAAGCAATTGCCGTGCCGGGGACACGCGGCCCGAGGCTTCGCCGCCGGTGCACGCAGGCACCCGAATGAGGCATCCGTGCACCAAAACGGTGAACCCCGACCGCGCGGCAGCACCGTCGGGTCGTCCGTAGCCGGCACGCGTGCCGGGCGCGCGGACAGGAAAACAGACCGTTAGCGGCGACGGGCGTCCGGGGAGGCGCGATGGCACGGTGCTTGCTCCGCCGGAGTCAGGCGTGCACGGCGACCGGTCCCGCGGATGCAAGGGCGGGGTCGGGCCGGAAGCGGATGACTAGGGTTCCGACCCGCGTGGCGGGTGCCTGGACCGAGGGTCATCGGCCCCCTCGGGGCTACACGGCGGGATAAAAGCCCGGGAGACCGAATCGGCGCGGGGCCATGAGCCCCGGCGGCCGTTCCCGGCGGCGGATCTCCGTGTAGCGCGCAAACCGAGCCGAGAGGAGCCACCGACATGGCCGACGACCTGCACCTGCGCCGCGAGGCGTTCGCCCCGGCGGGCACCACCGCCGCCCACCATCCCTCCTTCGACAAGACCCAGCTGCACGGCTGGCAGTGCGCCCACAAGGAGGCCGAGCTGCCGCATGCCGGCTGGGAGGCCGAGGAACGCCGTTGCCTGGAACTCGGCCTCGAGGGCGCCGAGAGCCTCGAGGACCGGTCGATCCCCACCTTCGCGCGCGGCGAGCTGCCCCACTTCGCCGGCATCAACACCTTCATGAAGGCGCCTTACTGCGAGGACGTGCGCGATGTGGGCAAGTACGACGCCGCCGTCCTCGGCGTGCCCTTCGACGGCGGCACCACCTACCGCCCGGGGACCCGCTTCGGGCCGCAGGGCGTGCGCCGGATCTCGGCCCTGTACACACCCTACAACTACGAGATCGGGGTCGATCTGCGCGAGCAGATGACGCTGTGCGACGCCGGCGACGTGTTCACCATCCCGGCCAACATCGAGAAGACCTTCGATCAGATCAGCCGCGGCGTCGGCCATGTCTTCGCCAGCGGCGCGATGCCGGTGATCATCGGTGGCGACCACTCGATCGGGTTCGCGACCGTGCGCGGCATCGCCCGCGAGACCGACGCGCGCATCGGCATCGTCCACTTCGACCGCCACGCCGACATCCAGGAGAAGGACCTCGACGAGCGGATGCACACCACGCCCTGGTATCACGCCACCAATCTGCCGAACGTGCGCCCCGAGAACCTGGTGCAGGTCGGGATCGGGGGCTGGCAGGTGCCGCGCCAGGCGATCAAGGAGGCGCGCCGCCGCGACACGACCATCATCACCATGCATGACGTCGAGCGCCTGGGCCTCGACAAGGTCGCGGAGATCGCGCTCGAGACCGCCTGGAAGGGGTGCGATGCGGTCTACCTGAGCTTCGACATCGACTCGGTCGACGCCGGTTTCGTGCCCGGTACCGGGTGGCCGGAGCCGGGCGGCTTCCTGCCGCGCGAGATCCTCTACCTGCTCGGACTGGTGGCGCGCGAGGGCCTGTGCGGGATGGAGGTGGTGGAGGTCTCGCCGCCCTACGACACCGCCGACATCACCTCGCTCATGGCTACGCGGGCGATCGTCGATGTGCTCGGTTCGCTGGTCGCCCACGGCAAGATGGGCGCGCACCGCTCGATCATCCGCGGGGGGCGGGCGTGAACGGCGCAGCGCGCGCGCCCGCGTTCCGTCGCACCGCCGCGTCCCTGCTGGCGCTGAACGTCACCGCCTGGATCGGCCTGTGGGCGCTCGGCGGTATCGGCGGCGCGGTGTTCGGCATCGGGGTCCTCGCCTACGGCTTCGGGTTGCGGCACGCCTTCGACGCCGATCATATCGCCGCCATCGACAACGTCACCCGCCTGCTGCGCGCCGGGGGCGCGCGCCCCGCGGGCGTCGGGTTCTTCTTCGCACTCGGGCACTCGACCGTCGTGCTGCTCCTCTCGCTCGGTGTCGTGCTGGCGGTCGGCGAGTTGCGCGGCCAGCTCCCGGCCCTGCAGCGCTGGGGCGGTTGGTTCGGGACGCTGGTCTCGGCGGGCTTCCTGACCGCGGTGGGCGGCGCGAACCTGGTCATCTTCACACGGCTGTGGCGCGCGTTCCGCCATCAGCGGCGCTGGGGGCGCCCGCACCCGGAACTGCCCGACGCCGAACTCGAGGCGCTGCTGCAGCGCCGCGGCCTCTGGGCGCGCGCACTGCGCGCGCTGTACCGGCGCGTGGACCGAAGCTGGAAGATGTATCCGCTCGGCTTCCTGTTCGGACTCGGCTTCGATACCGCCACCGAGATCGCGATCCTCGGTATCTCGGCGCTGGCGGCCCAGAGCGGCGCGCTCCCCTTGTGGGGGGTGATGGTCTTCCCGCTGCTGTTCACCGCCGCCATGACGCTGATGGACACCCTCGACGGCTGGCTCATGCTGCGCGCCTACGACTGGGCCCTCAGCGATGCGGGGCGCAAGCTGAGCTTCAACACCGCGGTCACGGGTTGCTCGGTCCTGCTCGCCCTGGCCATCGGCGGGATCGAGTGGACGCAACTGCTCGCGCCGCGGTTCGGGACGGGCGCCGCGTCGGTCGGCGTGTGGGACCCCGCCGTCGTCGGCGCCGGCGCCACCGCGCTGATCCTTGGCGCGTGGCTGTGGGTGTGGACGCGGCATCGGCGCACCCCGGGTGCCCCGGGGTGATGCCCCGATCGCGTGCGCAGGGCGGACGCGGTGCACCGCCCGGGCGCAGCGCCGCCCCCGTCGGCGCCGGAGGGCAGACCGAACTTCTCCACCCACACAGGGACTTCTGCGCCGCGCGCGGTACTGGCACGGCTCGTGCAAACACTACTCGCAGGCGCGGTGCCGAGGCATCGCGACGGGTGACTAGGGTTCCGCCCGGCGGTCCGCCGGGGGCTGGTCCGAGAGTCACCGGCCCCGTTGGCGGGGCTACACGGCGGGATAAAAGCCCGGGAGGCCGACATGGACCCATGTCCGCGCCCCCGGGCTTTTTCGTGCCCGGCGGGACGCGGGAGGGGTCGCTGTCCGATCCATCGTCCGCAACGAGAGGGGAAGGCCGACATGCGCAACCTGTACCGGTATCTCATACTCTGCATCGCCGTTCTCGGGCTGCAGGCCGGGTTCGCCGCCCGCGCCCACGCCGCCATCACACTGGGCATCAGTGACTGGCCCGGCTGGGTCGCGTGGTACGTGGCCGAGAAGGAGGGCTACTTCCGCAAGCACCACGTCGATGTGAAGCTGGTGTGGTTCCCCTCGTACGTGGACTCGATCAACGCCCTGTCCGCGGGCCAGCTCGACGCCAACAGCCAGGCCCTGATCGACTCGCTCGCGCCGATCGCCAAGGGGCTGAAGCTCAAGGTGATCCTGGTGACGGACAACTCGGCGGGCAACGACGCGCTGATGGTGAAGCCGGACATCCGCGGCTTCAAGGGGCTCACCGGCAGGACGATCGCGGTCGAGAAGAACTCCATCGAGGAGTACCTGGCGACCTCGGCCATGCGGCGCAACGGCTTCGACCCGAAGCGGGCCCGGTGGGTCTACATGACCACCGGCGACGCCGCCGCGGCACTGATGGCCGGGCGCGTCGACGCCGCCGGCGTCTGGAATCCCTGGATCAACCGCATCGAACTCGCGCACAAGGGCCACCCGCTGGTGACCAGCAAGGACTTCCCGGGCCTGATTCCCGACCTGGTCGTGGCGCAGGAGTCCTCGCTGAAGGCGCACCGCGCCGAATTCGTCGGGCTGGTGCGCGCCTGGTTCGACACCGTGCGCTTCATCACCCGCCATCCCTTTCGAGCGGCGCAGATCATGGCCCCGCACGTCGGGCTCAAGGCCAAGGAGTACGAACTCTCGCTCAAAGGTACCCGGCTGTTCGGCAAGGCCCTCAACGAGCGGGCGATGGCGAAGAGCCGCGCCCCGGTGAGTCTGTACCGCAGCACGGTGGAGACCGGCCGTTTCCTCAAGGCGGTCGGCGCCATCGAACGGACACCGGATCCCGCGCGGTTCATCGACGCGGAGTTCGTCCGGGCGGCCGCGGCCGGGCGTTGAGGACCCGGTGTGGCCCGCGTGATGCAGACCACGCTGCCGGCCGCGCGCCGGGATCGCCTGCGGGGCCGGCCGCGGCCGGCCGGCTCCGCGTGGCGGGTGCGCGGATCGCTGCCGCGCACGCTCTACGTGGCGGTGGCCTGCGCCGGGTTCGCGACCCTGCTCGGGCTGTGGTGGGGACTTTCGGCAAGCGGCGCGGTCAACCCGCTCTTCCTCCCCACTCCGCCGCAGGTCGTCGAGCGCTGCGTGGAATGGTACCGGGACGGCAGCCTGCTCGCCGACACGCGCATCAGCGTGCTGCGGGTGGTCGGCGGATTCGTCATTTCCACGGCCATGGCCGTTCCGCTGGGCCTCTACATCGGCGCCTTTCGCCCGGTGCAGGCCTTCTTCGAGCCGCTGGTGGAGTTCGCGCGCTACCTGCCGGCGGTGGCGTTCGTGCCCCTCGTGCTCCTCTGGGTGGGCATCGGCGAGGGCTCGAAAATCACGATCATCTGGATCGGGACCTTCTTTCAACAGGTACTGCTGATCGCCGAAGACGTGCGCCGGGTGCCCCAGGCGCAGATCGAGGCGGCCCAGACCATGGGCGCGAGCGGCGGGGAGATCCTGCAGCGGGTGCTGTTCAAGTCGGCGCTCCCGGCGATCGTCGATACGCTGCGCATCACGCTCGGCTGGGCCTGGACCTACCTCGTCGTCGCCGAGCTGGTGGCATCCAACTCGGGCCTCGGTTTCGCGATCCTGCAGGCGCAGCGCTTCCTGCAGACCGGCAAGATCCTCGTCGGCATCCTCATGATCGGCGCCATCGGACTGGCGACGGACCAGGTCATGCGGCTGATCCACCGGCTCGCCTTTCCCTGGCTGCACGGGCGTTGATCGTGGACGCGCCCGCGACCAAGATCCGCATCACGGCGCTATCGAAGACCTTCGGCGCGGCCGGGACGGGTGTGCGGGCCCTCGAGGGGATCGACCTCACCGTGCGGGAGAACGAGTTCCTCGCGCTCGTGGGGGCGTCGGGCTGCGGCAAGTCCACGCTGCTGCGCATCCTGGCCGGGCTCGAGGCGCCGAGCGCCGGCGAGGTGCAGGTGGACGAGCGCCCCGTGACCGGGCCGGGCGCCGACCGTGCGGTGGTGTTCCAGGACTACAGCCTGTTTCCGTGGCTCACGGTGCTCGAGAACATCCGTTTCTGCCGGGGGCTGCGCGCGCACCGCGGCGCCGGGACGACCGCCGAGGCGGCCTCGGCGGTGGACCGATCCTATGCACTGCTGGAACTGATGGGCCTGGAGGCCTCCCGGGACCGGTACCCCAATCAGCTCTCCGGCGGCATGCGCCAGCGCGTGGCGATCGCGCGCGCCCTGATGTCGCGCCCGGAGGTCCTGCTCATGGACGAGCCCTTCGGCGCCCTCGACGCCCAGACGCGGGAAGTCATGCACGACCTGATCCTGTACCTGTTCGAGGTCGAACGCACCACCATCGTCTTCGTCACCCACGACGTCGAGGAGGCCGTCTACCTCGCCGACCGCGTCGTGGTGCTCGCGCCGCACCCGGGGCGCATCGACTCCACCCACGCCATCGAACTGCCGCCGCCGCTGGAACGCAATCAGGAGATCAAGCTCTCGGCGCCGTTCATCGCGCAGAAGCGCGCGATCCTCGACCGCATCCGCGCCACCTCCTCGGTGCAGCGCGACCTGGAGACCGTGCGCCGCCTCGCCCGCCTCGGCAAGGTCACCGGGCGCGCAGCGGCGGCCGGGTGAGGACCGCCCTCAGCCGGCGCGTTCGCGCTGCCCGGCGCCGCGCGCGGCGAGCATGCCCGCCTCGAGCAGGAAGGCCTCGACCGTGTCCAGGCCCGCGCCGCTCTTGAGGTTCGTGAACACGAACGGGCGCTCGCCGCGCATGCGCCGGGCGTCGCGGGCCATGACCTCGAGCGAGGCGCCCACGAGGGGGGCCAGGTCGGTCTTGTTGATGACCAGCAGGTCCGAGCGGGTGATCCCGGGGCCGCCCTTGCGCGGGATCTTGTCGCCCGCGGAGACGTCGATCACGTAGAGCGTGAGATCGGCGAGTTCCGGGCTGAAGGTCGCGCTCAGGTTGTCGCCCCCGCTCTCCACCAGGACGAGGTCGAGCGCGGGGAAGCGCCGCTCGAGGTCGTCGATCGCCGCGAGGTTCATCGACGCGTCCTCGCGGATCGCGGTGTGGGGGCAGCCGCCGGTCTCCACGCCGACGATGCGCTCCGGCGCCAGTGCGCGGCTGCGCACCAGGAACTCGGCGTCCTCGCGGGTGTAGATGTCGTTGGTCACGACCGCGATCTCGTAACGGGCGCGCAGCCGCTTGCACAGGGCGTCGACCAATGCCGTCTTCCCCGATCCCACCGGGCCGCCGACTCCGACCCGCAATACCTGGCCTTCCTGCATCGTCCCGCCTCCCCGCGCCGGCCCCGCCTCAGGAGCGGAACAGGCGGCTGTATTGGCGTTCGTGGCGCGCCGCGGCGTGCGCCACCCCGGGGGCGTTGGCCCCGATCTCCTCGTCCCGGAGCCGCAGCCCGGCACGCGCCGCCGATCCGATCTCCCGCCCCAGGGCGAACAGCAGGCGTTGCCCCGCGCTCTGCCCGAGCGGGATCAGCTTGACCGCCGCGGCGACCTGATTCTCGAGCCACGCCCAGAGGTAGCCGCGCGCCGCGGTGCCGGCGTCGATCCCCCAGTGCGCGGCGGCGAGCGCGAACAGGGCGGCGAAGCTCGCCTCGGGCGCGCCGATCCACGCACCGGCGGGCGCGACGCCGAGCGTGGCGAGCACGCGCGCGAGCGCCCCGCCGAGCTGGCGGTCCTCGGCGAGCAGTTCGGCCGCGCCGCGGTTGGCCAGCAGCCGGCGGCTCCAGCGGCGCACCGCACGCTCGTCGCCGCTGCACCACGCGGCGTGGCAGCGCCCGAGCACCGGCACGTCCGCGCACGCCGGGCCGGCGTGGAGGTGCCCGCGGATCCACGCGCCGGCGCCGGCTTCGTCGGCGACGCGTCCGGAGTGCACCGCGTACTCGAGCCCCTGGGAATACGCGTAGGCGCCGACCGGCAGCGCCGGACTGATCAACTGCCACAGGCGCACCTGCGCGTCGTCCGCCTCCGGGTCAGCCGCCATGGCCGTGCGGGTGTCCGCCGCCGAAGGCGCCCGGCTCGGGCTCGAAGGGCGCCGTCTCCGCCGCCACGCGCAGGCCGAGGCCGGCGACCATGGCGTCGAGCACGTGATCGTGCAGATAGCGCACGCAGCCCGCGCCGATCTCGAGGACGACGTGGCGGTTGCCGAGGTGATAGCAGGCGCGGGCGAGGCGCAGGGGATCGGGGCTGCGCGCGACGGACACCGCCTCGGGCGCGGCGCGCACCTCTATCACCGAGCCGTCGTCGGCGCGCAGCCGGTCGCCGCCGCGCAGTTGCGTCCCCCGTGGGAGCAGCAGCGCGGCCTCGCGCCCGTCGTCGAGGCGCACGCGCAGGCGGCTGCGCCGGCGCGCCTCGTAGCCGAGCGTCAGGGTGGCCCCGGCCGCGGCGCGCACGTGAGCCTCCAGGCGTTCGACAAGCCGCAGCGCCCCGGCCTCCACGTGCGCGCCCATGTCAGAACAGGAAGTAGCGCTGCGCCAGCGGCAGCTGGGCCAGCGGTTCGCAGGTGAGCGGCTCGCCGTCCGCACGCACCTCGTAGGTCTGAGGATCGACCTCGATCGCGGGCAGGGCGTCGTTGAGGATCATGTCGGACTTGCGCACGCCGCGCGTGCCGCTCACCGCGACGAGGCGCCGCGCGAGGCCGAGCTGCGCGGCGATCCCGGACTCGAAGGCGGCGCGCGAGACGAAGGTGACGCAGGTCGCGGCGAGCGCCCCACCGAAGGCGGCGAACATCGGGCGGTAGTGGACGGGTTGGGGCGTGGGGATGGAGGCGTTGGGATCGCCCATCGGGGCGGCGACGATGAACCCGCCCTTGATCACGAGCGAGGGCTTGACGCCGAAGAACGCGGGCCGCCAGAGGACGATGTCGGCGAGCTTGCCGACCTCGATCGAGCCGACTTCGCCGGCGATGCCGTGCGTGATCGCGGGATTGATCGTGTACTTGGCGACGTAGCGGCGCACGCGCAGATTGTCGTTGCGCGGCGGATCTCCCGGGAGGGCGCCGCGCTGCACCTTCATCTTGTGTGCGGTCTGCCAGGTGCGCGTGATCACCTCGCCCACGCGGCCCATGGCCTGGGAGTCGGAGGCGATCATGGAAAATGCGCCGAGGTCGTGGAGGATGTCCTCGGCGGCGATGGTCTCGCGACGGATGCGCGACTCGGCGAAGGCCACGTCCTCGGCGATGCCGGGGTCCAGGTGATGGCAGACCATGAGCATGTCGAGGTGTTCGTCGACCGTGTTGACGGTGTAGGGCCGGGTGGGGTTCGTGCTCGAGGGCAGGACGTTGGGCTCGCCGCAGGCGCGGATGATGTCCGGCGCATGGCCGCCGCCGGCCCCTTCGGTGTGGTAGGTATGGATCGCGCGACCCTTGAACGCCGCCAGCGTGTCCTCGACGAAGCCGGACTCGTTGAGCGTGTCGGTATGGATCGCCACCTGCACGTCGTAGTCCTCGGCGACCGCGAGGCAACAGTCGATCGCCGCCGGGGTCGTGCCCCAGTCCTCGTGCAGCTTGAGACCCATGGCGCCGGCCTCGACCTGCTCGCGCAGGGCGTGCGGGAGGCTGGCGTTGCCCTTGCCGAGGAAGCCGAGGTTGACCGGCAGGCCCTCGGCGGCCTGCAGCATGCGGTGGAGGTTCCAGGCGCCCGGGGTGCAGGTGGTGGCGTTGGTCCCGGTGGCGGGGCCGGTGCCGCCGCCGAGCATCGTCGTCACCCCGGACATCAGCGCCTCCTCCACCTGCTGCGGACAGATGAAATGGATGTGCGCGTCGATGCCGCCGGCGGTCGCGATCAGCCCCTCGCCGGCGATCGCCTCGGTACCGGGGCCGATGACGATCTCCACGCCCGGTTGCACGTCGGGGTTGCCGGCCTTGCCGATGGCGGCGATGCGCCCGTCGCGGATGCCGATGTCGGCTTTGACGATGCCCCAGTGATCGACGATCAGGGCGTTGGTGATGACGGTGTCCACCGCCCCGGGTGCGCCCGCCTGGCTCTGACCCATGCCGTCGCGGATCACCTTGCCGCCGCCGAACTTCACCTCTTCGCCGTAGAGCGCGGCGTCGGCCTCGACCTCGATGACGAGTTCCGTATCGGCCAGACGCACCCGGTCGCCGACGGTCGGCCCGAACATCTCCGCGTAGGCGCGGCGCCCGATGCGACCCATCAGTCCGCCTCCAGCGCGCCCATCACGCGCGCGCGGAACCCGAACACGCGCCGCGCGCCCGTATAGGCCACCAGGCGCACGCGGCGCTCCTGGCCGGGCTCGAAGCGGATCGCGGTCCCGGCCGGGATGTCGAGGCGGTAGCCGAACGCGGCGTCGCGGTCGAAGGCGAGCGCGGGATTGGTCTCGTGGAAATGGTAGTGTGAGCCGACCTGGATCGGCCGGTCCCCCGTGTTCGCAACCGTCAATTCGATCGTCGGCCGCCCCTGGTTGAGGACGATCTCGCCCTCGGCGACCCAGTACTCTCCGGGTATCATCTCCGCCTCCGTCGCCCGCCCGGGCGCGCGCCCGAAACCGAATTGCACACTTCCCGGCAACAGGGGAACATCGAGAGACCCTCCGTCACGGGATCGGGTTGTGGACGGTCACCAGCTTGGTGCCGTCCGGGAACGTCGCCTCGACCTGCACCTCGCTCAACATCTCGGGCACGCCCTCCATCACGTCCTCGCGCGTGAGCAGCGTGGCACCGTAGGCCATCAGCTCGGCGACACCGGCGCCGTCGCGCGCGCGTTCGAGCACCGCCGCGCTGATGAGGGCGACGGCCTCGGGATAGTTCAGACGCACCCCGCGCGCCCGGCGCCGCTCCGCCAGCAGACCGGCGGTGAAGATCAACAGCTTGTCCTTCTCGCGTGGCGTCAGCTCCACAGGCGGACTCTCCTGACGTTCATCGACCGCCCCCGGTGCGTGGGCCCGCGGCCCGCGCAGCCGCGACCGGCACCCCGGCGACGGAGTTCAGGTGTTCCAGATCCGCGGCCGGTCCGGCGCGCGGCCGAACAGCGGCGGGCGGATCGCCTCCCAGACCGCCTCCAGGCAGGCACGGGCACCGCGCGCGCCCGCCCCGAGGTAGCGCACCGCGAGCACCTCGTCGAGCAGCGTCGCGGAGAACCCGGGGTCGTCACCGCCCGCCGCGAGCGCCGCGTCGCGCAAAGCGGCGTCGGCGGGCACCGCCAGCAGCAGCGCGCTGACCGGCGCGCCCGCCAGGCCCCAGGGCTCGTACAGCAGCGGCGCCGCGCCGGCGGCGTCGAGACGCTCGACCAGGAGCGGCTCGCCGTCGCACCGGACCTCTACGCGCTGCCGGCAGCGCCCCCGCGCGAAGGCCTCCCCGGCCGCGGGACGCCCGAGGCAGGCGATCTCCCAGCCCGCGAAGCGCGCGCCGCGCGCCAGCTCGATGCACGTGACCGAATCGAAGGCGGCGCCGTCGTAGACGATGACCTCCTGCGGCAACCATTCGAGCGCCGCCCCGGGGGCGAGGCGCAGGCGCTGGCGCACGCGTACCGGCGGGCCGGCGCTGCGGTAGCATTTCGCTGCGCCCGGCGTCGTGAGCAGCGCGTGCGCGCCCGGCGCGCAATCGACCTCCAGGTCCAGCTCGTCGCCCCCCACCAAGCCGCCCGGCGGGTGGAGGATGAGGCTGTGGCACACCTCGCCCTCGGGGTGAAAGGGACGCTGGACGACCAGCGGGCCGTGGTGGCGGCGCCGCGTCGGTACGGTGCGGAAGGCGGCACCGACCGCACGGCGCTCGAACCCCAGCTCCAACCGCGCCCGCCACCCGGGCTTCATCACCGTCGCCATCGCCCCCGCCTTTCTATCCGCGCGGACACCACCCGCCGCGGTGCAGATCCCGCATCGCAATGGGCAATCTTTGTGCCATCCCGTCCGGCGCGCGCGCGGACCGGCATCGGCTGATGCAACGCCATGATCCGACGGACCGTTTCCGGCCTTCCGTGGGGAGACCGGTACGGCCGGCCACGCTGCTTCGCGCACCACGGGGCACCGTCGGCGCGCGGCGCGCCCCGATCCGGTGCACGCCGATCAACTCACCTCGAGATAACGCCGCACCGTGGCGTCGTCGAGGTCGGCGATCATGCCTTCGGCGCGCACCTCCCCACGGTCCATCGCGTAGTAGCGCTGTGCCACGGAGCGCACGAAGGGCATCTTCTGCTCCACCAGCAGCACCGTGAGCCCCAGGTCGCGGTTCATGGCGACGATGGCGCGGCGGATGTCCTCGACCAGGTTCGGCTGGATCCCTTCGGTGGGTTCGTCGAGCAACAGCAGGCGCGGGCGCGCCATCAGCGCACGCGCCAGGGCGAGCTGCTGCTGTTGTCCGCCCGAGAGGTTGCCGGCGCGGCGCCGCAGCATCGAGTGCAGGACCGGAAAATAGGCGAAGATCTCCTCGGGGATCGACGGCGCCCGTTCGGGGCGCGCGAAGCCCCCGAGACGGATGTTCTCCGCCACCGTCAACTGCGGCAGGATCTCGCGCCCCTGCGGGACGTAGGCGAAACCGGCCCGGGCCCGGCGGTAGGTCGGCGCGCGGGTGAGGTCCTCGTCGGCGAAGCGCACCGTCCCCTCCCAGGCCGGCAGCAGCCCCATGATCGCCTTGAGGAGGGTGGTCTTGCCGACGCCGTTGCGGCCCAGCAGGCAGGCGACCTCGCCCGCGTGCACGCGGGCCGCGGCCCCGCGCACCACGGTGGCGCTGCCGTAGCCGGTGGTCAGGCCGCTGACCTCGAGCAGGACCGCGCTCACGAGGCCTCCACGCCGAGGTAGACCTCGCGCACCCGTTCATCGGCGCTGATGCGCTCGAACGAGCCCTCGACGAGCTGCCGGCCCTGGTGAAACACGCACACCCGCTGCGCGATGCGGCGCACGAAGCTCATGTCGTGCTCGATCACCAGCACCGAACGCCGCCGCGCGATCTCCTGCAGCAGCTCGGCGGTCCGGTCGACCTCCTCGCCGGTCATGCCCGCGATCGGCTCGTCGAGCAGCAGCAGGCGCGGCTGCGTCGCGAGCGCCATGCCGATCTCCAGCCACTGGCGCTGCCCGTGGGAGAGCGCCGCCGCCGGGCGCGCGGCGAGCGCGCCCAGCCCGGTGACGGCCAGCGCCTCGTCGATCGCCGCCCGCGTCGCGGGCGTCAGGCGCCCGCGCAGCGCGCTCCACAGCCCCTTGACCGGGGCCGCCGCCACGCGCAGGTTGTCGCGCACGCTCAGGTCGGGAAACACCGTGGGGGCCTGGAACTTACGCGCCATCCCGAGGCGCGCGATACGGTAGTCGGCCAGCTCGGTGATGTCGCGTCCGAGAAATCGCACCGATCCGCCGTGGGCGCGCGTGCGCCCGGTGATGACGTCGAGGAAGGTGGTCTTCCCCGCCCCGTTCGGGCCGATCACCACCGTGAGCACGTTGGCGTAGAGCACGAAGCTCAACCGGTCGAGCGCCCGGAAGCCGTCGAACTCCACCACCAGGTCGCTGACTTCGAGAATCGATTCGCCCGGCCGGGTCATGTCTCGGAGGGCGGTCCGCGGCGGCGCAGCGCGCGACCCGCGAGCTCCGCCAATCCCATCAGGCCGCGTGGGAAGAACAACACCACCACGACGAACAGGGTCCCCACCAGGAACAGCCAGAAGTCGGGGTAGGCGCTGCTGAGGTAGTACTTCGCGTAACTCACCACCAGCGCGCCGATGAGCGCGCCCACGATGGTGCCGCGCCCGCCCACGGCGACCCAGATGACCATCTCGATCGAGGGTACGACCCCGAGCATCCCCGGGGCGATGATACCGTTCTGCGGGACGTAGAGCGCCCCGGCGAGCCCGGCGCAGAGACCGGCGAGCGCGAACACGAACGCCTTGAAGACCGTCGGGTTGTAACCGAAGAAGCGCAGCCGGTTCTCGCCGTCGCGCACCGCCCGCAGCAGCACTCCGAAGTGGGAGCGCGTCAGATACCACGCCACGGCGAAGACCGCCGCGAGCACCACCACCGTGACCTCGTAGAACGCGATCTGCGTGGCGTTGGCGTAGAAGGAGTGGCCGAGGATGGACTGGAAGCCGGTCAGTCCCGAACTCCCGCCGGTGAGCTGCTGCTGGTCCACGAACAGCGTGGAAACCGCCACCGCGAGCGCCTGGGTCATGATCGAGAAGTAGACCCCGCGGATGCGGCTGCGAAAGACGAGCGCGCCGAAGGCGTAGGCGAACAGCGCGGGCAGCGTGAACACCAGGAGCAGGGTCAGCGGGAAGCTCTCGAACGGGTGCCAGACGAGCGGCAGCGAGGTCACCCCGCTCCAGGTCATGAAGTCCGGGAGCTGCCCCGGCTGCAGGCCCTGCATCTTGAGGTACATCGCCATCAGGTAGCCGCCGATCCCGAAGAACACGCCCTGGCCGAGGCTCAGGATCCCGGCATAGCCCCAGATGAGGTCCAGGCCGATGGCGAGGATCGCGAGGGCGAGAAACTGGCCGAGCAGGTTGAGGGGCGTCTGGCTCAGGTACAGCGGCGCCGCAGCGGCGAGGGCCAGGGCGAGCGCGGCCAGCAACAGCGGCGCGCCGCGCGCGGCGCGCGGGACCGGGACGGCAGCGGCGACGGTGGCCATCGGGACGCGTCCCCTAGTCGAGCGCCCGGCTGACCGAGGGGAACAACCCCGCCGGGCGCGCCTGGAGGAACAGGATGATCAGCGTGAACACCGCCACCTTGGCGGCGGTCGAGGAGGTGAAATACTCGATCAGCGCATGCGCCTCGCCGATGCTGAAGGCGCCGACGACGGTCCCGAGGAGCTGGCCCACGCCGCCGAGGACCACCACCATGAACGAATCCACGATGTAGTTCTGTCCGGTGGTCGGCCCGACCGAGCCGATCAGCGCCAGCGCGCAGCCGGCGAGGCCGGCGAGACCCGAGCCGAAGGCGAAGGTCAGCGCGTCGATGCGGCGCGTGTTGATGCCGCAGCTCGCCGCCATCGGCCGGTTCTGCATGACCGAACGGATCATCAGGCCGTTGCGCGTACGGTAGAGAAACAGGAACACCCCGACGAGCGCGAGCGCGGCCAGTGCAAGGATGAACAGGCGCACGTAGGGGAGCTGGATGGAGCTGCCGATCGCCACGCCGCCGGTCAGTGCCCCCGGCGTGCTCACGAAGACGTTGTTGGAACCGAAGACCTCGCGAAAACTCTGTTGCAGGATCAGGCTCAAGCCCCATGTGGCCAGCAGCGTCTCCAGCGGCCTGCCGTAGAGGTGGCGCACCAGCGCCACCTCGATGGCCCAGCCCAGCAGGGCGCTTACCGCGAACGAGAGCGGGAGCGCGAGCAGATACGACCACCCGCCGGCGGCCGGCGCGAGATGCGCGAACAGGAGTTGGCAGGAATAGGCCATGTAGGCACCCAGCGTCATCAGCTCCCCGTGGGCCATGTTGATCACGCCCATGAGGCCGAAGATCACCGCCAGACCCAGGGCCATCATCAACAGGATCGAGGCCGTGCTGAGCCCGTTGAACAGTTGCGAGACTGCCGCCGCCGCATCCATCCGCGCACCTCCCGCCGGCCGGGTCAGATCCGGTGCCCGCGGGTCACCGCTTCACCAGGCCGCCGCGGGCCCAGTCGCACATCATGTCCGAGATGTACGGGCTGTAGGGCTCGGGCTTGACCAGCCCGTCGGTCTTCCAGACCTCCCGGAACATGCCGCTGCCGGTGATCTCGCCGATGCGCACGACCTGGTACATGTTCTGATTGGCCGGGTCGACGTGCACCTTTCCCTGCGGGGCGTCGAAACTGACCTTGCCGACGACCGCGCGCACCTTGGGCGGGTGGAAGCTGCGCGCCTTCTCGGCGGCGAGCTTCCACAGGTACACGTTGAGGTAGCCGTGCTCGATGGGGTCGTCGGTCACCTGCGAGTGGCCGTAGCGCTTCTTGAACTCGGCCACGAACTTCGGATTGGTCGGCGTCTTGGTGGTCTCGAAATAGTTCCAGCTCGCATAGTGGCCCTTACAGTATTGCGGGCCGATGCCCTGGACCTCGACCTCGGCGACGCTCACCGCCATGATCGGCGCCTTCTCCGGGGTCAGCCCGGCCGCGGCGTACTGTTTGTAGAAGGCGACGTTGCTGTCGCCGTTGATGGTGCTGAAGACCACGTCGGCGCCGGACTGGCGGATCTTGTTGACGATCGTGGCGAACTCCATGTGCCCGAGCGGGGCGTACTCCTCGCCGACCAGGGTGCCGCCCATGGCCTTGAGCTGGCCCTTGATGATGGCGTTGGCGGTGCGCGGAAACACGTAGTCCGATCCCACCAGGAAGAACTTCTTGCCCTTGTTCTTGAGCAGCCAACTCACCGCCGGCTCGATCTGCTGATTGGGGCAGGCGCCGGTGTAGATGATGTTGGGCGAGCACTCGTTGCCCTCGTACTGCACCGGGTACCACAGCAGGTTGTTGTAGCGCTCGAACACCGGCTTGACCGCCTTGCGGCTGGCGGACGTCCAGCAGCCGAACACGGTGGCCACGTGGTCGCGGGTGATGAGCTCGCGCGCCTTCTGCGCGAAGGTCGGCCAGTCGGAGGCCCCGTCGACGACCACCGGCTCGATGCGCCTGCCCATCACGCCGCCGGCGGCGTTGATCTCCTCGATGGCCATGAGTTCGGCGTTCTTCACCGGGATCTCGCTGATCGCCATCGTCCCCGACAACGAGTGCAGGATACCCACCTTGACCGTCCCCTTGGCCCACGCCTCGGACGTCTTTCCGACCAGCGTGGGTCCGAGCGCGGTCGCGCCGGTGGCCATGACGCCCTTGATAAAACCTCTGCGGCTCACTTTCATGAATGCATTCCCCTGTCGAAGTCGTTAGTGTGCGGGATGCCCGCCCCCGGCGGGGGCGTCGTGCGCAGCCCTCAAAAGGCGAACAGGAACTGCGCCGCTACGGTGTTGTCGGTGTCGTGGTACACGCCCGTATTGGCGTCCAGGAAGGTGGCGAAGTTCGCCCAGTCGTGGCGGTATTCGAGCTTCACGGTGAGGTGCTTGTAGGGATAGAGCAGCAGCGCACCGGTAAAGGCTTGACGCAACGGGCCGGCATTAGGATCCGTGGGGTCGGTGATGAAGCCGTCCTGTGGATCGCCCACGATGTGGCCGCCGTTCTTCATGTCGTTGAGGTAGTCGTAGCGCACCGTGAAGCTCGCCATCGGCATGAACTTGTAGTTGCCGAGCAGCGAGACGCCGTACCAATGGGCGTCGCCGCCGTTGGCCGCGCCCCGCGACTGGTAGCCGTGGTCGAGCTGGCCGCTCAAGGTGAGCCCGCCGCTGGTATAGGTTGCGTCGAGGTCGTTGAAGAAGCGCGTGGTGGGCCCGACGTTCGAGTTCGCGCTGGCGATCTTGCCGATGGTGCCGAACAGGCCGTAGCTGAACGAGGAGGACGGCGCCACCGAGAAGCGGTACTCGAGCGTCGGCTCCTTGAAGCTGGTGTTGAAGGCGCTGTTCCAGGTGTTCGCCAGCAGCACCTGCAGGGTGTAGGGCCCGGTGGCGTACTGGCCGCCGACGCCGGTGAAGAAACCGGGCTCGCTGAAGTCGAACAGCAGGTTGTGCGTCACGGCGAACATGCCCGTGGAGACCTGGGGCTCGTAACCGTCCCAGGCGGGCATCTGGCCGCCGAGGATCGAGAACTTGTCGGTCACCGGGATGGTGAAGTAGGCGGCGTTGATGATGCTGTCGACGCCCGCGCCGTAACCGCGATTGGGCATGATCTGGATGTCGATCGAGCTGCCGCCCGAGAACTTCTTGTTCGCCTCCAGATAGAGGTCGCCGAAACTGCTGTGGTAGTAGTTGTAGGCGGCGTTCTTGTCGCCGAAGAAGAACGAGCTGATGTGCTGGCGCTGGTTGTAGATGTAGGTGGGGTCGATGTAGCCCGAGATGGTGAGTCCGCTCAACAGGTCGGACAGGTTGTTCGAACCCGCGGTCGACACCCCGGGCACGGCGGCGAGCAGCGCTCCGGCGGCGGCGAACGGGAGGATGCGGTGATGACGGGAGCGATGGGTTCGTTTCATCGATTCTTCTCCAGTGGACGAGTCCGAAAACCCGCGCCGCCTGCCCGTACCCGAACACGAGCGCACCGCGGGACGGTGGCGGCCAGTGCAACAAGCGGGCCACTCCGGGAGCATTTCGGCAAATAGCTAAGTTTTCCTTGGGTTACGGAATCGAAGGCGGGGCCGTGGTGCCGGAGCGTGGGGGGTGATGCGCACCAGCTTCGTGCGCATCGGATCACAAACGGTGCGCGGGCCGGGACACGCCCCGTCGTGGGGCGCCGGCGCGGGCGGGGGAGCGCTATGCTTGGGGACGGCGGGCGCCCGGACGCGGCGCCGGCGGCGATTGGGTCCGTGCAGAAGCGGAGGACGATCGGGAATGAACGCGACTGCGGAAGGAGAGCTGGTACTGGCGCCGCGCGACTACGGCAAGATCGGGGCGCTGCATTGCGGCGTCACGCGCGAGGGTTTCGTGACCGTGGGCGGCGACGTGGCGGCGATCGGCGAGGGGGAGAGCGTGCGCTTCGAGCGCCACCGCGTGACGGTGCGCCGCGACGGTGAGGACTACCGTTTCGTCAGGGACCCGGCCTGAGCCCCGCCCTGCGCCCGAGGAGGTCGCGGAAGGCGACGAACACGCGGTGCATCTGCGCCGGCTTGTAGGGAAAGAGATCCGGCGGATCGAGGTCGTGGACGATGAGGGCGCTGTCGACCTCGAACACGAGCAGCGCCCCGTCCGGTGTCTGCGCACAGTCGATGCCGAAGTAGTCGAGGCCGATGCGCTCGTGCAGCGCGGCGAGGGCCGGGGCGTGGCGTACCGCGAAGTCCGCATCGAAACGCTCGAAGAAGCGCGCCTCCTCGGCGCGCTTGGCCGCGCTCTCGCGCATCCCGGCGTTCAGGTAGTGGATCATCCAGTGGCTCGATATCGCCATGTGGCAGGCATAGGGGCGCCCGTCGATCAGCACCACCCGGTACTTGCGCCAGGCGCCGTCGGCATCGCGGTAGTCGACGAAGGGCATGACGTAGAATTCCTCGCCCGCCGTATCCCGCTGGTAGGCGGACAGTGCCTCCGCCTCGTCGATGCGTGCGAGCCCGTGCCCGGCGTGGGAATCGACGGGGCGCACGACCAGCGGCAGGCCGCGCGCCCGCGCATAGGCGGTGAGGTCCGCACGCGCGAGCCGTTCGGTGTGCGGTACGACGACGCCGGGCGCGCCGCGCAGGGCGGCGGCGACGTCCGTGCGCGCGAGCCGCGCGATGCGCCCCGGGGCGTTGAGCACCGGGCGCGGGCAGCCGGTCAGCAGCGCCTCGGCGCGCCGCAGCAGCGGCGCGTTGGCGTCCGACTCGCCGATGACGGTGAACACCAGGTCGTAGTCGGCGAGCGGAGGCGGGGCCGCGGCGCCGTCGGCGTCCATATAGAAGAAGTCGAGTTCGACGTCGGACCCCTCGATGAGGAAATCGAGCGGGGTGTTCGCCGCCAACTCGCCGGGCGCCGCCAGCGCGAGCACGCGCAGCGCCGCAGGCGCCGCCGCGACGGGCCGCGCGAGCCGGTAGAGCCGGCGCACCTGCAGGGCCTGTGCCTGCACGGTCCGGGCGAGGTCCGCGTTGTCGGCCAGGAACAGCGCGGTGGCGAGGTCGAGCAGCGCCGCGGCGTCGGCGGGGTCGCGGCCGGCGCGGTCGATGAAACCCTGCGCCACGGGTCCGAGGTCCTCGCCGGCGAAGACGCGGCGCATGAGCGCCGCCAGGCCCAGCACCTCGCCGCCGGGCGGCACGCTCATGTCGGCCCCGCGGCGCCGAAGCGCAGGACGGCATCGACCAGGGTGTCGATATCGCGCGCCTCGGTGCGATGGTTGACGATCGCCGCGCGGATGGCGAGGCGGCCGTCGAGGACGGTCGTGGAGGGGGCGGCGAGGCCGGACTCGTGCAGCACACGCACGATGGCGGCGTTGAGCGCATCGGGTTCGGCGCCGCGATGACGGAAGCAGACGATGTTGAGCGGCACCGGCGCGAGCAGCTCGAGCCGCGGTTCGCGCTCGATGCGCGCCGCGAGCCGCTGCGCCAGGCGGCAGGTGCCGCGGATCGCCTCGGCGAGCGCGTCGGTGCCGAGGACCTTGAGCGTGAACCACGCCTTGAGGGCGCGGAAGCCGCGCGAGAGGTCGGGCCCGAGGTCGCAGGGCCAGGGCGAGCCGGCCGCGAGCCCGCGGGTGTCGCGCCGCAGGTAGGCCGCGGGCGCGGCGAAGGCGGCGAGCTGCGCGTCGCGCTCGCGCGCCAGGAAGAAGCCGGCGTCGTAGGGGACCTGTCCCCACTTGTGAAAATCGAAGGCGATAGAATCGGCGCGCTCGATCCCGCGCAGGCGCGGCGCGAGTTCCGGCACCAGGACCGCCAGCGCCGCGCAGGCGCCGTCGACGTGCAGGTGCATGCCCTCGCGCGCGGCGATGCGCGCCAGCGCATCGAGGTCGTCGATGGCGCCGACGTCGACCGTTCCGGCGGTGCCGACGATCAGGAACGGACGCCGCCCCGCGGTGCGGTCCGCGGCGATCGCGCGCTCCAGGGCCGGCACGTCGACCCGGTGGGCGCCGTCGACGCCGACGAGCCGCAGCGCGTCGCTGCCGAGCCCGGCGAAATCGAGGGCGCGCGCGACGGAGCCGTGTGCCGCGGCCGAGGCGTAGGCCGTCAGCGCCCCGCCGCCGCTCGCGGCCAGGCCGCGGCGGCGGCTCTCCGCGCCCAAAGCGGCGGTCCGCGCCACCAACACGCCCAGGAGGTTGGCCATCGACGTGCCGGTCACGAACAGCCCGGACGCCCCGGCGGGAAAACCGAACAGTTCCCGTGCCCATTCGGCGACCTGCCGCTCGACCTCGACCGGCATCTGGTCGCGCCCGCCGAGATTGGCGTTGAGTCCGCCCGCGAGCATTTCGGCGAGCATGCCGACCGGGGTGCCGCCGCCGTGGACCCAGCCGAAAAAGCCCGGGTGGGCGTTGCCGACCGCGTACGGGAGGACGTGCTGCAGGAACGACTCGTGGACCTCGGCCAGCGCGGTCGGCCCGCGCGGTACCGGCTCGCGCAACGCCCCGCGGACCGCATCGGGGATCGGCCGCCACACCGGCCGTTCCCGGATCCCCCGGAGGTAGTCGACCATGTCGTCGAGCATCCGGTGTCCCTGCGCGCGAAACGCGTCCCAGTCCGGCGGATCGAGTGTCGGCGCCGGGTTCATCCGGTCACCCGGGCGCGGCGCACCCTCGCGGCGGCGGCGCGCATGCCCGTCGGCGCACGGGCGCTCACGCCCGCGCCCGCCCCGTGAACAGGCCCGCCAGGAGCACGGCGAGGATGCCGGTGAGGAACACGCCGTCGAAGGTCCCGGCGCCGCCGATCGAGGCCACCGGGGCGCCCAGGCCCTGCAGCTTGCCGAGGTTGAGGAGGTCGGCGCCGATCAGCGTCCCGAGACTGCCGGCGATGTAGGCGAGGGGCGCGGCGTAGCGGCGCGAGAGCGCGAGCGCGACGACGGCGGTGACCGCCGGCGGGATGAAGATCGGGATGGCGATCCCCACCCCCGGGACCGGATGCGCCAGGGCGTGGCAGACGAAGGTCACCAGCGCGATGGCGACCAGCCCCGGCCCCCAGAGCCCGTTGCGGGCCAGCAGATACAGCGAGACCGCGGCGGGCACCAGCGCGCCGCCGACGTTGACGGCGATGACTGTCCCCGGCCAGTCGACCACCACGGGGATCACGTAGCGCATCCCGAAGAAGTCGACTTCGCGGCCGGACAAGACGTGCTGCGGCGGAAGCTGCGCGACGGGGATGTTGATATAGGCGCCGAGCAGCGAAACGAGCAACAGGGCGAAGACGTAACGTGGGTGGATCCCGATGCGCTCGTAGGCGTAGCGCAGCACCCCGATCTCGACCATCACCAGGAGCAGCGCCAAGGCGCCCAGGAAGATGAAGAAGAACGGAAGCGCGATCGGATAGTAGTTCACGCAGAGACATCCCCGCAGGCGGCGTCGCGCCAGTATACCAGCCCGCCGCCGCCCGCTCAGGTCGGGGTCGCGGACGGCGCCTCGCCGCCGGCCGTGCGCGTGCCGGTCGTCTGGGAGAGGTTGGTGTGCAGCACCAGCAGCAGATCGGCCTTGGACACGCTGCCCACGAGCCGGCGCTCGTCGTCCGCCGTCACCACCGGCAGGCGCTCGCCGCGGTAGCGCGTGAACCGCTCGAGCGCCTCGGGCACGCGCATGCCGGGGTGCAGTACGGGTACCTCGCGCATGGTCACGTCCTCGGCACGCAGACCCTCGGCGGCGGCGCGATCGTCGAAGTAACCGGTGATCGCGGTGACCGGCACGACCCCGAGGAACCGCGTCCCGTCCGCGACGACGTAGAGGCAGTTCACGCGGTGGGTCGCGAAGGCGTGGATGACCTCCTGCAGGGGCGCGGAGTCGGCGATCACCGGCGGGTCGGGTGCGATCAGGCGGTCGATGGTCTCGACCGGCGGCGGCGGGGGCTGCGCGGCGCGCTTGCGCCGCAGGGCCTCGGAGTAGAGGGACTCCTCGCGCAGCACCCGCGAGGTCGAGTAGCCGACGATGCAGCCGAGCATCAGCGGCAGGATGATCTGATAGTCTCCGGTCATCTCGAAGACCATGACGATCGCCGTCAGCGGTGCGTGCGTGGCGGCCGCCAGGAACGAACCCATGCCGACCAGGGCGTAGGCACTGGGCACCGCGGTCCAGTGCGGCAGCAGCGCGTGCACGCCGGTGCCGAACAGGGCGCCGAGCGCGGTGCCGACGAACAGTGTGGGCGTGAACACGCCGCCGACCGCGCCCGAGCCGGTGGTCGCCGCGGTCGCAACGACCTTTGCCAGGAGCACGAACAGCAGGAACAGCCACGGCCAGTGACCGTGGAGGATGGTGCCGATGACGCTGTAGCCGTTACCCCACACCTGCGGCGCCACCGTGGAGATGATGCCGACCACCACGCCGCCGAGGCCGAGCTTGAGAAACACCGGCACGCGCAGCGACGCGAACAGGCGCCGCGTGCGCTCGAGCAGCCACAGGTAGCGCGGTGCGAGCAGGCCGGCGACGAGTCCGAGGACGACGTAGAACGCGAGATCGACATTGGAGGCGAAGGTGAACGGGGGCACGGCGAAGATCGGCTGGTAGCCGAAGAATCGGTGGATGGTCACGTTGGCGATCACCGAGGCGAACACCAGCGGCCCCAGCGTCTCCATGGTGATGCCGCCGAGCACGATCTCGGAGACGAACAGTGCGCCGGTGATCGGGGCGTTGTAGGCCGAGGCGATACCGGCGGCGGCGCCGCAGGCGACCAGCAGGCGCAGGCGCGGGTGCGGGAAGCGCGCCAGCCGCCCGACCAGCGACGCCGCCATCGCGGCGAGCTGCACCATCGAACCCTCGCGTCCGATCGATCCGCCGGAAGCGATGGTGAGCATCGAGGAGGAACTCTTCACCAGGCTCGCGCGCGAGCTGATCGCGCCGGTGCCGATGGCGACCGCCTCCATGTAATCGGTGGAACTCTGGCCGCGGGCGAGACGCATGCCGAACTGGATCACCAGGCCGGCGGCGAGCCCGCCGAGGATCGGGGAAATCAGCCGCACCCACCACGGCAGGACCGACGCGCTCTGCACCAGACTCGCGCTGCTGTGATGGAGAAAGGCGACCTCGAGCCAGTGCACCGACTCGCGGAACGCCACCGTCATCAGCGCGCCGGTGAAGCCGACCAGTCCCGCCCACACCAGGATCGCATGGCTGTCGCGAAACGGGATCCGCGCGAGTACCCGCGCACTCAAGGCCAGCCAGCGCCCGCGCAGGCGCGTCCACAGGGTTCCCATCGTTTCGGTTCACCGGTCCGGGGGATGCCGCCGGGGGGCGATGGTTCCACACTCCCCGGGTCGGGGCAATCGGCCCGGCCCGGGGCGCGGCCCCGGCGCCGGGTAGACCGCGACGCGCACCCGCGGTTCCCGGACGATCCGCTACAATGCGGGCGAGGGGTCGGGCTGCGGAGGCGGTCTCCATTTGAACGCGCACGGCGCGGCGGTGCAGCGGGTCGCGGCGGTCGAGCTGACCGAGGGGGCGGGCGTGCGTGTGCGGCGGACCCTGGGCACCCCGGCGCTGCGCCACCTCGACCCGTTCCTGCTCCTCGACCACCTCGCCGGCACGGGGCCTGAAGATTACCTCGCCGGCTTCCCGGACCACCCGCACCGCGGCTTCGTCACCGTCACCTACCTGCTCGCCGGGCACGTCGAGCACCGCGACAGCCTCGGCAACCGCGGCGACCTGCGCGCGGGCGGCGTGCAGTGGATGAAGGCGGCCGGCGGCGTGATCCACTCGGAGATGCCGCAGCCGACCGACGGGCGTCTCGAGGGATTTCAGCTCTGGGTCAACCTGCCCGCGGCGAACAAGATGGACGCGCCCGCCTACCAGGACTTCCCCGCCGACGCCGTCCCCGAGTTCGAGCGCCCGGGCGTGCGCGGCCGGCTCGTCGCGGGGCCCCTGGGGGCGCGGCGCGGGCCCGTGCGCGACCCCTTCACCGACCTGCGCTTCCTGCATCTGGCGCTGGAGCCTGGGGCGGGCTTCGCGTGGTCCGTCCCCGAGGGCTATCACGCCTTCGTCTATGTCTTCGACGGCGCGGCGACGGTCGCCGGTACCGCGGTCGGGCGCGATACGCTGGCGGTCCCGGATCCGGGCGGGCAGGTGGATCTGGCCGCGGGCGGAGAAGGGGCGGCGCTGCTGGCGATCGCCGGGCGCCCGCTCGGCGAGCCCATCGTCCAGTACGGCCCCTTCGTCATGAACACCCGCGAGCAGGTCGAACAGGCGCTCGCCGACTACCGCGCGGGGCGCCTGGTGCGCCCGCGCCCGGGCTGAGGCGGCCGCGCCGCGCTCACTCCACGGGCGGCCCCCATTCGTGGCGCCCGGGGCCCAGGCGGCGCCAGTTGCGCAGCATGATCACCGTCTTGCGCACGGCGGGCAGATCGATGTGCGGCAGGTCGAGGGCGACGAGCGCGCGCCACGGGCGCACGCCCGTGCCGGGATGCACCTCCAGGAACGCCCGCAGCGACCCGCGCACGGCCGCGCCGGCGGCGGCGCGTTCCTCCCGGTAATCCGCCAGCGTCCGCAGGTGCAGATCCCAGGTCACCGTGCGCCCCTGACAGGGCCCGGTGAAACGCACCCGCGCGCTTGCACCGGGCAGCTTCGACCGGCACTCGAAGCCCTCCCCGCCCGTGCCACCCACCCGGGCTACCCGTTACGATAGAGCGGTATGCGCATGATCGGGATCGTACTCCTCGCCGGCCTCCTGGGGGCCGTACCGCCGCGGCCGGCCGCGGCGACGCAGGTCGACGGCATCGCCTTCGTCCACCGGGACGGGAGCCTGAGCGTCGACGGCACGCGGGTGCGGCTGTTCGGCATCCTCATTCCCGCCACGGGGGAGGACTGCTACTTCTTCGAGCGCCCGGTACCCTGCGCCCCGCGGGCCGTGCTCGCGCTCAAGTTCGACATCGGCTTGGACTTCGTCCACTGCCGGCTGCGCGCGCGGGCCGAAGACGGGACACCGACCGCGGTTTGCCGCGCCGGCGGCCGCGACCTCGCCGCCCGCCTGCTGCGCCAGGGGTGGGCGGCGGCGCTGCCGCACGCCCCCGACCGCTACCGAATCCTGGAGCGGATCGCGCGTGAACGCCACATCGGCATCTGGGGGATCCCGGTGGTGCGGGGACGCATCCCGGTCGCCCCGCGCTGACGCCGTACCGGACTGCGGACCGGGCCGCCGCCCGCGTCAGCGCACCAGCTCAATCCGCGCCGCGGCGACCCGCGAGGTGGCCACGACGCTCGCGCCGTGGCCGGCAAGACGGCGGCGGATCTGGACATAGACCCGCTTGATGCCCGGCGCCGCGCTCAGCTCGAAGCGCGGTCGCGGCACGAACGGGCGCCACGACGCGCCGGTGAAGCGCGCGGACTCGCTCGCGCGGTACTCGGTCGGCGCCCCCTGCACGCGCAGTTCCAGACGCACATCGCGCCGGTGCGTCACGCGCGCCCCGCCGTCGATGCGCACGCCCAGCAGCCGCAGGCCCGGCGCGGCGGCCGTCCCCGGCGTCGCGGCCGCGCAGCGCGGTCCGCTGCCGCCGCGTTGCAATTGCACGCTGTAGGCGCGGTCGCCGGATCCGGCGGGGAGCACGCGGCGCTCACCGCTGAAATTCGTCTTCGAGACCGTGAGCACCAGACCCGCGTCGGGCACCCCGCCGAAGACGGCGAGCCCGCGCCCGTCGCTGCGGTCCACGCCGAACTGGGTCGGGTCGGCCAAGGTGCCCAGACAGACCGCCGCGCCGGGGAGCGGCGCCCCGTCCGCGGCCTGCAGGGTCTGGATGGTGACCGTCGCCGCGTGCGCGGCCGGGCCGGCGGTGACCAGGAAAAGCGCCAGCAGGCCCGCCGCCCCCCGGCCGAGGGCCCGGCGGGCGCAGGCCCCCGCGACTCGAAATGCGATCGGCGTCTGGAGGGTCATCGGCGCGCTCACCCGCCTCGCCCGTTGGCCGGGCCCTGTGCCGATTCTAGCCACCGGCGGGGGCCTTGTACACGCGCGCCGGCCGGCGGCACGGACCGCCGCCGGCGCGAGCCGGCGTCAGATCCCGATGTGCTTGCGGATCGCCGCCACGACCTCGTCGCTCGAGGTGCTCGACACGTTCAGCAACAGGCCCTCGCGCTCGTAGAAACCGGTCAGCGGCGCGGTCTTCTCGTTGTAGGTATCGAGGCGCTTGTTGATGGCCTCTTCGGTCTCGTCCTCGCGTTGCACCACCGGACTGCCGCACTTGTCGCACACCCCGTCCTTCTTAGGCGGCTTGCTCTTGACGTTGTAGATCTCCTGGCACTTGGGGTTCGAGCAGGTGCGGCGGGTGGTGAGGCGGTCGAGGATGACGTCACGGGGGACATCGAGATTGACCGCGGCATCGAGTCGGATGCCGAGCTTCGCCAGCAATCCCTTGAGGGCCTCGGCCTGCGGGATGGTGCGGGGGAAGCCGTCGAGGAGGAAGCCTTTGGCGCAATCCGGCTCCTGGAGCCGCTTCTCCATGATCCCCAGGATCAGCTCGTCGGGGACGAGGTCGCCGCGCTTCATGTACTCCTGGGCCTTGCGCCCCAGCTCGGTGCCGGCCTGTACCGCCCCGCGCAGAATATCGCCGGTGGAAATCTGCACCGACCCGTCGAGCGCGGTCAGCTGCTTGGCCACGGTCCCTTTCCCGGCGCCCGGGGCGCCCAGCAGAATCAGTCTCATCGTCGAATCCCCTGTCTCGCGCACACCACCCCGGCGCAGGGCTCGGCCCGGCCGGAAAACCGGTGCGCATTGTGCCCCTTTTCGCCCCCCGCCGCCAGCGACCCGGCGCCGTGCCGGGGCGATCTGGTAAGCTATCGTGCAGAGACCGTACGATCGCGATGCCGATACGCAAGATCAAGGGGTTATTGAGATGACTTCCGACGACAGGGGCGGCGACGCCCGCATGGACCCGGACGGGCTGTACCGGGAGGAGATCTTCACCGACCGGCGCGTGGGCACGATCCGCCGGCTGACGCCGGTGCACGCCGACGGGACCGAGGACAGCGGCCGGCCGGTGGTCTTCTCCGGGCAGGCGCAACTGCTCACGCCGATGGGCGCCCTCCCGCTTTCCTTCGAGATCCCGGCCGCCTCGCTCGAAGAAGCGGTGGCGGGATTCGCCGCCGGCGCCGAGGCGGCGGTGGAGCGGGCCATGGAGGAACTCAAGGAGCTGCGGCGCGAGGCGGCCTCCTCCATCGTCCTGCCGGAATCCGGGTCCGGGGGCGGACTCGGGGGCCTCGGCGGGGCCGGCGGACTGGGCGGACTGGGCGGACTGCCCGGCGGGGGCAAGATCCAGATCCCGTGACGGTTGCGCAGGCCGCGGCCGGCGTCAGATGCGCACCTGGAAGCCCATCTCCACCACGCGCTCCGAGGGCAACTGATAGAGGGTCGCGGCGCTGGTCGTGTTGCGGGCCATGAAGGCGAACAACCGGTCGCGCCACGGCGCCATGCCGTGCGCCTTGTCGGCCGGAAGGACCGACTGGTAGCCGATGTAGTAAGTCACGTCCTGCAGGTCGATGTCGAGGCCCATCTCACGGCAGCGCGCGAGTTCCGAGGGCACGTTGGGCTGCTGCATGAAGCCGTAGCGCAGGATCACCCGATAGAAGCCCTGATCGAAGGATTCGATCTCGATACGCTCGTCCGGCGGCACCTTGGGGACCTCCTCGGTCAGGACGTTGAGCAGGACGACGCGCTCGTGCAGCGCGCGGTTGCGCCGCAGGTGGTGCTTGAGCGTCGGCGGCGCCTCCTCCAGCCACGGCGTGACGAACACCGCGGTCCCGGGCACCCGCGCCGGCTTGGTGCTGGCGATCTCGCCGATCAGGGTCGGCAGCGGATCGGCCTGCTTCTTGAGCCAGGCCCCCACCAGCTCGCTGCCGCGACGCCAGGTGCTGAGGACGGTGAACACGCCGACGCCCACCAGGATCGGAAACCACCCCCCGTGGAGGAGTTCGACCAGATTGGCGCCGAGATAGGCGTAGTCGACCAGACCGAAGACGACGAGAAAGACCAGCGCGCGCCACGGCCCCCAGCCGCCGTGTTGGCGCGCCACGTGGTAGGCGAGGACGGTGGTCACGGCCATGGTCCCGTTGACGGCGATACCGTAGGCCGAGGCGAGGCGGCTGGAGGACTGGAACCCGAGCACGAGCGCGACGGCGGCGATCATCAGCATCCAGTTGACCGCCGGTACGTAGATCTGCCCGCGGGTCTCGTGCGAGGTCTGCAGGACCCGCACCGGCGGGAGCAGGCGCAAATGCACGGCCTGGCTGGTCAGCGAAAAGGCGCCGGTGATCGCCGCCTGGGAGGCGATGATGGTGGCGGCGGTCGCCAGCAGCACCAACGGGTACTGGGCCCAGGACGGGGCCAGTGCGAAAAACGGGTGATGCGAGGCGGCCGGGTCGGCGAGGAGCAGCGCCCCCTGCCCGAAATAGTTCAGCAGCAGGGCCGGGAGCACGAAGGCGAACCAGAGCACGCGGATCGGCCGGTGCCCGAAGTGCCCCAGGTCCGCGTACATGGCCTCCCCGCCGGTCACGACGAGGAAGACCGCCGCCAGGGTGATGTACCCCGCCCAGCCGTTTTCCGCGAAGAAGCGGACCGCATAGCCGGGGTAGACCGCCGCCAGCACCTGCGGCTCGCGCACGATGGCGTAGAGGCCCAGGGCCCCGATGACCGTGAACCAGACGACGATCACCGGTCCGAACAACGCCCCGACCCGCGCGGTCCCGCGGCTCTGCAACAGGAACAGGGCGATGAGGATCACGAGCGTCACGGGGATCACGTAGGGCGCGAACGCGGGGGTGGCGACCTTCAGCCCCTCGACGGCGCTGAGGATCGAGATCGGCGGAGTGATCATGATCCCGCCGTAGAGGACAGAGGCCCCGAAGAGCCCGAACAGGATCAGCAACCGGCGGCTGCGCCGCTCCAAATTGCGCCACGGATCGATCAGCGCAATGAGTGCGAAGATCCCGCCTTCGCCGCGGTTGTTCGCGCGCAGCACGAAGGTCATGTACTTCAGGGAGACGATGACCACCAGCGACCAGAAGATCAGTGACAGGACGCCGAGCACGTTCGCGGGACTCGGGGCGAGCGCGTCGATACCGTGGAAGGACTGGCGCAGGGCGTAAATCGGGCTGGTGCCGATGTCCCCGTAGACGACGCCGAGCACCGCCAGGCCGACCGCCGGCGACAGCGGCTCGCGCCCGGCGCCCGCCGCCGGGCCCAGCGACACGGGTCGCCGGCCGGCGACCGTCCCCGGCGGCAGGTGTTCTTCAGGCATCGGCGCCGCGCGCGAAGACCTGCGTCAGCCACACGGGGGTGCGCGCCTCCCAGCACTGGGTGAAACCGGCCGCCGTGATCCAGCCCCGGATCCGCTCCGGGTCGTGGACATAGGGGCGGAAGTCGGAGCCGAGCGCCCGCAGGGCGAGCGCCGCGGCGCCGACGGCGAGACGCACGAGGGCGCGGTCGCGCGGGTAGGTCAGCGCGTAGACCCGGCGCGTGCGCGCGAGCGAGGCCTGCACCAGGGCCTCGACGTCCGGGTAACAGCACACCACCTTGTCGAGGAGGGTGACGTCGGCGGCTCCGGCCTCCTGCGCCAGCGCCAGATAATCGCCGCACAGATAGCGCGTGCGGCCCTCGAGCCCGCGCGCCCGGGCCCGGTCCCGCGCCTGCTCGACCATCGCCGGGGCGAGGTCGATCCCCGTCGCCGTGGCCGCGCCGCGCTCGAGGAGGAGCTGATGGAGGTACCCGACCCCGGAGCCGATCTCGAGCAGACTCGCACCCGCGAACCCGGCCGCCTCGAGGCCGGCCACGAGCTGGCGCTGGGAGGGTTCGAGGCCGCGGCGCTCGAAGCGGCGCCGGTAGCGGCGCGCGAAGCGCGAGAAGCAGCGTCCGGTGGAGCGGGCGTAGGGCGTGCAGCAGGCGGCCATGGCGGCATCATACCGGGGAAGGGGCGCTAAAGACTACGCGGCCCGGGCCGATCCATCGCGTATACCGGTACGGTCCCTGCATGCCCGGGACCGTGGGAGACAGGGACGAGCGCAGGGGAACCCGGGCGGCCATGCCTGTACAGCGACCGACGACCCGCGGCGACCGCGGGCAGCAGCGCGAGCGGCGCGCCTTCCGCCGCGAACCCATCCGCCTCGCCGGGGAACTGCAGCCCCCGGCCGGTGCACCGATCCCGTGCACGGCACTGGACTACTGCCTCGGCGGGATGCTGATCGCGCTGCGCGGCACGGTCGCGGTGCCGGTCGGGGAGACCGTCTCGATCCGCTGTGCCCTCCCGGACGCGGGCGAAGGTGAAGGCGTCGAGTTCCGCGGGCGCGTAGTGCATGCGGGCGAGGGTACCCTCGGCCTCGCCTTCCTCGATCCGGACCTTGCGGCGATCCAGCGGCTGCAGGAGGCCGCCCGCACCTTCGCCCGGGAGGGTGGGGGCGACGGGGTCCCGCTGAGCCCCGAAAAACGCAGCGCACTGGTGCGCGAGTGCAACGAGCGCGTCCGCGAGACGCTCGCGCCCCTGATGGATCGGTTCTATCAGGACATCAACGAGGTGCTGTTCCAGGCCGCGGAGGAGAGCCGCGAGATCGCGGTGCAGAACGCGAATCTCCAGGGCCTCTCCGAACTCAACCGGCGCAAGGAGACGCTCCGCTCCGGATTCCTTCAGGCGACCGAGGCGCGGCTGGAGGAAGCGGCGCAGGGGCGGCTTCCGACCCCCGGCGACGATCCGCGGCCGGAAGGCGGCTCCGGCCTGAGTCTCGTGGATCCGGAGGCCTTCGAGGAATGGCTCGCCGTGACCGACCTGGTCACGAAGGTGGAGAACGACCACCGCGTGACCCTGAACATGCTCGCCCGGCGCCTGGGGGTGGTGTTCGCGGGCACCGTGAACGCGCGCAACAATCCCTACGGCCCGGCCCTGTTCGCCGAGTCCTTCCGCGACGCCCTGTCCGCCCTGGACCTGGCCCACAGCGCCCGCCTGGCCTGCTACAAGGCCCTCCGGACCGGCGTCCGCGCGACGGCCACGCGCCTATACGACGCGCTCAACGAATGCCTGATCGCGGCCGGCGTCCTGCCCGGGCTCGAGGACGGCGTCGCCCGCGCGCCCGCGCCCGAGCCGGCCCCCGCGGCCGCAGACCCGGTCGAGGAGGAGCCGTCCGCGCCCGCGGCGGCCGAGGGCGCGGACGCTGCGGCGCCGGTGCGGACTCCGCCCGGCGGCGCACCGACGGCGGCGGGCGGTGGGGGCCATGGCGGAGCCGCCCCGACGGCCGGCGGACCGGCCGGCGCAGGCGCCCCCGGTCCGGGCGCGGCGGCGGGATTCCACGGCGACGCTACGTCCGGGGCGGCGGCGACCGGGGCGGCACCGGGAAGCCCCGCGCCCCGCCCGGCCCCGGATCTGTATCAGGTGGTCGGGGATCTGCGCTCGCTGCAACAGCGGGTCACGCGTCCTGCCATGCCTGCGGGTGCGGCTGCGACGTCCGGACCCGGCGGAGGATCGGGCGGCGGGGGCCCGGCCCCCGGGGGCGCGGGGGCCGCCGCGGACGGCGCCGCCGGCGTCCCGTCCGGTGCCCCGTCCGGTGCCCCGGGGGCGGCCGGCCCGGCGTCGGGCCCCGTGCGGCCCTACAGCACGACCGAACTCCTGGAGGCGCTTTCCACTTCGGAATTCCGCCGCCAGCTCTCGGCGCAAGACGCGGCGTCGGAACCGGTCGACGTGCGGGCCCGGCTCGAGGCGGTCCTCGCGCGCAACGGCGCCGAGGGCGGCACCAAGGGCATCCCGGAACATCAGGGGCGGGTCATCGACGTCGCGGGCAACGTCTTCGCCACCCTGCTCAACGACCTTCAGGTCGCCCTCAGCGTGCGACCGTGGATCCGCCAGCTCGAGGTGCCGGTGCTGAAGATGGCCCTGCTCGATGACCGGCTGTTCATCGACAAGACCCACATCGTGCGCCAGGTCATCAACAAGCTCTCGGAACTCGAGGTGCTGGCGGGGTCCGAGAACGAGGTCGAGCAGGCGGCGCTGCGGCGCGCCTTCCAGTGGATCGTGAACACCGTCAACAGCGAGTTCGACGGGACCGCCGCGGTATTCCACCGCGTCGCCCAGCAGCTCGACCTGTTGCTGCGGGTCCAGAACGACACCTACCGCCGCAATCTCAGCGAGGTGGTCGCGGAGTGCATGCGCGAGGAGGCGGCCGAACCCCAACCGGCCGACGCCGACGCCCCCGCGGGATCGGATGCGCCGCAGGCCTCCGCCGCCGAGGCCTCCGCGGCTTTGCCGCAGGAAGCGGAGGATGCGCAGGACGACGAGTGGCTGCGCCGCGTGCGGCGGCTGAAGGAGGAGCACTGGCTGCTGTTCGACGCCCGGGAGGCGGAGCCCAAACGCCTCAAGGTCGCGTGGATCGCGCCGCGGTCCGGCAAGTACGTCTTCGTCAACGTGCTCGGGCGCAAGGATCGCATCGTCGGGGAGAAAGAGCTCGCGGGGCTGCTGCGCGCCGGGGACGTCGTGGTCCTCGACGCGGCGGAGGAACCGGCGATGGACCGGGCGCAGTACACGATGCTGCAGAAGCTGCATCGCCAGCTCCTCTACCAGTCCTCGCACGACGGGCTCACCGGACTGATCAACCGCGCGGAGTTCAAGAAGACCCTCGGCGAGGCGGTGGCGGAGGCCCGCGTAACCGGCGGCCGCCATGCGCTGGTTCTCATGGACATCGACCAGTTCAAGGTCGTCAACAACACGCTGGGCTACGAGGCCGGAGATGCGGTGCTCAAGGCCCTCGCCGAGTGGCTGCGGGCGCACCTCGGCGAGGGACACGTCCTCGCGCGCGTGGGGACCGACCAGTTCGGGATCCTGTTGTGCGACCACTCCCTGGACGACGCGCTCGGGGTGATCGAGGACCAGCTAGACGAGCTGCACGACTACCGCATCCCCTGGCAGGAGGAACGCTTGGCGGTCTCGGTCAGCGTCGGACTCGTCAGCGTGCATCCGCAGGGCGAGGATGAGTCCGCGCTGCTGCAGGCGGCCGAGACGAGCTGCGGTGTCGCCAAGGAGATGGGCGGCGGACGCATCCAGATCTATCACTCCCGCCACGCCGGCATGTCGCGGCGCAAAGAAGAGATGAAGTGGGCGGTGCAGATCGACCGCGCCCTCGACGAGGACGCGCTGAGTCTGCGCTGCCAGAAGATCGTCCCGCTGCAGGCGCACCTGCCGCAGCAGGACTGGTATGAGCTGCTGCTCGGGCTATCGGACGAACTGCAGAACAAGCTTGCGCTGCACGAGTTCATCAAGGCGGCCGAACACTACAGCCGCATCATCGAGGTCGACCGCTGGGTGATCCGCAACGCCTTCGAGTGGATCGCCGAACACGAGGACCGGCTCCTCGGCATCGGCGGCTTCACCATCAATCTTTCGGGACCTTCGCTCAACGACGAGCGCCTGATCCGGTACGTAAACGAGGAGGCCGACCGCACCGGCGTGGCGATGCAGCGCATCTGCTTCGAGATCACCGAGACCGCGGGCATCGCCAGCCTGTCGGACGCGAGCGACTTCATCCACGTGATCAAGGCCACGGGCTGCAAGTTCTCGCTCGACGATTTCGGCAGCGGGATGTCCTCCTACGCCTACCTGAAGAACCTCCCGGTCGACTTTCTCAAGATCGACGGCGCCTTCGTGCAGGAACTCGTCGCCGACTCGAGCGACTACGCGGTCGTGAAGTCGGTGTGCGAGGTGGGCCATTTCATGGGCAAGGCGGTGATCGCCGAGTTCGCGCAGAGCGAGGAGACCATCGAACTGCTCCGTGAACTCGGCGTCGACTACGTCCAGGGTTACGCGGTCGAACGCCCGCACCGCCTCGAGGCACTCCTCGGGGACTGACCGGACGGGGCCGCGCGGCCGGTGCGGCAGGCGGGGTTGAGGCGGATACGCCGGGATCGGGCAACCCGCCGCAATCCCATGGTAAATCCCGGTCGCCGCAAGCCGATACGAGGGACGGGACACGGCCTTCGGTGTCCGCCCGGCATCGTCGACGGACGCAGCGGATGAAGACCTATCGACAGCGGGTGCGCCGCATCAGCCTGATCGCCGCCGGAATCCTCGGGGTCGTGACCCTCGCGGCGGGGACGGCGGTGTTCCGTGTGATGGAAGCCCAGAGCGAGGCGCTGCTGCGCCGCAGCCTGGCGCTGTCGCTGCAGAACCGCGCCAATCTCATCCGGCTGGCGGTGGACGAGCGTCTCGCGGCGACCGAGACCATCGCCACCCGCCCGTTCATCGTCCAGGAACTCCTGGCGTTGCAGGCCGACCCCGGCGACACCCGCGCCCGTCGCGCCCTGCAGCGTGCCGCGCGCACCTTCCGCGAGACCGGCTTCGAGATGGTCACGCTGCTCGACCGGCAGGGACACGCCGTCGGCCGGGCCGGAGCGGCCGCGGCGCGGCCCCAACTCGCGATCCCGCTGGCGGTGAAGCCGTCGGCGCGCCTGCTGTGGAGCGATGGGATCCGGCTCCACGTCGCGGCGCCGATCCGCAAGGGCGCCGCCGCGGTCGGACAGGTGGTCACCGAGTCGCGCCTCCCGGTGATGGCGCGGCTGTTCCACCGCAGCCGCGCGCTCGGGCGCAGCGGGGACTTCGCGGTTTGCGGGGCCCTCGCCTCCGCGCCGGGCGATATGCAGTGCCTGCCGAGCACCCTCGCGCACCGCGTCTTCGTCCATCAGCCGCGCGAGGTCGGCGGCGCCGCGCTGCCGATGAGTTACGCCTTGGACGGACGATCGGGGACGGTTCAGGCGCGCGACTACCGCGGCCGTACGGTGGTCGCCGCCTACCGCCCCATCGGCGGTCTCGGTCTCGGCGCGGTCCTCAAGGTGGACGCCTCCGAGTTGTTCCTGCCGATCCGGGGGCGGCTCCCGCAGGTCGCCCTGTGGCTGGCCGCCGTGTTCGCCGCGGGCTACCTCGCGCTCCGGTGGCTCGTGCTCCCGCTCGTGCGCGACGTCGTACGCTCGGAGCTGCGCGCGCGCGAGGCCAACGCGCGTTTCCGCGACGGCGAGGCGCGGATGCGCGCGATCCTCGATCACGTCCGCGACGGTATCGTCGCAGTCTCCGAGGAGGGGCGGGTCGAGACCTTCAACCCGGCCGCCGCGCGCATGTTCGGCTATCGCCCCGAGGAGGTCCTCGGCAGCCCGCTCTCGCGACTGATCCCGGATGTGGAGGTTCCCGCCGCCGGCGGCGGGCCGGAGCCGACGGGCCCCGCCGGCGGACGCCGCGAGTTCACCGGGGTGCGCAAGGACCTCAGCGCATTCCCGATCGAGGCCCACTTCTCCGCGATGACGCTGGGGGAGCGGCACCTGGTGATCGGCGCCCTGCGCGACCTGACCGACCGCAAGGCCGCCGAGCAACGGATCCTGCACATGGCGACCCACGACGCGCTCACGGCGCTGCCGAACCGCAGCCTGCTGCAGGACCGGCTGCAGCGCGCGATCGCCCACGCCCGCCGCCACGGCGGGCGGGTCGCGGTGCTCTTCGTCGATCTCGACCGGTTCAAGACCGTCAACGACTCGCTCGGCCACTCCGCCGGCGACGCGCTGCTGCGCGAGGCCGCGCGGCGCATCGCCGGCGTACTGCGCGCCGAGGACACCGTCGCACGCCAGGGGGGCGACGAGTTCATCGTCGTGCTCACCGGCCTGCGCGACGCCGAGGCGGCCGCAGGCGTCGCCCGCAAGGTTCTCGACGTGCTGGGCCTGCCGTACCGGATCGGGGAGCGCGAGGTCCACGCCGGCGCCAGCATCGGCCTCGCCCTGTATCCGGGCGACGGCGCCGATCCGGATACGCTTCTGCGCAACAGCGACACGGCGATGTATCACGCCAAGGAAAAGGGTCGCGGCAACTACCAGTTCTATTCGGAGGAGATGAACCGGCAGGCGGCCGAACGCCTCTCCCTCGAGGGCGAGCTGCGCCACGCCCTCGAACGCGGCCAGCTCGAGCTGCACTATCAGCCGTTGGTCGCGGTCGCCGGCGGGCGGATCACCGCCACCGAGGCGCTGATGCGCTGGCGCCACCCGGCGCTCGGCCTGGTCCCGCCGGCGCGCTTCATCCCGATCGCCGAGGACTGCGGGTTGATCGACGGCCTCGGCGAGTGGGCCCTGCGCCGCGCCTGCCGCCAGTGGGTCGACTGGCGCGGCCGCGGCGCCGGCGTGCCGCGCATGGTGGTGAACCTGTCGCCCCGGCAACTGCGCCGGCGCGACATCGTCGAGCGTTTCGCCGCGTTGCTCGAGGAAGAGGCGGTGCCGCCCGAGGCGATCGGTCTCGAGATCACCGAGACGGCGATCATGGAGGATCCCGACAGCGCCATCGGGCTCCTGCGCGATCTCAAGGCCCTGGGCGTGGAACTGTCCCTGGACGACTTCGGGACCGGCTACTCGAGCCTCAGCTATCTCAAACGCTTCCCCATCGACAAGCTCAAGATCGATCGTTCCTTCGTGCGCGACATCGTCGACGACGAGAACGACGCCGCACTCGTCGCCGCCGTGATCGCCATGGCGCACAACCTGGGGGTGAGGGTCGTCGCCGAGGGTGTGGAGTCCCGCCGCCAGCTCGAGTTCATCCGCATCCGCGGGTGCGACGAGTACCAGGGCTACCTGTACAGCCGGCCGTTGCCGGGAGCGGAGCTTGTGGAGGTGTTGCGGCGCGCGGGCGCGACGGGGCGTCCCCTTTCCGGTTCCGCGGCCAGCCGTTGAGGGGCGCGCCGTAACGACCGGCCTGGTGCACCGGTGGGCGGCGGGACGGTCAGAAGATGCTCGCCAGCCCCAACAACCACTTCGGCCACGGCGTCCCGGTGACACCGAGGGCGACCAGGGCGGCGGTCGCGGCGAGTGCGAGTACGAAGATCAGGTACCCCAAACGGCGTGCCCCCTCCTCGTAGCGGACCGGCGCCGACACCGCCTCAATCCTTCGCGCCGCGACCGCCCGCGCGGCGGCCGGTCGCCAGGAACACCGGATAATCGTGCGCGGCGCCGTCCGCACCCGTCTTGTGCACCACATGGGCGGGTCGCGTCCGAACTTCGCCGAAACCGGCAGCCGCGAGCCACCGCGCGACCGCCGCGGGTTCGAAACCCTGGTGCATGACCCCCGGGGCATCGCCGTGGAAGGTGCCGTCCTCGCGCTCGAGGTCGGCGAGCGCGACATACCCGCCCGGCGCGAGCAGGGCGTGCAGGCGCGCGAGCAGGCCCGGGACGTCCTCGATGTGGTGCAGCGTCATGCTGCTGAAGATCAGGTCGAACGGGCCGGGCGGCAGCGCCCGCGCGAGATCCATCTCCACCGCCTCGACGTGGTCGAGGTCCAGTTCGCGGACCTTCGCGCGCAGCACGTCGAGCATGCCTGCGGCGCTGTCCACCGCCACCACGCGGCCGAGTTCCGGCGCCAGCAGCGCGGTCACCAGCCCCGTGCCGCAGCCGAACTCCAGGGCGCGTGCGTCGCGACGCAGCGGCACCGCGGCGGCGATGGCGCGGGCGACGGCCTGCGCGAGCTCGACGCGCACGGGATTGTCGTCCCAGGAAGCGGCGACGGAATTGAACCGCTCGACGTTCAGACGCGTGACGGCGGAATCGTTCATGCGCCCATTCTACGCATTCCGCCGGCGCTGGGAAGACGCCCGCGCGCCGCAATCCCTTGCACGGCGCAGGGATTCACGCCTCCGGGCCGTTCAGCGCCGCTCGGTCGCGGCGCGGAACGCGCGCAACCAGGCCTTCACGCGCCGCGCGTTCGCCGGTCCCATGCGGATGAGGACCTTCTGCCCCGCGGGCAGGGCCTCGAGGCGGGGGTCGGCGAACTTGTAGTAGACACTGGGGCGGCGCAGGCGCACCGGCCCCGACGGCTGCGGCGCGCGCAGCAGCGAATCGATCGCCTCCACCAGGCGGTCGTTGAAATAGCCGTAGGGGTAACCGAGGCTGCGGTAGGCCTGCTGGAACAGCGGATAGAAGCGGATATAGACGGCGGCCGCGCGTTTGGGATCGATCGCCGTCAGGAGATTCACGTAGGGCGTATAGCGGGCGTAGTTCGCTGCGCCGAGGACATACCGGTCGGAAGTCGGAGGGCCGACCCGGCGCGTGACCAGGCCGCCCGGTACCGGACGCAGCGGGAGATAGCGCGGCGGGATCTGTCGGCGGGGGACGTTGTCCACGGTCACCACGATGCGACGCACGATCCCCTTGGCGTTCAGCCAGCGCGCCAGGCGTTCGTTCCCTGCGAGCGCCTCCAGCGCGCGCAGGATCACGGGGTCGCTGCGATCGAGCGGCGGCAGGGGCGGCGCGGGCGCCTTCGCCGCCGCGGCCGGGCCTTCCGCGGCCGGCGCCGGGACCGGCGGGATGGGGTGGCGGATCAAGGGCGCGCGCGGGGTCGGCGCGGGTGCGGGCGTCGCCGTCTGCGGCGGCGGTGCCACGGGGGCCGGGGGCGCCGGCGCCCGCGACCCGAAATAACGATACAGCCCGAAGCCCGCCGCCCCGAGGACGGCGAGCGCGAGGACGGTGTAGGCGGTCGTTCGCGCGCGCTTCATGGGCGAATCCCGATCGGCATTTCGGCGTACAGTGTAAGGCCGGAACGGTCCACGTCAGTGACGGAACTGCGGTGACGGAGCGGCCGGCGTGCGCGGGGGGTCGCGCTCCAGGTCCGCGACCACGTGTTCCAGGTCCGCGAGCAGCAAGTCGGCCATGTCGCGCGAGAACCCCTCGCGCACCACCACGCGCAACACCGAAACCGCCTCCGCGTCGGGGGGCATGGTGTAGGCCGGCACCTGCCAGCCGCGCGCGCGCAGGCGCTCGGAGACGTCGTACACGGAATAGCGCGCGGCGTCGCGCAGGCGGAATGCGAACACCGGGATGGCCGCGCCGTCGCTGAGCAGCTCGAACGGCCCCATCGCCGCGACGCGCCGCGCCAGGTGACGCGCGGTGTCGCGCAGATTGGCGAGGATGCGCGCGTAGCCCTCGCGGCCCAGGCGCAGGAAATTGTAGTACTGTCCCACCACCTGGTTGCCGGGACGCGAGAAGTTCAGTGTGAAGGTCGGCATGTCGCCGCCCAGATAGTTGACGTGGAAGACCAGCTCGTCCGGCAGGTGGCGGCGCCCGCGCCATACGACCCAGCCGATCCCGGGGTAGACGAGCCCGTACTTGTGCCCCGAGACGTTGATCGAGACCACCAGCGGCAGGCGGAAGTCCCATTCCAGGTGCGGGTGGAGAAAAGGCGCCACGAAGCCCCCGCTGGCGGCGTCGACGTGCATCGGCACCTCGAGCCCGTGGGCCTCGTTGTGGCGGGCGAGGGCATCGTGGATCCTGCGGATCGGCTCGAATTCCCCCGTGAAGGTCGTCCCCAGGATCGCCACCACCCCGATGGTGTCCGCGTCGACGCGCTGCAGCACCTCCTCGGGAGTGATCACGTAGCGTCCTTCGGCCATCGGAATATAACGCGGCTCGACCTCCCAGTAGCGGCAGAACTTCTCCCACACCACCTGCACGTTGCTGCCGAGGACGAGGTTGGGCCTCCCTCCCCCGCCGCCCGCGGCGGCGCGACGCTTGCGCCAGTTCCACTTGAGCGCCATCCCCGCCAGCATCACCGCCTCGCTCGAACCGATCGCAGAGACGCCCACGGGATCTTCGGCCTCGCGCGCGTGAAACAGCCGCGCCACCATGTTCACGCAGCGGCGCTCGATCTCGGCGGTCTGCGGGTACTCGTCCTTGTCGATCATGTTCTTGGCGAAGGTCTCCGCCATGAGACGTTCGGCCTCGGGCTCCATCCAGGTGGTCACGAAGGTGGCGAGGTTGAGGCGCGCATTGCCGTCGAGCATCAGCTCGTCGTGCACCAGCTGATAGGCCGCGCGCGGCGGCATGCCCTGCTCGGGCAGGGCGTACTTGGGGACGGGGCGGTCCATGAGCCGCGAGCCGTAGGTGGGGATGAGGTTCGCGCTCTCGTCGTCGGTCGGGACCAGTCTCTTGACCATCGCAGGCTCCGGGCGGGTGCGGTTGCGTTCACTCGATCGCGCGATCGCCGGTCGCGGCCCACTGCGGGCGGCGCACGCGGTACAGCAGGACGGGCAACAGCACCATCACGACGAGCACGATCAGCATCGCGATGCGGTACGTCCCCGGCGCGACCCCCGGACCGGGCGGAATGAACCCGATCGCCAGGCACGCCAGCGTCGTGGCGAAGCCCGTGCCGGCGACCAGCCACAGGCCCAGATTGCCCCCGCCGGGCACACGGTAGGGGCGCGGCGTGTCGGGCTCAGTGTAGCGCAGCCGGATCGCGGCGGCGAAGAGCATCAGGTACATCGTCGCATAGAGCACGACCGCCGCGGAGGTGAGCAGCAGGAAGGCCGTGTCGACCGATGGGATGATCAGGAAGGCCCCGGCGACCAGGCTCATCAGCGCGGCCTGCACGAACAGCAGGCGGCTCGGCACGCCCCGGTCGTTGACCGCCTGCAGCGCCGGCGGCAGGTTGCCGTCCCGCCCCGCCGCCCACAACCCCTTGACGGGCCCCACCACCCAGGTGCTGACCTGTCCGGCCGCGCCCAGGGCCACCAGCGCCGCGACGACCGGGGTCAGCGGCGCGAGACCGAAATGCCCCAGCAACGCCGCCAGTGCCTGCACCGCCCCCGAGACCAGATCCAGCCGGTCCGCGGGCACGACCGCCGCCACCGCCAGGCCGCCGAACAGCGTGAGCACGAAGCCGAGCACCGCCGCGGCGAAGACCGCGATCGGAAAATTGCGCCGCACGTCGCGGACCTCGCGCGCGTGCGCGGCGGATACCTCGATGCCGACGACCCCGAAAATGAAACTCAGGAACAGCAGCAGGCTGTGCCGGACGTCGTGCAGCGGCAGCCAGTTGCCGGCACGCAGGGAGAGATCCAGGTGCAGCGGTGCGCCCGAGGCGGCATAGGCGGCGGCGAGCGCGATCAGCGCCAGCGTCGGGACCAGCACGCCGGCGGCGAGACAGACGCTGCTGATCATGCCCGACAGCCGCGTGCCGCGCAGGTTCGCGACGGTCGCGACCCAGTAGACCAGCAGGATCACCAGGACGATGTAGCCGCGCGAGGCGGCCAGCGCCGGGTCGAAGGCGTAGGCGGCGGCCGCCGCCGCATAGGAGAGGATCGAGGTGATCCCGAACAGGCTCTGGACCCACTGCAGCCAGACGGCCACCAGGCCCCAGCGCGTCCCGAAGGCCTCCTCGACCCAGTGGAACACGCCGTTTCGCGGCCAGGCCGTCGCCAGTTCCGCGGACACCAGCGCGATCGGGATGAGGAAGGCGAACACCGTAATGGCGTTGAAGAACACCATCTGGAGCCCGGTGGCGGCCATCATCGGCATGTTGCGCAGCGTGAGGAACAGCGCCGCGGTCATCATCGTCAGGGTGACGACGCCGAGCCGCCCACCGGGTGCGGTCCTCACGGGTTCGGCACTCAACGCGCGCGTCCCCCCGCGCCGGGGCGGCCCATATGGATCTCGCGCGCGGTGAGGCCGCGATAGACGACCTCAATGAGCCAGGAGAGCGCGAGCATTCCCGCCAGCACCCCGACCTGGGCGCGGGTGGCGGGATCGAGCAGCGTCTCGGCGACCAGCGCCGCGAATGCGGCGAGGCAGGCGATCACTCCGGCCAATGCGACGGCGCGCGACGCGCCGGTCTCGGAGGCCAGGCGCAGGCAGGCGAGGTTGACGGCGGCGAACACCAGAAGGAATCCCGCGCTGCCCATGGTCGCGATCGCGTTCAGCGGTACGAGGTTCAACACCAGCAGCGCGAGGATCAGGAATGCGGCCAGGCCCTCGGCCGGCTGGTTGCGGATGTCGCGCTCGAATTCGACGGGCAACTCACCGTAACGCGCGATGAGATAGGTCAGGCGCCCGGAGCCGTAGAAGGTGGCGTTGATGGCCGAGCCGGTCGCGAGCAGGGCGGCCACCGCGATCATCGCCGCGCCCGGCGCGCCGAGGAAGTTCGCCGCCGCCGCGGCGAGGACGTTGTCCGAATGGCGCGCGGCGGCGGCGAAGTCCAGGTGCGCGACGGTCACCAGCGCGATCAGGACGTAGGCGACGAGCACGATCAGCACGCCGCCCAGATAGGCGATCGGCAGGCTGCGGGTGCGGTCCGCGACGTTGGGCGCGGCGTTTGCGATCAACTCGAAGCCTTCGTAGTTGAGGAAGATGATCATCGCGCCGCTGAACAGCGGCCACGGTCCGACGAACTCGGCGGGCGACAGTCGCGCCCAATGCGCCGGTGCGACCGCGCCGGCGAGCACGAAGGCGGCCAACAGGGCGAGCTTGAGTACATTGAGGGCGTTTTCGCTGCGCACGACGAGCCGGGGACCGAGGAAGTTCAGCAGCGCCAGGGCCACGAGCGCGGCGCTCCCCAGCGCGTCCCGCAGCATCGCGTCGGGGACCGCGCCCGAGAGGCCGGCGGCATAGGCCCCGAAGGCGTAGGCGTACACCGCGAGCAGCACGACATAGCTCAGGCACAGCAGGATGCTGAGCGTCCCCGTGAACACGCCGCTGCCGTAGGCGCGATTGAGGAACTCCACCGTGCCACCGCGGCTCGGGTAGCGCAGGGTGAGCTTGAGGTAACAGTAGGCGGTGAGGAACGCGACGAGGCCGGCGAGCGCGAAGGCGATCGGGATCGCGCCGCGGGTGAGGTCGATCGCCAGGCCGGTGACCGCGAAGATCCCGCCCCCGATCATTCCGCCGATGCCGATCGACAGCGTCGACCAGGTTCGCAGGGCCGGCCGGGATTCCGGTGTCGGCGCCGACGACATCGGTCGCTACGTCAGGCGGCGGGCGTTCGACGCTTGCCGGCGAGGCGCCGGAGGTCGTCGTCACGCCCGACGAGAAACACTTTCGGACCCTTCATCAGGCGCGCCAGTTGCGGGTCCTTCTTGCGCGCCTTCTTGCGCAGTGCATCGGGCGGGTAGACCCGCGTGCGCACCGCGGCGGCCACGCCGTCACCGGCGCATCCTGCCAGGGCGCTCACGACCGTGGCGGGCGCGATCGTGGCAACGACCACCAGGTCCCGCGGCCGTTCGGCCTCGGGGTCCCCATGGAGAAACGCCACGGACACGTCGCGCGCCAAGGGCGCGAGTGCGCCGCGCAGGCGCCGCGCCAGTTCCGCAGTCTTGAGGGCGATACCGCGCAGCTCATCGTAAATCGGGCAGGTCGGATCGGCGCGGTACAGGACGAGGTTCCCGACCCGGCTGCGGGCAACCACGCCGGCCTCCGCGAGCCGCGCCAAGTCCCTGCGCAAGGTGCCGGGCGGAGCACCGATCCGGCGGGCGAGTTCGCGCAGGTGCAGGGAATCGGTCGGGTGCTGCAACAGCACGCGCAACGCGCGACCGCGGTGCCCGCCCAGAACGAGGTCGGTCGCCGCAGTCGCAGGATCCGGAAACGTCTGGCCCAAGCTGGTGAAGCCTTTTTAGCTACTTTCCAGCCCGGACTGGCTGGAAGGATAACTATACCGGGAGGATCAATGCCATTAAAGTAGCTTTTTCGGCTACGAATGCCCTGGGGCCGCGCGGGTAGCAGCCTCAGCGGAGGGGGTGGTAGTCGCGACAAGCCGCCGTGGCGGGCAGGTAACGACCGTGACGCCTACACAGCCCGTCCCCGGCCCGGACAGATGCGTATCCGGAGCCCAGCACCCGCAGCCCGGGGATTTCGGCCTCGATCTCCTTGGGTTCGGAGCGGAAATAGGCGCAATACCTGCAACAAGGCAATCGTTCCGTCATGGCCCGTGCTCCCACCGTCGGTCAGGCGGCCGCCGGCCGGCGGGGACGTCCAACGCGGAACGCCCCCCGCCGGCCCCGCAGCTATTTGGGCAAGCCGAGGTTCGACCAATACGTGCCGAAGATCACGGCCGACAACAGGAACCCGAGCAGCACATTGACGATGGCGCCCACGCTGAAGGCCCAGAAGGGCTTGGCGCCGACGCTGGCCAACTCGCGAAAGCGCGTGGTCAACCCGATGCTCAGGAAGCAGAAGATAAACGACCAGGTGCGCAACGCCTTTACGGGCCCCACCAGCAAGGGCTTGGCGACGCGGTTGAATTCGGCGAGGCTGTAGTGTCTCACCACCACCGTCATCAGCACCGAGGCCGCCAGGAACCCGACCACGAACTTCGGAAACCGCCACCAGATCTGCGCCGCATCGGGCTTCACCCCGGTCTCCTGGGCCTCCCAACGGGTGGTGGCGATGATCGCCAGGATAAACGCCCACAGCCCGATCCAGATGTCGCGGCCGATGACCTTCATCAGCGTGAAGCCCCAGACCGCCTGGTCGGGGGTACCGGGCAGCCCGAGGCCTGCGGCCATGCTCCCGTAGGCCTGCGCCGCGGCGAAGCCCGCCGCATCCGCGAACTCCGAGGTGCCGATCCACGCACCCGCCACCCCCGTGTGGAGATGCAACGCCCGCGAGACCAGCGGCAGGAAGAAGATCATCAGGATCGCCCAGACGATGACCATGGTGATGGCGATCGACGGGTGTTCCTTTTTCGCACCCACCGCACCGGCGATGGCGATCGCTCCGGACACGCCGCACACGGCACCGCCCGCCCCCAGACACGCGGCGAGCCGCCGATCCAGCCCGAGGCGGGTAGCGGCGAAATAGATGACGACGAAGGTCGTGATCGAGATCACCGATGCCTGCACGATGGCGTAGGGACCGGCCCAGATGATCAGGGTGAACGGCAGCGTGGCGCCGAGCAGCACGATACCGGTCTTGATGTAGTACTCGACGCGGAAGCCCGTATCCATCCAGCGCGGCAGGCCGATGAAGTTGGAGACCACCATGCCCACCACCAGGGCCACCAGCGGCGGTTCCAGATTATAATGGTGTGCTTGGTCCCAGGCCCCGATCATGAAGATGATGATCGAAAGAATGTAGATGAACACGAACGCGGGCAGGAACTCGGAGAACTTGTGCCCCATTACCCGGAGCGAGACGCCGAAGATCGCCACCCACATCAGGAACTGCAGCCCGTACCCGTCCACGTGGGCGGTGAAATCGGCCCACAACTGACCGAAGGTATGCCATTTGGCGGGCGCCACGGCGATCGGCTTGATCGTCGCGCCGGCGGCGAAGAAGCCGTAGGCGACCAGTACGATTCCGATGCCCAGCCATACCGCCCACCAGTCCTCTTTCAGCCACAACTCGGTCCAACCGCCACGGTGCGGCCGCGCCGCGGCGCCTCCCGCGGCGGGATCGACGTCGTTCATGTTTCCCCCCTCCCTCCAGTGGTCGAACACCCAACAGTCGCGGCGGGAAACCCGGTCGGGGCCCGCCGCGGTGTCCTCACTTAGTTTAGTCGGTCTTTGGCGGGCTGCCCGTCTCGCCCGCAGGGCGCCGCCGCCGTCGGCGCGGTAAACTGCGCGGGATGACGGCGGACCATCCCGTGACGGAACTGTGGCTGCGCCTGACGCCGGTCGCGTTCGCTTTCGCCGCGGGGGTAATGCTGCGGGGGCGGTACCGGCTCGGCCCCGCGCACGCCGAACGACTCCTCAGGTGGGTCGTACGCCTCGGCATGCCTGCTCTGATCCTCGGGACAGTCACGCCCCTTGTGCTGACGCCGCAGATCGCGCGGCTGCCGGCGGCGGCCGTGCTGACCGTCCTTGTGATGTGGGGGCTCGCAGCCGCCGTGGGCCGTCCGCTGCACCTCCCACGCCGGCAGCGCGGGGTGCAGATCATCGGCGCCATGATCATGAACCTCGCCGTCGTCTACCCGTTCGCCTTCGCGGCCTGGGGCGCCAAGGGCGCCGGGCACCTGGCCTTCTTCGACTTCGGCAACGGCCTGATCGTGCTTACGCTCGTCTATGCGATCGCCGCCTGGTACGGACGCGCCGACGCGGGCCTGCGCCCGGTCCTGCGCGCGCTGGTCCGCTTCCCGCCGTTCTGGGCGATGGCCGGGGCGCTCGGACTGAACCTGGGCGGCGTCGCGTTGCCGGGGCCGTTGCTGCACGGCCTGCAGTGGGGCGGGGCGTTCGGCGTATTGCTGGTGCTGGTGGCGATGGGGATCTTCTTCCGCCCGCCCAGGCGCCTGCCTGCCGCGCTCGTCCTGCCGCTGCTGCTGCGCGCCGGCGCCGGATCGGCGCTCGGGCTGTTGTGGGTCCGGCTCTTCGGCCTCACCGGAATCGAGCGCGCCGTCGTGATCGTGGGTGCGGCCGCGCCGGCGGGCTTCAATACGCTGGTATTCGCCTCGCTGGAGGGGCTCGACCGGGAGCTGGCCGCGGCGGTGGTCTCACTCTCGGTCCTGCTGGCGATGGTCTACCTGCCGCTGATCATCGTCCTGACAACCTGAGACGGCTCTCGCGGCGGGAGCGGGCGCCGAATCCGGCGTAAAGGGGGCGGGGGGCCGTCGCGCCGCGGCCGGCGGGCCTTCAGCGTAACGCGCCGTGCAGCCGCCGCGCCTCCCCGCGCCGGCACGCGAGCGCGTAGCCGCCGAAGAGCAGGGCCGAATAGAGGAGCGTCCCGGCAAGCGTGTAGCGGAAGAAGGGCAGCGCCGCCGCGTAGCAGGCCGCGAGTCCGGCGGCGGTGTGCGGATACAGCGTGCCCGTGAGCCAGACGCCGAAGTTCGTCACCAGGAAGAAGAGCACGGCGGCCGCGAGCGCGCCGGTCCCGATGCGCGCGGCGCCGGGGCGGGCGCCGAGGCGGGTGCCCGCGAGCGCGATCAGGCCCACGGCCCCGTAGACGAAGGCCATCCCCGGATAGAACAGACCATAGCCGTAGACCGCGTAACCCAGCACCAGGTCGCTGAGGAACAGGGCCGCGAACGGCACGATCAGCGCGAGCCGCCGGTCCGCGAACGCGGCGCCGCCGAACAGGGCCATCGCCTCGACCGGCATGAGGTTGGGCACGTGCGGGACGAGCCGGGCCGCGGCGGCCGCGGCGACGAGCCCGAGGGCGATCCAGGTCCGGTGATGGCTGCTCATGCGATTTCGGCTCCGTACGGCCCGGTGGGGGCCGTGGGTCAGGATTCCGTTGCGGCGCCCGATTGTACCGCAGCACGCGCCGCGCTGCAGTCCCGCGCGCCGGCGCGCCGTGGATGCAGGAGGTCGGCGAGGCGTTCGGCGCTGTCGATCAGACGCGGTCCCGGACGGTTGAAATAGGCGTTGCCGTCGACCAGGTGCACGCGCCCGGAGCGGACCGCGGGCAGCGCGGCGACCTCGGCGCGGCGGCGCAGCGGCTGCCAGTCGCGCGCCGCACGTGCGGCGTCCTGGCCGCAGCAGGCGATGACCAGCACCTCGGGTGCGGCATCGGCCAGGGCCTCCCAGGTGCGGCGGACCGACGGGCGGCCGGGTCGCCCGAACACCTCCTCGCCGCCGGCCAGGGCGACCAGTTCCGGGGTCCAGTGGCCGCAGCAATACAGCGGATCGAGCCACTCGATCACCGCGGTGCGCGGGCGCCGCACCGTCGCGCCGAGCGCACGCGACAGCGTAGCCAGGCGCGCGTGCAGGCGCTCGATCAACGCCTCGCCGCGTGCCGGCTCGCCGAGTGCGTCCGCCACCGCCGTGATCGAGGCGAGCACCCCGGCCAGGTCGTGGGCCTCGAGGCTGAGCAACCGCGGTGGGCGGGGGAGGTCCGCGAGGGCCTTGGCGAGCGTCGACGGGTCGGGGGCGCACACCGCACACAGGCCTTGGGTGAGGACGAGGTCGGGGGCCAGCCGGCGCAGGCGCTCGGCGTCGATCTCGTAGAGTGGGGCGCCGCGCGCGAGGCCTGCGCTCACCCACGCGTCCACCGCCGCGCTGTCGGCATCGGCCGCCATCGTGCAACGGCTCACCGCCGGAAGCCGGCGCACCTGCGGCGGGAAGTCGCATTCGTGCGAGACACCGACGAGCCGGTCGGCACAGCCGAGCGCGGCGACGATCTCGGTGGCGGCCGGCAGGAAGGAGACGACGCGACGCGCTCCGGGGTCAGGCGCCGTCATCGTCTTCCGCCCCCGCGGGCAGCAGGTCGATGAAGTGGCGCCCCTCCCGGGTCACCACCGCGCCCGGGCGCAACGCCACCGGCCGACGGAACCGCGGCCCGTCCCATACGAAGGAATGGTACTCGCCGTTCTCGCCACAGGGATCGACCCCGGCGGGCAGGGCCTCCAGCAGCTCGGCGTCGAGGGCGCGCCCGGCGAACTCCGGGCCCAAGCGTGCGGCGTCGACGCAGCACAGTGTGCCGCGGTAGCCCAGCGCCACGAATCGCCCGATCAGGTCGCGCGTGTCCTCCCCCCACAACGGGAACAGCGCGCGCATCCCGGCGCGCGCCAGGTTGCGCTCGCGGTACGCGCGCAGATCCTCGAGAAAGATATCGCCGTGCGCCACGGTGCGGACCCCGGCCTGCGCATAGCGTTCCATCACCGCGCCCATGCGCGCCTCGTAGTCGGCGTTGCTGCAACGCTGCGCCGGGAGATAGAGGACCTCCAGCGGCACGCCGAGCGCGTCGGCCTGCGCGCGCAGGAGCGCCTCGCGCACGCCGTGATGGCTGATCCGCCGGTAGTCGTCGGCGACGGTGGTGAGCAGCGCCACCACCTCGTAGGCCGGATCGTCGAGGAGCGCGTGCAGCGCCAGCATGCTGTCCTTGCCGCCGCTCCAGGAGAACAGCACCGGTTCGCGCCGGCTCATGCCCGGCACCCCGCGGGCAGCGGGCGCATCGCCGCCGCGGCGTTCACGGGGCCAGGCGCTCGAGGGCCCAGCGGTCACCGCTGCGGCGGTAGCGCATACGGTCGTGCAGCCGGTCCGGCCGGTTCTCCCAGAACTCGATGACCTCGGGCACGACGCGGTAGCCACCCCAGTGCGGCGGTCTCGGGACCTCGCCGTCCGCATAGCGGTCCGCCACCGCACGCATCCGTGCCTCCAGTTCCGCGCGCCCGGCGATCACGCGGCTCTGGTCCGAAGCCCACGCGGAGAGCTGGTTGCCGCGCGGGCGCCGGCGGAAATAGGCGTCGGACTCGGCCGCCGTGGTCTTCTCCGCACGCCCTTCGATCCGCACCTGGAGCCCGGGCGGCTCCCACCAGAACACCAGCGCGACATGGTCTTCGGCCGCGATCTCCTCGCCCTTTCGGCTCTCGTAGTTGGTATGAAAGACGAAACCGCGATGATCGAAGCTGCTGAGCAGCACCACCCGCGCCGCCGGGCGCCCGAAGCGCCCGGCCGTGGCCAGCGTCATCGCCTGGGGCAACGCCAACCCGGCCCCCTGTGCCTTCTCATACCACTGCCCAAACAATTCAATCGGATCCATCATCGGGTCGGTGACAAATGCGTCTCATTATCACACGCGCCTATCTTACACCCGCGCCGCCGCGGCTTACGGCACTCCTCGCAGGCCTTCGCGGGCGGAGGGGCGCGGAGCGGTACGCGGCGGCGCGGATCGCATGCAGTTCGCCGGCTCCGAGCGGCTCGCCGAACAACGCCTGGTAGGCACTCCGCCGCGCCGGGCCGCCGCGCCCCAGACGACAGTAGAGTTCGTGGTCGGATACGACCGGATCCGGCTCACCCAGGGCATTGCGATGGAAACTGGACCAGGGATACGCCCCTGCTGAAGTGACCATCCCGGCCCGCACCGGGTTGGATTCGATATATCGATAGCAGGCCAACAGATAGGCCTCGGCGTCCACCAGGCTGGCCCTGTGGCGCCCCTCCCACAGGGTGCCGGTCCGGAGGCAGCGACGATTGATCCACTGCACATAGCGCCTGCCGATCGATTGCATGACTCTGGAGATACCGGGCGGCGAATCCGGCGTCATCAGCAAATGGACGTGGTTGGTCATCAAGACATAGGCGTGGACCGCGACGCCATAGCGTGCCGCCGACTCACGCAGGCAATAGAGATAATAGCGGTAGTCACGCGGTTCGAAGAAGCAGCGCTGGCGGTTGTTGCCGCGCTGCACGACGTGAAACGGAACGCCGGGATGGTAAGGGCGCGGCTGGCGTGGCACCTCGAATCCCTTCGAGCGTGGCGGGCGAGCGTGGCGGGCGCCGTCCCTGGCGACCCGTCGTTCAGAAATAATAGCCGGTTCGGTCTACAAAGCGAACCTCGCGGCAAGATGCGAATGAGACGCAGTTGTCACCGACCCGGATGGGGAAGTGGTTGTGCGGCCGGCTATTCCGGCCAGTCGAACCACGCTTCGCGGGCCGCCGGCGAGAGGCCGTGGCCGAGGCCGTCCTGGCAGTGGGATACGATGCGGATCATGAACGGCCCCTGCACGCCCGGCGCGGCGGGATTGACGATCGCCACCGGGATCTCGCGCGCGCCCGGGATCACGCCGTCGGGCATCTCGTTGAAGGGATAGGCCCCGCCGAGCAGGGGAAAGTCCAGCACGGTCCTGAACCTGCCCCGCCCCCTGGCGTCCGTGGTAAACCCGTTGGGGAGGGTCGCGCTCCCCGGCATCGGCGGCGTGATCTTCCACAGCGCCGTCAGCGCCGAACCCGGGGCCAGGGGCGTTGCGCCGCCGCCCGTCAGCGGGCTGCCCCCGAAGCTTCCGTCCGCGTCCTTGCCCTTCACCCGCAGCCAAACCGTGTAGAGGGTGTCCGGACGGGCGTGCGACAGGTCGATCTTGACCCGGCTCATCCCGTCGCTCTGCACCACCTCGAGTTCGGCTCGGGCCTCATCGTACGCCCCCCCGCACTGCCCGAGCACGGTGTGGCCGCTGCCGCTCGGTGTGGTGGCCGGAATGCGCTGGAACGAATCGTCCACGGTTTCTCCGGCCCGGGCGGGACCGGTCATCCACCCGAGGCACAGGACCGTTACAACTACGGCGCCGGCATGCTGTCGTATTCTCATGGTGTTCCCCCTTTGATTGGTTTCTTCCGGTTTTGGGTTTGCAGTCCGTTGCAGAACGGCCTGCGGAGGCGGGGCAGCAGCACCCCACACGCGAATCGAACACGGAGGCGTCCGATTCGGCGGAGCCGCGCCCGGATCTGCGCTGGGCGCGACGGGTCGAAAGAGTCCGTTCCGGACCTGTTCAACGACCTGCCGAGCGGCCGGGCATCTCTTCGGCCCGACCGTGACCGCCGTGGCGCACCCCGTTGCGCCGCAACGCGAACCGTCGCCTGCGTGCGGGGTGAGTCCACCGGACGCGGCGTCAGGGTAGGCGTCCCCCCGTAGTGGTCGCGGCGCACGGCTTTATTCCGCCCGGGCGCGCCGGTTTTCCGTCGCGAAGCGAGGTATGGTCGCGGGACACGGGTACACCCGCGCGGCGCGAGAATAAAAACGGACCTCAGGGCATCTACCAATGCATGGACCGCCCCAGACTTCGTTGCCTCCCGTCGCTCCGGGCGCGGATCGCTGAAGCGCGCGCCCGACTCTTCCGGGTGGCTCTGGCTTGGTGCGGGGATCGTATGCTCGCCGATGATCTCGTCCAGGAAACCATCGCCGCGGGGATCACAAACGTGAAACAACTACGTGATGAGGCCCGCCTTTTCCCGTGGCTGTACGGAATTCTGCGCAACAACTGGAACCGCCACCTCCGCGGCCGGAAGATGCACCAGGAACTGGACGACCAGATCGCAAGCGAGGAATTCGGTCCGTTCTGTGCCTGCGAGGAACTGGAGATCGTGCGGCGGGTCCGGTGCGCCGTCGCGGAACTGCCGCCGGAGCAGCGGCAGGTGCTCTCGCTGGTGGACCTCGAGGAGCTGTCCTACTGCGAAGTGGCCGATGTACTCGGGATTCCCATCGGCACCGTGATGAGCCGGTTGCACCGCGCGCGCAGAAATCTGCTCGCGCGCATGGAAGCGCCCGCCCCGTCCGGCACCGTCCAGGGGCGGATTCACGTCGTGAGGTGACTCATGAATCAGCCGGAATCCGAACGGCTCGACGACCTTACCCTCGGTGCCTTCGTCGACGGTCACCTCGATGCGACCCATCGCGAGAGGGTGCTGCGCGCGATGGAGGAGGACCTCGCCGTACGCGAACGCGTCTACCGGCTGCGGCGGGCAAAGGATCTGATGCGAATCGGCTTCGAGTCCGTGCAGCCGCCGCCGCTCGCATCGGCGCCGCCGGGCGGCGCGCGCCGCGGGCGGCGCTGGGGTGCGATGCCGTTCGGGCTGGTGGCGACGGCGCTGATCGCCCTCGGCGGCCTGAGCGCCGGACCTGCGGGACTCGACTCGGGCGGCGGCGTCAAGGCACCGGCCGCAACGGCGCAGCGCACCGTGCCGCGGCAGGCAACCCGGATCGTGCTGCACATCAGCGAATCCGATCCGAAGCAGTTCGCCGCCGTGCTGGGATATATCCGCTCGTTCCTCAAGACCCACCCGGCCGGCTCGGGCCAGATCGCGGTCGTGGCCAACGCAGGCGGCCTCAACCTGCTGCGCGCGGGGGTGTCTCCGTACGAACGGGAGGTCCGCGAACTCACGCTCGCACATCCGAACGTCCACTTCATCGCGTGCGCGAACAGCATCCGGGCGCTTCGCCGCCGCGGCGTGCGCCCCACGTTCCTCCGCAACGTGGACACCAGCAAGCCAGCCCTCGACCAGATCATCGCGCTGGTCCAGGCCGGCTGGACCTACGTCAAGGTCGAATCACTGCCGCACGCCTGAGTGCACAGCCGCCTCGTCACGATCCCCCGAATCCGACCTAGACGACGCTGCCGAAGCCCCGGTCGACGGTGCCCGCCGGCGGGGTGAAGCCGGCGACGCGGCAACCCTGCGCCACGGGCCCCCCGGGAAACAGGCCGTAGAGATACTTCACCCCCCCCTGGCGGTGGAATCGTTCCTCCAGCGCGTCGTGGAGCTCCCGAAAGCGTATCTGCGGGTGATCGGCGTGGCGCGCGAAGAACTCCTGCAGCGCCCGCACCAGGTCCCAGTGATCCTCCCCGAGTTGAAGCCCTTCTGCCCGGGCGATCCGCTCGGCCGCCTCCCGCGTCCATTCCGCCGGGGCGTGCGGGAACCGCGGGTCGTGCGCATCGTCGTTGCGATACAGGATATGGTCCAACGGCTCGGTCATGACAGCTCCTCCTCCACCGGCGTCCCACTCCCCAAGTGTAGTCGAACGGCGCCGGCCTGCCCGCCCCGTCGGCGCGGCACCGGGCAGGACGACCACCCGGTTGCGCCCGCTGCGCTTGGCGGAGTAGAGCGCTTCGTCGGCGCGCAGCAACAGCGCATCGAGGTCCTCGCGCTCCCCCAGCGAGGTCACACCGATGCTGACCGTGAAGACGATCCGCCGGTCACGGTAGCGAACGGCATCCGACGCCAACAGGGTGCGGATACGCTCCGCGAACTCCGCCGCGCGCCCGGGTGAAGACGACGGGAGGACGTACATGAATTCCTCCCCGCCGTAACGGCCGAAATGATCGACCTCCCGGCTGTGGGCCGCGCACTGACCGGCGAGGGCACGCAGCACCGCGTCCCCGCCCGGGTGGCCGTAGGTATCGTTGATTTGCTTGAATCGGTCGACATCGAGGATCGCGACCGACAGCGCCTCGCCGGTACGTCGCGCGCGGGCGTACTCGCTGTGGGCGAGTTGCAGGATCCCCCTGCGATTGTAGACCTTGGTGAGGGAATCGACGGCGGATAGGCGACTCAGCGTACGTTCGGCGGCGTCGAGCCGGGCCACGAGCGCCAGCAGCATCAGCGTGAACGGCGGCGCGATCAGTGCCGGTGCGAGCACCGAGATGCCGAGCGCAACCGGGCCGGCCGGCGCGCCCGCCAGGCGCGATACGCCCAGCGTAAGCACAACCGAGAGCACCACCGATAAGGCCGTGATCAGCGCGGTTCCGCCCGCGACCCCGACGCGACGCAGGTAGCGGCGCAGCGCGTCGAAGCCGGCCGTGTGCCCGGGCTCCGGGTCGAAGGACCCGGCGCGGCCGCCGCCCGCCGGCTCGCCGGGCGCCGATGCCGGCGCATGCTCGGCGGCGGACGTCGCGGCCGCATCCGTACCGACCGTCACCCCAGGGTTCACGGCGTGGATCTCCGTCGCTGCGGGGCCGCCAGTATACCCGCCCGCGGGGGCATCAGCCGCGTGCACGGCGCCGGGGGATGCCGGGCCGCGGTGGCCGCGGCGCCGGAGGCGCACCGTGGGGCCACACGTTGCGGAATCGCTGGCGCACCGGCTCCGGGATCGAGGCGGAAAACCGAAGCTGCACGGCCGCAGCCGTCCCGTAGCCGCGGATCCAGCCCTTATCGATGCCGGCGATGCGCGCCACTTCGGTGCACGACGCGAGGAAGGCGTCGGGGACCTCGCCGCGCCTCACCGTGGCGCCGTGGGGATACAGGCGGAGTTCGAAGTCCGGGCGGCCCGCCCGCCGCCGCGCCAGCACCGCCAGGACGACCGCCGCCGCTGCCAGGCCGATCAGGGCGGCCGTCATGCCCCCAGCCGCAGCCCGCCGGGCAGGGTCACATCCATTGCGACCGGGAGATGATCGGAAAACGGGTAGTTGAGCACGGAAACCCGCTCCACCTTGAGGGACGGGCTGACGAGGATGTGGTCGATGTTCCGGCTCGGGCGCCAGCTCGGGAAGGTGAGCAGGTTGTGGACCGGCTCGCACAGCCCGGTATCCTCGAGCAACTGGTCCATTTCGGGGCTGCGCGAGCGGCAGTTCAGGTCGCCCATCACGATCACGTTGGGGTCGCCGCTGATCAACTCGCCGATGAACTTGAGCTGTTGCAGGCGCGCGCGGCGTCCCAGCGCGAGATGGATGATCAACAGTACCAGGCGTGCGCCGCCGCCCGCGAACTCCGCGCGCAGCGCGCCGCGGCCCGGTATCCGGCCGGGGAGCTTGTGCTCGGTCAGTTGGACGGGACGGAAGCGGCTCAGGATTCCGATGCTCTGGCGCGCGAACTTTCCGATACGGCGGTTGGTCTGGTGATGCCAGTAGGGGAACCCCGCCTTGAGGGCGAGGTACTCGGTCTGGTTGACGAAACCGCTGCGCAGGCTGCCGGGGTCCACCTCCTGGAGGCCGACGATATCGAAGGTGCTGACGAGGCGCGAGATGCTGTCCAGGTTCACGAAACGCTCGGAATCCGGCAGCACGTGCTTCCAGCTCCGGGTCAGGTACTGATGGAAGTGAGCGGTCGAGATGCCCGCCTGGATGTTATAGCTCAGCAGCCGCAGGCGCTGCCCGATCTCACGTCCGACGCGGCGCGGCTCTCCCTCCGCGGCGCCCGGATAGCGGGTGCGAGGTCGGGCAACGACCCCGTCGGCGGGATAGCTGAGCGTCATATCGGGCAGACCATCTCGCCCAGCTTCGAGGTGAGCTTGAGGTTCTCGGAGTAGTCGACCGGGCAGTCCACGATGCAGACACTCCGGGCGGCCAGCGCCTCGTTCAGGGTGGGCAGCAGTTCGGCCGTGCTGCGCACGCGATACCCCTTGGCGCCGAAGGCCTCCGCCAGCTTCACGAAGTCGGGATTGCCGAACCTGACGTAGGCGGAACGCTGGAAATGATTCATCTGCTTCCACTCGATCAGGCCGTATCCCCCGTCGTTCCAGATCAAAACGACGATGGGGATATCGAGACGCACCGCGGTCTCGATCTCCTGGCAGTTCATGAGAAAACCCGCGTCGCCGGTCACGGCCACGACGGAGCGATCCGGATACACCATCTTGGCGGCGATCGCCCCCGGAACGGCGATGCCCATGCTCGCGAAACCGTTGGAGATGATGCAGGTGTTCGGATACTCGCAGCGGAACATCCGCGCCATCCACATCTTGTGCGCACCCACGTCGCAGACGACGATGTCCTCGAGTTCCATCGCGGTGCGCAGATCCCAGATGATCTTCTGCGGCTTGATCGGATAGCCCTGATCTTCGCTGAGCGCCTGCATCTCCTCCATCAGCATGGTGCGCAGCACGCGCATCTTGTGGTCTTCGTGCGGGGTGGCCAGCTCGGCGATCCGCGTCAGGCTGTGCTTGATGTCGCCCACGACCCCGCACTCGATGTTGTAGTGGGCGTCGACCTCCGCGGGGTTGGCGTCGATATGGATCAACTTGCGGTCGCGGGTCGGATGCCACAGCTTGGGGTGATACTCGGCGAGGTCGTAGCCGACGCAGATGATGACGTCGGCGCGGCTGAACCCGCAGTTGACATAGTCGTTGGACTGGAGGCCCACGCTGCCGAGCGCCAGCGGATTCTTGAAGAAGGGGACGACGCCCTTGGCCATGAAGGTATTGGCCACGGGGATGTTGAGGCGGCGCGAGAACTCGGCGAGCTGCCGCCAGGCCCGGCTTCGGATCACGCCGTTGCCCGCGAGAATAATCGGGTCACGGGCCTCGGAAATCAGCTCTGCGGCGTAGTTCAGGCGGTCGGTGGAAGGCTCCGGCGGCGTGGGCTGGCGCACCGGCAGCGGCGCATCGTCGATGGCCATACGCGCAATGTTCTCGGGGAACTCGATGAAGCAGGCGCCCATCTTCTCGGTCTGTGCCAGCTTGAACGCCTTGCGTACGACTTCGGTGATGATATTCGGTGTAAGGAGGCGCGAGGAATACTTGGTGACGGGCGCGAACATGAGTTCCAGATCGAGCGTCTGGTGCGACTCCTTGTGCAGCCGGTTGGTGCCCGCCTGCCCGGAGACGGCGACCAGGGGCGCATGGTCCATGTTCGCGTCCGCGACGCCGGTGACGAGGTTGGTCGCCCCGGGGCCGAGGGTCGACAGGCATACGCCGGCATGGCCCGTAAGGCGCCCGTAGACGTCGGCCATGAACGCGGCGCCCTGCTCGTGGCGCGTCGTGACGAAGCGGATCGACGAATCGATGAGCGCGTCGAGGACGTCCAGGTTCTCTTCGCCGGGCAGGCCGAACACGTACTCGACGGCTTCGTTCTCGAGGCACTTGACGAAGAGTTCCGCTGCATTCATCGGCCGCTCGGTCCTTGGCTGCAGCGCCGCCCGCCCGCGGAAGGGGGGGCGGCCCGCCCGGGGTCCGCTACGGCGGGCCCCGGCGTACGCTGTCGGCCGCGCTAGTGCGCGCCCGACTGGTTGGCGGCGGCCGGCCCCGCCGACTTGAGCCGCGCCGCGCCGCGGCGCTCGGCGGCCGCCTTGCGCGCGAGATAGGCGACGATGTCGATGAGGCGCTGGTCGCTGCCGGCCCGCTCGAGGCTGGTCCGGTACTGCCCCGCCACCATCAGAGTCGGCACCCCGGTCACGCCGACGCGCTGGGCCAGCGCCCGGGCGCGGCGCACCTTGGCGTCGACCGAGAACGAGCCGTAGGCGGCGCGGAAGGCTGCCGGCTTCACCCCGTGACGGGTGAAGAAGCCGGCGAGCGCATCCTCGGTCGCCAGCGCGGGACCCTGGCGCTGGATGGCATCGAACAACGGCTGGAACAGGCGCGGGAGCACGCCGAGTTCCTGTGCCGCATAGTAGGCGCGCGCATGGACCGTCCAGGTCGGATTCAACGGCGCGGGGATACGGATGAACTGGACGTAGTCGGGCTTGTGCTCGAGCCACTTGTCCAGATACGGCTCGAAGCGGTAGCAGTGGGGGCAGCCGTACCAGAAAAATTCGACGACCGTGACCTTCCCCGGCTCGGCGCCCGGGACCGTGGCCGGGGGATCGATCAGCTTATAGTCGAATCCCGCGTCGTACTCGGCCGTGGAAGCGGCATACGCACCCACGTGGCTCGCGCCCGCCACCAGCAGCAGACACGGCAACAGCCACAGCACGCACCGCGGACGCAGCCGGCGGGTGCGTCCGTTTCGTCGGGATTTCATGGGGTTGACCTCAACCGAGTCGGTCCGCACGGACACTCAGCGTAGCACTTCCCGAAACAAAAGCAAGGTGTGCAGCGACGTGGCGGGGAGGCGGCGGCGGACCGCAGTCACCGCTGCGGCCCGCGGGACAAGGAGGAGAGGGCGCACCGCCCGGGTGCGCCGCGACTGCGCTCAGTACAAGCCCTGGACGTAGGAGGCGACCGCCTGGATCTGCTGCGGCGTCAGCCGGGCGGCGATGTCGCGCATCATCTTGTCGGGATCGTTGTGGCGCTTGCCTGAGCGAAAGGCCTCGAGTTGGGCGACGACGTAGGCCGCGTGCTGCCCGCGCAGGGCCGGGTAACGGGCCGCGGGGTTGCCCTTGCCCTCGGGTCCGTGACACGCCATGCACGCGGGGACGCCGGTCGCGCGGTCGCCGCCGCGATAGATGCTCTCCCCCTCGGCGACGAGCTTGGGGTCGGCGGCGCCGACGGCGGGCTTCAGGGAGGAGAAGAATGCCGCGAGGTTTTCCATCTGCACGGGGGTGAGATGCGCCGCCTGCGGGCCCATAATCGGGTTGGTGCGCCGGCCGGCCTTGAAGTCACCCAGCTCCTTGACGATGTAGGAGGCGTTCTGGCCGGCGAGATTCGGCCACTGTGGATTCGGACTGATCCCCTTCTGGCCGTGGCAACCACGACAGGTCGTGGAAATGGCCTCGCCGGCCTTCGCGTTTCCGGCCGCCAGCGCAGGGGCGGCCCCCAATACGAGAGGCGTGCAGACGAGCAGTGCGGGTAACCACCTTTTCATGGTGTACTGGCTCCCTAGGGCCTGGGCGCGTAGCCGTTTCGCCCGCCACTGCGCCGCGACGCGGGAGCGGGTCGGGCACCGCACCGAAGAGAGGAGGGCGGAAAATGCGTTGCACTATATATCAGTTGACCGCCCGGCGGTCAACTGCGTCGCGACGCTGGACACGACTGGGGCCATGAGTCGACGCTATCGGAATGCGCGCTTTCTCACCGGCGCGCCGGACCGGACCGGTGCGCCGCCCGATGTCGGGCGCGAAGTGGCCTTCGCGGGGCGCTCCAACGCCGGCAAGTCGAGTGTACTGAACGCCCTCGCCGGCCGTCGCGGTCTCGCGCGGGTGAGCCGTTCGCCGGGGCGCACGCAGTTGCTCAATTTCTTCGAGGTCGGGCCGACGCGGCGCCTCGTCGACCTGCCGGGTTACGGCTATGCGAAGGTCCCGCGCGCACTGAAGGCGCGCTGGGAACGCAGCGTCACCGACTACCTCGAGCGGCGACGCTCGCTGTGCGGGATCATCCTGGTCATGGACATCCGCCACCCCCTCGGCGCGGGTGACGAAAACCTGCTTCGCTGGTGCGCGGCCGCCTCGCTGCCGGTACACGCCCTGCTCACCAAGGCGGACAAGTTGTCCCGCAACCGGGTAAACATCGCGCGCATGCAGGTACTTCGCGAAATGAATGGACGCGGTCCGGATGTCGGCGTGCAGGTATTCTCGTCCCTACAGGGAACCGGGCTCGATGAACTGGAAGCGGTGCTCGACCGCTGGCTGGGGGATGCCGACGCCTGAACGACGCGGCCAAAAAAAACCCCGGTTTTCAAGGGGGGGAGAAAACCGGGGCAACGCTTCCACCCGGTCTGGGGAAAACCGGGTGTATGTACCCGCTCAGGGAGGAAAAGCGGGTGGGCGCCAATCCTAGCGCCCACGAGGTATGACCGGGGCGGTTGCGGAAAGTTCACGCCCTGACCCGAGCCGGTGCGGGTCCGTGGTCGCGGTGCGCCAAGTCCGGTGCCGCGGCCGCGCGCTTCGCCCGCACCCCGCCGCTCCCGTCGATGGGCCGCCGGCCCGGTGTCGCACGCGCCACTACCGTAGAGCGAGTCGTTCGCTCCCGCAGATCGCCCCCCGTGACCGCAGCGACCGACCTCCCGCGACGCCCGCGCCCGCCCCCCGCCGACGCGGCTCGGCGGGCGGCACGCAGCGGCTCAACGACCCTGGCCGGATTTCGCCGATCGACCACGCCCCGAAGGCAGACGCGCGGCGATCATCAGCAGGAGCACCAGAAGGGTGGTCGTGAGGGCGCCGGCCCAGGCGATCCGGTGCCAGTTTTCGTAAGGGCCCATGGCGAAGTTGAACAACACCTGGGGCACGGCGGCCATCGGCCGATTGGGATTGAGGGTGAGGAACTGGTTGCCGAGCGAGGTGAACAGCAGCGGCGCGGCCTCGCCGATGATGCGCGCGGTCGCCAACAGGACGCCGGTGACGATTCCCGGCAGGGAGGCGCGATAGACGATCCACACCGTGACCTTCCAACGCGGCGTGCCGAGGGCGATGGCCGCCTCCCGCATCTGATCGGGGACCAGCTGCAGCATGCTGTCGGTCGTTCGCACGGTGACTGGCAGCGCGATGATGGCGAGCGCGATGGCGCCTGCCCAACCCGAGAAGTGCCCCATGGGTTCGACGACGACGCCGTAGACGAATACCCCGATCACGATAGAGGGTGCCGATAGCAGTACATCGTTGATGAATCGCACAGTCATCGCCAGCCGGGTGTGATGACCGAACTCGGCCAGATAGGTGGCGGCGAGGATACCGACCGGCGCGCCCATCAGGAGTCCGAGTCCTGTCATGATGAGGCTGCCGATAAAGGCGTTTTCGAGGCCACCGCCCGGGATACCTGCGCCCGGCGTGCTCTCGACGAACAGGGCGGGATGTACGTAGCCGATTCCCTTGGCGGCGAGCACGAACAGGATCCAGGCCAGGAAAAACAGGGCCAACCCGGTCAGCAGGACGGCGACCCCCATGTTGACGACGTTCGTCAGTCGCCTGCGCAGGTAACGCGCGTTGTTCACGCCTTTTGCCCTTGTGCTCGTTCGAGACGCATCAGCAGGAGCTTGGCCAAAGCCAGTACGATGAAGGTGATTACGAACAGGATCAACCCGAGCGCGATCAACGCGGAGCGATGCGGCAGCGACGTGGCCTCGGTGAATTCATTGGCGATGGTCGAGGCGATGGTGTTGCCGGGCATGAACAACGAAGCATGCACGTCGTGGGCGTTGCCGACCACGAAGGTAACCGCCATCGTTTCGCCCAACGCCCGTCCGAGACCGAGCATGATACCTCCGATCACGCCGACGCTGGTGTACGGAAGTACGATATGGCGAATGACTTCCCACCGGGTCGAGCCGAGGGCGTAGGCCGACTCCTTGAGGGTTGTCGGCACCAGTTCGAATACGTCGCGCATGACCGCGGCGATGAAAGGGATGATCATGATCGTCAGAACGAGACCCGCAACCGCCCATCCCAGCCCGATGGGCGGGCCCTGGAACAGGGTTCCGACCACGGGCAGTCCCCCCAGGTAATCGGTCAGCTTGATTTGGACGTTATCGGCGAACCAGGGAGCGAAGATGAACAGTCCCCAGATCCCGTAGATGATCGACGGGATCCCCGCGAGCAACTCGACGGCGATACCGACCGGCCGGCGCAACCAGAGCGGCGCCAGTTCGGTGAGGAACAGGGCGATACCGAAGCTGATCGGGACGGCCAGCAGGATCGCGATGAAGGAAGTGACGAGCGTACCCAAAATAGAGGAGGCCGCGCCGTAGTCGTCCGTGACGGGATTCCAGGCCGAGGAGGTGAAGAAACCGAAGCCGAAGCGGCTGAAGGCCGGCCAGGAGTCGCGTAACAGTTCGATGACGATGGCGCCGAGCACCAGTAGAACCGCCCAGGCGAAGACCTCCGTCATCCAGCGGAAAAGGACATCGATCCGTCTGCCGCGCCGAAGCTTGGCGATGCCGGTCAGGGCCAAGGTGAGCCGCTCACTCCCACTCATACGCGCCTCAGTGTAAAAGCAAAAAAGGCGGAGGGAAACCACCCTCCGCCGCCGTTACAGACCGCTCCAGGCCGCTTTCAGCTCATTTCCAGAGCGAATGGCCGTGATACTTGATTTCCTGGTGCCAGGTGTTCTCGATCATACGAACCACGCTGTGCGGCATCGGGATGTAGTCGAGGCTTTCGGCGATCCGCTTGCCTTTCGTGAACCCCCAATGGAAGAACTTCAGCACGGTCTTGATGTTATCGGGATGCGCCGGTCGTGCGGGAACCAGCACGAAGGTCGCGCCCGTGATCGGCCAGCTCTTGGCGCCCGGCTGATCGGTGAGCAGCAGGTAGTACCCCGGCGCATGCTTCCAGTCGGCGTTGGCGGCAGCGGCCGCAAAGTTGCCGGCGGTGGGAGCCACGCGACGGCCGTCGCGGTTGATCATGTCGGCATAGTTCATGTGGTTCTGAAGCACATAGGCGTATTCGTTATAGCCGATCGCGCCCCGGATACGCTGCACATAGGCGGCGACGCCCTCGTTCCCTTTCCCGCCGACGTTCCCGGAAGAGGGCCAGTTGACGGCCTTGCCGAAGCCGACCGTCGATTTCCACTCCGGACTGACCTTGGCCAGATAGTCGGTGAAGATGAAGGTGGTCCCGGATCCGTCGGAACGATGGACGACCGTGATGCGCAGATCCGGAAGATGCAGCCCCGGGTTGAGCTTCTTGATCGCAGGGGCGTCCCACTTGGTGATCTTGCCCAAAAAGATGTCTGCGAGCACGCGGCCGTTCAGGGCCAGTTGGCCGGGCTTGATTCCGGGGACGTTGATCGTGGGGATGACGCCGCCCATGGCGGTCGGAAACTGCACCAAGCCGTGCTGCTTCAACTGCTTGGCCGTCAGCGGGGCGTCGGTCGCCCCGAAATCCACCGTGCGGGCTTCGATCTGTCGAATACCGCCGCCCGAGCCGATCGACTGGTAGTTCAGTTCGATGCCGGTCCGCTTGGCGTAATGGTCCGCCCAGGCGGAATACAGCGGATAGGCGAAGGTCGAACCGGCGCCGGTGATCTGCTTCACCGGGGCGGCGCCGGCCGGCGCTGCGATCATCAGCGCCAGGCCCGCTCCGGCGACGGCGCTCCATAATCTGGAAACACTCATGGGTTTCTCCTAAACAAGTGGTCGAATGCGTGCACGAAGGAGTTAACGGATCCGCACGGGCGCACACCCGCGCGTGGCCGTAGATTACGCGGTCAGCGTGAACGTTTGATGACAACCGCGACCTCTCGCGCCGGAGGCGCCGCCGAAGCCGGAGACGGCTTCAGTCCGTGCGTCGGCGCGACCGGCCCGCGCCGGCCGGCCGCACTACGATGTGAGCGGCCGCGGCCTGCAGATCCGCCGCAGGTCTCAGGATTTGTCAGAAACGCCGCCAAGTTACGACCTTGACGGGGCACCCACGGCGCCTCGTCAACGCCCTTTTATCCCGCCCCGCGCCCGCCGCCGCCCCGCGGAAGGACTTCCTCAGGGCTCGCGGCGCGCCCCGCCCTTGCGCCACAAGGTCTCGCCCGCGCCGCCGGCACGCGCGAGCACGCGGGCGAGCACGAACAGCAGGTCTGAGAGACGGTTCAGATAGGCCAGCGCCTCGTCACGAACCGGCCGGCTGCGGCGCAGAGCCACCAGGCGGCGCTCGGCGCGCCGGCATACGGTGCGCGCGAGGTGACAGGCCGCCGCCGCCCGCCCGCCGCCCGGCAGGACGAACTCCCGCAGCGGCGGCAGGTCGGCGTTGAAGCCGTCCAGCTCCCGCTCGAGGCGCGCGACCTGTTCGGCACTGATCGCCGCGTGCCCCGGCAGGCACAGTTCGCCGCCGAGGTCGAACAGTTCGTGCTGCACCTCGCGCAGGCACGCGGCGACGGCCGCGGGCGGACCCTCGGCCAGGACCATGGCCACGGCGCTGTTGAGTTCGTCGACCGTCCCATAGGCCTCCACGCGCGCGTCGTCCTTGGGCACGCGCGCGCCGTCGCCGAGCCCGGTCTCGCCGCCGTCCCCGGTGCGCGTGTAGATCTTCGACAATCGATGGCCCATCGGCGCCTACCCGTTCACCAGCCGGTATTCGACCGGCACCACGACCTCGACGGCGCGACCGTGCAGCCGCGCGGCGGCATCGGGGACGGCACGGATGCGCCGCGCGCTGCGCAGCGCGGCGCGGTCGAGCACCGGATAGCCGGAAGTATGCACCACCCGCAGCGCCGAAACCCGTCCTCCGGCCCCGACCCGCAGCGCCAGGCGCACCTCGCCCTCCCAGCCCTCACGGCGCGCGATCCACGGGTAGTCGAAGTGTTCGCCGAGCAGGCGCAGAAGCGCCGCGCGCACGAACTGCACGGCGGAACTTCCCCCGCCGCCCGCTGCGGCGGCGGGGGCGCCCGATCTCCCGCCGCGTCGTGCGACGACGACGGGGTTTTGCGAGGGACGGCGGCGGGGGGAACGCCCCGCTTGCAAGGCGGCGGGGAGGGGCACGTGCACCGCCGCCGCGACGGCAGGTTGCGGTTCGCGCCGGCGGCGCGGGTGCGACCGCGGCCGCCGCCGCGCCGTCCGCTCGGCACGCAACGGCGGGTCGACGGCGCTGGGGCCCGGGCGCGGGGCGCGCACGGCGGGGGTAAGATCGGCCGCGGCCGCCGCGCCGCCGGCGGCGGCCCCGAGGCGGACCCGCAGTTCCGGTCCCGCGGGCGCCGCACCGAGGGTCGGGCGCGGCCCCAGGCCCCCCCAGGCGGCGAACAGCGCCAGATGCAGCGCCGCCGAGGCGACCAGGGCCCGCGCCAGATTTGCGTTCACGTGCTCCCGCCCCAGGGGATCCCGCTGTAGCGCACGGAGACGAACACCGTGCGACCGAGTTGATTGTAGCCGAAGACGGTCTCGTAACGCCGGTCGAAGGCATTGTTCAGGGCGGCGTTCAGAGTCCAGTGCGGCGTCAGGTCATAGCGCAGATCTAACCCCAGGGTACCGTAGCCCGCGAGCCGCACACGCTCGGACTGGAAGGTCGTGGGATCGAAGAACTGGTCGAACCGCCGCCCCTCGGCGATCCATTCCGCATGGAGATGGGCGCGCCCGAAGCCGCGGTCCAGCGCGAGCTTGAAGGAGCGCTCCGGCCTGCGGGTCAACGTCAACCCGCTGACCTCGTCGTGCGGGCGCATGAAGTCCACGCCGAGATCGAGCCGCCAGCCGAGCACACGGGTCGTCAGGCCCGCCTCCAGGCCGCGGATACTCGCGCGGCCGATGTTTTGCGGAATAAAACGCGCATCGAGCTGGATGAGGTCGCGGATACCGGTGCGATAGGCATCCACGTGCCAGTGCCCCCAGGCGTGGCGGCCGCGCACCCCGACCTCGACGGTGTCGGAGGTCTCCGGCTGGAGGTTCGGGTTGCTGTAGCCCGGGAAGTAGAGGTCGTTGAAGGTGGGCGCGCGGAAGGCCGTGCCGTAGGAGGCGGTCAGGCGCAGGGCCTTGGTGAGCCGATAACCGAGGGCCACGTTGCCGGTGGTGTGGTTGCCGAACTGCTCGTCGTGATCGAGGCGCACCGCGCCGAGCAGGTCCACGAGCGCAACGCGCAGTTGATACTGCGCATAGGCGCCGACGTCGTAGCGCGAGGTCCGATCATAGCGCGTCGTGCTCTCGACACGGTCGTCCAGGTAATCGACGCCCGCGGTGACGAGCTGGTGCGAACCGACCGCGACATCGTTCTGCCAGCCGGCGCTGATGCGCTCGCTGTCGAAGCGCGTCGGCGCCGCACTCGATCCCTCGCGGAAGCTGGTGCGGTCATCCAGGCTGCGCCCGGCGCGCAGGTGCACCGTCCAGGCGTCCGTGGGCTGCAGCCGGACGACGCCGCCCACCACCTCCTGGAGGAAGCGGTCGGCATTCGGCGGCGTGGAGAACGACGAGGGCGGGAAGTTATCGTAGCGCGTGGTCCCGGTGGCACGCAGCGCATTGATGCGAACCGCGGTACCGTTCGCCCAGTCGTAGCCGGCGCCGGCGCTGAAGGAGTCGTTGTGATAGCCGTCGGCATCGGGCTCGTTGAAGCCCAGGACGGGCCGGCTGACGTTGATCCCCTCGGTCCCGAGTCCGCCGCCGCGCAACGACAGCCAGCCGCGACCGAGCGCCCCCGATACCCCGCCGAAGGCGCGATAGGTCTCCTCGCTGCCGTAGCCCGCGCTCGCGTCGGCGTGCAGCGGTCCGCGCCCGCGGCGGGTGAAGATCTGGATCACGCCGCCGACCGCGCTCGAGCCGTAGAGGCTCGAATGCGGGCCGCGCACGATTTCGATGCGCTGGATCTGCGACAGCGGCAGCAGCTCCCAGGAAACGCCCCCCGTGGTGACCGACCCGACGCGGACTCCGTCGATCATCACCAGCACGTCGTTGGAGTTGGTCCCGCGCAGGAACACCGAGGTGAGCTTGCCGAACGGCCCGTTGCCGGCGACGTTGAGTCCGTTGACCTGGCGCAGGAGCTGGGGCAGGGTCACCGCCCCGCTGCGGCGGATGTCCGCGCGGGTGATGACCGTGACCGAGGACAGCGTCTGGTCCGCGGTCTCCGCGGTGCGGGTGGCGGTCACCACGATCGGCGCGGTCGTGATCGGTTCCGCGGCGCGGGCGGCACCGGCGGCGCAAAGGCTGAACAGGACCGATACGGCCCGGAGACGGCGGTTCACGAAGGCTCCCTTCCCCGCGCGCACCCGCGCGGGCGGCGGATGGATCCGGGTGCGAAGGGGGCGGGTAACCGCGGGGAGAGGTGGTGGTCACTCCCGCCGTGTGCCGCCCCACGCAGCACCGACCGATCGCTTCAGGCCGGTCTCCGGGCTCGCGAGCGGGTCGTCGGACCCGGGCCCGGCGCCTTCCCGTGCGGACGCACAGTGGCGTGATGCCGGACCTTGACTCGCCTACCGTTGCGGGGGCAGCGCCGGAATGACCGCGCGCGGGAGCGACGCGGCGCACCGGCTTCCCGTTTCATCCCTCGGGTCGGGCGCGCCCGCAGCGGGCCGCGCGGCGCGCAGTGCGCCGGCAGGGCCGCTCGGACGGCTTCCCGGAAACCCTCGGGTCACCTGAAGCGTGCGGCGACGACTCTATCGGCGCGACTCCGGGGTGTCAAGGCACGACCTGATCGATCGTCAACTGCACCGCCGCCTTGCGCCCCGGCGTCACCGGCGCGCTAAGCGCCTGCAGATCCCCTTTCGCCGGAAGCGGATTGCCGCTGGGCGAGATGCGCGCGCCGACGATCACCTCGTGCTGCGTCGAGAGCGTCCGGCCGGGGACCATCGCCTGACGGTCGTCGAGGGTGACGGTCAGCGGCAGGTCCTTGACCCGCCGCCGGACCACCGCCAGCGGCAACGGCGGTCCGCGCACCGCCCGCGCGAAGATGAAAACAGTCTCGTCGGGGTGCGTGCGCGCGGCCAGACGCGGGTCCAGGCTCACGCGCACGGTGACGGCCTTGCCTCCCGCCGCCGCGTGCGGCGCGGATACCGCGCGCGCCGCCGCCGCCGCCTCGGCGGGCGTCGCGCCGCGCGCCAGGGCCTGGGCGCGCACCACCTCACGTTGCAGGATCCGGGCCACGTCACTCCCGCGCGGCGCGCGGGCCTCCAGCCGTTTCCACGCCGCCGCCGCCGCGCCATACTCGTGCGCCTGGAACGCGGCCCAGCCGGCGAGCCACAGGGCCTTGGGTTGGTCCGGGTCGACCTGGAGCGCCTGGTGGACCAGCTCGGCGGGGCGCCCGGCGAGGCGGTTGCCGCGATCGAGCGCCAGCACCTCGGCATAGTCGGCGATCACCGCCGCGTCGCGGCCCTTGGTGAGGCGGTAGGCGTGCGCGTAGGCCCGCGCCGCCGGGGCGAACTCCTTCAGCGCCCGGTAGGCGGCCCCGAGGCGCACCCATCCCTGCAGGTCCCCGGGATGGGCCTTGAGGTGCTCGGCCAGGCCGACGGCCATGTCGCGGATCAGGGCCGGGTCGTTGTCCCCCTGCGCCACGGCCTCGGCCGCGAGGCGCGCGCGCGTCTCGGGCGAGAGCAGCGCCCAGCCGCCGTAGATCCGGTAGAGGGTGCCCGCGACCAGCGGCACCGCCACGACCACCACCAGCGCCGTCACCCAGCGCGGGCGGCGCGGCGGGGGCGGCGCCTCGGAGCCCGCGTGCTCCAGCGCATCGAGCGTGTCCCGCTCCAGGTCCGCGCGCGCCTGCTCGAACTGCTCCGGACTCAGTGTGCCGTCGGCGAGGTCGGCCTCCAGTTCCCCGAGCCGTTTGCGAAACAGCGCCCGATGGATCCCGGCGCGTGCGGGCCCGCCGCCGCCGCCGCGCCCGAGCAGCGCCGGCAGCACGGCCGCGAGCGCCGCGAGAACCATGAGGACCAGGATCGCCCAGAAGAGCATCATCGCTTCGACCCCTCCTCACGCTCGCGCAGCAACGCGGCGAGCCGGCGCCGCTCGGGGGCGGGCAGCGGGTCGGGGTCGGGCCGGCGCGTGCGCCGGCGCAGCAGGACGAACAGCGCCACGATGCCCGCGATCAGAACGAGGAAGGGCCCGAACCATAGGAGATAGGTCGTGCCCATCAGCGGCGGACGGTAGAGGACGAAATCCCCGTAGCGCGACACGAGGTACTTGACGATATCGGGGTTGCTCTTGCCCGCACGCATCTGCTCGCGCACCTCGCGGCGCAGGTCCTGCGCCAGACCGGCCTGGGAGTCCTGGAGGGACTCGTTCTGACAAACCAGGCAGCGCAGGTTCTTCAGCAGGGCATGGTAGCGCGCGTCCTCCTTCGGATTCGTGAACCCGGAGGTTGGCGTCGGCGGCGGCGGGCCGCCGCCTGTGGCCGCGTGCGCGGCGGGAGCGACCAGCAACAGTGCCAGCAGCCATGCGGACGGTGCCTTCATCGGCGGCGCGCCTCCTGTTGCAAACGGCGCACGAGCGGCAGGATCGTGTCCTTGAGCACCTGCGGCGTGATCGGCCCGATCTGCTTGTAGCGGATGATGCCCTTGGCGTCGACCACGAAGGTCTCGGGTACGCCGTACACCCCCCAGTTGATGGCGACCTGGCCTTCGCGGTCGAACGCGTTGGCGACATAGGGATCGCCGAAGACCTTGAGCCACTCCAGGGCCGCGGCGCGCCGGTCCTTGTAATTGAGCCCGTAGATCGGCACGACACGGCTTTTGGCCAGCCCGTCGAGGACCTTGGCCTCGTCGCGGCAGGACACGCACCAGGAGGCCCAGACGTTGAACAGGGTCACCTTGCCCAACAGATCGGCCCGGGTGATGCGCCGCGCGGGATCGGTGAGCGCCGGCAGGCTGAATTCGGGGGCGGGCTTGCCGATCAGCGGTGAGGGAATCTTGCGCGGATCGTGCCGCAGGCCCACGGCGAGCAGCGCCACCAGCATCGCGAAGACGCCGAGGGGGACGAGATAGCGGACCATCAGGAACCGCCGGGGGATGCCGGCAGCGGCTGCGTGGCCGGCCGCACCGCCGCGCGCTCCTTCGGCTGGGTCTGGCGCACCACCGCCAGGCGGTAGCGCCGGTCGCCCGCCGCCAGCAGCCCGCCGAGCGCCATGAACAACGGACCGAGCCAGATCCAGCGCACCATCGGCTTGAAGTAGAGTCTCATCGCCCAACCGCCATCGCTCGTCGGCTCGCCCATCGAGACGTAGAAGTCATGCAGCAGTCCGGGCCGGATTCCGGCCTTCGTGATCGGCATGTTCTGCACGATATAGATCCGCTTCTGCGGATACAGGGTCGCCAGCACCTGTCCGTCGCGCGAGACGGTCACCCGGGCCTGGGTCGCGGTATAGGTCGGCCCGCGCGTCTCGGTCACGCCATCGAAGCGATAGGTATAGCCGGCGAGCTGGACCGCGTCGCCGGGATGCATGTTCACGTCCTTCTCGAGGCTGCCGGTCCCGGCGAGCGCGACCCCGAGCACGAAGACCCCGATCCCGAAATGGGCGAGCGCCATCCCCAGCACGTGGCGCGGAACGCGATACCAGCGCGTCCCCCCGGCCAGGTTGCGTCGCACGCGCCACCAGATATCGCGCGCCGAAAGCAGCATGACCCAGAAGGCCGCGATGACCGAAACCACGAGGAGCGCGTGCACGCGACCCAGATACCAGAACGAAAACAGCATACCGGCCGCGGTACAGAACACGAGCGGCAACCATACGTACCCGATCAGGGCCCGAAACGGCTGGCGTTTCCAGCGCACCAGGGAGCCGAGTGCGGCGAGGAACACCAGCGGCAGCGTGAGGGGAATGAAAACGGTGTCGAAATACGGCGGCCCGACCGAGATCTTGCCGACGGCCATGCCCTCCAGGATCAGCGGGTAGAGCGTGCCGAGGAGCACCGCGAAGGCTGCGGAGACCAGCAGGACGTTGTTCACCAACAGCAGCGTCTCGCGGGACAGCACGTGGAAGTTGCCCCCGCCCTTCACCGCAGGCGCACGCCACGCATACAGCAGCAGCGACAACCCGACCACGAGCGCCAGGAAGATCAGGATGAAGATGCCGCGCCGCGGGTCGGTGGCGAAGGCGTGCACCGAGACCAGGACGCCAGAGCGCACCAGGAAGGTGCCGAGGAGACTCAGCGAGAAGGCGAAGATCGCAAGGAGCACCGTCCAGGTCTTGAAGGCGCCGCGCTTGTCGGTCACCGCCAGCGAGTGGATCAAGGCCGTGCCCACCAGCCAGGGCATGAAGGACGCGTTCTCCACCGGGTCCCAGAACCACCAGCCGCCCCAGCCCAGCACCGAGTACGACCACCAGCTCCCGAGGGTGATCCCCAGCGTCAGGAACAGCCACGCCGCGGTGGTCCAGGGTCGCGACCAGCGCGCCCACGCGGCGTCGAGGTGCCCGTCGAGCAGCGCGGCGATAGCGAAGGCGAACGGAACGGCGAACCCCACGTAGCCCATGTAGAGCATCGGGGGATGCATCACGAGCCCGGGATCCTGGAGCAGGGGGTTGAGGTCGCGGCCGTTGAGCGGGGCCGGGAACAGGCGCGTGAACGGATCGGAGGTCATCAGCATGAACAGCAGAAAGCCGATGCTCACCAGGCCCATGACGCCGAGGACGCGCGCGGCGATGTCCTCCGGGAGGCTGCGGCTGCCGAAGGTGACCGCCAGGGTCCAGACCGAGAGGATGCTGACCCACAGCAGCAGCGACCCCGAGTGAGCCCCCCAGACCGCGCCGATCCGATAGAACCACGGCAGGGCCGTGTTCGAATTCTCGGCGACATAGGCGACCGAGAAATCGTTGGTGAGGAAGGCGTAGGTCAGGCAGAGGAAGGCAAGCAGCACGAACAGCGACTGCGCGCGCGCCGCGGGGCGCGCGACCGCGATCCACTCGGGGACCCCGCGCCACGCGCCGAGCAACGGGAGCACGGCCTGCACCAGCGCCAGGCACAGCGCCAGTACCAGTGCGAAGTGGCCGATCTCGGGGATCATCGGCCGCCCGCCCCTGCGGCCCTGGCCGCCTCCTGTGCGAGCTTCGCGCGTGCCGCCGCCGCCTCGCGCTCGTGCGCGCGCTTGAGCGCGCGTGCGACCTCAGGCGGCATGTAGGTCGAGTCGTGCTTGGCCAGCACCTGCGTGGCGACGAACTCGCCCGAGCGGTTCAGCCTGCCCTCGGCGACGATCCCCTGGCCCTCGCGGAACAGGTCGGGAAGGATCCCCGTATAGACGATGGGGACGCTCTTCTCGGTATCCGTGACCACGAAGTGGACCGTCATGCCGTCGCGTTTCACGCTGCCCTTCTCGACCAGCCCGCCGACGCGGAAGACGTGGTTGCGCGGCGCGTCGCCCTCGGCCACCTGCGTCGGGCTGTAGAAGTAGAAGAGATTCTGGCGAAAGGCATAGGCCCCGAGGGCGACCGCGGTACCGATGCCCGAGACCAGGAGTACCGCGAAGATCAGGCGGCGACGCCGCTTGGGTGTCATGGCTGCATTCTCCGAAGGCGACGCGCGAGGCGCTCGCGCACCCGGCGTCGGTGGACCAGGGGCTGGATGACGTTCCAGGCGAAGATGGCCGCGAAGATCGCATAGGAGGTCCACACGTAGAACGCGAACCCGCCCATGGTGATGAACTCGTGGAATGACTTCACGGCTCCCCCACCACCTCGCGCACCCAGGCGCTGTTGACTTCCCGCTCGAGTACCTCGGTGCGGGCGCGCACCAGCATCATGGCAAAGAAGAAGAGCTTGAAGGCCACCACCATGAGCAGCAGCGGCACGAGCATATCGAGGCTGATCGACGGCCCGCCCAGCTTGAACACCGTCGGCCCCTGGTGAAGTGTATGCCACCACTCCACCGAGTAGTGGATGATGGGGATATCCACCACGCCGACCAGCGCCAGCACCGAGGTGGCGCGCGCCGCCTTGCGGCGATCCTCGATGGCCGCATCCAGGGCGATATAGCCCAGATACAGGAACAGCAGGACCAGCTCGGAGGTCAGCCGCGCGTCCCATACCCAGTAGGCACCCCACATCGGCTTGCCCCACAGCGAGCCGGTGCACAGCGCGAGGAGGGTGAACGAGGCACCGAGCGGCGCGCAGGCCCTGGCGACGACCTCGGCCAGCTTGATCCGCCACACCAGGCCGATGAATCCGGCACCGGCCATGGCGACGTAGGCGAACAACGACATCCAGGCGGCGGGCACGTGGATGAAGATGATGCGGTAGGCATCGCCCTGCTGGTAGTCCGGCGGCGCGAGCCAGAGGCCGCCGTAGAGTCCGGCGGCCAGCAACACCGCCGCGGCCCATCCGAACCACGGGATCAGTCGCCCGGCCAACTCGTAGAAATAGCGTGGCGAGGCGAGCCGGTGGAACCAAGTCCACAGCCGTCGTGTGGTTGTTGCCGGGATCACCGCCTCGCGTTGCGCCATCGTTTCCCAATCCGGGCCCTGTTACGGGGCGGACCATACCCTGTGACCGCTGATCGGCGAAATTGTCTCACAGCGATTGAAGAAGTTCGTTGACCCAGATTAACCGCCGCGCGCAGGGGCACTCAACCCAGGCTGATCCGCAGCGCCGCCGCCGCCGCCGGCGGGGCCAGGCTCAGGGCCAGCGCCAGCAGGGCCCCGAGCAAGGCCAGGGGGCCGGAGACGTCGAGGCCGGCCGCGGCGTTGCTCGCGGCGCTCGCACCGAAGATGAGCACCGGCACGTAGAGGGGGAGGACGAGCAGCGAAAGCAGGACCCCTCCGCGCCGCACGCCCACCGTCAACGCCACGCCGATGGCGCCGATCAGGCTCAGCACGGGGGTGCCGAGCAGCAACCCCAGTACGAGCGCGCCCATCGCGCGCCCTGGCAGGAACAGCGAGGCGCCCAGGACCGGGCCGAGCAACACCAGCGGCAGCCCGCTCACCAGCCAGTGCGCCAGCACCTTCGCGAGCACCAGCACGGCGAGCGGCTGCGGACTGATCGCCAGTTGCTCCAGCGCGCCGTCGTCGTAGTCGGAGCGGAAGATCCCCTCCAGCGAGAGCATCGCCGCCAGCAGCGCCGCGACCCACACCACCCCGGGGGCCATGGCGCGCAGGGTCGCCGCCTCCGGGCCCACCCCAAGGGGCACGAGCGTGACCACAATCACGAAAAATAACAATGGGTTGAGCACCTCGGCCCGGCGCCTGAAAAACAGCGTGAGGTCGCGGCGGACGAGCGCCGCGGCCGCGGCCAGCGGCCCGGGCGGGGCACCCGCGCTCACGCGCCGAGCCGCAGCCGCACCAACGCGCTGCCCTCGAGCCGGATCGGCTGGTGAGTGGTGATCAGGACCATGCCTCCCTGGCGCGCGTGCGTACATATAAGGTCTTCGACAACGGCCACGCCGGTACGGTCGAGGGCGGTGAGGGGCTCGTCGAGGATCCACAGCGGCCGGGCCGCGGTGAGGAGCCGCGCGAGGGCGACGCGACGACGCTGACCCTCGGAGAGGGTACGGCAGGGGACGTCCTCGAAGCCCGCCAGGCCCAGGCGCGTGAGGGCCTCGCCCGGGGACACCCCCGACGCGCCGCCGGCGACCGCACGCTGGAACCGCAGGTTCTCGATCGGGGTCAGCTCGCCCTTCACGCCGTGGCGGTGTCCGACGTAGGCGAGCGATTCGCAGTACTCCGCTCGCACCCGTTCCAGCGGCTGCCCGTTCCACCGCACCTCGCCCGCGCCGGGCAGACTCAGGCCGCAGAGGATGCGCAACAGGCTCGTCTTGCCGCTGCCGTTCGGCCCCTCCACCTGCAGCACGTACCCCGGCCCGACGGCCGCGTCGAGGTCCCGGAACAGGACCCGGTCGTTGCGCACACATTCCAGTCCGCGCGCCTCGAGGCGCCTGGGCGGCGCGGGTTCGCTGGCTTCATCCACCGTCGGATCAGTCCGTTGCGGGCCGGCCGCGGGGCCTGCGGGCCGGGTGGCGAAGCATAACACGTCGCCGCGCGCCGGCGGTGGCACGGGCGGCCGAAGCGGCCATGTTATAGTGGCGCGCCGGGGTGCGGGGCATCTGGAATCGCTATGGATACGCTTGCCACACTGCTCAAGGAGCGCATTCTCGTCCTCGACGGCGCCATGGGGACGATGATCCAGGGCTATCGGCTCGGGGAGGCCGACTACCGCGGCGAGCGCTTCGCCGATCACCCTGTCGACCTCAAGGGAAACAACGACCTGCTCGCGCTGACCCGTCCGGAGATCATTCGCGACATCCATTCCGCCTATCTGGCGGCCGGGGCCGATATCCTCGAGACCAACACCTTCAACGCCAACTCGATCTCACAGGCCGATTACCGGCTCGAGGGCGTCGTCTACGAATTGAACGTGGCGGCCGCGCGCATCGCCCGGGAGGCGGCCGACGCGGCGGCCCGGCCGGAGCGGCCGCGCTTCGTCGCCGGGGTGCTCGGCCCGACCAACCGCACGGCGTCACTCTCTCCGGACGTCAACAATCCCGGCTTCCGCAATGTGACCTTCGACCAGCTCGTCGAGGCCTACGGGGAGGCCGCGCGCGGCCTCCTCGACGGCGGCTGCGACCTGCTCCTGGTCGAGACGGTGTTCGACACCCTCAACGCGAAGGCGGCGCTGTTCGCCGTCGATGCGCTGTTCGAGACGCGCGGCAGCCGCGTTCCGATCATGATCTCGGGCACGATCACCGATGCCAGCGGCCGCACCCTGTCCGGCCAGGTGACCGAGGCGTTCTGGAATTCGGTGCGCCATGCGCGCCCGCTGTCGATCGGTCTCAACTGCGCGCTCGGTGCGCGCGAGCTTCGCCAGTACGTGGAGGAGCTCGCCCGCGTTGCGGACGCCTTCGTCAGCGCGCACCCCAATGCCGGGCTGCCGAACGAGTTCGGCGAATACGACGACACGCCCGAAGCGATGGCGGCGGAGATCGGGGAATGGGCCGCCGCGGGCTTTCTGAACATCGTCGGCGGCTGTTGCGGGACCACGCCGGCGCACATCCGGGCGATCGCCGGGGCGGTCGCGCGCCACGCCCCGCGGCGCTTGCCGCGGATCCCGGTGCAGTGCCGCCTCAGCGGACTGGAGCCGCTCAACATCGGCCCCGACTCCCTGTTCGTCAACGTCGGAGAACGCACCAACGTCACCGGTTCGGCGCGCTTCAAAAAGCTCGTGCTGGCGGGCGATTTCGATGCCGCGCTGGAGGTCGCGCGACAGCAGGTCGACAACGGCGCCCAGGTCATCGACGTCAACATGGACGAAGGCATGCTCGACGGCGAGCAGGCGATGGTGACCTTCCTGAATCTCGTCGCCGCCGAACCCGACATCTCGCGCGTTCCGGTCATGGTCGACTCCTCGAACTGGCGGATCATCGAGGCGGGGCTCAAGTGCCTGCAGGGCAAGGGCATCGTAAACTCGATCAGCCTGAAGGAAGGCGAGGGGGCCTTCCTGCGCAGCGCGGCCCTGGTGCGCCGCTACGGGGCGGCCGTCGTCGTCATGGCGTTCGACGAGCAGGGGCAGGCCGACACGCGTGCGCGCAAGATCGAAATCTGTGCGCGCAGCTACCGCCTCCTCACCGAACGCATCGGCTTCCCCCCCGAGGACATCATCTTCGATCCCAACATCTTCGCCGTCGCTACGGGGATCGAGGAGCACAACCGCTACGCCCTCGACTTCATCGAGGCCGTACGCGAGATCAAGCGGACCCTGCCGCACGCGCTCGTCTCCGGCGGTGTCAGCAACGTGTCCTTTTCCTTCCGCGGCAACCACACGGTACGCGAGGCGATCCACGCGGTGTTTCTCTACCACGCGATCGGTGCCGGCATGGACATGGGTATCGTCAACGCGGGGCAGCTCGCCGTCTACGAGGAGATCCCCTCGGATCTGCGTGAGCGCGTCGAGGACGTCATTCTCGCCCGCCGGCCGGACGCCACGGAGCGCCTGCTGGAGATCGCCGAACGCTATCGCGGCGGCAGTGCCGAGACGCGCGCGGAAGACCTCGAATGGCGGTCCTGGCCGGTTGCCAAACGCCTCGAGCACGCCCTGGTCAAGGGGATCGCCGACTTCGTCGAGGAGGACACCGAAGAAGCGCGTCATTCCTTCGACCACCCGATCGAGGTGATCGAAGGCCCGCTCATGGACGGAATGAACGTGGTGGGCGATCTCTTCGGTGCGGGCAAGATGTTCCTGCCGCAGGTCGTCAAGAGCGCACGGGTGATGAAGAAGGCGGTGGCCTACCTGCTGCCGTTCATCGAGGCGCGCAAGGAAGGTGGACACGGAAGCAACGGCAAGATCGTCATCGCCACCGTCAAAGGCGATGTCCACGACATCGGAAAGAACATCGTCGGCGTGGTGTTGCAGTGTAACAACTTCGATGTCGTCGATCTCGGGGTGATGGTGCCGGCGAACCGGATCCTCGAAACCGCTCGCGCCGAAAACGCAGACATCATCGGCCTCTCGGGGCTGATCACCCCTTCGCTCGAAGAAATGTCCCATGTGGCGAAGGAAATGGAGCGCATGGGCTTCAAGGTCCCGCTGCTGATCGGCGGTGCGACCACCTCGCGGGTGCACACCGCGGTCAAGATTGCGCCGAAATACAGCGCGCCGACTATTTACGTCAAGGACGCATCGCGCGCGGTCGGGGTGGCGCAGAACCTCGTCAGCCGCGACCGGCGCGAGGCCTATGTGGCCGGAGTCCAGGAGGAGTACGCGCGCGTGCGCGAGCAGCACCGCGGCCGCCGCGCCCGCGCGCGCCTGCTCCCCATCGGGCAGGCGCGGGCGAACCGCGTGCCGATCGACTGGTCGCGCTACACGCCGCCGGAGCCGTCGTTCCTCGGCGCGCGCGCCGTCGACGACTATCCGCTGGAGGAACTGGTTCCGTACATCGACTGGACCCCGTTTTTCCACGCCTGGGAGATGGCCGGCAGCTATCCCCGCATCCTCGAAGACCCGGAGAAGGGCGCGGAGGCGCGGAAACTGCTCGACGATGCGCGGGAAATGCTGGAAACGGTCGTGCGCGGGCGCTGGCTGCAGGCGCGCGGGGTCGTCGGCTTCTATGCCGCGAACCGCCACGGCGACGACGATATCGCGCTCTACGAGGCTCCGGGCCGGCCGGAGCCCTTCATGGTCCTGCACCATCTGCGCCAGCAGGACGAGAAGCCCCCGGGGCGGCCGAACCGCTGCCTGGCCGATTTCATCGCGCCGCCCCAATCGGGGCTGACGGACTACATCGGTGCCTTCGCCGTCACCGCCGGGATCGGACTCGACGCGAAGGTCGCCGAGTACGAGGCGCGGCACGACGATTACGGCGCGATCCTGCTCAAGGCGATCGCCGACCGTCTGGCCGAGGCCTTCGCCGAGCGGCTGCACGAACGGGTGCGGCGGGAGTACTGGGGCTACGCGCCGCAGGAGTCGCTGGACAACGATGCCCTCATCGGGGAGACCTATCGCGGGATCCGGCCGGCGCCCGGCTACCCCGCCTGCCCCGATCACACCGAGAAGGCGCTGCTCTGGAGGCTGATCGATCCGGCGGGCAATGCCGGCATCACCGTAACCGAGCATTTCGCCATGCTGCCGACGGCGGCGGTGAGCGGGTGGTATTTCGCGCATCCGGATGCACATTATTTCGGGGTGGGACGCATCGGCCGCGACCAGGTCGAAGACTATGCGCGGCGCAAGGGGATGCGCCTCGCCGAAGCAGAGCGCTGGCTTGCGCCGGTGCTGGGTTACGATCCCGAGGAATGAGGGACCGCCGGCCCGGGGGCGACGACAGGAAGCGCGCGCACGGCCGATAACAGGGGCGGCGTGTGCGGGGCCGGGCGACGAAGGGGGGGGCGAAATGCGGGTACTGGGGATCGGCGACCATATCAGTTGCGGCTCCGCGCTGGTGGAGGACGGGGCCCTCATCGGGGCGATTACCGACGAGCGCCTGGTGCGCGAGAAGATGGTGTTCGGCGTGCCGCGCGAGTCCATCCGTGCGCTGCTGGAACTACACGGTCTGGAGCCCGGCGATATCGACGCCATCGCCGTGGCGACGCGCAACCAGCACCTCATCGACGGCTACGTCGACTTCAAGGACGGCTGGTTCGGGCTCAGACGCAGCCGCTTCAAACAGTACCTGTTCGAGGTCGCCTCGAATGTCAGCCGCCTGCGAAGGCACGTGCCCGGGCTGGATGCGGCCTACTATGCGCTGCGCCGCCCGGCCTTCGCCGCCCGACGTCGCGGACTCCGGCGTATCCTGCGCGAGGAGTTCGGCCTCTCCTGCCCCGTGCATTTCCTCGACCACCACTTCTGCCACATCACTTCGGCCTATTACACCAGCGGCTATCGGGATGCAGCGGTGTTTTCGATCGACGGGGGCGGCGATGGGAACTGCGGCAAGGTCTACGACGTCGTCGACGGGCGCTTCACGGAGCTGTGCGCCATCCCGAGCTTCGATTCCCTGGGCACGTTCTACTCCTACGTCACGCAGATCTGCGGCTTCAAGGCCGGGCGCCACGAAGGCAAGATCACCGGGCTCGCGGCGAACGGGACCCCGCGTTATGTCCCCATCCTGCGCGAAATACTGACGCTCGAAGACGGCCGGTTTCGCAACGTCGCCAACGTCTTCTTCCTCTCCGCGCTGCGCGAGCTGCAGCGCCGGCTTCCCGACGACTTCAGCCACAAGGACCTGGCGGCCAGCATCCAGGACTATTCGGAGGAACTCGTCGTCGGGCTCGTGCGCCACTGGCTCGCCCGAACCGGTCGGCGCAACGTTGCGCTCGCGGGCGGGGTCTGCGCCAATGTCAAGATCAATCAGCGGGTCCATGAGATGCCCGAAGTGGACTCGGTGTTCATCCACCCGGGCATGTCCGACGAGGGCATGCCGGTCGGCGCCGCCTTGGGCCTCTATCACCGGCTCGCTGGCCGCCCCTATGACCCGCTGTTTCCGACGATGCCGCACGTCTATCTGGGTCCGGGGTATGACGATGCGCAGATCGGGCGCGAACTCGAGCGCGCCGGCGTCGCGGCGCAGCGGTACGATGACGTCGAAGGCGAGGTCGCACGGCTGCTGGCCGACGACAAGGTCGTCGCCCGCTTCAACGGGCGCATGGAATACGGACCGCGGGCATTGGGCAATCGCAGCATCCTCTACCCGACGACGGATCCCTCGGTTCACTTCTGGCTCAACGAGGGACTGCAGCGTACCGAGTTCATGCCCTTCGCGCCGGTCGTCATGAGGGAGCACGCGCGACGCTGTTTCACGGATATCGACGGCGCGGAGGACGCCGCGCGATTCATGACCATCACGTTCAACTGTACCGATTGGATGACGCGGAACTGTCCGGGCGTCGTACACGTAGACGGCACCGCGCGGCCGCAGCTCGTCGACGAAAGGGACAATCCGAGCATGTATCGGATCCTGGCGCGCTACCACGAGATCACCGGCCTGCCCTGCCTCATCAACACGAGCTTCAACATGCACGAGGAGCCGATCGTGTGTACGCCCGCGGACGCCATACGCGCCTTTCAGCTCGGCCACCTCGACTATCTCGCGATCGGCAGCTTTATCGCCGCCAATCCCGAACCCCAGCCGCGCAACGCCGACACCTCGCGCCACGATGCGGCCATGAACCGGCGCGGGATCGTTCACCGCTACTGAGGCCGGCCGCGGGCGCGGCCGGGCGTCGCGCCGCGGGCGTGCTAGAATGGCACGCCCTGTGGGGCCCCACCGGCGGTGGGGCGGGGTGTTCCGACCATGTCAATGGCGCTGTCCGTCCGCGGCCTGACCAAGACCTATGCCAACGGTCACCGCGCCCTCAAGGGCGTGGACCTCGACGTTGCGCAAGGCGACTTCTTCGCGCTCCTCGGGCCGAACGGCGCGGGCAAGACGACGCTGATCGGCATCATCAGTTCCCTGGTCAACAAGACCTCGGGCAAGGTCTGGATTTTCGGCAAGGACATCGATACGGAGTTCGCCGACGCGCGCACTCACATCGGCCTCGTCCCCCAGGAGTTCAATTTCCCGGTCTTCGAGCCGGTGATCGAGGTGGTCGTCAACCAGGCGGGCTACTACGGCATGGACCGGCGGCGCGCGTTCGCCCGTGCGGAGACCGTGCTGCAGCAGCTCGGGCTGTGGGCGAAGCGCCGTACGACCTCGCGCAATCTTTCGGGCGGGATGAAGCGGCGGCTGATGATCGCCCGCGCGCTCATGCACGAACCCGACCTCCTGATCCTGGACGAACCGACCGCCGGCGTGGACATCGAGCTGCGCCGGTCGATGTGGGACTTCCTGCGCCGGATCAACGCCGACGGGACGACCATCATCCTCACCACACACTACCTGGAGGAGGCCGAAAGCCTGTGCCGCAACATCGCGATCATCGATGAGGGCGTGCTCGTGGAGAATACCGGCATGAAACAGCTGCTCAACCGTCTCGATACCGAGACCTTCGTGCTCGACCTGGCGCGGCCGCTCGACGCACCGCCCCCGATCGGCGGGCACACGGTGCGCCTGATCGACGAGACCACGCTCGAGGTCGAGATCCACAAGCGCGAGGGTATCAACGGCGTGTTCTGCAGACTAACGGAACTCGGGATCGAGGTCGTGAGTATGCGCAACAAGGCCAACCGGCTCGAGCAGCTCTTCGTGGATCTGGTCAATGGCGGCGGGCGGGCGAGGGACGTGCGATGATGACCCTGCGGCAGAAGTACGTCGCCTTCGAGACGGTGGTCATCAAGGAGGTCCTGCGGTTTTCACGGATCTGGGTGCAGACCATCCTGCCGCCGGTGATCACCACCTCGCTGTACTTCATCATCTTCGGTCATCTGATCGGGGCCCGGATCGGTCCGATGGACGGCGTCGGCTACATGGAATTCATCGTGCCCGGGCTGATCATGATGGCGGTGATCACCAACTCGTACTCGAACGTCGTCTCCTCGTTCTACGGCGCGAAGTTCCAGCGCAGCGTGGAGGAGCTGCTGGTATCGCCGATGCCGAACTATCTCATCGTTCTCGGTTTCGTGGCCGGCGGGCTGGCGCGCGGGATGGCCGTAGGCGCCGCGGTCACCGTGGTGGCGCTGTTCTTCAGCCACCTGGAGGTCAGCCATCCGCTCGTGGCGATCACGACGATCATTCTCACTTCGGTGCTCTTCTCGCTCGCGGGCTTCATCAACGCGGTCTTCGCCAAGAGCTTCGACGACATCTCCATCGTCCCGACCTTCGTGCTGACCCCGCTCACCTATCTCGGCGGCGTGTTCTACTCGATCAAGATGCTGCCGCCCTTCTGGCAGCGCGCCTCGCTGGCCAATCCGATCCTCTACATGGTCAACGCCTTCCGCTACGGCTTTCTCGGCGTCTCCGACATCGGCCTGGCGGCCTCCTACGGAATCGTTCTGGGTTTCATCGCGGTGCTGTTTGCCGTGAGCCTGGCGCTGCTTCGTCGGGGGGTGGGGGTCCGCAGCTGACCCCGGTCCGACGGCGCCGGGTGCGCCTCAGGGCGGTTCCGGCCCCACGAGCAGCGTCCCGTCGCGCACGCGCAGCGCGTCTTCCCCACGGAGCACGCGCTGGAGTTCCTCGCCGATCAGCCTGCGGCGCCAGCCCTTGAGCACGCCGGAGTCCGGGTCACCGGCCACCAGGCGCTCGAGTTCGCCGCGAGGCGCGAGTATCGACGGACTCAGGCGCTGCTGGGGTGCGCGCAGGCGCACGACCGCCATCAGCAGATCGACGAGCGCATCCTCGGCCGGCGCGAGGCGGCGGCCGCCGCGCCGCGGCGCCGGCGGTTCGGGCGTACGGTCGCGCGCGTCGCGCACGCACGCGAGGATCGCGGCCCCGTGCCGGCGGGCGGTCCCTTCACTGACGCCCCGCAGGTGGCGCAGGTCCTGCTCGCGTGCGGGCAGCAGCCGTGCGATATCGAGCAGGACCTCGTCCTTGAGCACCCAGCCGCGCGGCCGGTTCTGCGCTTCGGCGGTGCGTTCGCGCCATCCCGCCAGCGCCTGGAGCACGGCGAGGCTCCCGCCGCGCAGCCGCTCGGCACCCCGCAGGCGCCGCCAGGCCGCAGCGGGGGGCGTCGTGTAGCGGGCGGGGTCGCTGAGCGCCTCGAAATCGGCGTCGAGCCAGTCGAGTCGCCCGAGTTCCTCGAGGGCGGCGCGCAGGCGCTGGTAGAGGGGGACGAGGTAGTGCACGTCGTCGGCGGCATAGCGAAGCTGGGCGGCCGGCAGGGGGCGGCGGGCCCAATCCGCGCGCGTATGGGCCTTGGCCAGACGCACGCCGAGCACGGCATCGACCAGAGACGCGAAACCGACCTGATCGGGGTGACCGAGCAGGGGAGCGGCCAGTTGCGTGTCGAAGACCGGCCGGAACGGGCGTCCGCAGAGGTCGTGGAAGATCTCGAGGTCCTGGTGGGCCGCGTGCAGCACCTTGACGACGCCCGGGTCGTAGAGTCGCTCGAGCAGCGGGGCGAGCCCCGCGGCCGTCCCACCCGGCGCCTGCTCCCATGCCAGCGGATCGATGCACGCGGTCAGCCCCGGCACCGCGACCTGGAGCAGGCACAACCGCGGCCGGTAGGTATCCTCACGATGGAACTCGGTGTCGAGCGCGATCCATGGCTCCCCGCGCAGTCGCACGCAGAGCGCTTCGAGATCGCCGGGGCTGTCCACGAACTGCATCGTTGCGGAATCGATCATGGGCCGGGAGCATAGCAGGGGCGGACGGGGCTGAGGAACCGCGTGCGCTCGAGCCGCGGGCAGCGCACACCCGGACCGGTCCGGCTTTGCTATGATGATCCTGCCGGTCCGGCGCAAGGAGCGGAGGCGGTCGTGGAGCCGATGGGGACGCTGGAGAAGGTCCTGCTGGGGGTGGGGGCGTTGCTGCTGATTCTCTGGTTCCGGCCGGGCATCAAGGCGGCATTCGAACAGAGCCGCCAAGCCAAGGAACGGGACTGGCGCGCGGTGCTGATCCCGCTGCTCCTCGTAGTGGTCTTCGTGGTGCTGCTGATCCGGTTCACCTGAGGGCGCCGGGCGGCGCGCCGACTCCGCGCGCGGAGTCGGAGCAGCCCCGGAGGTGGGCCTCCGCCAGCCACGAGACCAGGTCGCGGTGGATGCTCCCGGCCGGTAGGTTTCCCGCCAGCCGCCGCAGCGCGCGGGCGAGCGCGCGCGCGCGACGTCCCCTGCGCTCGTCTCCCAGATCGATCACGCCCATCGCCCCCCGCCTCGTGCCGCGTCCCCGGGAATCGGTATCGGGCGCGGAGTCGCGGACCTTTAATGCCGGACGCCGACCCGCTTCGCCGGATCCGGGCGGGCATGCTAAAATGGCCTCCTGCGATCACCCGCCTCGAGGCCGGAGCGATGGATTCCCTCAGCTACGAAGAACGGGTCAGATTAGCCCGCGGGATCATGCGGTTGCTGGAGAGGTGGGGAGTCGGCCCCGAGGACCAGTTGACCATCCTCGGCCTTCCTGCGGAGACCCGCACGCGGCACCTGCGACGCTTCCACGACGACACGCCGTTTCCCGACGCCCCGGAAGTCTGGGAGCGGGTCGAGCACTTGGTGAACATCGCCGACGCTCTGCGCACCACCTATCCGCGCGATCCCGCCCAGGGGTCACCGTGGATGAACAAGCCGCACCGGCGCTTCGATCAGCGCACACCGCTCGCGACCATGATCGAGGACGGCCTGCGCGGGATCACCGCCGTTCGCGCCGAACTCGACTGCACCTACGCCTGGAGCCGCACGGAACCCGGAGCCTGACCCGGACGCCCCCCGGCGGTGCCGGGGCCGCCCGGCCGGGCCCGAGGGGACGGGACGCGCCTCAGCGCCCCGTGTCTGCGCCATCGGCGCGGGCGGCGGCGCGGGCGCGCATACGGTACCCCGTGAACAGGGCGAGCAGCGCGGTGCAGCCGGCCGCACCGGCCATCCACATGGGGTAGCGGACACTTGCCGCGGCGGCGGCGCCGCCGAGGGTATAGCCGAGGGCGGTGAGCGCGGCGCTCCAGACCGCCGCCCCCGCCGCGTTCAAGGGCGCGAACTCCCGCGGCCGCACGCCGCTCGCCCCGATCGCGAACGGCGTCACCGTGCGCAACCCGTAGAGAAACCGGAAGCCGAGAATGAGCGGGATGCGCCGGCGGCGCAACAGGTCGAATACGCGCTCCGCCGCGCCGTTCCAGCGGCGACGGCGGAAGAATGCCGCGGCTGCGCGGCTGCGCCCGACGAAATAGGCGAACTGGTCGGCACAGAGCGTCCCGGCGAAGGCCGACAGCACCACGCCGCCGGGTGCCAGGTAGCCCTGGTGCGCAAGGAAACCGGCGACCAACACCACCAGCTCCCCCTCCAGCAGCGTACCCGCCACGATCGCGGCGTAGCCGTAGGTCCCGATCAACGCTTCGAGTTGCACCGCCGCCCCGATCCGTGGCCCCGCACCGGCGGCGCCGAAGGCCGCAGTAAAGCGGATTCGGCCGGAGGCGTCAAATCGGGCGTGCGGGGCGCGCATCCGGCATGGGCGCGGATTACCGGGCCTGGAACAGGTACTCCTGTACCCCGCTGCGCAGGAGCATCGAGCGCTGGACGCGCAATCCGGGCAGTTGCCGCTCCAGATCCCGCTGGGTGTAGCGCGGACACTCGCGCACCGCGGGCCCCGCCTCGACGGCCATGCGCCCCGGCTCCAGGATGCGGAAGCGGGCCGGCGCGAGGGGCATCCGCGGCTGCGACCAGATCAGCGCGTGCACGCGCGTGCCCTTGCGCAGCAGTGGCGCCAGGTGCGCCGCGAAGGCGGCGAACACCGGGCCTTCGAGGTAGTTGAGGAGGTCCCAGCACAGGACCAGATCGAATGCACCGCCCGCGGGCGCGGGCAGCTCGTCGCGTACCGCGGCCTCGAGTGGTTCCGTTCGTACGGCGCCCGTTTCCGGGTCGGTCTCCGGGCGCAGCGCGGCGAGCGTGCCGACCGCGTCGGCGATATGCAGCGCGCACGGCATGCGCCCGAAGTACTCGATGTTGGTGCCGTTGGCCGCACCGAGGTCGAGAATGGAGACGCGGTCGCCCGCCGCCTCCAATTCGGCCGCGAGCGCGGCGAACAGCGGGCTGCTGGTCGCGCCGCCGTCGGCGTCCGCGGCCGCCTCGGCACGTGCCGACATCGGCACGCTCACCGCCCGTTGTGGCCGCCGGTCATGCCTGTTTCAGGCCCGGCTTGTCCTTGCCCGGGCCCTCGCCCCCCGGCCGGCTCTCGAGGCTGTGGGGTGCGGCGGCCGGGCGGGTCTGCGCAACCACGGATTCCACCGCCTTGGGATCCATCTCGATACTCCCCTTGAACTTGGCCCCGTCCTCGAGGTTGACGCGTGGGGCGACGATGTTCCCGCGGACGTTTCCGGTGCGGCGGATCACGACCTTCTCGGTCCCGTAGAGGTCGCCCTGGAGCTCGCCCTCGACGGTGATCGTATTGGCGAAGATATTGGCGTGGATCTTGCCGTTGCCGCCGATGGTCAGGTTGTTCTGCTTCAGATTGATGGTGCCCTCGACATGGCCCTGGATGACGAGATCCTCTTCCCCGGTGAGGTCGCCTTTGATGTGGATCGAGGGCCCGATGGTCGCCGGCCCGCTCCCGCGGCCGGTGCCGCGCGGCGCGCTCGCCACCGGCTCCTCGATCGGGAACGGCTCGTCCAGGCGCGACTCGTCGCGGCCGCCCTTGCCGGAATTGCGCTTCATGGGATTCATCTCGAACATGTCATACCCTCCGTTGGTGACCGTGCACCGCCGCCCCGGCGGTCGGTCGGCTTCCGCCGCATTGCAGTCTTCCCGGGCGCTCGCGGCTCCGCCGCACGGGCGCCGCCGGCGCCCCGCTTCACCGCCGTCCCGGGGACGGCTACCAAGAATATAAAATCCGTTCGTTACCGGGATGCGACGCAGGTCTCACCCCGGCGCGTCACGCAATCGGTCGGCGCCGCCGGCGACCAGGTCTCGCAGGGCATCGGGCGCCATCTCCAGCCCGACCGGCCAGCCCGGGTTGATCACCACCCCCAGGTCGGTGTCCGCGTGCCCGAGCAGTGCGCGGAGGTCCATCAACAGCCCGCCGCTGCAACCCTCGGCCTGCGCAACGAAGGGGCGCGCACGCTCCGGGCTGGTGAACACCGCGAGGGCCTCGCGACCGTCCTCGCCGACGACCGTCAACGGGCGGGCCCGTTCGGGCCGGGACGGGGATCCGGGCTCTGCGGGGTCGCGTACGGGAACGAAGACCTGGGCGGCGAGCAGGGTGTCCACGAACAGTTCGCCCGCGACCCGGCCCGCCTGGGCGGCGAGCAGGACCGACTCGAGGTCGTTGCGGGGTTCGAAGTCGACGTCGTCCATGGGGGGGGGCCGGTTCGCCGATGCGGCGAGGTTCGCCGGTCAACACTGCGACATCCGCGCGGGGATTGCAACACCCGCGGCGGGCGACGCGTGGTAATCTCTTGGGCGGGCGCGCCTTCCCGGTCGCGCGCGCCGGGAGTCGGAATGGCCGATACGATCCGTCGCCGCGCGGCGCTCGCGGCCGCCGTTGCGTGTACGCTCGCCGCCTGCGCCAGTGCGGTGCCGCCGGCGATCCGCACGGGCCCGCCGCACGGGCCGGCCGTGGCCCAGGTGCGTGCGGATCCCGCTGCGTTCCGCGGCGCGGCGGTGCGGTGGGGTGGGACCGTCGCCCGGGTGGAGAACCGGCGTCGGAGCACCTGGGTCCAGGTCGTCTCGCGACCGCTGGGCGCGGACGGGCGTCCGCGACGCTCCGGCGCCAGCGCCGGGCGCTTCATCGCGCGCGTGGCGGGCTTCCTGGACCCGGAGATCGTCCGGCGGGGCCGCCGGATCACCGTGGTCGGCACGGTCGACGGGGTGGTCGTGCAGCCGATCGGTTCGTTCCCTTACCGCTTTCCGGTGGTCCGGGTTCGGACCTATTACCTGTGGCCGCGTGCACCGAAGGTGCGCCGGGCCTGTCCGCCGCCCGGCTACTATGTGCCGGGCTGGTATCCGTGGGGTCCGTGGGGTCCGTGGGGCGGGTGGGACTATCCGTGAGGGAGCCGTGGCGGGGGCGCCGCCCGACGGCGCGGCGCCGCTGTAAGAAGCGCGTCCCGGCGGCCGACCGTAAGGGCGCGGGCGTCTGCAGTTGCGGAGGGTGATCGCGGCATGGAACGGCGTGTAGCGTCTGAGGTCGGGGCGCCCGGAGCGGGCGCCGAGTTTCTCTCCCGGTTTCGGGGATCCTTCTCGGGCGTGCTGCGGTGGGATCAGCTCGACCGTTTCTGGGAGCGCCTGCGCGCAGGCGTCGACGACGGCTGGTACGTCTATGCCGTCGGCGAGGCCCCGCCGACGGCGCCGGTCGCGGCCGCGCGGCTGCTGGCGTTCATCGACGAACTCGACCCGCTCCTGCGCCGGGAGCACGACGAGGATTACTGCGGGATCGTCTACGCGGACGATCTCGACGCCCCCACCTTCGTCAAGATCTTCGACCCGAACAATCTCGGGGTCTCCTGCGGCTACAGCGACAACCCGCCGCTCCCGGGCTGGATCCTGTCCCGGATCCCGCCCGCGGACCTGGGCGCCCTGCCGCCGCCCGGCGGGCGTCGCAGGTGGTGGCGGCGCCTGTTCGGGGGCTGAGACGGCCCCCCACGGTGCCTTGACAGGGAGGCTCGCTCCGGAGTAGGTTAGTAAACGTTCACTTACTTGTTGGCCCGGATTGCGCCCGGGCGTCCGGCGGTGGTACGGCGGATGCCCGACGGGAATTCGGGCCGACGGTCCCCCTGCCCGAGGCAGGTCACTACGTATCGTCACCGATACGATCACAACAGCTACGAGGAGACACTCCCATGGCGGAATTCGACGCGGAACTGGATGCCCGGGGCCTGAACTGCCCGCTGCCCATCCTGCGGGCCAAGAAGTCCATCAACGAACTCTCGTCCGGCCAGGTGCTCAAGATCGTCGCCACCGATCCCGGCGCGGTGAAGGACTTCGAGGCCTTCTGCAAACAGACCGGTAATGAGCTGGTCAGCTCCAAGGAGCAGGGCAGCGAGTTCGTCTTCATGATCCGCAAGCAGTGACCGAGCCGGCCGGCGGGGCGCAACGGCCCCGCCGGCCGTTTCGCGGATGACGCGGTCCACGTTCGACCCATCGCGGAGGGAGGCCTCGTGAGCAAGCGTTTGTCGGCGGGACAACGCAGAGCGGCGATACTCCAGGCGGCCAAGGCGCTGTTCGCCGAAAACGGGCTGCACGGGGTGTCGGTCGACGCCATCGCCGAACGCCTCAACGTGAGCCCGGCCACCCTCTACAAGCACTTCGCCTCCAAGGAGGCGCTCTACGAGGCGGTGATCAACGCCACCGCCTGCAACCGCGAGAGCTACGTCGACGCGGTGCTGCGCGGGCCGTCGGACTTCGCGAGCGTACTGCGGCGCATTGCGCGCACCTTCGTCGACAGCGTTGCGGCCGACCCCGACTTCCTGCGCATGGAGATGCACGCGGTCCTCGAGGGCAATCCGTTCGCCGGTCGTTTCTTCGAGAACCGCTGGAAGCACTTCGCCGATTACATCGAGATGGGGATCCGCGAACTCGCGCCGCTGGGTCAGGCCGCCACGGTCGACGTCCCCAGCGCCACGCTCCTGTTCCAGGGCATGTTGCGCGAGGCGCTGTACGCGAAGTGCGTCTATCAGTCCGAACAGTACCGCGACATCCCGCTCCACCGGCTGGTGGACCGCTGCATCGACCTCTTTCTGCGCGCCATCGGCTACCGCGAGCGGCGTCTGGAAGGCGCCGCGTAGCCCGCACGGCTGCGGTCCGAACGCCGACACGGCATCTCCTACTCGCCCCCCCGGGGCGGCGGTACCCAGTCGCGCACGTGCAGATCGCGCTGCGGAAACGGGATCTCCACGCCATGGGCGCGGAAGGCCGCATCGATGGCGAAGTTCAGGTCGCTCATCACCGTCAGTCTGCGGTCGATGTCGCGGATGAAGCAGCGCAGCTCGAAGTTCAGGGAGCTGTCGCCGAAGCCCATGAACAGCACGACCGGGTCCGGGACGCGGCCGGCACGGATCACGTCCGGGTGGTCCTTCGCCACCTCTAGCAGCAGCGTCTTCACCAGGCCGGTGTCGCTGCCGTAGGCCACCCCCACCGGTACGCGGACCCGCCCCCAGGGATCGCGCAGCATCCAGTTGGTGACCTTGCCGGAGATCAGCTCCGAGTTGGGTACGATCACATCGGCCCAGTCGAAGGTCTGGATGATGGTGGAGCGGATGCTGATGCGCTTGACATGGCCCTCGACGTCGCCGACGACGATCCAGTCGCCGGTCTTGATGGGCCGTTCGAACAGGAGAATGATCCCGGAGACGAAGTTGTTGACGATGTTCTGCAGGCCGAAGCCGATACCGACGGAGAGGGCGCCGGCGATGATCGCGAGGTTGGTCAGGTTCACGCCGGCGACCGACAGCGCCACCAGCAGCCCCACCACCAGGCTCACGTAGCCGGTGATCGTGACCAGCGCCTCGCGCGCGCCGCGCTCCATGCGCCAGCCGTGCAGCCAACGCTCTTCCATGCGCCGGCGCAGCCAGCGCGTGAAACCCAGGAACACGGCGAACACCACGCCCGCGAGCAGGAGGCGCAGCGGCACGATGTGGACCGACCCGATCGGTATCGAGGTGTTCAGATAACCCATCAGGTTGAAGAACGCGGTATCCGAGAAGGTCCAGATGCGCACCACCGCCGCGAGGAAGCCCAGCCACAGGACGATGGCGAACAGCACCCGCAGCCAACCGAGGCCCGGGACCGGCTCCGCGTCCTTGAGCCCGAGCAGGGCGCGCACCCGGCGCTGCCAAGCGTGCCGGCCCTGCTCGAGACCCTCGAAGAGATCCTGCGACAGCCGGCGACCCAGCAGCAGGGCGCCGAAGGCCGCAAGCGTCCCGAGCAGCCCGCGGAGCATGAGTACGGAGAGGTTGCGGTACCCGGCCCACTCCGCAGCGAGGGCCGCGAGCAGGACGGTGGTGACCGCCACGCGGCGCAGGACGTGCTCGGCGAGGTAGGGCAGGCGCCCGAGCAGCCAGACGATCCAGATCACGTTCAACACCAGGACCCCGGCGTAACCCGCGCGGGCGAGTTGCAGCGCGGGCGGGGGGAGGCTGCGGGAGAGGACGGTGGCGAACAGGAGCAGGCCGACGACCAGCAGCATCGCCAGCACCCGCAGGCGGCGCGCCAGGGCGCGCCCCAGCTCGGGCGCCAATGGCAGAAACGGCTCGGCGGGCCGGCACGGTGCAAAGAACAGCCGGATGCCTGCGTTGAGAACGAGATAGAGGAACACACCGTAGGACAGCACCGCCACGACCGGATCCGGGTCGACGTCCCCCATTGCCGACCACATGTAGGCCGCGGCGGCGCCGCTCGCCGCCAACGCGGGTGCATAGCGGGCCAGAGTCGCCAGCACGGCGCAGCTGAAACGTGCACCAAAGCGTGCAGAAGCGGGCCCGTCGCAGGTCCGGACCCGGAGGTGACGGCGCAACAGCAGCCCGAGCAGGGCCGCGATCGCCACCGCGATCCCGAAGCCGGCCCAGTCGGCGGTGTCGAGCAGGCCGAGCCCGCTGTGTTCGGCCATGAACGCAGCCGTCGCCGGCCACCAGGCGGTGGGCCGGTGCCAGTTCTCGATCAGCAGCGTGATCACGGACGGGCCGCGCGCCGTCAGTCGCCGGGTGAGGAGCGTCTGCTGCGCCTGTGCGATCGCCTGCAGGAGTTGCTGCGCGTTGAGGAGCATCAGGCGACAGGTCGCGCCCCGCTGTTCGGCGTCCACCTTCTCCCGGCCCAGCTCCGCACGCTTGCGGGTCACCTGCAACGGTTCCCCCGGCGTGTGCGGTCCGAGGGTGTCGAGCGCCTGCTGCGCCGCCTGCGCCTGCGCGGCGGTGGAGCGGACACAGTCCTGGACCGCCTTGCGGACCGCATCGGTGCGTGCCTGCAACTCGCCCAGCGCACGGGTCGAGCGTACGCCCCGGCTCAGGCTGCGTTGCACTTCGTCGAGCACGCGCTGTTGCCGGACGATGTCCACGCCGCCGGCACCCGGCGCAGCCGCGCGCCCCGTCGGCGGTGCACCGAGGGCCAGGAGCAACAGCAGCAGGACGAACAGCGGACGGGCGATCTGGCGAAAGTCGTTCACGCCGTGGGGGTCTCCTGCGGGACGACGACGACTGTATTGGTGAACAGCATGGAATTGGGGATCAGCACGCGGCGCGCCTCGCCCTCCAGCGTCGTGTAGCGCAGATCGATATCGACCACGCGGCCCTCGAATCCGGCGACCTGAATGTGATCGCCCCGGTGGAAGGGACGATACAGCACGATGAGGATCCCCGACAGCAGGTTGGACAGCGCGTCCTTGAGGGCGAAGCCGAGCGCGAACCCCGTCAGGCCGAGGCCGGCGACGAGGGCGCTGACGTTCACGCCGATCGTTCCCAGCGCGCTGACCGCGCCGAACGCGAGGAGCGCGAGCTTCAGGGTCTGGCCCAGCAGCTCGATGGCCTGTGCGCGGTCGCGGTCGGCGGCGGCGCCGGCGGCGCGAACGGCGAGGCGGCCCGCGAGCGCGGCGCCCGCCCACAGCGCCGCGAACACGCCGGCGGCGAGCGCCAGGCGCGGCAGGAGATCGATGAACAGACTCTTCAATTCGACGAGGTGCGCGCCCATGGCGCGAAGAATAGCCGAACGCCCGCGGCGCGGGGAGCCGGGGCGGTCACTTTCCGATGCAGAAGTTCGCGAAGATGCGGTCGAGCAGATCCTCGCCGGTGAACTCCCCGGTGATCTCTCCCAGGACCCGATGGGCGGCGCGCAGGTCCTCGGCGAGCAGTTCCGGGGCCCGTAGCGCCCCCCACTGTCGGGCGGCCTCCTCGAGGTCCTCGCGGGCCCGCTGCAGGGCGAGGAGGTGGCGCCGGCGCGCGCCGAATTCGCCGGCGCCGGCCTCGCTCGGCGGGCCGCCGCGCAGACGGGCGCGCAGCGCCTCGATCCCGTCCCCGGTCAGGGCGGACACCCGCAATGCCACCCTGCCGTCGCCCGTGGTGAACGGGCCCGGCGCGGCGCCGGTGAGATCGATCTTGTTGTGCACCACGGTCACGGTCACGCCCTCCGGAACTTGCGCGAGCAGCGCCTCATCGTCCGGGTCGGGACCGGTACGATCGTCCACCACGAGGAGGACGTGGTCCGCCTCGGCCAGTGCCGCGCGGGCGCGACGGACGCCCTCGCGTTCGGCGGCGTCGGCGGCCTCGCGCATACCTGCGGTATCGACCAGCCGCAGCGGCACCCCGTCGAGGTCCACGGTCTCGCGCAGCAGGTCACGGGTCGTGCCCGGCTCCGGCGTGACGATGGCCGCCTCACGGCCGGCGAGCCGATTGAGGAGGCTCGACTTGCCGACGTTCGGGCGCCCTACGATCGCCGCGTGGACACCTTCCTGCAGGAGACAGCCCCGAGCCGCCCCCTGCTCGACCTGCGTGAGCGCCGCGAGGATATCCCGCAGGCGCCGGTCGACGGCGTCCTCCCCCAGCCGGTCGATATCCTCTTCGGCGAAGTCGATCGCGGCCTCGAGGTGCATGCGCAACGCCACCAGCCGCTGCGCCAGTTCGTCGACGCGCCGCGAGAATTCCCCTTCCAGCGAGCGGGCCGCGGCGCGGGCCGCGGCGGCGGTTCCGGCGGCGATGAGGTCGGCGACGGCCTCGGCCTGCGCCAGGTCGAGCTTGCCGTTGAGGAACGCCCGCTGGGAGAACTCGCCGGGGCGCGCGGGCCGCGCCCCGAGCGCGCACACGCGTGCGAGCAGCAGGTCCATGACGACCGGTCCGCCGTGGCCCTGGAGTTCGAGCACATGCTCGCCGGTGAAGGAGGCCGGCTGCGGAAAATACAGCGCAAGGCCATGGTCGATCGCGGTGCCGTCGGCGGCGCGGAAGCGCGCGAACCGGGCATGGCGGGGCCGCGGGCATCGCCCCAGGAGGCAGGTGGCGATATGCGGAACCCGCGGCCCTGAGACGCGCAGGACGCCGATGCCGCCGCGGCCGGGCGGGGTCGCGACCGCGGCGATGGTCTCGCCGGAATCGCGTTCCGCGGCATCCATGACGGCGCTCAGGCCGTCTTCGCGCCCTGCTCCACGCGCCGCGTGATGACCCACTGCTGGGAGATGGACAGGATATTGTTCACCAGCCAGTAGAGCACCAGCCCGGCGGGGAAGAAGGCGAAGAATACCGCGAACATCAGCGGCATGATCATCATGATCTTCTGCTGCATCGGGTCCAGCGGCGAGGGATTCAGGCGCTGCTGCACCAGCATCGTGATGCCGTTGAGAATCGGAAGGACGAAATAGGGGTCCGGCGCCGAGAGGTCGTGGATCCAGAGGATGAAGGGCGCCTGGCGCAATTCCATGCTCTCCAGCAGCACCCAGTAGAGGGCGATGAACACCGGGATCTGAACGAGGATGGGCAGACAACCGCCGAGCGGGTTGATCTTCTCCTTCTTGTATAGATCCATCATCGCCTGGTTGAGGCGCTGGCGATCGTCGCCGTAACGTTCCTTCAGGGCCTTGAGGCGGGGCGCGAGACGGCGCATGTTGGCCATCGATCGATAGCTCGTCTCGGAGAGTTTGTAGAAGGCGAGCTTGATGAGCACGGTCAGGATCACGATCGCCCAGCCCCAGTTTCCAACCAGACCCTCGATCCATCGCAAAAGCGAAAAGATCGGCTTGGCGAGCACCGTCAGATAACCGTAGTCGATCGTGAGGGCGAGGCCGGGGGCGACGCCGCTGAGAATGTCCTGAAGCTTCGGCCCGAGATAGAGCCGGGCGGTGACGGTTCGGGTCTGTCCCGGCCCCACTTCGAACAGGTCGCCCGCGGTGCCGATCACGTAGCGGTCGTCGGGCAGCGCCTTGGTATAGAACTGCTCCGGCGCCTTCGCGGGCGGTATCCAGGCCGCGAGGAAGTAGTGCTGGTCCATGGCCACCCAGCCCCCGACCGCCTTGACGTCCAACTCCTTCTTGGACATGTCCTTGAAGCTCACCTTGCGGAACTTGTCCGCGGGCGTGTAGATGGCCCCGCCCACGTAGGTGTGCAGGAACAGGGAACTGCCTTCCTTCGGCGGGTGGCGCAGAAGCTGCTCGTAGGGTCGTGCGCGCCACGGCTTGGTGCCGGCGTTGCGCACGATCTGCTGCAGTCGCACCACGTAGCTGTTGCGATGAAAGGTGTAGACCTTTTCGACGTGAACGCCGTCCGGGGCGGACCACTGCAGGCGGACCTGGAGCTGGTTCTCTCCCGGGGCGAGGCGGTAGTTGTAGTGTGCGACGGTGAACGGGGCGTGGTGTGTGGGTGCCGCATCGCCGTCGCCGACAAGGCCCGACTGGGCGACGAAGAGCTTGTCGCCGCGGTCGTCGAGGAGGACGACCGGCTTGCGCGGCGGCTCAGCCGAGACCGCGAACCTGGGCAGCGCGGCGCGCAACAGTTCCCCGCCGGTGGTGTTGATCTGCACGTCGAGGACATCGGTACGTACGTGCACCAGGCGCCCGGTCGCGGCCGTTGCGGCGGCGGGAGCGGTCGCCGCTGGGGTGGCGGTGGTCGACGGGCCGGGAAGTTCGGGGACCGGCGCGCGCGCGGCCGGCGTCGACGGCGCCTTTGCGGCGGTCTGGGCCCGTTCGGGTGCGGCCGGCTGGGGCCCGTAGTCCTTCATCCATGCCTGCCAGATCAAAAGCAGGACGAACGAGAGGGCGATGAACAGGAACAGACGCTGGTTATCCATGGTGTGTTTCGCAGCGCTCGGGGACCGGATCGTAGCCGCCGGGGTGCCAGGGATGGCAGCGCAGCAGGCGGCGCAGCGCCAGCCGCGAGCCGGTCCACGCGCCGTAGCGACGTACCGCCACGAGGGCGTATTCGGAACAGGTGGGCGTGTACCGGCAGTGCGCCCCGAGGTAGGGGCTGAGCAGGTAGCGATACGCGCGCAAGAGGAAAATCAACAGTCCTTGCATCGTTCGATTGCCGTCCAGTCCTTCTCCAGTCCGTTGCGCAACGCGCGCGCGGACAGTCTCGCGGCGTCGCGCCGGGCGAGGACCACGATGTCGCGGCCGCCCAGGCGCCGGCGGTTGAGACGAAAGTATTCCCGCACCAACCGCTTGAAGCGGTTGCGGGCGACCGCGCCGGGTACGGCGCGGCGGGGAACCGCGATGCCCAATCGCGGGTGACCCAGGTCGTTCGCGCACACCAGGGTGACCCAGCCCTCGTGCCTCAAGGAGCGCTGGCGTTCGAAGACGCGGGCGAAATCTTCCCGGCGAAGAAGTCGGTCGCGGCGCGTGAACCGGCAATCACGAACCCGCAAGTCGCCCGCCGCTGCTACGCCGTGCCGCCCCGCGCGCGGACTCAGACCGAGAGACGGGCACGCCCCTTCGCGCGGCGCGCCTTCAGGACCCGGCGTCCGTTCTTCGTGCGCATGCGCGCGCGAAAACCGTGCGTACGCTTGCGGCGGAGGTTGCTCGGTTGGAATGTTCTCTTCATGGCTGCGGCCTGTGTGCCCGTACGGGGTCGCAAAAGTAGGTTTCATTGGAAAAACAGCAGACTATTCCGTTCATCGTGTCACTGTCAACAAGATTGCGTGGGGTGTGGATCGGCGCGACGCGGCGCGGTAGACTGTGTGGCCTTCCGCGACGGCACCCGGTAACCACCTACAACGATAAGAGAGGATCTCGCTCCGTGGTTGGTTCCCTGTGGCAAAGTTGTCTGCACCGCCTCGAAGGCGAGTTGTCCGAGCAGCAGTTCAACACCTGGATCCGTCCGCTCCACGCCGTCGAGGAGGGCGATGCGCTGCATCTGCTCGCCCCCAACCGCTTCGTCCTCGACTGGGTGCGCGAGCACTTCTACCGCCAGATCACCGAGGCGGTCTCCGGGCAGACTCCCGGGCGTACGGCTCGCGTGTTGCTCGAGATCGGCAGCACGCAGCGCCAAACCCCGGCCGCCCGCCCGCCGTCCGGTCCGCGCTTCCAGGCCGGGGCCGAGGTGGTACGCAGCAGCTACCTCAGCCCGCAGTTCGTCTTCGACAGTTTCGTCGAAGGCAAATCGAACCAGCTGGCCCGCGCGGCCTCGCAGCAGGTCGCGGACAATCCCGGCCGCGCCTACAACCCCCTTTTCATCTACGGCGGGGTGGGCCTTGGCAAGACGCACCTCATGCAGGCGGTCGGCAACCAGATGCTCCTCGCGAACCCGGCCGCGCGGGTCGTCTATCTGCATTCGGAGCGCTTCGTCGGCGACATGATCAAGGCGCTCCAACACAACACGATCAACGAGTTCAAGCGCTTCTACCGATCCGTGGATGCCCTGCTGATCGACGACATCCAGTTCTTCGCCGGCAAGGAGCGTTCGCAGGAGGAATTCTTCCATACCTTCAACGCTCTGCTTGAAAGCCAGCAGCAGGTCATCGTCACCTGCGACCGCTACCCGAAGGAGGTCAAGGGCCTCGAGGAACGGCTGAAATCCCGTTTCGGCTGGGGCCTGACGGTGGCCATCGAGCCGCCGGAACTGGAGACGCGCGTGGCGATCCTCATCAGCAAGGCCCAGCAGTTCCAGGTCGAGTTGCCGAACGAGGTGGCGTTTTTCATCGCCAAGCGCATCCGCTCCAATGTGCGCGAACTGGAAGGCGCACTGAGGCGCGTAGTGGCGAACGCCCGTTTCGTCGGCTGTCCGATTACCCTGGATCTCGCGAAGGAGGCCCTGCGCGACCTGATCTCCCTGCAGGACAAGCTGGTCTCGATCGACAACATCCAGAAGACGGTCGCGGAGTACTATAAGATCCGCGTCTCGGACCTGCTGTCGAAGCGCCGCAGCCGCTCCATCGCCCGGCCCCGACAACTGGCGATGGCGCTGGCCAAGGAATTGACCAACCACAGTCTCCCCGAGATCGGGGACCGTTTCGGCGGCCGGGATCATACCACCGTGCTCCATGCGTGTCGAAAGATCCGCGAACTCTCCGAGCACGACGAGCGCATCCAGGAGGACTATCAAAACCTGTACAGAACCCTGAGCAGATGATGTGGGAAGACTGTGGACAAATTACCTGGCCGCCAGCCATCGAGGTTTGTCCACACCCCTTCCCCAGTCCATCCACCGTCCTCACGGGACGTTATACTCTTCGTATGTTATTGATAAACAAATCGAAAAACACCTTATCCAGCAAAGAGATCGGCCTTTAATATTATTGTTGTCTCTAAATTAAAGAAGATTTAGTAATCAATCCCGGAAACACGGCGCTGCGAGAACCGGATCATGCAATTCACCGCCCGACGCGAAGATGTGTTGAGGCCGCTCCAGTTGGTGAGCGGTGTCGTGGAGCGGAGGCAGACGCTGCCGATCCTTTCGAACGTCCTGATTCAGGCCACGGAGGGCGCGGTAACCCTGACGGCCACGGACCTGGAGGTTCAACTACGGGGGCGGTTTCCAGCGACGGTTTCCGAGCCCGGGTCGGCCACGTTGCCGGCGCGAAAGTTTCTCGATATCTGCCGGACCCTGCCCGATGGCGCGGACCTGCAGATCCAGATCAGCGGTGATCGTGCCGCGCTTCGCTCCGGGCGCAGCCGGTTCACCCTCGCGACCCTGCCGCCGGACGAGTTTCCGGAGGTCGCGGTGGGCCCCGATGCGGTAGGCTTTGCGATGCCGCAACGGGAGCTGCGCGAGCTGGTCACGCGAACGCATTTCGCGATGGCGCTGCAGGATGTGCGCTACTACCTGAACGGACTCCTCCTGGAGCTGGAGGCGGGGCTCGTGCGCGCCGTTGCGACGGATGGGCACAGGCTGGCGTTGGGTGAGCTGCCGGCCCCGGTCGAGGTGCCGCAACGGGTCCAGGTGATCGTCCCACGAAAGGGGATCCAGGAACTCCTGCGGATGCTGGAGGATCAGGAAGGGCCGGTGGAGATCGCCGTCGGCGGGAATCACATCCAGTTGCGGCTCGCGGACGTTCAACTCACCTCCAAGCTGGTGGATGGGCGCTTTCCCGAATACCAGCGCGTCATACCCCGCGGCGGGGACAAGCGCGTCACAGCGGATCGAGAGGGCTTGCGCCAGGCCCTCACACGAACCTCGATCCTGTCCAACGAGAAATATCGGGGCGTACGGATGTTGCTCAGCAAGGGCACGATGAAGCTTCAGGCGCACAATCCGGATCAGGAAGAGGCGGAGGAGGAGTTGGAGGTCGCCTACACCGGCTCCGAGCTCGAGATCGGGTTCAACGTGACCTATCTGCTCGATGCCCTTGCGGCCATACCCACCGCGTCGGTCGATCTGGTACTGACCGACGGGAACAGCAGTGCGTTGATCCAGGCCGACGACAAAGCGGGCTATCGGTATGTCGTGATGCCGATGCGGCTGTAGGGGCGCGCGCCGGGCATCTTCTACCCGCTGCTGTTCCACGTGAAACATCGGGCGAGGTTCCGTCGATGGTTCCACGTGGAACATCCGCTCCGGGTCCACGTTCCTTCGTTCCGCGCGTTCCCTTCTCCGGTGCCCGCCCCTCCCGCCACCGACCCCCCCTGCAAGGCGGAGGTGGTATACTCCCGCAGTCCTGAGATCCGGAATCCTCCATGACCGCAAGCGCGCGCTACGACTCCGCCAACATCAAAGTCCTGAAGGGCCTGGATGCGGTCCGCAAACGTCCCGGAATGTACATCGGCGATACCGATGACGGCACCGGCCTGCATCACATGGTCTTCGAGGTCGTCGACAACTCCATCGACGAGGCCCTCGCCGGCTACTGCACCGAAATCGGCGTAGTCATCCACAGCGACGAATCCGTTACGGTGGTCGATAACGGCCGCGGGATTCCCGTCGACGAGCACCCGGAGGAACACCGCTCCGCCGCCGAGGTCATCATGACCGTGCTTCACGCGGGCGGAAAATTCGACAACAACTCATATAAGGTGTCGGGCGGACTCCACGGCGTCGGTGTCTCCGTCGTCAACGCATTGTCCGAGTATCTGCAGCTCACGATCCGCCGCGACGGCCGCGTCTGGCAGCAGCAGTATCGAATGGGGGTTCCGGAGGCGCCGCTGCGGCCGATCGGTGAGACCGACCAGACCGGGACGGAGATCCGCTTCAGGCCCGCAGCCTCGATATTCACCAATATCGAGTTTCACTACGACGTCCTATCCAAGCGTTTGAGAGAATTATCATTTTTGAATTCCGGGGTGCGGATCCGCCTCACGGACGAGCGCACCGACAAGGCAGACGTGTTCGAATACCAGGGGGGCATCCGCGCCTTTGTCGAGCACCTGAACCGGAACAAGACGCCGCTGCACCCGCATGTCTTTCATTTCGTCACCGAGCGCGACCGTATCGTGGTGGAACTGGCGATGCAGTGGAACGACTCCTATCAGGAGAATCTGTTCTGCTTTACCAACAACATCCCGCAACGCGACGGCGGCACCCACCTTGCCGGTCTGCGCGCCGGCCTCACGCGCACGCTGAACCAGTACATGGAAAAGGAGGGGATCGCCCGCAAGGCCAAGGTCGCGGTGAGCGGAGACGATGTGCGCGAGGGGCTCACGGCGGTGCTCTCGGTCAAGCTGCCCGATCCTAAGTTCTCGTCCCAGACGAAGGACAAACTCGTCTCGTCCGAGGTCCGGGCGGTCGTCGAGGCCGCCGTCGCCGAGTCCCTGGCCGCCTTTCTCCTCGAGAATCCGGCCGACGCGCGGGCCATCACCGGAAAGATCGTCGAGGCCTCCCGCGCCCGCGAGGCGGCCCGGCGTGCGCGCGAGATGACCCGGCGCAAAGGCGCCCTCGATGTCGCGGGCCTCCCGGGCAAGCTCGCCGACTGCCAGGAGCGGGACCCCGGCCGTTCCGAGCTGTTCCTGGTCGAGGGCGACTCGGCCGGAGGCTCTGCCAAACAGGGCCGCGACCGCCGTTTTCAGGCCATTCTGCCCCTCAAGGGAAAGATCCTGAATGTCGAAAAGGCCCGTTTCGACAAGATGTTGTCCTCCACCGAGGTCGCCACCCTCATCACCGCGCTCGGCTGCGGGATCGGCAAGGAGGAATTCAACCCGGACAAGCTGCGCTATCACCGGATCATCGTGATGACGGACGCGGATGTGGACGGGTCCCACATCCGTACCCTGCTGCTGACCTTTTTCTATCGCCAGATGCCCGAGCTGGTCGAGCGCGGGCACGTCTACATCGCGCAGCCGCCGCTGTTCAAGGTCAAGCGCGGCAAGCAGGAGCAGTACGTGAAGGACGAGGCCGAACTGCTCGAATATCTTTTGCAGACGGCCCTGGACGGCGCCGCGCTGCATGTCGCCGCGGATGCCCCCCCGATCGCCGGCGCGGCCCTCGAGGGGCTGGCGCGCGCCTATACCGGAGTCCTGGCGGCGATCGAGAGGCTCTCGCGGCGCCAGGATCCGCGGGTGCTGGAGGCGATGATCGATCTCCCGGAACTCGGCAAGGAGGCGCTGCTGGACCGCGAACGGGTGGTCACCTGGCTCGCCGAACTCGAGCGGCGCCTCAACGCGGGACTCACGGCCGGGGTTCGCTATGAACTCACCCTGGAGGCCGGCGCGGACAACGACCCCTCTCAGATCCGGGCGCGGAAGAGGACCCATGGGATCGCGGCGGAGCATGTCCTGCCGCTGGAGTTCTTCGACTCCGCCGAATATCGCGCGATGGCCGACCTCGGGCGCAAGCTCAACGGGCTGCTCGGCCCAGGGGCTTCGGTACGCCGCGGGGAGCGGAAGGAGCCGGTGAGCACCTTCCGCCAGGCGATGGACTGGCTCCTCGCGGAGGCCCGCCGCGGTCAGCAGATCCAGCGCTACAAGGGTCTGGGTGAGATGAATCCGGCGCAGCTCTGGGAGACGACCATGGACCCCGAGACCCGCCGGCTGCTGCAGGTGCATATCGAGGACGTAATCGGGACGGACGAGATCTTTACGACGCTGATGGGCGACCAGGTCGAACCGCGCCGGGAATTCATCGAGCGCAACGCCCTGTACGCCGCCAATATAGATATATAACTTATTGTTTTTTAAGTATTCCTGTGATATGCCGGGCTGATCGCCGGCATCTCGCCCTCGATCCGGTCGCGCACCTCCGCGATGATCTCCTCGACCCCCTTGTCGTGCGGGTCGACCGGCGGGCCGATCACCACCTGAATCACTCCCGGTCGCTTCAGGAAGCCGCGTCGCGGCCAATAATCGCCGGCGTTGTGGGCCACCGGCACGATCGGATACCCGCTGCGTTGTGCCAGCACCGCACCGCCGATGCGATAGCGCCCCGTGCGACCCGGTGCGACGCGCGTTCCCTCCGGGAAGATCACCAGCCACAACCCCGCGCGCAACCGCCGTGTCCCCTGCTCGACGAGCTGCTCGACCGCTCGCCGACCGGCCTTGCGGTCGATGGCGACCGGACGCAGCAGCGCCAGCGCCCAGCCGAAGAACGGGACCCACAGGAGGCCGCGCTTCAGGACCCAGGTCTGCGGCGGGAAGATGAGCTGCAGGCCCATGGTTTCCCACGCCGACTGGTGTTTCGACATGACAATGGCCGGACCGGGCGGGATGTTTTCGACCCCGCGGACCTCGTGGCGCAGCCCGCAGGTCCAGCGCAGCCAACGGAGGTTGAATCGCGTCCACAGCGTGATGAACCGGTAGCGCAGCCGCAGCGGCAGCGGCGCCGTCAACAGGCTCAGCAGCGCCCAGACGACGATGCTCACGGCGGATCCGCCGGCATAGAGTGCCGAACGGATCCATACCGCGGATCCGCCGGGGTCGCGGGGCGCGGCCCTCACGCCTCGGCGTCCGCCGCCTGCAGGTGGGCGTCGACGAAAGCGGCGAGATCCGCGTGGATCTCCACGCCCGCCGGCAGCGCCCCGGCCGCCGCGGTCGCGGCCCCGTTTCCGGTGCGCACGAGTACCGGCCGCGCCCCGACCGCCGCGGCGGCGGCGAGGTCCCGCGCCGAGTCCCCCACCATCGGGACCCCCGCGAGCGGGATGCCCAGCCGGCGCGCGAGATCGAGCAACAGGCCGGGCGCCGGCTTGCGGCAGCCGCAGGCCTCGTCCGGCCCGTGCGGGCAGAACAGTGCGGCCTCGATCGTGCCGCCGACCTCCGCCAGCTCCCGTTGCATGCGGACGTGAATCTCGGTGAGGCGCCCGATGTCGAACAGTCCGCGCGCGAGCCCCGACTGATTGGACACCACCACCACGCGCCGGCCCGCCCGATTCAGGCGTGCGATCGCCTCGAGGCTGCCGGGGATCGCGCGCCATTCCTCCGGACCCTTGATATAGGCGTCGGAATCCTCGTTGATGACGCCGTCGCGATCGAGAATCACCAGCCGCATGCCGCCCCCGGTGCGCCCTCAGGGTTCGCGGAATTCAGAGACGCGGATCCGCCCGTTGATCATGCGCGCATCGCGCTGCATCAGGCGCTCCATCTTCGCCCAGAACGCCGCCCGCAGATCGAAATCCGCCGCGATCGCCGTGCCCAGCACGAGGATCATGAGGTCCGCGCATTCCTCGGCCAGCGCCTCGACCGGCCGGCCCTTCGTCACGCACGCCGAGATCTCGCCCAGCTCCTCGGCCATCAGGGCGACCCGATAGCTCAACTCCTCACCGCCGGTCTCGCGAAAACGGTGCTTGTCGTGAAAGGCCTGCACGGCCGCGAGCATCGCGGCGTAGGAATCGCGCTCGTCGTCGTCAACCATGGCCACCTCCGCCCGGCATCGCGTTCAACCCTGCAGGCGCGAGATGTCGGCGATGCGAAGGAACAGCGCGCCGACGGATTCGAGGAGCGCGAGCCGGTTCGCGCGCAGCGCCGTGTCGGGGACCATCACCATCACCGCCTCGAAGAACGCGTCCACCGGTGTCCGCAGCGTCGCCAGCACGCGCAGGGCTCGCTCGTAGTCTCCGGTCGCCAACAGCGGCTCGACCTCCGCCTCGACGCGCCCGCGGGCCTCGTACAGCGCGCGCTCCTCCTCCGTCTCCAGCCGCGCCTCATCCACCGCGCCGCCCCCCGCATGCTCCGCCTGCCGCAGGAGGTTGCGCAGCCGCTTGTTCGCCGCACTGAGACTGGCCGCCTCCGGCAGGGCCCGGAACACTGTCACCGCGCGCACCCGCCGATCGAAGTCGGCCGGTCGGGTCGGGCGGCAGGCGCGTACCGCCTCGAAGACGTCCGGGGCCACGCCCCGTTCCGAATAATACGCGCGCAGTCGCTCGAGGATGAAGTCGACCACCTCCGGGACGCAGGCGCTCGCGCCTGGAAAATCCGCGTAACCGGCGGCCGCGCGTGCGAGCAAGGCCTCCACGTCGAGGTCGTGCCCGCCCTCGATGAGGATCCGCAGCACGCCGATGGCCGCCCGGCGCAGCGCGAACGGGTCCTTGTCGCCGCTCGGGCGCAGGCCCGCGGCGAAGATCCCCACCAGGGTGTCGAGCCGCTCCGCCAGCGCCAGGGCCGTTCCCTCCGGATGCTCCGGCAGGGTATCGCCCGCGTGGCGCGGGCGATACTGCTCGTCGATCGCGAGCGCCGCCGCCTCCGGTTCGCCGTCGTGCAGCGCATAGTGGCGCCCCATCACGCCCTGAAGCTCGGGGAACTCGCCGACCATCTCGGTGAGCAGGTCGCACTTTCCCAGTTGCGCCGCGCGCCGCACCGCGCCCGTATCCGCCCCGAGTCCCGGGGCGAGCTCCGTCGCCAACGCGGCGACGCGCTCGCTCTTGTCGTAGAGGGAGCCGAGTCCCTCCTGGAAGACGATGGTGCGCAATCCCTCGCGCCGAGCCGCGAGCGGCGTGCGCCGGTCCTGGTCCCAGAAGAAGGCCGCGTCGGCCAGGCGCGGGCGCGTCACCCGTTCGTTCCCGGCGACGACCTGTGCGGGGTCCCGGCTCTCGATGTTGCTCACGGTCACGAAGGCCGGCAGCAGCGCGCCGTCGGCGCCCTCGACGGGGAAGTAGCGCTGATGCCCGGTGAGTGTGGCAATGAGCGCCTCGCGCGGCAGGCGCAGGAACTCCGCGTCGAACGAGCCGGCGAGCGCCACCGGCCACTCCACGAGCGCCGTGACCTCATCGAGCAGCGCGGGATCGATCAGCGCCCGACCGCCGCAGCCGGCCGCGGCCGTCTCGACCCCGCTGCGCACCGCCTCCCGTCGTTGCACGAGGTCCGCGATCACGCGGCCGGGCGCGCGCAAGATCCGGGCGTAGTCCCGCGGTGCGGCGATCGGCAGCGGATCCGGGTGGTGGAAGCGGTGCCCGCGGGTGGTGGCCGCGGCGCGTATGCCGAGGATCTCGGCGTCCACGGCGCGGTCGCCGACGAGCAGCAACACCCAGTGCACCGGCCGCACGAACTCCACCCGCCCCTCGCCCCAGCGCATCCGCCGCGCGATCGGCAGATCGGCCAGCGCCGCACGGACGATGTCGGGTAGCAGTTCCCCCGCGGAGCGGCCCGCGACCGTATGCCGGTAGGCGAGCCACGCACCCTTGTCGGTCTCGAGGCGCTCCAGCGCCTCCACCGCAACCCCGCAGCCGCGTGCGAAGCCGCGCGCCGCCGCGGTCGGCTGCCCGGCGGTGTCGAAGGCCGCCGCCAGCGCCGGGCCGCGGCGGGTCTCCAGGCGGTCCGGCTGCGCCGCCGCGACGCCCTCGACGCAGACCGCCAGCCGGCGTGGCGTGGCATAGCGGTGGGAGGCGCCGTGCGCGAGTGCGGCGGCGTCCAGGCCGGCGCAGACTCCGGCCTCGAAGGCCTGCGCCAGCGCGGGCAGCGCCCGCGGCGGGAGTTCCTCGGTACCGATCTCGACGAGGACGTCGGCGCGGTTCATCCGCGCGCCTCCGGGTCCTTGCGCAGCAACGGGAAGCCGAGCGCCTCGCGCCGCGCGAGGTAGCGCGCGGCGACCCCGCGCGCCAGGGTGCGCACCCGCAGCATGTAGCGCTGACGCTCGGTGACCGAGATCGCGCGGCGCGCATCGAGCAGGTTGAACGTGTGCGAGGCCTTGAGGGTGAGTTCGTAGGCCGGAAGCGGCAGGTCCAGCTCGAGCAGCCGCTGCGCCTCGGACTCGCAGACCTCGAAGCCGCGGAACAGCGACTCCACGTCCGCGTGTTCGAAGTTGTAGGCCGACATCTCCACCTCGTTCTGGCGGAAGACATCGCCATAGGAGACGCGCCCCTGCGGGCCGTGCGTCCAGGTCAGGTCGAACAGGCTGTCGACGCCCTGCAGGTACATGGCGATGCGCTCGAGCCCGTAGGTGATCTCCCCCATGACGGGGAGGCAGTCGAGGCCGCCGACCTGCTGGAAATAGGTGAACTGCGTGACCTCCATCCCGTTGAGCCAGACCTCCCAGCCGAGACCCCAGGCGCCGAGCGTCGGCGACTCCCAGTTGTCCTCGACGAAGCGGACGTCGTGGACCAGGGGATCGATCCCGAGCGCGCGCAGGGAGTCGAGGTAGAGTTCCTGGATCGCGTCGGGCGAGGGTTTGAGCACCACCTGGAACTGGTAATAGTGCTGGAGGCGGTTGGGGTTCTCCCCATAGCGCCCGTCGGTGGGACGCCGCGACGGCTGGACGTAGGCCGCGTTCCAGGGCTCGGGTCCCACCGCACGCAAAAAAGTGGCCGGGTGAAACGTTCCAGCGCCCACCTCGAGGTCGTACGGTTGCAGGAGGACGCAGCCGCGCGCCGCCCAGTAGCCCTGCAGGGCGAGGATCAGGTCCTGGAAGGTCGCGGGCGGGGCGGGCGCTGGCTCGGCCACGGTGGCTCCTGCACGATCTCAAGGCGGCCGCGGGCGATGGGCGGCGTGGGCAAACGACGCGCAAGTATACCGTGCCGCGGACCCCGAACGAAGGCGCGCGGCGCAGCCGCGGCCCGGTAACGATCGAGCCGGCGCCGGTACGCTAAAGAACCCGGCGGGCGCGGCCGCTCCACTGTGCAGGGGCGGGGATTGGGCGATGAACGGACTGGTCCTGCAACCGAGCGCCGCGGCACAGTGGCACGCCCTGGTGGGCGAGGCCGCGCGCCGCTGCCGGCGCACCCTGGACGAAGACCTGGAGAGCTACCTGGTCTTTCTGCTGATGCGTTTCGCCGGCGAGGCGGGACTCACCGCGCGGGTGATGGCGCTCGACTACCTGCGCGCCCTGGATACGCACGGGTCGCAGCGCGGCGCCCGACTGCGCGACGTAGGCGACCGCTGCCTCCTCTTTTGCGGACTGTTTCCCGGACTCGGCGCGCGCCGCCGGGTCTCGCCGGGCTATTTCGTCGGCCTCGGGCGCAGCGCCTACCGGGAGGCGGCCGCCGCCCGCGCGCGCAGCCAGCGCCGCCTCTTCGAGCGGTTGTCCGCGGCGTTCGTGGTCCTGACGGACGTGCTGCAGGCGACCCGCGCGGCCGCCCCGGACGAGGACCTGCTCGGGGCCGCCGAGCGCTGGTGGGAGACCGGCAGCCGCCGCGCCTTCGAACGCCTCGCCGCGGCGACCGGGGCCCTCCCCGCACCGCCGGGCCCGGCCGACCGCACCCACTGAGCCGGCCGCCCGCCGGGCTGGCTCGGGCGGGGCCGATCTTCTACACTTCGCCTGTGAACGGGGCGGTCGCGGACTTCGCCCCCCCTCGCCGACTCCTTCAGGAACTCCCCATGACTCAGACGCGCACCGCGGTAGCGCTCATCTCCGGCGGCCTGGACTCGATGCTCGCCGCGCGGGCGATGCTCGAGCAGGGCATCCGTGTCGAGGGCATCAACTTCTTCACCGGCTTCTGCGTCGAGGGCCATACCCACGCGATCCGCAGCCGCGACCGCGGGCGTCCCAAGCGCAACAACGCGCTGTGGGTGGCCGAACAGCTCGGGATCCGACTGCACATCGTCGACGTCTCCGAGCCGTACAAGGACGTGGTGCTCAATCCGCGCCACGGCTACGGGCACAACCTCAATCCCTGTCTCGACTGCAAGGGCTTCATGGTCGCCCGCGCGCATGAGTGGATGCTCGAGCAGGGTTACGACTTTCTCGTCACGGGGGAGGTCGTCGGCCAGCGCCCGATGTCGCAGCGTCGGGACACGATGCCCGTGGTTGCGCGCGAGTCGGGGGCGGGCGACCGGCTCCTGCGCCCGTTGTGCGCCAAGCTGCTGCCGCCGACCCTGCCCGAGCGCGAGGGCTGGGTCGATCGCGAGCGGCTGTTCGACTTCAGCGGCCGCAGCCGCAAGCCGCAGATGGCCCTCGCGGCGCGCTACGGCCTGCACGACTACGCCCAGCCGGCCGGCGGCTGCTGCTTCCTCACCGACGAGCGCTACTCGGCCAAGCTCGCGGATCTGTGGCGCTCGCGCGGCCGGCGCGACTATGAGCTCGACGACATCCTGCTCCTCAAGGTCGGGCGGCACCTGCGCCCGCGCCGCAACTTCAAGCTCATCGTCGCGCGCGAGGAGGGAGAGACCCGCTTTCTCGAGGGCTACCGCAAGCAGTTCACGAACCTCACGACGGTGAGCCACGCGGGCCCGCTGGCGCTGGTCGACGGCGAGGCCTCCGAGGAGGACCTGGTGCTGGCGGCGCGGCTGACGGCGCGCTTCAGCCAGGGCCGCGAGGCCCCGCGGGTGCGGGTCGCCGTGGCACGCGGCGACGGCGAGCCGCGGGTCCTGGAGGTGGTCCCGCTGCCCGCGGCCGAGATCCCGAAGGAGTGGTACCTGTGAGCCGCGCGGTGCTCGACGCCCGGCGCCTGCTGTGCCCGCTGCCGGTGATCCGGACCCAGAACCGCGTGCGCCAGATGGTGCCGGGACAGCAACTGGAGATCCGCTGCACGGATCCCGGCGCGACCCACGACATCCCGGCCTGGTGCCGCCTCTACGGGCACCGGGTGCTGGAGGTGCGCGAGTCGGACGGCGAGATCGCCATCACCATCGAAATCGTCGGCGACGGGGCGCCCGGCCCCGGCTAGCCCGCACTGGCCGCCGGCCGGACGCTGGTGGATAATGGCCGCCGGCCGGACGCACCCCCGCGCGGCCCCGCACGGGGCCGCGGCGTGACGGGGCGCCCGCGCCCCGGACCGATGGCCGACGGAATCACCCACAACGCCTCCGCCGCTTTGGATGGCGGGACCCGCTATCGCATTGCGCATCGCGTCACCGTGGTGGGCGCCGCGGTGAACGTCGCGCTCGCCGCGGCCAAGATCGCCTTCGGCATCGTCGGCCGCTCGCAGGCCCTGATCGCCGACGGCATCCACTCGCTCTCCGATCTCGCCTCCGACGCGGTGGTCCTGGTGGCGGCGCGTCACGGCAGCCGTGACGCGGACGCCGAGCACCCGTATGGACACGCGCGTGTGGAGACGGCCTTCACGGTCGGGCTCGGGGTGTTCCTCATCGCCGTCGCTGCGGGCATCGGCTATGACGCCGGCAGTCGCCTGTTCGCGCCGTCCGAACTCCTGCGCCCCGATGTCCTTGCGCTTGCCGTGGCGCTGCTGTCGATCGTCGCCAAGGAGGCGCTGTATCACTACACGGTCCGGGCGGCGCGCCGCTCGCGTTCCAACCTGCTGCGGGCGAACGCCTGGCATCACCGCAGCGACGCGGTCTCCTCGGTGGTGGTCGCCGTGGGCATCGGCGGCACGATGGTCGGGCTGCCCTACCTCGATGCCGTTGCCGCGGTGATCGTCGCGTTGATGATCGCGAAGATCGGTTGGGATCTGAGCTGGCAGAGTCTGCGCGAACTCATCGATACCGGCCTGGATGCGGAGCGGGTGGCGGCGGTGAAGCGCGCCATTCTCGCGGTGGACGGCGTCCAGGCCCTGCACATGCTGCGCAGCCGGCGGATGGGGCCCGACGCGCTCGTCGATGTCCACATCCTCGTCGATCCCAGGGTGAGCGTATCGGAAGGCCACCAGATCAGCGAGACGGTTCGCGCCCGCCTGATGCGACAGTTCGACGAGATCAATGACGTGCTCGTGCACATCGATCCGGAGGACGACGAGACGGCCTCGCCCTCTTCCGGGCTCCCGCTGCGCGAGGAGATCCTCCGGCGGCTGGACCGGGCCTGGCGGGGGATCGACGAGGCGCGCCGGATCGAGCGCGTGACCCTGCACTACCTCGAGGGAAAGGTGGACGTGGAAGTGGTCGTGCCCCTGGATGCGGTCGCCGATCTCGCGGGCGCCCGTGCGCTGGCCCAGGCGCTGGCGCGGCGTGCCGGGGCGCTTGACGAGGTGGGGGAGGTTCGGGTGCACTTTGAGGGAGCACGCGCATAGTTTTGGTGCGTGGCGGCAGCGCATGCCCCATATTGGTGCATTGTTGTGCGTGCGGCCCCATGCGAATTTTAAAACTTACCTTATTAACAACTGCTTACGTGAATGGCACAAATCATGCTCCAAACTGAGAATCGGTCCCGGCGGTTCGGGGACCCGAGCGATCCCGGCCCACGCCAGCGGCGCGGCCGGCGTACCCCGGCACCGGCGCGCGCGCCGGTGCCGCCGATGGGGGCGTCCGGCACCGCCGCCGGTCCCGCCGAACGAGTCATTGCCCAGGAGGCCCTTTCATGTCCGCAAAAGTGTTGAAACTGCTCAAAGACAAAGAAGTCAAGTTCGTGGACCTGCGCTTCACCGATACCCGCGGCAAGGAGCAGCACGTGTCGCTGCCGGTGGGCGAGATCGACGCCGGGTTCTTCAAGGACGGCAAGATGTTCGACGGCTCGAGCATCGCCGGGTGGAAGGGCATCAACGAATCCGACATGGTGCTGATGCCGGACGCCGACACCGCGGTCATGGATCCGTTCACCGACGAGGCGACACTGATCCTGCGCTGCGATATCCTCGAGCCCTCGACCATGCAGGGCTATGACCGGGATCCGCGCACCATCGCCAAGCGCGCCGAGGCCTACCTGAAGTCGACCAAGATCGCCGACACCGCCTACTTCGGGCCGGAGCCGGAGTTCTTCATCCTCGACGACGTCCGTTGGGGCACGACGATGAGCGGCGCGTTCTACAAGGTCGACTCCGACGAGGCCTCGTGGAACTCCGAGCGCGTGTTCGAGGACGGCAACATCGGCCATCGCCCGTCGATCAAGGGCGGCTACTTCCCGGTGCCGCCGGTCGATTCCCTGCAGGACATCCGTTCGGCCATGTGTCTGGCCCTGGAAGAGATGGGCCTGAAGGTCGAGGTGCACCACCACGAGGTGGCCACCGCCGGCCAGTGCGAGATCGGCACCTCTTTCAATTCGCTCACGCGCAAGGCCGACGAGCTGCTGATCCTGAAATACGTGGTGCAGAACGTCGCCCACGCCTACGGCAAGACGGCGACCTTCATGCCCAAGCCGCTCGTGGGCGACAACGGCAACGGCATGCACGTGCACCAGTCCCTCGCCAAGCAGGGCAAGAACCTGTTCACCGGCAACAAGTACGGCGGCCTCTCGGAGCTGGCGCTGTACTACATCGGCGGGATCTTCAAGCACGCCCGTGCGCTCAACGCCTTCACCAATGCGAGCACCAACAGCTACAAGCGCCTGGTGCCCGGCTTCGAGGCCCCGGTGCTGCTCGCCTACTCCGCGCGCAACCGTTCCGCCTCGGTACGCATCCCCTACGTCTCGAACCCGAAGGCGCGGCGCATCGAGGTCCGCTTCCCGGATTCCGCGGGCAATCCGTACTTCGCCTTCGCCGCGATGATGATGGCCGGCCTCGACGGGATCCAGAACAAGATCCTCCCGGGCGAGCCGATGGACAAGGACCTCTACGACCTGCCTCCGGAGGAGGAGAAGAAGATCCCGACCGTCTGCCACGCCCTCGATCAGGCCCTGGACGCCCTCGACAAGGACCGCAAGTTCCTCAAGGCCGGCGGCGTGTTCACGGACGATATGATCGACGGCTACATCGCGCTGAAGATGCAGGAGGTCACGCGCCTGCGCATGACCACCCACCCGGTCGAATTCGACCTGTACTACAGCCTCTGATCCGGCCTGCGGACGAAGGCTGCGCGGGCGCCCCGCACCCGGATCCGGGTGCGGGGCGGTCCCCCGCCCGCGGAGGAGGCGTTCGGTGACGCCGGTCACGCTCCGGCCCGCCGCCGGTTGCCTCCCCGGCGCCGCTCCACTATCGTAGGCCCATGCGCCGGCTCGTCCTGGTCTTCGTGCTCGCGGCCGTTCCCGCCCTCGCCCCGGCGGCCGTCTACCGCTGGGTGGCGCCGGACGGCACCGTCGTCTTCTCCGATCAGCCGCACCAGGGCGCGGAGAAGATCGTCATCCCGCCGGCGAACGTATATCGACCGCAGAAGCTCCCCGCGCCGGGCCCCGCCGCGCCGGACGGGGGTGCCGCCGCCAAGCCCTATCGTGTCTTCCGGATCGCGGACCCGGGCCCAGACGCCACGGTGCGGCAGAACAACGGCGATGTGGCGGTGCGGATCGAGATCAAGCCCACGCTGCGTGCGGCGCAGGGACAGCGGATCGCGCTGGTGCTCGACGGCAAGCGCCTGCCCGGACGTTATCGCAGCGACCACATGGTCCTGCCGAACGTGGATCGGGGGACCCACACACTGACGGGTCTGGTGCTGGCGCCCGGCGGTAAAGTCCTGATGAGCACCGCCGCGGTCACCTTCCACCTGATGCGCTACTCGCGCCTATCGGCACCCGCGGCCGCGGCCGGGCAGAATGCGGCGAACCCGAATCCCAACGTCCTCGACCGCAACAATCCCAACGTCCGCACGCAGAACCCCAACGTCCGCAGCCCGAACCCGAACGTCCTCAGTCCCCATCCGAACGTCCTCAGCCCGCACCCGAACGTCATCACCGCGCCCCGCTGACGCCTGCCTCGCACTCGCCCCGCACCGTTATGGTGCATAATGGGGCCGCCGGAGCGCAGACCGGGCCTTCGCCGTACGCGCGGGTGGCCGTCACCGCGTGGTGGCGCCTCCGGGCACGCCCCGACTGGTAACTGTAAGCGATTGTATCCCCGGGGGCTTCATGTGAGACGTGCCCGGGTCGCGGCGGCGTCCGCGGCCGCTGGTTTGGATCTTGCAAGCGCGTGGGGCATCACAGTGCATCCGGGCCGCCCCCCGCCGTGCGTGCCGAAGGTGCGGCAGGAGACGGTAAGGGCATGCGGGTCAGCGTGCAGGCACAACGAATTCTGGAGAACCTGGGCGCCGCGGTGGTGCTGCTCGGGAGAGGACAGCGCGTGCAGTATCTGAACCCGGCCGCCGAAGCCCTGTTCCAGGTCAGCGCGCGCCAGGCCAAGGGTCTGGCGCTCGCTGCGGCCCTGCCCGGGGCCGACCACCTCGCGCCCATCGTGCGGCAGGCCGACGCCGACTCCCGGGCCTATACCGAGCGCGGCGTCGAGATCCGGCTGCCGCCGGACCGGACCATCACCGTGGACTGCACGGTCACGCCCTTCGCCGAATCGGTACGCGCGTCCTATCTCCTGCTGGAGCTGGTCCAGGTCGACCGCCCGTTGCGCATCGCGCGCGAGGAGAGCCTGCTTGCGCAGAGCCACGCCACGCGCATCCTGACGCGCGGGCTCGCGCACGAGATCAAGAATCCGCTCGGCGGGCTGCGCGGCGCCGCGCAACTGCTCGAGCGCGAACTGCCCGATCCGGCGCTGCGCGACTACACCCGCATCATCATCGGCGAGGCCGACCGCCTGCAGGCGCTGGTGGACCGGATGCTCGGCCCCAACGGGCTCCCGATCACGGGGCCGGTGAACCTGCACGAGGTCGTCGAACACGTGCGCGGCCTGATCGAGGCGGAGTCGCCGCCGGGCGTGCACATCGTTCGTGACTACGACCCGAGTATCCCGACGCTGCAGGGAGATCGCGACCAACTCATCCAGGCGCTGCTGAATCTCGTGCGTAACGCCTTGCAGGCCGTCGGCAAGCGCGGGACCATCCATTTGCGCACGCGCACGGAGCGCCAGTACACCATCGCCGCGCGGCGCCACAAGCTGGTCGCGCGCATCGACGTGATCGACGACGGACCGGGGATTCCGCCGGACCTGCAGGAGCGGATCTTCTATCCCCTGATCACCGGCCGCGAGGGCGGCACCGGGCTGGGGCTGTCGATCGCGCAGTCACTGGTCGGGCGCCACGGTGGTCTGATCGAATGCACGAGCCGCCCGGGGCACACCGAATTCACCCTGCTGCTGCCGCTGGATCCGGCGTCGCTGCCAACGGCCACGGAGTCCCCCGATGAGTAGCCCCGAACGTATCTGGATCATCGACGACGACCGCTCCATCCGCTGGGTGCTCGAACGCGCCTTGCGCCGCGCCGAGATGGACGTGGAGAGTTTCGAGAGCGCCGCCGGCGTCCTCGAGGCGCTCGGGCGCAACCCGCCGGACGCGATCGTCACCGACGTGCGCATGCCCGGCATGAACGGCATGGAGCTGCTCGACCGCATCCACGAGCGCGACCCCGAACTCCCCGTCATTATCATGACCGCACACTCCGACCTGGACAGCGCGGTGTCGGCGTATCAGGGCGGGGCCTTCGAGTATCTCCCGAAACCGTTCGACATCGACGAGGCGGTGGCGGTCGTGCGCCGCGCGGTCGATCAGCATCGCGGGGCGAAGCGCACGGGCGCTCCCGCCGCGGGGGCGCCGGACGCCGAGATCATCGGCGAGGCTCCGGCCATGCAGGAGGTATTCCGGGCGATCGGGCGCCTGTCGCGTTCCAACATCACCGTGCTGATCAACGGCGAGTCCGGCACCGGCAAGGAACTCGTCGCGCGCGCCCTGCACCGCCACAGCCCACGCGCCGCGGGCCCCTTCATCGCCCTCAACACCGCGGCGATCCCGCGCGACCTGCTGGAGTCGGAGCTGTTCGGGCACGAGCGCGGCGCCTTCACCGGCGCGACGACGCAGCGGCGCGGGCGCTTCGAGCAGGCCGACGGCGGCACGCTGTTCCTGGACGAGATCGGCGACATGCCCGCCGAGCTGCAGACGCGCCTGCTGCGTGTGCTCGCCGACGGCGAGTTCTACCGCGTCGGCGGGCACACCGCGATCCAGGTCGACGTGCGCATCATCGCCGCCACGCACCAGGACCTCGAACAGCGCGTCGATCAGGGGTTGTTCCGCGAAGACCTGTTTCACCGCCTGAACGTGATCCGCATCCACATCCCGCCGCTGCGCGATCGGCGCCCCGACATCCCGGTACTGGCGCGCTCCTTCCTCGAGCGCGCCGCGCGCGAACTCGGGGTGGAGCCGAAGACGCTGCGCGCGGACGTGGCTGCCTACCTGCAGGGTTTCGACTGGCCCGGCAACGTCCGCCAGCTCGAGAACACCTGCCGCTGGCTCACCGTCATGGCGCCCTCGCGCGAGATCCAGCTCGATGACCTGCCGCCGGAGCTGCACACCGCCGCAGCGCCCGCCGGGGCGGCGGAGGACTGGGAGGCGGGCCTGCGCCGCTGGGCCGACCGCAGCCTGGCGGAAGGACGGAGGGAGCTGCTCGACGACGCCGTCCCGCGCGTCGAACGCATCCTCATCGAGGCGGCGATGCGCCGCACCGGCGGCCGGCGCCAGGACGCCGCGCGCCTGCTCGGCTGGGGCCGGAACACACTCACGCGCAAGATCCGCGAACTCGGCATGGAGGGGAGCGTCGGCCGCGAAGCGGGTTAGCACGCCCGTCGTGGGCGCAAGACAGGGGTCGGCGCAAGACAGGGGTCGGCGCAAGACAGGGGTCGGCGCAAGACAGGGGTCGGAGTCACCGCCCCGCAGCATCGGCTGAGCCTGTCCACTATTTCCTACGGGCGGTGACTCCGACCCCGAGAACCGCGCGACCCCGAGAACCGCGCGACCCCGAGAACCGCGCGACCCCGAGAACCGCGCGACCCCGAGAACCGCGCGACCCCGAGAACCGCGGTGACTCCGATCCCGGGAACCGCGACCCCGAGAACCGTCTTGGGGCCCTGGTCCCCAGAACCGTTCTCCCGCAGAGGGCCCACGGGATCCGGTCCCGGCGGCGCAGCGGTCCCGGCGGCGGCTAATACAGCTCGCGCTGGTAGATGACGCCGTCGGGACCCTTGAACACCCCGAAGGAGGCCTGTCCGACCGGATCGCTCGCCCCGCCGGTCGGGTTCCAGTCGTAGCGCAGCCAGGCGGGGACGTTTCCGGTCACGTCGACCGAGCCCACGCGCCCGGCGCCGGGCGCGGAGAGCGTCAGGCTCCCGCTGCCGGACGTGAGCGTGACCGACGTGACGCCGGTGTCGCCGGGGCGCAGCGCGCCGGTCCAGTTTCCGAGCGTGAAATCCCCGGCCGTCAGGCTCGTGCAGGCGTCGGCCGTGTTCGCCACCCAGCCCGCGGTCGCGTCGCGGTAGTATTGCAGCGCCAGCGGCATCTGCAGTGCGAACAGCTCCGAGCCGAAGGCGTTCTGCAGGAACACGCGCCCGCTGCGCACCTCGGTGTTGCCCTCGGTGTGCCCGGCCGAGGACACTCCGTCGCCGTCGGTCGCGCGCAGGACGAGTGCGTAGGGCGGCGTGTCGGCCTTGTTGAAGGTGTAGGTGATCGTCTTGTCCGTCCCCACGCCCTGCACGTAATCCAGGCCCGAGAGCAGGTTGTTGGCGAAGCTCCCGCCGCTCCCGCCGCCGGCGTCGGTGAAGGTCGTGGTCTTGGCGAAACCGAGTGCGCCGTCGTAGTTGCGGGTGACCGCGCCGAAGGCGTTGTAGGCGGTCGCGGTCACGGTGAACGGCTGGCCCGAGTAGGTGAAGGCGCTCCCGCATCCGGGCGTGACCGCGGTCGTGAACCACGCGGGGGTGAAGCGTCCGACCACCGCCGTCCCGGAGGCGTTCACTCCCGGCGTATTGAGGTAGTTGCCGGCCAGCGCCTGCAGGGTGAAGGCCCCGACCTCGGAATAGGCGAGCGGACTCGCGGTCGCGCTGCCGTTGGCGTACGCGCCCGCCGTGAGTGTCGCCGGGGACGCACCCCCGAGTGTCAGCGTCCCCAGGACGCCCCCCGACGGCTGGTAGGGCGCGACGGCGGCGAGCGTCGTCGGCCACGCGAACGACGGGGTCACCGGGTTGTCGGCGAGGTTCGCACCCGGCGCCGGGCTGCCGGTGTTCCCGGGGTCGTCGGCCGCCTGCCACAACACCCCGCGCACGGTCGCCTGGAACGGATCGCCCGCCCCGGTGAAGACCGCGCCGCCGGGCGTCGTCGCGCCCGGGTTGGAAACGGAACCCGCCCGCACGTTGACGACGGCGAGGGCGAAGGGGCGCGCCGTCAGCGTCGCGCTCGCGCCGTCGATCGCGCGCGCGCTCCCGGTGAGGGTCTTGGCGAAGGCGCTGGTGTCGTCGCGCAGGTCGAGCGTGTACTTGCCCACGTCGCGGGTGTCGAGGGTGAAGGGCGCCTGCCCGGAGGTGAAGGTGAGCGTGAGGTCGTTCGCCGCCGGCGCCGCCGCCGGCAGCGTCGTGGCCCCGATCGCCGGTGCCAACGCCCCGGCCGGGTCGGACGGGTCCGGCGTGTACCAGGCCTTGAGGGCCTTGGCGCCGGCGTACTGCGTGGCGATGGCGCAGACCCCGGTGGTCGGGTCCTTGCGCCACAAGGCCACGTTGAAGCCGTGCGGGCGCCCGGCGACCACCTGCGTGCCGAGCGCATCCGTGGGCGTGATGACGAAGGCGTTGTCGCGGAAGGAGACCGCGCTCGAGGTCGTCGTCACCGCGGCGGCGGGATCGCGCACCGTGATCGTGAGGTCGTCGGCGTGGGCGTCGGCGAGGTTCAGGACCACGCTGCCGTTGTCGGCCGGCACGAACTGATAGGTCGCGGTGCCGCTATCGGCCGGACCCGGCGTCAGCGTCCCGCCGGCGGTGTTCACCGACCAGTCCCCGTGCCCGGCCGAATCGCTCAGGTCCACCAGCCCGCCGTAGCCCGTCAGGACGTTGTTGGCCGCGTCCTCGGCGGTGATCGTCACCGCGAGCGGCGCGCAGGTGCTCGCGGTCCCCGCGCCCACGCCGATCGCAAAGTGATCGAGCGCCGTGCACGGATGGGTCGCGTTCATGTCCTTTCGGACCTGCTTGCCGCTGATCGACCGGCTGTAGATTCGGAACTCGTCGATCTCTCCGGAAGCCGCCTCGAATGACGAAGACTGCCAGGACGAATTCAAATCGCCAATAAACAGTTTTGAGGTCGGTGGCGCGAAGGTGCCGGAATTCGGAAAGCGGTTGGGGGAGTAATAGGTTTGATTGTTAAAATCATACAGGTAAAGTGCTTGGCTGGTTCCGTTTACGTAAATCTTGACGGTCCCGTAGTAACCGGCGCCGCCTTGCCCGTTTCCGCCCTGGTTGTTCCCTCCCCGCCCGTTTCTGCCGCGGCCACGCGCCTTTATTTTCTTGCTTCGCAGATCGAACGATACGGCGATATGCGCCCACGCCCCTACAGAAAGTTTTTTGGAGGTAAAGGCAGCGAAAAGATCTCCATTGGTGTCCGTAAACTCGAAGACGATGAAGTTGTATCGCGGCTCTAGGAACAAGGTCCCGACGACGTTGTTATCCTCTCCGTCGAAGAGGATCGGGAAGCGCCCGTTCTGCATCTGGGCGCTCGGTTTATACCAGAAGTCCACGGCACCTTGGGTGGACCAGACCTGCCCGAGCGTAAAGGGCGCGATCACGGCAGACCGCGCCGACCCGCCGTCAGACGGGTTCATAAAGTCACCGGCCTGACAGACCTTCCCCGGCATGGTTTGCGCGGTGCCGACCGGGGTGGCATTTTGCCCGTTGCCGCTCGCGTCCACGACCTGACCGTTGGTTCCCGCCGTCCAGGACGGCTCGTCCATCGGGTAGTAGGCGTAGGGCGTCGCGGCCCGGGCGACGTGTGGGGTGCCGGCCAGGGCGGCCGCGATCAGCAACAGGGACACCAGGACCCGGGCGCAAGGCCCGATCCCTCGGTGCGCCGGGACGGGCGCCGGTCGCGGCTTCCAGGGGTGTCGTCGCTTCATCGGCCGTTCCGCGCGTGTCCTCGTTCGTTGCGCGCCCGGACGCCGTGGGCGGGGCGGCTCCGTGCGCCGTCCTTCGGGCTCCCAAGGCGCCATCGCAGGCGATCGGCAGGTTAGCGGCCGCCCGGGTGTGCCCCTTGAGTCCCACCCTCAGGGCGGCAGCGGCTGTCCGGTGGTCACCATCGAGTGCAGGGTGCGGGAGACGTAGTCCGGGTCCGACGGACCGCTGCCGCTCCAGGCGCGCACGTCGATGCGCTCGAGGTCGTACCAGTCGTCGCCCTCCTGGTAGGGGCCGCTGCGGCCGGCGGGGGCGTTGGCGAAGTCGTCGCAGTCGACCTGCGCCTGGAAGCCCTTCAGGCCCGGTCCGGGCAGGGCGAAACTCGACGTGAACCCGCCCGGCGCGCAGATCGCGTCGTGGCTCGCCTGGCTCGCGGTCGCCTCGTAGGCGGCCCACTCGCGCGCGCTGAGCGCGGCGAAGTAGGCGCGCACGCCCTGGATCTGCAGGGCCGTGGCCGTCTGCTGGGTCGAACCGACGGTCACCAGGTAGGCCCCGAGCGCGGCCAGCACGACGATGACGAAGATCGCCGTCACCAGCGAGAATCCCCCCTGCCGGGCGCAAGCCCATCGCGGGGCGCGACCCCCTTGGCGGCCGCGGCGGCTCACGGCGCGTTCACCACGTGGGCCTGCTGGAACAGGGCCACGGTCTCGCCCGCCTGGGAGATCGCCAGCGTCACGGTGAGCAGGCCGCTGCGGGTGCTGGTCCCGGGGCGGTAGTCGAAGTAGCAGCTCTGCACGTGGTCGGCGAGCAGGGCGCTCGCGGCCCCGGCGAGCGGCGCTGCCGCCGGGTCGACGGGCTGCGTGGCGCCGATCGGATAGCCCCAGTAGCGGCGCAGCGTGCCCGCGCCCGGGTCGCAGACGTAGCTCACCGGGCCGTCGACGATATAGAAGCGCTGCTGCGGGGAGCGGAACGGGAAGTGCCAGCGGTAGGAGCCGCTGTCGAGGTCGCTGTTGTCGAAGCTCACGGTCCGGCTCGGCGGGGTCCCCGAGGGCGCCGAGATCCCCGACACCGTGGCGATGTCGCCGACGAAGCCCGCGCCCGCGCTGCCCGGGCCGAGCCAGGCGTTGGCGCTCTTGCCGGAGGTCACCGGCGCCGCCGCCGGCTCGCCGACGTTGTAGATCACCAGGCACCAGGCCGTCCCCTGCAGGCAGGCGGCCGAGCCGGTGCCGACGCGATAGGGGGTCGGCAGGTTGTAGAGCCCGCCGAGCGCGTCGAAGGACCCGCTGCTCGCGGTGAACGAGAGCGTCGCCCCCGGCGGCCGGGCGCGGTAGCGCCCGCCGTCGATCACGTCGAGAAACTCGATCGCGCACACCTGACCCGGCGCGCTGCAGGAGACGGTGCCGGTGTTGCCGGCGTTGTCGGCCACGCGCACGCTGTTGGGCAGCGCGCGGCGCACGTCCCGGGTGACCCGCGTGAGCGCGGTGTCGGCGATGTCGACGAGCGTCGCGCGCCGGCCCTGGTCGCGGTAGCCGGACATCGTGTGCGTGATGATGCCCGTGGCGAGCCCGGCGACGACCGCCGCGATCACGATCACGATCACCATCTCGACCAGCGTGAAACCGGCGGGGCTGCGGGGGCGTGCGGGCATGGGCGTCAGTAGGCCGTGCGGTAGGCGGAGAGCGTGATCGGCACGCCCGGCACGGTGGTGTTGGTGACCGTGACGGTGATCCGCTCGCTCTGCGTGGCGGGGATACCGTTGAGGCCGGCGCAGGCGACCGTCACCCGCACCGTGTAGTGGCTCAGATCGATCAGCGACGAGCCCGGGCTCATCGGGTTCCCGAACTGGTCGCGCGGGGGCGAGTCGACCAGGCCGTTGTAGTCGCCGACGTCGTCGAAGGTGGCACGCGTCTCGCCCGGCTGCGGCCCCAGCGCCCCCGGGTTGCACGGCGCGGTCGTGTTCGGCGGCTCGGAGAAGGGCTGCAGCATGATCTCCTCGAGGTAGGACTGGGCGATCGCCAGCGCCTGCTCGGTGACCATGGGGTCGGCGCTGTGGCGCACCGTCTGCGTGAACGCGATGAGCACGCCGGTCAGCGCCACGGCGATCACCACGATCGAGATGACCAGCTCGATGAGCGTCATCCCGCGCATGTCCCCGCGCTGTCGGCCGGCGCACCGCATCTCAGTGCACGAACCCCGTCTCGCGCTCCACCGTGATCGTGCCCGCGCCGACCGTGACCGTGGCGGGCGCGGAGAGCGGTGCCCCGCCCGGTGCGTGCGGGCGCCCGAGGGCGTCGTAGTAGAAGTCCAGCGTGCCCACGGTCACCCCGGACGGGGCGCTCGCGGCGAAGGCCCCGCCGGAACCGGGCCGGCGCACCGGGACGCTGAAGCCGCCGCCGGTGCAGCCGGAACGCTCGTCGAGCGCGAACCCGCCGCCGCCGATGCGCACCTCCACATCGCAGCCGGAGGCCACCGCGACCTTCTGCGCGTAGCGCACCGCCGCCAGCGTCGCGTCATGGAAGCCGCGGTCCTGGAAGTCCTTGAGCACGAAGAAGCGCGACGCGCCCACCGCCGCGAGCACGCCGGCCACGATCAATACCACCACGAGTTCGATCAGGGTGAACCCGGCGGCGTCCTCGCGCGCCATCGCCGTGCCTCCGCTGCAGCGGCCGGGAGCCGGACCATCGACCGGGTAGCGGCATCGGGCCTCGGATCTTGATGCGGCCGGCGCCGGGCGCACCCACGGCCCCCGCCCCGGGCGCGAAAAAACCGGCCGGCCCGCGCGTCGTTGCGCGGGCCGGCCGGGGCGGGTACGGCCGGTCAGACGACGGGCGCGGATCAGTTCACGAAGCCCACGTTACCGGTCGTTCCGTTGTAGGTGACCTTCATGGCGGTGTTCTTCTGGTAGGTGAATGTGCACGTCGGTGCCGTATACGCCGCGACGAAGTCGATGCCGGTACCCGCAGCGGTCGCCGCCTTCGGCGGATTCTGCATGACCCCGTCCCAGACGCTGACGCAGTCGGCGGCGCTGGCGACGCTCGGCCAGCCGGTGGCGGTCATGTTCACGGTCGAGCCGCCGTCCATGGTGACCGTCGCGGGCTCGTTCTTGGCGATCCAGAGCGCGTGGGACAGCGCGATCCCGGAGCCGAAGCCGCCGGCGGTGCCGGCCACCGCCGCCTTGTAGGCGTCGTTGGTGACGTTGATGAACCGGGGCAGGGCGGTCGCGGCCAGGATCCCGAGGATCACGATCACCACCACCAGCTCGATCAGCGTAAAGCCTTCCTGTTTCCTCATTGCCATATCTCCCGTTCGTCCTCTCGATCGACCGTCCGTTGCGCCGGTCCCGAAGCGGGTCCGCGGCTCAGCCACCGGCGCCCACGGGGCGCACCCAGCGGTAGGGCTCCTGGGCGTCGAGGCGCACGCCGACCACGCCCCCGCGGACCCCGTCGGACGGGTTATCGGCCACCACCAGCCGGACCTTGAACCGGATCCGCGGCGGGCCCGGCAGGGGGGTGCGGAAGTCCGCCGCATGCGCCACCCGGTAGACCAGGCGGTCGGAGCCGCGATCGAAGTACCACTGCCCCCCGGCGATGCGCGCCGGGTCCGGATGCTCGAAGGCCCCGGCGTAGTTGAGCGGCGGGCGTACCAGCCAGCGCATCGGGTTGGCCCGTGCCAGGGTCTCGAGATCGCCCGTGCGTCCTTTCACGATGCGCTGCGCGAGCTGGAGGGTCAGCGCGCTGCGCAGGCCCCCGAGGACCTGGTCCATGGCGACGCGTTCGGCCACCGCCTGCAGGCGGATGAGCCGGTCGATGGCGATGAACATCAGCACCGCGATCAGGATCACCACCACCACCAGCTCGAGCAGCGTGAAGCCCCGCTCCCCGCCGCGGGTGCGCGCCGCCGCCGGGGCCACGTCAGCGGCCCTGCACGGCGCTCGCCAGGTCCCACATGGGCAGGAACACGCCCAGGGCCAGGACCAGCACGATCACGCCGATGGCGACGATCAGGATGGGCTCGATCGCGTCGCTGAGGTTCTTCAGGTCGTAGTCGACCTCGCGCTCGTAGAAGTCGCCGACCTGCTCGAGCAGCTCGTCCACCGCGCCGGTCTCCTCGCCCACCGCGAGCATCTGCAGCACCAGCGGTGTGAACAGGCCGGTGGTGGCGGCGGTGCGCGTGAGGCTCTCGCCGCGCTCGACGCCGTTGCGCATCGCGCGCACGCGGTCGCCGACGTACTCGTTGTCGACCGCCATCGCCACCACCGTCAGCGCCTGGATCAGCGGCACCCCCGAGCGCATGGACATGGAGAAGGCGCGCGCGAAGCGCGCCAGCGTGGCGCGCAGGATGATCCCCCCGACCACCGGCAGGCGCAGCTTGAGCTTGTCCCAGCGGTAGCGGCCCTGCTCGGTGTGCACGTAGAAGCGGACCCCGGCGACGCTCGCGATCAGGGCGGCGAGCAGGTAGGGCCACCAGGCGACGGTGAAATCGGAGACGGCGATGAGGATCTGCGTGGGCACCGGCAGCTTGGCGTGGAAGCCGCTGTAGACGCGCGCGAAGGCCGGGATGACCTTGAGGTTGATGATCGCCAGGGCGGTGGCGATCGCGACGATGACGATCGTCGGATAACGCAGCGCCGCCTTGATGCGGTCCCGGGTCTGCTTCTCCATCTCCAGGTAGGCGGCGAGCTGGAGGAAGGCCTCGTCGAGGCGCCCGGTGTTCTCCCCGACCTGCACCAGGCTGACGAACAGCGAGGAGAAGACCTGCGGGTGGCGCGCCAGGGAACCGGCGAGGTCGCGGCCGGACTCGAGGTGCTCGACGACGTCGGCGAGCGCCTCCTTGAACACGGGATTGGTGTAAGTCTCCGCGAGCCCGTTGAGTGCGCGGATGATCGGCACCCCGGCGCGCATCAGGGTGTGCATCTGGCGCGCGAACAGGATCAGCTCCTCGAGCCCGGGGGCGCCGCCGCCGAGACGGCGGCGCAGGTCCTGGAGCAGGTCGCGCCTCTCGCGCGCGGCGTGGATCTCGATCGGGGTGATCCCGCCGGTGAGGAGCTGGGTCGCGACCGCGTCGGCGGAGGCCGCCTCGAGGACGCCGGTGACGGCGTCGCCCCGCTCGCTGCGTCCGCGGTACTCGAATCGGGCCATGGGTTCGCGTCCTGCGGGGCCGCGCTCAGGACGCGCCCGGAGCCTCGAGCGTCCCGGCCGGCGCGGGATCGGCCCCGCGGCCGGAATCCCCGGCCTGCTCGCCCGCGACGCGCATGACCTCCTCGATCGTGGTCAGCCCCTGCTCGGCGTAGTCCAGGGCGCAGCGCGCCAGCGGCCGGAATCCGCTCGAGGCGGCCGCGGCGCGGGCGAAGGCGGCGGCGTCGTTGCGGCGCAGGGCGTCGGCCATCGGCTGGTCCAACTCGAGCAGCTCGTAGACGCCGATGCGCCCGCGGTAGCCGGTGTCGTTGCAGTGGTGGCAGCCGGCCCCGCGTTGCAGGCCCGCCGGGGGCGCGGAGGCGCCGGTCGTCGCCGCCAGCCAGGCGCGCTCCTGCGGCGTGGGCGTGTAGGGTTCGCGGCAGCTCTCGCATACGCGGCGCACCAGGCGCTGCGCCACGATCGCGTGCAGCGCGGCCGCCACCAGGTAGCCCTCGGCGCCCATGTCGACCAGCCGGCTGGCGGTCGTCACCGAGTCGTTGGTGTGCAGGGTCGAGAGCACCAGGTGGCCGGTCATGGCCGCGCGCAGCCCGATCTGCGCCGTCTCGCGGTCGCGCATCTCGCCCACCATGACGATGTCCGGATCCTGGCGCAGCCCGGCGCGCAACACGCTCGCGAACGTCAGGTCGATCTTCGGGTTCACCTGCACCTGGTTGATGCGCGGGAGGCGGTACTCGACCGGGTCCTCGACGGTGATGATCTTCTTCTCCGGCGCGTTGAGTTCGCTGAGCGCGGCGTAGAGCGTCGTGGTCTTGCCGCTGCCGGTGGGGCCCGTGACGAGGACCATCCCGTGCGGGCTGTGGATGTGACCGCGGAAGCGCGCCAGCAGCGGCGCCGGCATCCCGAGCTGGCCCAGGTCGAGGATGCCGCCGGACTGGTCGAGCAGGCGCATGACCACCGACTCCCCGTACTGCACCGGCATGGTCGAGAGGCGCACGTCGATCGAGCGGCCCTTTACCTTGATGTTGAAGCGCCCGTCCTGCGGCAGGCGCTTCTCGGAGATGTCGAGCGCGGCGAGCAGCTTCAGGCGCAGGACCAGCGCGGCGGCGATGCGCTTCTCCTTCATCACCTGTTCCTGCAGCACCCCGTCCACGCGCTGGCGGATGCGCAGCACGTTCTCGTCCGGCTCGATGTGGATGTCGGAGGCGTTGACCTGCACGGCGTCTTCGAACAGCGTCTTGAGCAGCCGCGCCACGGGGGCATCGGCGGCCTCGTCGGTCTGCATGATCTGCGCGAGGTCGTAGTCGTGCTGCGTGAGGTCCTCGTTGAGTTCCTCGGCGATGCTGACGATCTCCTCGGTGCGCCGGTATACCACGTCGACGGTGCGCAGCAGGTCCGCTTCGCGCACCACCGCCTGGCGCAGCGGGCGCTTGAGGATGCGGGAGAGTTCGTCGTAGCCGAAGATGTCGGTCGGGTCGGCCATGCCGACGAGGATCTCGGGCCCGGAATCGTCGAGGACGATGGCCCGATAGCGGCGCGCGTAGGTCTCGGCGAGCAGGCGTACGGTCTCCGGGCGCACCTTGTAGTGGCGCAGGTCGACGTAGGGGATGTCGAGCTGCTGGGAGAGGAAGCGCAGCAGGCGCTCCTCCTCCACGTAGCCGAGGTCGACCAGCGTGCGCCCGAGCTTGCGCCCGCTCTTCTTCTGCTCCGCGAGCGCCGCGCCGAGCTGCGCCTCGGAGATCACCTTGTTCTGGACCAGCAGGTCGCCGATCCGGATCTTCTTGCGTGTCGCCATGCCCGACCGCCCGCTCCTTGTGTCCCTCGCGCCCGCCGCGTCCGCGGCGCGCACGGGGTCCGTTCGATCAGATCGACCGCAAGGCCGTTTTTCTTGAGCGCGGAGGCCTCAGTCCAGGGCCGCGAGGCGCGCGCGTACGTAGCCGGCGAGCGCCGCGGGCAGGCCCCCGATATGCGCGGCGCGGCGGTATGCCGCCCGCGCCCCGTGCGCATCCCCGTCCTGGTCGAGGGCGATCGCCAGGCCCGCCCAGAGCGCGGCGTCCAGCGGCCGGACCGCCAGCCCCGCTCGGTAGGCCGCGGCGGCGCGGGCGTATTCGCCCAGGCGCGAGTAGACCGCCGCCAGCAGGGCGTCGAAGTCGGCGTCGCGGGCGGCACCCGGCAGCGCCGCCTCGAGCGCGCGGCGCGCGCCGGCGGGATCGCCCGCGGCGATCAGGGTGCGGGCGTAGAGGCGCAGCAGCGTCAGCGCCCCGGGGTGGGCGGCGACGTAGGGCCCGAGCAGCGCCCGTGCCGCCTCGGTGCGCCCGGCGCGCAGCCACAGCGCCGCGAGCAGCGCCCGCGCCCGGCGTTGGTCCGGGTCGAGTGTCAGGGCACGCTGCAGGGTCTGTTCCGCCGTCTCCGCGGCGCCCGCGCGCAGTTGTCGCACCGCGTCGCGGTACAGCCCCGCCGCCCGCGCCGCGGGCGTCGGGATCGAGCGTACGATGCCGCGGGCGGGGCGGCCGGACGGCGCCGCCGCGGAAGGCGCGCGCACGGCCTTCCGGGCATGCGCCCGCTCCGGCGCCGGGGTCGGGGTGCGCAGGCTCGGTTCGGCGTGCGCGTGGGCCGGCGGCGGGTGCGCCACCGGCGCGGGGGTCCGCACGGGCGGGAGGGCCGGCGCCGCCGGCGGCACGCTCGCGGCGGCCGCGGCCCGGGCGGGCGCGAGTGCGGCGGCGGGTGCACGCGGCGCCGGTATCGCCTTCGCAGCCGGCGGGTGCGCTGCCGGCGCGCGATGACCGGCGTACCAGAAGGCGCCGCCGGCGATCCCCGCGGCGGCGAGCGCCGCGGCGGGCAGGAGCAGGCGACGGCGCCCCGTCGCGGGCGCGGCGGGTACGGCGCTGACCCCGTCCAGCCCCGGCGCCGGCGCCGGGGCGCGGCGCGCCTCGAGGTCGCGCAGCATGTCGTTGATCAGGCTCATCGCACGAGCCCTGTCCACAACGCCACCGCAAACCCCAGGCCCAGGGCGAGGGCGGCCGCCGCCACCGGGACGGCCTGGCCGAGCTGGCGCGCCGGCCAGCCGCGGACGGACAGGCGCTCGCGCCCGTCGCGCACGGCGCGGCGCACGTGTCGCGCTCCCACACGCGCCGCGCCGCCGCCGTAGGCGGCGAGCAGGGCCTTGTGCGCGAGGATGTTGAGCCGGCGCGGGATCCCGCCGCCCGCCCGGGTGAGCGCGCGCAGCGCGCGCGGGGTGAGCGGCCCGCCGTCGGTGCGCCCGGCCACCGCGAGGCGGTGGCGCAGGTAGGCGGCCGCGGCGCGCCGGCCGAGCGGGTGCAGCCGGTAGGCGAAGGTGATGCGCTGGCGCAGCTGGCGCAGGCCGTGGCGCGCCAGGCGCCGTTCGAGTTCGGGCTGACCGAACAGCACCACCTGCAGGAGCTTGGACTTCTCGGTCTCGAGATTGGTGAGCAGGCGCAGGGACTCCAGGCTCTCGTCGGGCAGGGACTGCGCCTCGTCCAGGCACAGAACGACGCGCCGCCCGGCGGCCGCGAGGCCGATCAGTCGTTTGTGGATGAGCTTCAACAGGCCGTGCTGGCCGAGGTTGCGGCGGAACTCGATGCCCAGCTCCTCGGCGAAGGCCATGCGCAGCGCGCTCGGAGTGAGAAACGGATTGGGCAGGTAGCAGGTGACGAACTCGCCGTCCAGCGCCCGCAGCAGCAGCCGGCACAGCAGGGTCTTGCCGGTCCCCACCTCGCCGGTGATGCGGACGAAGCCCTCGCCGCCGCGCAGCGCCACCAGCAGCACGTTGAGCGCCTCGCGGTGGCCGCTGTCGGCGAAGAAGAAGTCCGTGTCCGGCGTCAGCGAGAAGGGCGCCTCACGCAGTCCGAAGTGTTGCAGGTACACGGCGCATGCCATCCGTTCAGTTTGCGTCGGAGCCGGAGCCGAAGAGGTTGGTGATCACCCGCGTCGCGGCGTCCTCCGGGGCCGCGCCCATCGCCTCCATCCGCCGTTGCGCGCCCTCGACCGCGTGCGCCCAGGTCTGCGGGCCCTCGACGACGATCGGGCGCAGGAGGATGACCAGCTCGCTCTTCGCCAGCGCCGTCTTGGTATGGCGGAACAGTGCGCCCAGCACCGGGAGGTCGCTCAGGATCGGCGTGCCGGCCACGTCCTTCTGGCGCGTGGTCTGCATCAGTCCGCCGATGACGACGACCTGGCCGCTGTGCGCATAGACCACGCTGTCGGATTCGCGCACCGTGCTCAAGGCGAGCGGCAGGGTCTGCTGCTGGCCGGCCACGGTGATGGTCTTGGTCTGGTCCTTGACGTTGCTGACCGTGGGGTGGATGTGCAGCGTGACGTCGCCGCTCGCGTCGATCTGCGGCGTGACGTCGAGCGCGATCCCCGAGAAGAACGGCGTGAGCGTGATGTTCGGCGTGGTCGTGGTGGTGGTGCCGGTGACCGTGGTGCTGGAGACGTTGGTGACGAAGAACTCGTCGGTCCCGACCTTGATGACCGCCTGCTGATTGTTGACCGTCGCCACCCGGGGGCTCGAGAGCACGTGTACGGTGCCCTGGGTCTTGAGCAGCTCGATGAAGGCGTTGAAGTCGTGCAGGTTGGCCGCGACGCTGAAGGCCCCGCCGAAGGCCGAAGTCGCGGTGCCGACCACCTGCTTGAGGGCGTTCGGGTTGAGGTCGCCGCTGTTGCCCGCGATGCTCGAGGGCTTGCCGTTGAGCAGCGTGCCGCCGCCGGTCTGGCCGAAGAGCAGGGTCTTGTTGGTCCCGACCTGGCCGAGCGCGGCCCAGTTGATGCCGGACTGGAAGCCGTGATTGAGGTCGACCTCGAGGATCTTGGCCTCGAGGATCACCTGGCGGCGCAGGCTGCCCTGCACGGTGCGCAGGAACTTCGCCACCTCGTGCAGCTCCCGCGGCATGGCGCGCACCACGACGACGCCCGAATCCGGGCTGACGATGACCTGGCGCCCGTCCTTGTCGCCGACCATGGCGGTCAGCGCCTTGGTGAGATTCTTCCAGACGTCGTTGTCGGTCTTGGTCTTGATGCTGCTGCTCGGCAGGCTCACGGCGTTGCCCACGCCGCCCACCGTCGTCGGGCCGAAGGCGCCGCCGATCCCGCCCGTCGCGCCCCCGGCGCCATAGGCGCCCCCGTAGCCATAGGGGTTCTGGCTGATCTGGCCGGAGCTCACGCGCGTCTCCGACTTGCCGAGGCGCTGGATGTCGAGGTAGTTCACCTGGAAGATGCGCGTGCGCAGGCTCGGGGGCAGCACCTCGAAGCCCAGCGCGGTCCGGCGGAAGTCGTAGCCGTAGACATCGCGCGCCGCCTCCAGGACCTGCTCGATGGTCACGTTCTTGAGCCGCAGCGAGATGCGCCCCTTGACCCCGGGGTTGACCAGCATGTTGTACGGCGTCCCCTGCACCAGGCTCATGAAGAACTGGCGCGCCGGGGCGTCGTGGACGCGCACGTCGAAGCGCGCCCCGGCGCCCGACGCAGCGCCGGAGGCCCCTGGTCCTTCAGGCCCCAGGTTCAACTGCACGGGCGGCAGCAGCGCCTGGCGCACCGCGGCGGGCGGCGCGGCGCGCGTCGCGGCGGGCGCGGGCGGGTGATGCATCGCCGCCGCGTGCGCAGCGGGGGTCTGCGCCTTGGGGGCGGGCGGCGCCAGCGCCGCGCAGCCGGCGAGCGCGATCGCGCCGGCGATCGCCGCCGCGGCGCGCATCGCCCGTGCCGGGCCCGCGCTCCGATAAGGGATCGTGCCGCGCGTGGGGCTTGCGCCCCGCAAGGGGTTCGTCTTCATGGATCACCGCCTTCTCGTTCGGGGGGCGCCGCGCGCCCCGCCGGAGTCTTCACCGCACCGGGCAGCAGGTGCAGCGTGATCTCGCGTCCGTTGTGGCGTACCCGCGCCCGGCCCGGGCCGATCCATACCACCACCGCGCCGTCGACGCGCTGCCCGGCCTCGACCGTGCGCCGGTTGATCACGGCGATGCGCCGCTGCGGGGAGATCAGGGTCGAGGTCAGGCGCCAGACCGCCGCGTGCGCGGCGCGCGCCTGCGCGGGGGCGGCGAGCACGGGCGGGCGCGTCGGGTCGCGCAGGGTCGCGTCCGCGCGCACGCCGAGGCCCGCCGCCAGCAACACCAGGGCGGCCGCCCGGCGGCGGGCGCGGCGGCGCGCGCGGATCGGGGCGGCGTCAGACACCGATCCACCCCGGGGTCAGGCTCAGCGTGTGCACGGTGATGGTCACCCGGGCGCGCGGGTAGCGCTCCACGCGGTAGTCGATCCGGTCCCAGAAGAGCTGCCAGGGCAGCGCCTCCAGCGCCTTGACATAGCGCAGCGTCGCCGGGAAGGTGCCGTCGAACTCGAGTGTCAGGCCGCGCTTGTAGATCCCGGCGGTGGCCGCAACCCGGTGCGCCGACGCCTTCGTGCCTTTTTTCCCCTTGGCGGGGGCGGACTGCTGCAACAGCGGCACGGCCGGGAGGCTGCGCGCGGCGATCAGGTGCAGGCCGGGCTCGCGCCGCAGCACCCGTTCCAGCACCTGCACCATCGCCGTGGGCGAGATCAGGTTGGCGGTGTAGCGGCGCAGCCGGCGGTTCAGGTCGGCGATCTCCCCGCGCAGCGCGGCGCGCCGTTCGCGTGCGGCGCGATCCGGGTCCTCGTTGCCGCGCGCGATCACCGCGCGCGCCTGGCGGTCGAGCAGCGCGATGCGCGAATTGAGCTGTGCCACCTGGTCCTGTTCGGCCTTCCGGCGGGCCTCGAGCGGAGCCATCATCAGGTTCGACCAGAGTACGTAGAGCACCACCAGGAGCGCGGCGAGCAGCAGGGCCCGCTCGCGCAGCGTGAGGGCGTCGATGCGCGCGGCGAGCGCCTGCACGCGCACCTTGAGTTCGGCGGCGTTCATTTCGCCGCCTCCCGTCTGGCGGCGGTGCGCACGGTGAAGTCGATCCAGCCCGGATCGCCCTTGGGCCGCGCGAGGCGGAAGACGTCGAAGGCGCGCCCGCGATAGGCCGGCTCCGCGGCCAGCCGCGCCAGGAGCCGCGGGACGAGCGCCGGGCGCAGGGCGCTCCCGGCCAGGGTGAGTTCGGTCCCGCCCGCGGCGACGTCGATCCCGGTGAGCCAGACGCCGGGCGGGTCACGACGTGCCAAGCCGGCAAGATGGGCGGAGAAGCCGGCCGTATTGCCGAACTTCCGGCTCGAAAGCAGCTTCAGCACGGCGCGCCGGGTGCGCACCTCGGCCGCGAGGCGCGCGACCTCGGCCGCGAGCCGCTGCGACTTCACCGGGGGCGGGAACTGGCGGCTGAGCGCCAGCAGCTCCTGCGTCTTCTGGTGCTCGAGCGCCTGCAGGCGCCCGACCTCGGTCCCGAGAGTGGCGACCTGGGCACGGCTGTAGCCGTAGATCGCCAGCAGCCCGGCGAAGACCAGCGCGGCGGCCTGCAGCATCGTGACCGTCGAGAAGATCCGGCGCTGCTTGCGGAAGATCGGCTGGTAGAGATTGATCTGCTGGTAGCTCATAGCGCGGTGCGCTCCTGGCGCAACGCGGCCCCGATGGCCGTCAGGCAGCGGGCCGCCAGCTCCGGCGCCGGGGCCTGGTCGCAGTCGAGGGCCGTTGCGGGATCGAAAGTGCGCACCGCGACGGCCAGCGTCCCGCGCAGGTGCTCCTCGATCGCCGCGCCCGGCGTGTCCCGGGAGACCACGACGGCCTGCACCGGCGGCTGCCCGAAGTGGCTCTCGTAGTAATCGAGGGAGCGTTGGATCTCGAGCGTCAGGGTCTCCGCCGCGCGCTCTCCGGCGTCGCCGGGCGCGACGTCGATGTCGATGGTGCGCGCCAGATACAGGCTCGACTGGTGGGTGATCACCACCAGCCCGTGCCCGCCGCACACATGCAGCAGGGCGACCCCGCCGACGTCCTCGGGGAGCAGGGCGGTGACGTTGCGCAACGCCAGCTCCGGGATGTCGATCGCCCCCAGTTCGAGGTGCGTGGCGTCGAGGGCGTCCACGCGCGCGCGCACGGCCGCGGCCCGCGCCGCGACCACGTACATCATGCGTGTGTGCCGGCGCGGCGCGTCCCCGGGCAGGTCGAAGACGTCGATGACGGCGTCGTCGATGTGAAAGTCGATCAAGTCCTTGATGCGCCAGCGCAACGCCGCGCGCAGCTCGGCGGGCTCCACGTCCGGGGCCTCGACGAGCAGGAGGCTGTAGGACGTCGGATCCATGACGCCGACGGCGGCGGCCCCGCGCAGGGATCGGGTCTTTTCCACCGCCGCGAGGGCTGCCAGCGCCTGTTCTTCGTCCTCCGCCGGCCGCCAGTCGGCGAATCTCAGGCGCGGGCGACCCGTTCGCGGGCGCTCCACGCACGCCACGGCGACGCCGTCGGGCCCCAGGTCCACGCCCACCTGGCCAGAGACAAGTGGTTGTTTTTTAAGGAGTGAAAACAGCGGTCGTCCCTCCCGAACCGGTCCCGCGGCGGCATCCTGCCGGCCGCCGGCCGGGGTCCCTGCAGTGAAATCCGTCAGCCGGAACAAGCAAGTTCCGTGCCCGGACCCGGTGTAACAGGGAGGGATGTCAGCCGCCGCAGGGGGGCGATTCGTGCGCGGCGGCGAGCGACCCGCGCAGCGCGAGGACGTGCGGAATCCCGTGGCGGTCCAGATAGTCCCGGATCCCGGCGTTGATGCGCCGGCATACGAGGGGGTCGTAGAACAGGGCGGTGCCCACGCCGACGGCCGTCGCCCCGGCGATCAGGAACTCGAGGGCATCCTCGGCCGTGGCGACGCCGCCCTGGCCGATGATCGGAACGTCATGTTTTTGACAGACTTGGTATACCTGATGGACCTTCAGCAGGGCGATGGGCTTGATGGCCGGACCGGAGAGGCCGCCCTGGGTGTTGCCGAGCACCGGCACGCGGCGTTCGACATCGATGGCCATGCCGGTGAGGGTGTTGATCACGCTGAAGGCGTCGGTACCCGCCTCGAGGCAGCGGCGGGCGTTGGCGGCGATGTCGGTCTGGTTCGGAGAAAGTTTTGTGATCAATGGTTTGGAGGTGACCGCGCGGCAGGCCTCGACGACGCGCGCCGACATGTCGGGATCGTTGCCGAAGGCCACCCCGCCCTCCTTGACGTTGGGACAGGAGATGTTGATCTCGATCGCGTCGATCGGCGAGTCGTCGAAGCGCGCGGTCACGCGCACGTACTCCTCCACCGTCGACCCGGAGACGTTGGCGATGTAGCGCGTGGCGCCGCGGTCCAGCCGCGGCAGGATCTCGCGCACGACGTGATCTACGCCCGGATTCTGCAGCCCGATCGCGTTGAGCATCCCCATCGGCGTCTCGCACACGCGATGGGGCGCATTGCCGAGGCGCGCCTCCCCGGTGGTGCCCTTGAGGCACACCGCCCCGACCTCCGCATGGGAGAAACCTTCGACGCGGGTATACTCGTCGCCGAAGCCCACGCACCCCGAGAGCAGCACCAGCGGGGTGGCGAAATCCAGGCCGCAGAAGCGCAGCCGGAGCGGATCCGACGGTGTGGAGTCGTTCGGTGTGGACGCCATCGGCGTGTCCTGTGGCGGCGTGTGCGGTATTGTCCCCGCCCCCGGGCGCGGCGTCCAGGCGATCGCCGGGGACGATCGACGGGGGCGCCGCCGGAGCGCGTATGTTCGACGTCGCCCTGTACCGGCCGTGCATCCCGCCGAACACCGGCAACGTGATGCGCCTGTGCGCCAACACCGGCGCCCGGCTGCACCTGATCCGCCCCCTCGGCTTCGAACTCTCGGACCGGCGCCTGCGCCGCGCCGGTCTCGACTACCGCGAGTACGCGCGCGTGCGCGAGCACGCGGATCTCGACGCGTTCCTCGCGGCGGTCGCGCCGCCGCGGGTCTTCGCGGTGTCCACGCGCGGGCGCCGCGCCTATACCGACGCGGCCTTCGCCGCCGGCGACGCCTTCCTCTTCGGTCCGGAGTCCGACGGGCTGCCGGCGCAGGTGCTGGCGCGCCTGCCGCCCGAGCGGGTGTTACGGGTGCCGATGGTGCCGGGCAGCCGCAGCCTCAACCTCTCGAACGCCGTGGCGGTCGTGGTCTACGAGGCCTGGCGCCAGGTGGCCTTTGCCGGCGCCGCGCCGCCGCCGGCCTGACCCGCGCGGTCCGTCACCGTCGTCAGCCGTCCTCGGGGCGCGGTTCGCGCGCCAGCAGGGCCTGGACCGCCGTGCGCGGCGCGCACCCCTCGTACAGGACGGCGTATACCTGCTCGGTGATCGGCATCTCGATGCCCGCCGCGCGTGCGCGGCGCACCACCTCGCGGGCGGTCGGCACCCCTTCGACGGCCTGGCCGATGGCGCGCAGCGCGGCGTCGAGCGGTGTGCCGCGCCCGAGGGCCAGCCCGGCGCGGCGATTGCGCGATTGGTCGTCGGTGCAGGTGAGCACGAGGTCGCCCAGACCGGCCAGTCCGATGAAGGTCTCGCGGCGACCGCCGAGCGCCGTTCCCAGCCGGATCATCTCCGCGAGCCCGCGCGTGATCAGCGCCGTGCGCGTGTTGGCCCCGAAACCGAGGCCGTCGGCGATCCCGGCGGCGATGGCGAGCACGTTCTTCACCGCCCCGCCCAGTTCCACGCCGACGACGTCGGTCGCGGTGTAGGCGCGCAGCGGCCCGTAATGCAGCCGCCCGGCGATGCGGGCGGCGATGTCGGGGTCGGTTGCCGCGACGGTGATCGCCGCCGGCAGCCCGGCGGCGATCTCGGACGCGAACGTCGGCCCGGATACGACCCCCAGGGGGCGGCCCGGCGGCCCGAGCGCCTCCGCGGCGACCTCGTGCAGCAGCCGGCCGGTGTCCGGTTCGAGTCCCTTGGTGGCCCAGGCGACGGGCACCGCGGGCGCTACGACCGCGGCGAGCGCCTCGAGCACGGCGCGGAAGGCGCGGCTGGGGACGGCCACGACGATCAGGCCGGCGTCGCCCACGGCGGCGGCGAGGTCGGAGGTGACGGCCACCTGCGGCGGGAGTTCCACGCCGGGCAGGGCGCGTTCGTCGCGTCGCGTGCGGCGCAGGGCCTCCATGCGCGCGGCGTCGCGCCCCCACAGGCGCACCGGGGCGCCGCCGCGCGCGAGCGAGACCGCGAGCGCGCTGCCCCACGCGCCCGCCCCCAGGATCGCGGCGGTCTCGGCGTTGCGGCGGGGTTCGGGCATGGTCGGGGCCCGCGGGCGCGCCGGGAGCCGGCTTCAGTGCGCGGTCGGCGGCGGCGCGCTCTCGCCCTGCGCCTGTTGCTGGAGGTGCTGCGCGTAGAGGGCGTCGAAATTCACGGGCGCCAGCAGCAGTTGCGGGAAGCCCCCTTTGGCGACCAGATCGGCGACCGCCTCGCGGGCGAAGGCATAGAGCATGTTCGGGCAGTAGCTGCCGAGCAGCGGTCCGAGATCCGTCTCGCCGAAGCCGCGGATCCCGAACAGGCCCGCCTGCTGCACCTCCACCAGGAACACGGTCTTGTCCCCGGCGGTGGCGGTGACGGTGATGCTCAGCACCACCTCATAGGCGTCTGCGGCGAGCGGTTGCACGTTGGTGCCGAGCTGCATGTTGATCTCGGGCGCGGTCTCGCCGTCGAACGCCTGCGGGCCCGCGGGCGTTTCGAAGGACGCGTCCTTCAGGTAGATGCGGTGGAGAGCGAGCTGCGGCTCGTCGGCGCCGTCGCCCGCGGCTTCGATTTCGTCGTTCATGTCGGATCGTCCGGGAGGCTTGCGATGATCAGAGATGCCGCTCCACCCACTGGAGCAGCCGTGTCAGGTCCATCGCGCCGCTGGTACGCGCGGCCTCGCGCCCGTCCCGGAACAGGATCAGGGTCGGGATGCCGCGGATCCCGTAGCGTTGCGCGACGTCCTGGTTCCGGTCGGTGTCGATTTTCGCGAGGCGCACCCGCGGCTCCAGCCGCCGGGCCGCCTCCTCGAAGACCGGGGCCATCATCTTACACGGTCCGCACCACTGCGCCCAGAAATCCACCAGCAACGGCAGGTCGCCGCGCCGCAGGTGGCGCTCGAGCCCGGCGCCGGTGAGGGGCGCCGGGCGACCCTCGAACAGCGGCCGATGGCACTTACCACAACGGGCCTCCAACGCCGGCCGTTCGCGGTCGATGCGGTTGACGGCGTCACAATGCGGGCAGACGAGGTGCAGATCCCGGCTCATGCGCTTCTCTCCGTGCGATCGGTGCATGCGGCGCCGCGGCGGTCGTTCGTCGCGGACCGCCGCCGCGGCGCGCTCCCTGCACGGATCTGGGGGCGGATCTCGGGCCGCACAAGGGTGCGCGGCCGCGCGGGCTACTTCTTCTTCCTGGAGGACGCCCGGTGGACGGGAAGATTGGCGTTCTCCCAGGCGCCCAGGCCGCCGTCGAGATCGAAGACCTCCTCGAAGCCATGCCGGCGCAGGATCCCGCCGACGCGCGCGGAGCGCGCGCCGCTGCGGCAGTAGACCACCACCGGGCGGCCCTTGTGCTTCTCGAGCGCGCGCACCTGCGCCTCGAGCGCGGCCGGCGGAAGGTGCCGGGCCGCGGGGATGTGCCCCTCGTTGAACTCGCCCTCGGTGCGCACGTCGAGCACCAGCGCGCCACGCTGGTTCATGAGCCGCACCGCCTCGGCCGGACCGACCTTGCGCAGCCCGCGCAGGCGCCGCTGCAATTCATTGCCCACGAGCAGCGCGAGGATCGCGGCGAGGGCGAGGAACAGGGGCCAGTGGCGCGCCGCAAATTCGGGGATTCGTGACATGGGATTCAACCGTACCGGCCGCGGGCTGTGGCCGGCGGCCACGGTGCGGGGCGCATTATACCCGGAACCGGCTGCGGCGGAACCCGCCGTCAGGACTCGCGCGAACAGAAGACCTCGCGCATCATACCGATGAGCCGCAGCGTCCGTGCGTCGCCGACGCGATAGTAGACGCGGTTGGATTCCTTGCGCGAGGCGAGGATACCTTTGTCGCGCAGAATGGCGAGGTGCTGGGAGATGTTGCTCTGCGAGGTCCCCACGTTGTCGACGATGTCCTGTACACTGATCTCGCGCGCACCCAGCGTGCACAGGATCTTCAGGCGCAATGGGTGGGACATCGCCTTGAGGGAGCGCGAGGCGCGCTCGATGTCGTCGTCGCGGGTGATCAGCAGGTCGTCGCCGGGCGCGGTCGCGGCGGCGGGGGGCGCGGTGCTGGTGGCGCACATCGGTTCTCGTCCTCCCGGGGCACACCGGCGGGCCGCCCCGAACGGCGCGTGATGACCAGACTATTAAAACATCGCGGAGTGTTAAAGTACATCTCGCGGCGCCTCCTCGCCCCGTCTGCGGCCTGCGCGATCTCCCTGCTCCTCGGGGGCTACCCCGCCGCGTCGCCCGCCGGCGACGCGCCCAGCGCCCCGGCCGTCCGGCTCGAACGCCTGCGCGCGCGCATCGAGGCGCTCACGCGCGAGTTGACGGTGCTGCACGGGCGTCACGCGCGCATCGAGGCGCAACTGCGGGACGTCGAGCGCGGGCTCGCGCGAACCGCCGCGCGCGTCCGCGACGTTGATGTGCGGCTGGCCGCGCAGCGCGCGCGTCTGGCCCGACTCGAGGCCCGTCGCCGCCGGCTCGCGGCGCAACTGGACGCCGAACGCCATGCACTCGCCCGCCAGGTGCGCGCCGCCTACGTCCTCGGGGGCCAGCCGCGCCTGAAGCTGCTCCTCAGCCAGGAGGATCCGGCGGCGCTGGCGCGCACGCTGGTCTATTTCGACTATTTCAACCGCGCCCGCACCGCGGCGATCCGCGGGGTGGAGCGGCGCATGCAGGCGCTGGCCGCGGTGCGCCGTGAGATCGACCGCCAGACCGCCGGGCTCACGGCCCTGCGTACCGAGCGCGTGGCACGGGCGCGGGATTTCGAACGGCGGCGCGCCGAGCGGCGCGCGGTCCTCGCGCGGCTGGATTCGCAGATCCACGGCAAGGGTGCGGAACTCGAGCGGCTGCGCCGGGACGAGGCGCGTCTGAAGGCGCTGCTGCGGCAGCTGCAGGAGGCGGCTGCCGGTATCCCCCGCGGCCCCGGACCGCGCCGGCCCTTCGCGCGGCTCGAGGGCCGTCTGGACTGGCCGACGCAGGGGCGCATCGTCGCGCGCTTCGGGGCGCCGCGACTGGACTCCTCGCTGCGCTGGCGCGGCGTGGAGATCGCCGCACCGGCCGGTCAGCCGGTGCGCGCGATCGCCTACGGCCGGGTGGTGTTCGCCGACTGGCTGCGCGGCTACGGCCTGCTGCTGATCGTCGACCACGGCGACGGCTACATGAGCCTCTACGGACACAATCAGGCGCTCTATGTCGCGACGGGTGCGTGGGTGAAGCCGGGCGAGGTGGTGGCGAGCGTCGGCGACAGCGGCGGGGAGGCGCGCGCGGCCCTGTATTTCGAGATCCGGCGCAACGGGCATCCGGTCAACCCGGCGCGCTGGTGCGGGTGGCATCGCGGTGGCGGGCGTGCGAGACGCTGAGCGGCCCCGGGTATCCGGGGGCGCCCGGGCGTTTTCTGTAGCCAACATCAATGGGTTTGGAGTACCTTAAAGCGGCGCGCCCCGGAGCCAGCCGCGGGCGTACCGAACCGCACCCAACGGCAGCGGGACGGCGGCCCGGAACCCTGCCGCCGCCCCGGGAGCGAACGACCTATGAAGCCACCGATTCGAACCACTTTGATCCTGCTGCTGGGCGTCGCCCTGGGTGCGGGGCTGGTCATGGACCGCAACGTCTTCGCCGAACGCGGCGCCGCGGCGTCCGCCGCGGACTCCGGCGGGCTGCCGCTGCGGCAACTGCGCACCTTCGCGAGCGTGTTCCAGAAGATCAAGACCGACTACGTCGAACCGGTCAAGGACCGCACCCTGCTCGATGACGCGATCCGCGGCATGGTCCAGGGTCTGGATCCCCACTCGGCCTACCTCGACCGTCAGCAGTTCAGGGAACTGCAGATCGGCACCAGCGGCGAGTTCGGCGGTCTCGGCATCGAGGTCGGCATGGAGGACGGCTTCGTCAAGGTCATCGCGCCCATCGACGACACGCCCGCGCAACGCGCGGGCATCGAGCCCGGCGACCTGATCATCCGCCTCGACGACACCCCCGTGAAGGGACTGACCCTGACGCAGGCGGTGAACCGGATGCGCGGCAAGCCCGGCTCAAAGATCACGCTCACGATCGTTCGTGCCGGGGCGCAGAAGCCGATCCGCGTCACCCTGAAGCGCGCGGTCATCCACGTGCGCAGCGTCAAGTCGCGGATGCTCGAGGACGGCATCGGCTACGTGCGCATCACTCAGTTCCAGGCGCATACCGCGCGCGGCTTGCTGCGCGCGGTACGCGCACTCGAGAAGGAAAACGGCGGCCCGCTCGCGGGGCTGGTCCTCGATCTGCGCAACAATCCGGGCGGCGTGCTCAACGCCGCGGTCGGCGTCGCCGACGCCTTCCTCAACAAGGGGCGGATCGTCTACACCAAGGGGCGCATCCCGGATTCGCGCATGAGCTTCGACGCCACCCCGGGCGATGTGCTTCACGGCGCACCGATGGTGGTGCTGGTCAACGGCGGCTCGGCGTCGGCCTCGGAGATCGTCTCCGGCGCCCTGCAGGACGATCACCGCGCGATCCTCATGGGCACGCGCACCTTCGGCAAGGGCTCGGTCCAGACCATCCTGCCCCTGCCGGGCGGCGCCGCGCTCAAACTCACCACGGCCCTGTATTACACGCCCTCGGGGCGCTCGATCCAGGCCGAGGGGATCGAACCCGACATCGTCGTCCCGCAGCTCAAGGTCGCCGCGGCGCAGTCCCCCGGCCTGGGGATGATCAAGGAGGTCGATCTGCCGCACCATTTCCGCAACGGCGATCGCAACGGCGCCAAGGAACGCGCGCAGGTGAAGCGTGAGCGCGCCGACGCGCGCGAACTCGACACGCTCGCGCAGAAGGACTTCCAGCTCTACGAGGCGGTGAACGTGCTGCGCGGGCTCACCCTGGGCCGGCGCCCGGTCACCCGCGAGGCCGCGCGCTGATACCCGCGGCGGCGCCGGCGTGGCGTAACGGCCGGGAGCGAACGGCGGTCGGAGGCGGCGAGATGGCGCGCGTCCTGGTCCCCCTGGCGGAGGGCTGCGAAGAGATCGAAGCGGTGACGGTGATCGACCTCCTGCGCCGCGCCGGGATCGAGGTCGTGAGCGCCGGCCTCGCGCCCGGGCCCGTGACCGCCTCGCGCGGCACGGTCCTGGTCCCGGACACCACGCTCGACGCGGTGGCCGGGGAGGATTTCGACCTGATCGTGCTGCCGGGCGGCGGGCCCGGGGCCGAGCGCCTCGCGGCCGACCCGCGCGTCGGCGAGCTGCTCGTGCGTGCCGCGCGCGCCGGGCGCGCGATCGGCGCGATCTGCGCGGCCCCGCGCGTGCTCGCCGCCGCCGGCCTGCTCGACGGGCGCCGCGCGACCAGCTTCCCCGGAGCCCTGGACGGGCTGACGATACCCGGCCTCGACTATCGCGAAGACCCCGTGGTCGTGGACGGGCGGCTCATCACCTCGCGCGGGCCCGGGACCGCGATGGACTTCGCGCTCGCGCTGATCGAACACCTCGCCGGGCCCGAGGCGCGCGCCCGGGTGGAAGGCCCCCTGCAGCGCCCCTGAGGCCGCCCGCGCATGAAGATCGTCGAGATCGCTGCCGCCCAGGGCAGCGCCGATACCGTCGCCGCGATCGCCGAACAACACGGCGCCGCGAGCCTCCCCGCCGCGCCGCCGGGGGAGGACGGGCGCCAGACCCTGCGTGTGCTGGTCGACGCCGACAACGCGCAGCCGGTGCTGGATGCCCTGCAGGGCGTGTTCGGGAGCGATCCGCAGGCGCGCATCCTGCTGCTGCCGGCCGAGGGGATCCTGCCGCGCCCGGCGGAGTCCTCGCCCGAGGCCGCGGCCGCGGCGCGCGAGGTGGCCACGCGGGAGGAGCTCTACAACGGCGTCGAGCGCGGCGCGCGCCTCGACGCCAACTACCTGCTGCTCGTGGTGCTCTCCACCGTGGTCGCGGCCGTCGGACTCATGGAGGACAACCTCGCCGCCGTGCTCGGGGCGATGGTGATCGCCCCGCTGCTGGGTCCCAACCTCGCCTTCGGGCTCGGGACCGCGCTCGGCGACCGGCCGCTCATCGCCGGCGCGGTGCGCACCAACCTCGCGGGGCTGGCGACCGCCTTCGCCTGCGCGGCCTTTATCGGCTGGATCTGGCCCGCCAATCTGCACAGCCAGGAACTAATGGCGCGCGCCGACGTCGGCCTCGACGGCATCGTGCTCGCGCTCGCCTCCGGCGCTGCCGCCGTGCTCTCCCTCACCACCGGCCTGTCGACGGTGCTGGTCGGGGTCATGGTCGCGGTCGCCCTGCTCCCGCCGGCCGCCGCGCTCGGGCTGTTCGCCGGCGGCGGCCACTGGCGCCTCGCCGGCGGGGCCGCGCTGCTCCTCGCGGTCAACGTCGTGTGCGTCAATCTCGCCGCCACGCTCGTCTTCTGGGTACGCGGCGTGAAACCGCGCACCTGGCTCGAGAAGCGCCGCGCGCGTGAATCCCTGGCCCTGTCGATCGCGCTCTGGGCCGCGATCCTCGCCGTCCTCGTCGCCGTCATCCTGCTCCACCCGCCGGCGGTGCGCTGACGGCCCGTGTCGGGATTCTTTACAACCGAAGACGCGGCCCCGCGTTTAAAAACTGTAAGTTCAAGGACCTACAGTCACGCCAGGGGCGCAGCGCGGGAGAGCGCCGGCCCCATCCGGCGACGGACCGAATATCTATTGTGATTTCCTATCGTTGCGTGAATCCGGGCAACCTGAGGCAACTCGCGGGCTGTCGGAATTGTTTACACAGATACCCTGCCTGCACCCACCTGATCTTATAACTAATTGTATGACAACATGAATCCGGAGCCGGTATCGAACTTGCTTGGTTCCACCCTCAGCCGGCGGCGTCGGGTGCGCCGGTTGGGGCGAACGGGATCTGAGGGGGCGGGGGATGCGATTGCGCAAGCTATGGTCGGTTCTGGTGTTCGGGGCGGCGCTCGCGCCGGGGTGGGCGGGTGCGTCCGCTCTCGCGCTTCCGCCGGCGTCGGTCACGGCGACGATCAACTCGACGACGATCGATTTTTCCAAGATGGGGTCGAGTTTGACCGACCTCCAGGGCGTCACGACGTTCATGGGCTCCTGCTCGTCGACGACGACGCCCACGTGCATGTCCTGGGACTTCGGCTGGAATTTCACCGCCAAGCCCGACCCGTACATCGACGGCAACCTCATGTTCACGAACACGACGTCGGGCACGCAGACGTTCGACGTGGTGTTGACGATGCCGGTTTCGCCCGGCTTCAGCCCGGGCTACGAGAGCGGCAAACTGTCGTGGACGTGGAAGGACAACAACGACACGACCGCGACACTCAGCAACTTTGCTTGGTACGGACAGATCGACGGCGCCGACGCCTTCTCGCTCGCCACCTTCGGCGGGACCTGCGGCGGCAGCTCGATCGGCTGCAGCGGGACGGGCGGTCCGCTCAGCGGCGGGCCCACACTCGTGCCGACCGGTGTGTCGACGAGCATCGGCATGCGCTTCCACTTCGATCTCAGTGCCGGTGATAGCGCCAGCTTCACCAGCCGCTTCGAGGTCACGCCGGTGCCGCTGCCCGCGCCGCTGGTGCTGTTCGCCTCCGGCCTCCTCGGGCTGACCGGGCTCGCCGCGCGCCGCCGCCGGGCGTAGGCCCGCACCCGGCCTCAGCGCCGGCGCCCGCCGCGCCAGGCGGCGAGGAGCAGCAGCACGCCGAGCCCGCTCAGGACCCAGCCGATCAGCGGCGTGCTGCCCATCCACTGCGCGAGGTCCACCGGCGCCCCGGTGAGCAGCGCCCCGCTCACCAGGAGCGCGGCCCCGGCGACCACGCGCGTGGTGCGGCGGCTCGCGTGGCGCACCTCCTCGCGCAGCCGCTCGAGTTCCTCCGAGCGCCAGCGCACCTCCAGGCGCCCCTCGCGCGCGCGGTCGAGGACGTCGTGGACCAGCTCCGGGAGCTGCGGGAGCTTCTCGCCCCAGGCCGGCAGGTTGGTGCGGATCGTGTGCAGGAACGAGCGCAGCCCCACCTGCTCGCTCATCCAGCGCTCCAGGAAGGGCTTGGCCGTCTGCCACAGGTCGAGGTCCGGATACAGCAGCCGCCCCAGTCCCTCGATGTTGAGGAAGGTCTTCTGCAGCAGCACGAGCTGCGGCTGCACCTCCATGTTGAAGCGCCGCGCGGTCTGGAACAGGCGCACCAGCAGGTAGCCGAAGGAGATGTCCTTGAGCGGGCGCTCGAAGATCGGCTCGCACACCGTGCGGATGGCCGATTCGAATTCGTCCACGCGCGTGTGCGCCGGCACCCAGCCCGATTCCACGTGCAGCTCCGCCACGCGCCGATAGTCGCGGCGGAAGAAGGCGAGGAAGTTCTCCGCGAGGTAGCGCTGATCGACGGGGTTGAGGGTGCCCATGATCCCGAAGTCCACGGCCAGGTAGCGCCCCTCGGGGGAGACGAAGATGTTGCCCGGATGCATGTCGGCGTGGAAGAAGTTGTGGCGGAAGACCTGGGTGAAGAAGATCTCCACGCCGCGCTCGGCGAGCCCGCGCAGGTCGATGCCGGCGGCGCGCAGCGCGGCCACGTCGCTCACCGGGATGCCGTGGATGCGCTCGATGACCATCACGGTGCGCCGGCTCAGCGGCCAGTCGACCTCGGGCACGTAGAGCATCTCCGAGCCCTGGAAGTTGCGCCGCAACTGCGAGGCGTTGGCGGCCTCGCGCAGCAGGTCGAGTTCGTCGTAGAGGGTCTTCTCGAACTCGGCCACGACGTCGCGCACGTGCAGCCGCCGCCCCTCGCGCCAGTAGCGCTCGGCGAGCCCGGCGAGGTAGTGCAGGAGGGCGACGTCGCGCCGGATCCGCCGTTCGATGCGCGGGCGCAGGACCTTGACGACGACCTCACGGCCGTCCTCGAGCCGCGCCGTATGGACCTGCGCGATCGAGGCCGAGGCCAGCGGGATCTCGTCGAAGCGCTTGAACACGCGCTCCAGCGGCTCGCCGTAGGCGCGGCGGATGATGGCGCGCGCCTCCCCGCCGGGAAACGGCGCCACGCGGTCCTGCAGCCGCGCCAGCTCGTCGGCGACGTCGGCGGGGAGCAGGTCGCGGCGCGTGGACAAGGCCTGCCCGAACTTGACGAAGATCGGACCGAGGTCCTCGAGCGCGCGCCGGATGCGTACCCCGCGCGGGGTGTTGCGGTCGCGCAGCCAGTAGCCCGGCGAGAGGTACATGAGAAAGCGCACCGGCCGGAACAGGTGCGTGGCGAGCACGACCTCCTCGAGGCCGTGGCGCAGCAGCACGAGGTTGATGTGCACGACGCGCAACGCCAGTGACGGCCGCATCACCCGGCTCCTCCACCGCGCCCCGCCGCCGGGTCCATCGCCCGCCCTACCCGGAACGCTTCGCGGCGAGCGCCGCCTCGAGGCGCGCGACCCGCGCGTCGAGGCGGTCGGTGTCGGCGCGCAAGCGGTCGACGGCGTCGAGCAGGGCCTCGACCTCGCGCCGCGGCGGCGCGTGGCGGGCCTCGTAGTGCAGGTAGTCGGCGAGATCGCGCACCAGGGTATCGGCGCCGCGCCGCACGCCCGCGCCCACGGCGCGAACACCGCGCCCGATCCGGTGCGCGGCGGGGTCGCCCAGCACGCCCGCCAGCGCCTCCTCCCAGTCCGGGTCGAGGCGCGCGAGGATCGCCTGCAGCCGTTGGCCAAGCTCGATGTCGCCGCTGACCTCGACCCCGTCGCGGTCGGCGCCGTGCGAGAGCGCAAGGCGCGCCAGCGCCCACGGCGTCCCGCGGATGCGCGTGTCCGGGGCGCCGGCGCAGGCGCGCGCGAGCTGCAGCCCCTCGGGCCCCGGGATCACGTACAGCGTCCACGCCGGCGGCGCGACCTCCACGGCGACGATGCGTCCGGCGAGTGCGCGCACCGCCTCGAACGCCTCGGGATCGAGGCGCAGCGCGCGGTTGCAGGCCGCCTCCAGCGCCGCGAGCGGGGCGTCCACGCTCATCCGGCGCGCGCGCCCGCGCCGCTCACAGGCGGAAGCCCCGGTGCACCGCGACGATGCCCGCACTCAGGTTGAAGTACTCGCAGCGCGCGAAGCCCGCGCGCTCCATCATCCCACGCAGGGTCTCCTGGTCGGGGTGCATGCGGATGGACTCGGCCAGGTAGCGGTAGCTCGCCGCGTCGCCCGCGATCAGCCGCCCCATCACGGGAAGCACCCGGAAGGAGTAGGCGTCGTAGACCGGGCGCAGCGCCGCCACCGTCGGGCGCGAAAACTCGAGCACGATTACGCGCCCGCCGGGGCGCAGGACACGGTACATCTCGCGCAGGGCCGCGTCCTTGTCGGTCACGTTGCGCAGGCCGAAGGCGATGGTCACGCAATCGAAGGAGCGCGCGGCGAAGGGCAGACACTCGGCGTCGGCCTGCGCGAGGCGCACGCCGGAGGCGATCCCGCCGTCGAGCAGCCGCGCGCGCCCGCGCGCGAGCATCGCCGCATTGACGTCGGCGAGCACGACCGCCCCGCGCGGCGCCACCCGGCGCGCCAGCAGCGCGGTCAGGTCGCCGGTGCCGCCGGCGAGGTCGAGCACGCGCCGGCCCGGGCGCGCCCCGGTCAGCTCCACCGCCCAGCGTTTCCACCAGCGGTGCAAGCCGAAGGACATGACGTCGTTCATCAGGTCGTAGCGGTCCGCCACCGACTCGAAGACCGCACGCACGCGGCGCGCCTTCTCGCGCACATCGACGCGCTCGAAGCCGAAATCGGCGGTACCGTCGCCCGCGCGACCCGGATCGCGTCCGTCCTGATTCAACGTCCGCCCCCCGCCGGGGCCGACGCGGTGCGATCGCCGGCGCTCACCCGTGCGCCCCGCTGCCGTTGCCGCGGCGCGCGTGGCCCGCCTCCTTGAGCCGCTGCAGGTAGTCGCGCCAGTATTCTTCCTGGTGCGCCCCGAGGTCGTAGAGGGTCTCCCACGCGTAGATCCCGGTGTCGTGGCCGTCGTCGAAAACGAGACAGACGGCGTAGGTGCCGACCGGTTCGATGCGGGTGATGTTGACGTCCTCCTTGCCGACCTGCAGGGTGCCCGTCCCCGGACCGTGCCCGCGCACCTCCGCCGACGGCGAATACACCCGCAGGTATTCGCACGGCAGGTGGAAGCGCGCGCCGTCGTCGAAGGCGATCTCGAGCACGCGCGATTTCTGGTGGAGCTTGATCTCGGTGGGGTGCACCTTCTTCTGAGCGTTCATATCGGGCCTCGTGGCTGTGACCGACCGGCCGGCACGCCGGCCGGTCTGCGAAACACTATACTGCGGACCTCTCCGCGAACAGGCGCGCAAGCGCTACAGGATGTAGCGCGTCAGGTCCTCGTCCTTGGCGAGCTCGCCGAGGGCCTGATCCACATAGGCCGCATCGACCGCCACCGTCTCCCCCGAGCGGTCGGCGGCCTCCGCGGAGAGCCCTTCGAGCAGCCGCTCCAGGACCGTGTGCAGCCGCCGCGCACCGATGTTCTCGGTGCGCTCGTTGACCTGCCAGGCGACCTCGGCGATGCGCGCCACGCCGTCCGGCAGAAACTTCAGCGTCACGCCCTCGGTGGCCATCAGCGCCGTGTATTGCTCGGTGAGGGAGGCGTCGGGTTCGGTGAGGATGCGCGTGAACTCCTCCACGCCGAGGGCGTCGAGTTCCACCCGGATCGGCAGCCGCCCCTGCAGCTCCGGGATCAGGTCCGAGGGCCGCGCGAGATGGAACGCGCCCGAGGCGATGAACAGGATGTGGTCGGTGCGCACCATACCGAACTTGGTGTTCACGGTGCAGCCCTCGACCAGCGGCAGCAGGTCGCGCTGGACCCCCTCCCGCGACACGTCGGGGCCGCTGTACTCGCCGCGCTTGGTGACCTTGTCGAGTTCGTCGAGGAACACGATCCCGTTCTGTTCCACGTCGTGCACCGCGCGCAGCTTGATTTCGTCCTCGTTGACGAGCTTCGCGGCCTCTTCGTCCTCGATCAGTTTCAGCGCGTCGCGTACCTTGAGGGTACGACGGCGAGTGCGCCCGCCGGCCAGGTTCTGAAACAGTCCCTGGAGCTGGCTGGTCATCTCCTCCATGCCCGGCGGGGTCATGATCTCCACGCCCATCGGCGCCACCGCCACTTCGACCTCGACCTCGCGCTCGTCGAGTTCGCCGGCGCGCAGCATGCGCCGGAACTTCTCCCGCGTCGGCGTGTCGTGCTCCAGCGGCTCGGCGTTGAAGCCGACCCCGCGCGGGCGCGGCAGCAGCGCATCGAGCACCCGATCTTCGGCCGCCCCCCGGGCGCGGTCGCGCACTTTGCGCATCTCCTGCTCGCGGATCATCTTTACGGCGGCGTCCACCAGGTCGCGGATGATCGACTCGACGTCGCGCCCGACATAGCCGACCTCGGTGAACTTGGTGGCCTCGACCTTGATGAACGGCGCGTTCGCCAGCCGCGCGAGACGCCGCGCGATCTCGGTCTTGCCCACGCCCGTGGGGCCGATCATCAGGATGTTCTTCGGCGTGATCTCGCTGCGCAGCGGTTCCGGCACCTGCTGGCGGCGCCAGCGGTTGCGCAGCGCGATCGCCACGGCGCGCTTGGCGGCGGCCTGGCCGATGATGTGCTTGTCCAGCTCCTGGACGATCTCTCTCGGGGTCATCTCGCTCATGGTTCGTGCCGGCGCCGCCCGCGCCTCACAGCTCCTCGATGGTGAGATTGCGGTTCGTATAGATGCAGATGTCGGCGGCGATCTCCAGCCCCTTTTCCACGATGGCGCGCGCCTCGAGATCGGTGTTCTCCAGCAGCGCGCGCGCTGCCGCCTGCGCGTAGGGGCCGCCCGAACCGATCGCCATCAGGCACCGCTCGGGTTCGACCACGTCGCCGGTGCCGGAGATGATCAGCGAGGTCGACTCGTCGGCGACCGCGAGCAGCGCCTCGAGCCGGCGCAGGGTACGATCCGTGCGCCAGTCCTTGGCGAGTTCGACCGCGGCGCGTGTGAGGTGGCCGGAGTGCTGCTCGAGCTTGCCCTCGAAGCGCTCGAACAGGGTGAACGCGTCGGCCGTGCCGCCGGCGAAGCCGGCCAGCACGCGGTCGTGATACAGACGCCGGACCTTGCGCGCGTTGCCCTTGAGCACGACGTTGCCCATCGACACCTGGCCGTCGCCGCCGATGGCGACGCGGCCGTTGCGCCGCACCGAGAGGATCGTGGTTGCGTGGAGAGCATCCATGGAGCGGGGTCCCTGCCGGTTCGGGCCCGGCGCCGGACCCGCTATTCTACACGATCCGCGCCTGCGGTCGGGCCGGCTCAGCGCCGCTTGCGGGCGCGCGGGTGCGCGGCGTCATAGACGCGCGCGAGGTGCTGGAAGTCCACGTGGGTGTAGATCTGGGTGGTGCGGATGTCGGCGTGGCCGAGGAGCTCCTGTACGGCGCGCAGGTCCCCGCTGGACTCGAGCAGGTGGCTGGCGAAGGAGTGGCGCAGCCGGTGCGGGTGCACCCGCGCGTCGAGGCCGGCGGCCTGCGCCCGCAGCGCCAGGCGCCGCTGGATGGCGCGGGCGCCGAGGCGCCGACCCGAGCGCCCCAGGAACAGCGCATCGCCCGCGTCCGGCCGCGCCAGGCCGGCGCGCACGGTGAGCCAGGCGCGCAGCGCCGCGCAGGCGTGGCGCCCGACCGGGACGATGCGCGTCTTGGCGCCCTTGCCGGTGACCTGTACGGTGGCGTCGTCGAGGTCGACCATGGCGCAGTCGAGGGCGACGGTCTCGGCCAGGCGCAGGCCCGAGGAATAGAGCAGCTCCATGATCGCGCGGTCGCGCACCGCGAGCGGATCGGACGGCGCGACCTCCAGCAGCCGGGCGACCTGATCGGCATCGAGCGTGCGCGGCAGGCGGCGCCCGCTGCGGGGCGCCGGCACGGACGCCGCCGGATTCGCCGCCGCCAGGCCCTCGCGCAGCAGAAAGCGGTAGAAGGAGCGCACTGCGGAGAGCATGCGCTGCACGCTGCGACCCGAGAGTCCCGCGCGGTGGCGCTCGGCCGCGAAGGCCCGTACCTCGGCCGCGGTGAGCAGGGCCCAGTCCCCGATCCCGCGCCGGCGCCGGAAGGCGTCGAGCGCATCGAGGTCGCGGCGGTAGGCGCTGCAGGTGCGCGCGGAACAGCGGCGCTCGCTCGCCAGGTGCTCGAGAAAGCGCTCCAGGGCGGCGCCGGCCGGCATGTGGGCCTCAGTCCACGTAGGGGCGCAGGGTGTGGCTGACCAGTTCGCCCATGTGCCGCAGGAAGACCGTCCCCATCGCCGGATGGAACCGGTGCGGGTCGCGGCTGCCGATGGCGAGGATGCCGAGGGGGCGCGCCGCCACCAGAGGGATCACGGCGCCGGAGGCGATCGCCGGCGCATCCTCGCCGAACAGGAATTCGAGCTGCTGCGTCTTGAGCCGGCCGCACACGGGCCGGTTGGTCTCGAGGACCTTGGCGAAGTGGGCGAGGCCCGGATCGGCGCCGTCGAGTGCCCGCACGTGCGCCGGGGCGGCGGCCGGCGCGGGCGCGTCGATCAGGCACAGCGCCACGGCGTCGGCGCGGAAGTCGCGGCGCAGCACCTCGTCGAGTGTCTCGAGGACGTCCTGCAGGTCGGTGGCGTCGGCGAGTGCGACTCCGAGCTGCTGCATGCGCCCGGTGAGTTCCTCGTTGTCGCGCGCGGCCTGCACCATGTCCATCAGCTTGCGGCGCAACTGCTGATTCTGCTGGCGCAGCGCGCCGACCTGACGTTCGATCAGGGACACGGCCCCGCCGCTCGGATGCGGCACGCGCAGGGTCGTCAACAGGGTGATGTGCTTCTCGAAGAAGTCCGGATGGCTGCGCAGGTACTCGATGACCGCCGCTTCGCTGATCGGCTCCTCGTCGACGCCCGCCGGACGCTGGGTGCTCATGGCCGGATCTGTCCCTCGAATACCGAGACGGCCGGTCCAGTCATCCACACCGGCGCGCCTTCGCCGGACCAGGATAGCACAAGTTCCCCGCCCGGCAGGCGGATGTGAACGCGCTCGTCGAGGAGCCCGCGCAGACGCCCGGCGACCGCCGCGGCGCACGCACCGCTGCCGCAGGCCGGCGTCTCGCCGGCGCCGCGCTCGTAGACGCGCAGGCGCGCGTGGGTGCGGTCGACGACCTGCAGGAAGCCGACGTTGGCGCGCTGCGGGAAGCGCGGGTGGGACTCGATGGCGGGCCCCAGCGTCGCCACCGGCGCGCGCTCGACGTCGTCGACGAGCAGCACCGCGTGCGGGTTGCCCATCGAGACGGCGTCGATGCTCACCTCGCGCCCGTCCACCTCGAGCGTGTAGCCCGGTGCGCGCCGTTCGGCCGCGAACGGGATCGCCGCGGGCTCCAGGCGCGGGATGCCCATGTCGACCGTCACCGCCCCGTCGGCCTCCAGCCGCGCGCGCACGCGCCCGGCATCGCCCTGCAGGACCAGTTCCGGACGTTCGGCCAGCCCGTGATCCGCGAGGTAGCGGGCGATGCAGCGCACGCCGTTGCCGCACTGTTCGGCGCGGCTGCCGTCGGCGTTGTAGATGACATAGCGGAAATCGGCCGCGGGGTCGGTGGGGGCGCCGATGATCAGCACCTGATCGCAGCCCACGCCGAGGCGGCGGTCGGCGAGGCGGCGCACCTGCGCGGCGCCGAGGTCCAGCGGCGCCGTCAGGGTGTCGACGACGACGAAGTCGTTGCCCAGCCCGTGCATCTTGGTGAAGTGCATGCGCGCAGCTTACCGCACGCATGGGCCGCCGGGCCATGCGGGCCGGGCGGCCGGCAGGCGGCCGCTCACGGTGAGATGGCGGTCGCCGCGGGCGGCGACGCGCAGCGAGCCGAGCCCCGCCGCGGCGAGCTGGCGGCGGACCTCGCCGGGCTCGAAGGCGGCGCAGAGCGAGTGCAGGAAGTCCCGCTGCAACACCGGCGGCTCGCCGCCCGCATGGGCGGCGACGAGCGCCTGCGCCTGCGCGGCGCTCGCCGGGCGCCGCAGGTCCACGACGTAGACGGCCGCACCCGGGCGGCCGTGACGGCGCAGCGCCTGCCAGAGTACAGCGGGGTCGTGGAGGTGATGCAGCAGGCTGTTGGAGATCACCACGTCGTAGGCGCGTTCGGGCAGATCGGTCTGCGGCAGACGCGCGTGAATCAGGCGCACCCGTTCGCGCACGCCCGCCGCCGTCAGGGCACGGTCGGCCCAGCGCAGCATGTTGGCCGCGCCGTCGAGGGCGTCGACGCGGCAGGCCGGGTAGGCCTCGAGGAAGCGCCGGGTGATATCGCCCGGCCCGCAGCCCAGATCGAGTACCCGCCCGACCACCGCGAGCCGCGGGAAGGCCCCGCGAAAGCCCTCGATGAACCGCCGGTGCGGTTCCTCGAAATCCGCCTCGGCGTAGGCGCGCACCTGCCCGGGCTCGTCCATCAGCTCCGGCTCGGGGATCCGTTCCATCGCGGCGCGATCCCGGCGGCTCAATGGCCCGGCATCTCGATCTCTGGATGCTGGATTTCCGGCCGCTCGATCTGGGGCCGCTCGATCTGGGGGCGTTCGATCTGGGGCCGCTGGATTTCGGGCGGCTCGATCTCCGGCTTGCGGATTTCGGGCCGCTCGATCTCGGGTTTCCCGCCCTCCGTGTGGGCGCCCTCGGGGCGTTCGACCTGCGCCCCGTGCTCCGCCCCGCCGCGCTCGGCGTGCGGGCGCGACGGTGCCCGCGGCGGCTCGACGCGCAGCAGGTCGAGGGCGCCGTCGGCCCCGATCCGCCCGGCGAACACCAGCGGCCGGTCGCGGTGCAGCTCGGCGCGTTCGGGCGCGGCGAGGCGCGTGACCGGACGCAGGACGACACCGTTGCTGTGCAGCGTTCCGTTCGCGCTCATCGTGGGATACCCCGCCATCTCCACGTAGCGCCCGCGACCGCCGAGGTCGGGCCGCTCCGGGAGCGCCCGCGCGGCCACGATCACGCCGGCGCGGTAGCGCCCGACGATACGCACCGCCGCGCCGCGCGCCGGCATCGGCCCCCCGCGCAGACGCACCGGTTGGGCCCCCACCTGCAGGACGCCGCCGGGGCCCGCCGCCGTCACCCGGCCTTCGAGGACCGCCCGCACCCCGGCGGGGGCGGCCCCGGCGCGATGACGCACCGCGACGCGCGTGGCCACCCAGCGCCCGCGCCCGTCGCCGAGGGCGCTCACCGCCACCCAGTCGCCGCGCCGCAGGGTGACCGGATCACCGCCGGCACTGGCCACCGGCGTCCCGGCGGGGATGCGCACGCGCTGACCGAATACGACGATGCCGCGGCCGTCGGGCGCGAGCGCCTGCACCGGCCCGACCAGCGGGTGGCGCACCGCGACCGCGGCGGCGCGGCCGGTGCGCCGCCCCGGCGCGCCGGTCCCGCGCACGACCACCGTATCGCCGACGCGGAGTGCAGTGCGCCCGGCCGGGTGCCCGTCGACGGTGTAGCGGGTACGCGGCCCGAGGAAGTACTCGCGGCCGTTCACGAAGATGCTGCCGAAGCCCTGGATCGGCCCGAACCCGGTGATACCGGTGCCGCCGATACCGCCGCCGGGGGCCCCCAGCGACAGGGGACCGGCGAGGGCGGCGAGCAGCAGCACCGGCAGCAGGCGCAGCGAAACGCCGGTGCGCCGGCGCCGACGCGCGCGGCGCATGCCCGCCTCAGTTTCCACGGTCGGGGGGGGTCCCAGGGCCACCGCTGTCCTCCTCGTAGTAGTAGATCCCCAGTCGCAGGCGCCGGCGCGGCGCCCGCGGACTCTCGGTCCCGACCGTCGTCGCGTCGATCAGGCGCCGGTTGGCCGCGCGCAGCACCGGCTCCGCGAGCCGGACCAGTTCGGGGCGCAGCCGGTCGAGTTCCGCGGCGGGGATCGAATCATGATACAGGGCACGCTCCAGATAGGGGCGGTCCGGGTGGGTCAGATTGTGCAGCGCGCTGCGCAGGTGGTCGCCGACATTGGCGGCGAGGAACTCGAGCTTCTCCTCCGGGAGCGGCGAGACGTAGGCCGTGCGCCGCAGGCGCACGCCCCGGGGAGTCTCTTCGGCCGCGCCGACGCGCACGAGCTCGTCCAGCACCGAGCGCGCGCGCACGTCCGCGGTCACGCCGCGCACGAGCCCCTCGAAGGAGGGACCCGCGCCCGCCTCGCGCAGCGGGAGTTCTCTCGGGGCCCCGTCGGCGTCGAGGTACTCCGGCGCCGAAGCCCAGGTGGCGACCACCCGCGCGGCGAGGTTCGCGGCCGGTGCGGGCGCGGGCGGGGTCGCGGCGCCCTCCCACACTTTGCGCAGGCGCTTGACCTCGCGGCGGTGGATACCCGTCAGCAGACTCAGGCGGCTGTCGGTCGCGCGGGCCGCGCCGGCGTCGAGGGCGGCGGCTTCCGCGACATAGAGGCCCTTGAGCAAGGCACACAGCGCCGGGTAGTGCCAGCCGTGCCCGATCAGATACCGCACCAGGGGGCGCAGCAGGCCGATCAGCGCGGTCTGAAGCGGGTTGCCCGCCATCTTCGACTCCAGCGCGACCCGGATCGTGACCCGGGTCACAGAAACGGAACCGTCATTTGACAGTGGGAAAAAATCCCACTACGATTTCCATCGTAGCGTAACCAGACTGTAGTGTAAAGGCGACACTCCAGTTTTGGAATGGGATAAAATTCCACGCAATACAGGGCCTGGCCCGGGGCGGATATCACCCCCGGGGCGGATCCACCGGCAGAAAGGAGAGGCGAATGCGTCGAGCGGCGCGGGTGGCGGTGGCATTGGTACTGGCGGGCGCGGGAGCCGGCTGGGGGCCGCAGTCCTTGGCGGCCCAACCGCAGGTCACGGTGGGCGTGCAGCCGTCCTATTTCGAAGGCGGTTTCGGCACCCCCGGAAACATCCAGATCTGGTACGTCCCCACCTATATCCGCTACCACGACGGGAACGCGGAACTCAAGCTCACCGTGCCCTATATCGCAGTCAAGAGCAGCGGCGCCCTGGTCTCCGGGGGCACCGTCGTCGGCAAGACCGGGAGCGGTTCGTCGCGCACCGAAAGCGGCCTGGGCGACCTGTGGCTGGAAGGCAAGTACACGCTGCACGGGCGCGGCGCGATGCCGGATCTGGCGCCCTACACGAAGATCAAGTTCGCCACCGCCTCACGCAGCAAGGGCCTGGGGACCGGCGAGAACGACTACGAATTCGGCCTCGAGGCCGATACCGTGATCGGTACCGGCCTGTTTCCGTTCGGGCAGATCGGCTACCGCGTCGTCGGATCCCCGCCCAACCTCCCGCTGCGCAACATCGTCACCTATGAGGTCGGCGCCAGCCTGAGAGTGGTCCCGGGGCAGTTCCTGACCCTGATGTACTCCGGCCATCAGTCCGAGCAGGCCGGATTCGCGGCGGCCTCCGATGCGATCGCCGCGTGGAACTACGATCTGCGGCCCGGTACCGGGTTCCAGGTCTTCGGTGATCTGGGGTTGAGCAGCGGCAGTCCCGACTACGGCGTCGGCGTCGGCGCTCATCTCCGGTTCTGAGCGTACCGCTCTACGAGGAGGTAACGGCAATGAAGCACACGAAGAGAGCAGGTTTCCTGATTTCCGCGGCCTCGGCGCTCGCGCTCGGGCTGTCCCTGGGCGCGACGGCCACCGCCGCCCCCGCATCCGCCGGAGTCGACGTCCAGGTGCAGGGCACGACCGGCGCCACCGTGGGTGACGACTCGGCGAGCGCCGCGATGGACGGATCGATGGCGGCCACCCCGGCGGTGTCCAACGGACCGGGCGCGCCGGCCACCGCCGCCGTCCCCGGCAACCCGAGGGCGCAGAGCGAGGTCGAACTGCATCGCCCCGAACACCGGGGGCCCGATATCGACCGGCCGCACGTCGACAAGCCCGACGTCGACAAGCCCGACGTGGACAAGCCCGACGTGGACAAACCGGATGTCGACCGGCCGCACGTCGACCGGCCCGAGATCGAGAAGCCGGAAATCGAAAAGCCGGAAATCGAGAAGCCCGAGATCCAGCGCCCGGAGATTCAGCGCCCGGAGATCGACCGGCCCGAGGTGAATCGCCCCGAGGTCGACTGATCGACCCCCTCCGGAGGGCGGCCGCCCGCGGCCGCCCTCCTCCCTTCGTTCCGGTAACGACGGCGGGTCCTTTCGGGTGCCGCACGCCGTCTCTCAGGGATCGAGTCGGGACTCCCCCCGCATCAGGTCCTCGATGCTCTCGCGCCGCCGTGCCAGTCGCACGCGCCCGCCGTCGACCAACACCTCGGCCGCACGCGGGCGTGCATTGTAGTTGGAACTCATCGAAAAGCCGTACGCGCCCGCGCCGCGGACGGCCAGCAGGTCGCCGGCGCGCACGGCGAGCGCACGCTCCTTGCCGAGAAAGTCCCCCGTCTCGCAGATCGCGCCGACCACGTCGTAGACCCGGGCGCGCTCGTCCGGCCGCGGGCGCACCGGCTGGATTTCGTGCCAGGCGCCGTAGAGCGCCGGGCGCAGGAGGTCGTTCATGGCCGCATCGACCACCACGAAGTCGCGCGCCGCGCCGTGCTTGAGGTATTCCACCCGCGTGAGCAGCACGCCGGCGTTGGCCACCAGCGCCCGGCCGGGCTCGATCAGGATCTCCAGATCCTCGCCCGCCAGCACCGGCGCCAGCGCCGCCGCGTACTGTTCCGGCGACGGCGGGCACTCGTCGCGGTAACGCACGCCGAGCCCGCCGCCGAGGTCGAGATGCGCGACGTCGATCCCCTCGTCGCGCAGGGTGTGGACGAGGCCGAGCACGCGCTCGAGGGCGGCGACGAACGGCCCGGTGTCGGTGAGCTGCGAGCCGATGTGACAGTCCACCCCGCGCACCTCCACGTGTGCCATGTCGGCCGCGCGCCGGTACAGGGCGAGGGCGGTTTCGGGGTCGACGCCGAACTTGTTCTCCTTGAGACCGGTGGCGATGTAGGGGTGGGTGCGGGCGTCGACATCGGGGTTCACCCGCAACGAGACCGGTGCGCGCACCCCCACCTCGCCGGCCACGGCGTCGAGGCGTTCGAGTTCGGCCTCGGACTCCACGTTGAAGCAGTGGATGCCCGCTTCCAGCGCCCGGCGCATCTCGTCGGCGCGCTTGCCGACGCCGGAGAACACCGTCTTCCCGGCCGCGCCCCCCGCGCGCAACACCCGTTCCAGTTCGCCCACGGACACGATGTCGAAGCCGGAACCCAGGCGCGCGAGTACGTCCAGCAGCGCCAGGTTGCCGTTGGCCTTGACCGCGTAGCAGACCAGATGCCGGCGCCCGGCGAGGGCGGCGTCGAAGGCGCGCCAGTGGCGCTCGAGGGTGGCGCGCGAGTAGACGTAGCACGGTGTACCGTGGGCGGCGGCGACCGCCTCGAGATCGACGTCCTCGGCGAACAGCCGGCCGTCGCGGTAGCGGAAGTGATCCATGGAGGTCGAATCCCGGGCCGCCGGTCTCAGGGGGCCTGCGGGGCGGCGGCGGGTTTCCGCCCGCCGTCGTCCGGGCGCGGCTTCGCCGGGGCCGAGGACTTCGGCGCCGCCGGTGGCGGCAGGTAGAGCGGCCCCTTCTGGCCGCAGCCGCCGAGGGCCGGACCGGCGAGGACCACTACCAAGGCCGTTCGTGGCAGAATGCCCATTCGGTCGGGAGGCGTGACGGGGTCCGCAGGCTTGCGATGCGTGCGAGTATAACAGGGAACCCGCCGTCGCCGGTCACCGCGGCCGCGGCGCCGGAGGCGGCGGCGCGATGAGCGGCGGCACCGCATTGCCCGAGTGCGTGGAGCGCGGCGCGTCGGGTGCCGCAGACGCCGCGGTGATCTGGCTGCACGGGCTCGGCGCCGACGGGCACGACTTCGAGCCCCTGGTCGGGCAGTTGCGCCTCCCCCCGGCGCCCGTCATCCGCTTCGTGTTTCCCCACGCGCCGGTCCGCCCCGTCACGCTGAACGGCGGCGCACGCATGCGCGCCTGGTACGACCTCGCCCTCCCCGGCCCCGGGTGGCGCGAGGACGAGGCGGGGATCGTCGCGGCGGGGCGCATCGTACGCGCGCTGATCGAGCGTGAGATCGACCGCGGCGTGCCGGCCGGGCGCATCGTGCTCGGCGGGTTCTCGCAGGGCGGGGCGCTGGCCCTGTACAGCGCGTTGCGTCACCCCGAGCGGCTTGCCGGGGCCGCGGTCCTATCCGCCTACCTGCCTCTCGCCGGGCGCCTGGATGCCGAGGCCGCCGCGGCGAACCGCGACCTGCCCCTGTTCGTGGCCCACGGCGGCGCCGATCCGGTCATCGCCCCGGAGATCGCCGAGCGCTCGTGCCGGCGGCTGCGCGAACTCGGCTACGCACCGCAGTGGCATCTCTACGACATGGGCCATACGGTATGCCCCGAGGAGGTCCGGGATCTGCGCGCGTGGCTGCTGGGGGAGGCCCTGGCGGGCCCCTGACGGGGCGGGGTCAGGACGCCGGCCCGAGTTCGTCGAGGGCGCGGCGCAGGCGCTCCTCGATACGCTTCTTGTAGTTCAGGTAGTGGACGGTCTGGATCGCGCCGCGGACCTCGGCGCCGAGGACGTCGCGCGAGACATCGATGTCCGTGACATAGATCGGGTAGCGCCCGCCCTGTTCACGGCGCGCCACGACGTGGCGGGCGAACTCGGTGTACAGATCCTCGCCGTATTGGAGCGAGGAGAACTCCCGGTGATCGCAATAGAGCGTGTAGTCCACCTGCCGGCCCACCGAGCGGGCGATGACCTGGACGTCGAAGTAGCCTGCGTCCGGGGCGGCGCGCACGAACCGCGCGGGCTCCGCCATCCAGAGGTCCGCTCCCCGATGCTCCAGCCGGTAGTACTCGACCCGCTCGCGGGGCGCCGTCGCGGTGTCCGCGGCCGGCGCGCGGCGGTGCCGCACCGATTCGAGGAAGCGCTGAAACTGCGCGAGGAGTGCGGTCTCGTCGTAGAACGCCAGGGACTGATGAAACAGGGACCCGCGCTCGTCGACGACGTAGACCTCCGCGTGCTCCCCGGCGAGGTGGTAGTAGAACGCCACCAGGCCGGGGCGCGCGGCCTGAAAGATCAGCGGGAGGGGCGTCTCGCGCAGCGTCTGCGGGTCGAACAGGACGGGGCCGAATTCCTCGCGCGGCGCGGCGAGCCGCTCCATCAGCGCTTCGAGCGAGGACAGGTTGCGGTGGCGCGGGACGTGGTTCTCCGGCTCGAGCAGATAGTAGCGGTGCGCCACGCGTACGATGAAGCGCGCCGTGTCCGAACGGCACAGTCCGTAGAAGCAGTTGATCACGTCCTGGAACAGCCCCTCGACGCGCTGCGCGATCAGCGGGCCGCGGGTCGAGGAGAAGCTGTAGGCCGCCGGGACGCGCGGCACGCTCCCACCGCCCTGCGGGGCCCAGCCGAGGAAATCGCACAGACAGTCGAGCAGCGCGTTTGGGCCCGTGTAACGGAAGGTCAGCACCTCCTGCCAGCTCGTGAGCACGACGAGGTCGAAGCTCAGGGCGAGGTTCTCCCAACGCCCCCCGTAGCACAGGGCGTCGGTGCGGTTGCTGGTCAGATGCATGCCGCGGCGCGTCAGGTGCGCCATCGGATCGGTCCCGAGATTGATGATCAGCAGCGCCTGCAGGATCCGTGGGGCACGCGCCAGCTCCTCCAGACGCGCGTCGCCGAGCCGCGCGCCGGGGAAGCTGCGCTCGAAGCAGTCGAGGATTCCGTGCAGCTCCCCGTAACTCACGTCGCAATCGCGGGTCTGCAGACCGATCACGGTGCCGCGGTTGATGAGGCGGTTGAAGTAGCACCAGGCGAGGATCTCGACCAGGCCGTGGGCACGTTTCAGCGGTCCCTCGCCGCGCGCCTCCGCGACCCCCGGATCGTCGCGGAACAACAACCACTTCGACTGGTCGGGGCCGCCGTCCTCCTGGACGATGGTCAGCCGCTCCTCGGCCAGGTTGCGCGAGATGCCGGGATTGATGAGATCCACCTTTCCGGCCTTGCGCTCGAAGGACGAATAGAGCTTGCGACCGAGCGTGTTGAGATCCAGCGGGTCGATCGAGGCCCCGTGCCGGTGATCGCGGGCGAAGTCGGAGAGCACCTGGTAGCTGCGCGTGAGCTGATCGACGAGCACGCGCCGCTCCTCGAGGACGCGATGGATCTTCCACGAACCGCGCGTATCGAGCGTGTGCAGCTCGACCGACCCCCAATGCCATTCGCGCGTCAGGGCGCGCATCACCTCGCGCCGGCGGTTGGATCGCGACGGCAGATCGGGTTCGCTGAGGCGCTCGTTGACCTTGAAGTAGAAACAGCGCCGCGCCAGCTCGAGGCGTTCGCGGTCGCCGCGCGCGTCGAGGTACTCCTCGACCTTGGCCTCAAGCATCACGTAGGGGTCCAGCCGGTCGAGATCGGTCTCGCCCTCGTAGACGGCGCGCTTGAAGCGCAGGCTGAGCAGGTCCACATGCGGGTACTCGCTGGCGTAGACCTCCATCAGCAGGATCTTGAGCAGGGACTTGTAGGGCGAGTCGATGGCCTTGTAGAGCTGCCACAGCGAGGCGCCGAGAAACTCGCCTGCGGGCACTTCGGCCAGCCCGCCGAGATCGATATCCTCGCCCGCGCGCACGAACCGGCGGCGCTTGAGATCGTGGACGTATTCGTCGTAGCGGTCTTCGGCCTCCGGCGGCACCAGCCACCAGATCGGGTAGCGCCCGGCGAGGAGCAGCCCGGTGCGATAGAACTCGTCGAGCAGCAGCTGGTGTTGGATCCGGCCGCTGCTGTCCGTGGACAGGGCCTCGCAGCCGCCGGCGCGGAAGCGCTCGGCGTCCATCACGAAGAAGTGGACCTCGAGTTCGAGGTCGCGCGCCCAGGCGCTGATCCGGTCGGTCTTGCGTCGCAACTCGGTGCGCTGCTGGCGCGTCAGGCCCGGGTGATGGCAGACCCAGACGTCGAAGTCGCTCTTCTCCGAGTAGGCGATCGTACCGCTGCTGCCCATGAGGTAGAGGGCGTGGATGCGGTAGCTCGGCAGCGCCCGCTTCAGATAGTGGAAGCTGCGCGCCAGGCGCTGGGCCGCCTCGACGCTGCGCTTGGCCGGCGAGTAGTCGGAGATGCCGAACGGCGTGCGTTTGGAGACGTAGCCGGGGAGCAGCGGGTGGTTGACGTGGAACAGGAGCGGCAGGATGTCGAGGAACTGCCGCTGGCGCGGGCGCAGGCTCTCGCGCAGGCGCTGGAGGCGCTCGCGGTTGATCGCGTAGAAACGCCGCTTGATCTGCCGGCGGTCGATTTCGCCGGTGAAGCGGTCGTGGGTAAGGATTTTCGCCCCCATGGTCCCACGGTTAGCGGCCGTGAGCCGGGGATCTGGAGCCCCGGGCCGCCGCGGCTCGCGGCCGGGCACAGAATTCCCTTTAACATTCGGCTAGTTATATCGCCATCAACGGCGCTCGCCGACGGCGGGGTCGCGCGGGGGCGCGGGGCCCTCGGACTCAGGACAGGCGTTCGCGGGCGCGGCGGACGGCGGCGCGCACCTGCTCCGGCGCGGTGCCGCCGAGGTGGTTGCGCGCCGCCACCGAGCCCTCGAGCGTGAGCACCGCGTAGACGTCTTCCTCGATCGCCGCTGAGAAGCCACGCAGCTCCTCGAGGCTCAGCTCGGAGAGGTCGCGGCCCTGTTCGAGCGCGAAGCGCACCGCCCGCCCCACCGCCTCGTGGGCGTCGCGAAACGCGACGCCCCGGCGGACCAGATAGTCGGCCAGATCGGTGGCCGTGGTGTAGCCCAGGCGCGCCGCCTGCCGCATCCGCTCGCGGTCGACGCGCAGGGTGGGGAGTAGACCGGTGAACGCGCGCAGCGCACCCGCCACGGTGTCGACGGCGTCGAACAGCGGCTCCTTGTCCTCCTGGTTGTCCTTGTTGTAGGCGAGCGGCTGGGCCTTCATCAAGGTCAGCAGGGCGACCAGATGCCCGATGACGCGCGCGCTCTTGCCGCGCACGAGCTCCGGTACGTCGGGGTTCTTCTTCTGCGGCATGATCGAGGAGCCGGTACAGTAGCGGTCCGGCAGATCGACGAAGGCGAACTGCGCCGAGGACCACAGGATCAGCTCCTCGGCGATGCGCGAGAGATGGGTCATCAGCAGCGCCGCGCACCCCAGGAACTCGATGACGAAGTCGCGGTCGCTCACGGCATCGAGCGAGTTCGTGCAGACGCCCTCGAAACCGAGCAGTTCCGCGGTATAGGCGCGGTCGATCGGGTACGAGGTGCCCGCGAGCGCCGCCGCCCCGAGCGGCAGGACGTTGACGCGTCGCCGGCAGTCGAGCAGGCGCTCGCGATCGCGATCGAGCATCTCGAACCAGGCCATGAGGTGGTGGCCGAAGGTGACCGGCTGCGCCGCCTGCAGGTGGGTGAACCCGGGCATGATCGTATCGGCCTCGCGCTCGGCCGTATCCAGCAGCGCGGACTGCAATCCGGCGATCGCGGCGCGCACGGAGTCGATCTCGCCGCGCAGATACAGCCGCAGATCGGTGGCGACCTGATCGTTGCGTGAGCGCCCCGTGTGCAGCTTCTTGCCGGCGTCGCCGATGCGCGCGGTCAGGCGCGCCTCGATGTTCATGTGTACGTCCTCGAGCGCCAGCGACCAGGCGAAGTCGCCGCGCTCGATCTCCGCGCGGATCGCCTCGAGCCCCTCGACGATCGCGCGGCACTCGCGCGCATCGAGGATCCCGGCGCGCTCGAGCATGCGCGCGTGGGCGACGGAGCCCTCGATGTCGCAGGCGTAGAGGCGCCGGTCGAACGGGACCGAGGCCGTGAAAGCCTCCACGAAGGCGTCGGTGGGCTCGCCGAAGCGCCCGCCCCAGGGTTTGTCCGCCGTGTCGTCCTTCATGCCCGCGCCGCGCCTGTCGCTATCCTGAGGACGGTCCGCCGGCGTGCCGATTGCGCCGCCGCGGTGCCGGTGCGCAGTATAGCAATTCGGGGCCTGCACCCGCGCCGCCGGGGCGCGGGCGGGCGCGGGTCGAGGGGCGGGGCGTGGTCGAACGCAGTGCGGCGGACGATGGGACGCCGGAGGTCTTCCTCCCGGACTTCTGCAATGTCCGGGTGGTCTTCGTCGTGGTCGTGCTCTCGGAGCTGCTGGCCCTGGTGCTGGCCCTCGCCCCGCCCCGGAACCTGAGCGACCCTTGGGGCGACCTGAGCCTGGTCTCGCTGTCCATCCAGTGGGTCGCCCTGTCGGGCGCCGGCCTGCTGTGCGCGCTGCGCGGGCGCTTGGCACGGCTCGGCGATACCCGCGCGGGTTGGGTGAGCTACGCCCTGCTGCTGCTGGTGACCCTGGCCGTGAGCGAGGCCGCGTACCGCCTCCTGCAGTGGCAGGGACTCCAGTACGGCGGCGTGCGCGAGGGGCACGCGGCCTTCGTGCTGCGCAACCTCGTCATCGCCGCGATCGTCGCCGCCGTGGTGCTGCGCCATCTCTACGTCCAGCACCAATGGCGGCGCAACCTGCAGGCCGAGGCGCACGCGCGGCTCCAGGCCCTGCAGGCGCGGATCCGCCCGCATTTCCTGTTCAACAGCATGAACACCATCGCCGCCCTGACCCGTGAGCGCCCCGAGATCGCCGAAACCGCGATCGAGGACCTCGCCGACCTGTTCCGCGCCGCGCTCTCCGACGCGCGCCGCCGCGTCGGCCTCGGCGAGGAGATCGACATGGCGCGCCGCTACCTGCGGATCGAGGGGCTTCGCCTCGGCGAGCGCCTGCGCGTGGAGTGGCGCACCGACGATCTGCCGGCGAATCTGCCCGTCCCGCCGCTCCTCCTGCAGCCGCTGTTCGAGAACGCCGTCTACCACGGCATCGAACCCCGGCCCGAGGGCGGGGCGATCCAGGTCGAGGCGCACCGCGAGGGCGGCGCGGTGGTCCTGGTCCTGCGCAACCCGCTACCCCCGCCGGGGTCCGCGACGCGCCGGCGGGACGGACATCGCATCGCCCTCGAGAACATCCGCGAGCGGCTCGCACTCGCCTACGGCGAGGCAGCCGCGCTCAGCGTGCGTACGACCGACGGGCACTTCGAGGTCCGCCTGCGCCTGCCGCTGGCGGCGGAGGAGGCGCGATGAACGTCCTGATCGCCGACGACGAGGCCCCGGCGCGGCGGCGTCTGCGCACCCTGCTCGCCGAACTCGGCGGCTACACCGTGGTCGGCGAGGCCGCCGACGGGCGTGAGGCGATCCTGCGCGCCGACGAACTCGCCCCCGAGGTGCTGTTGCTCGACATCCGCATGCCCGGCATGGACGGGCTCGAGGCGGCCCGCCACCTCGCGACCCTGCCCGCGCCCCCCGCCGTGATCTTCACGACCGCCTACGGCGATCACGCCCTGGAGGCTTTCGAGGCGCATGCGGTCGACTACCTGCTCAAGCCCATCCGGCGCGAACGCCTGGCCGCCGCGCTCGCCCGCACGCGCCACGTCACACGCGCCCAACTCGAGGCGCTGCGCGGCGATGAGCGCGCCGAAGCGGGGGCCGCGGCGCGCAGTCACCTCTGCGCGCGGGTGCGCGGCAGCCTGACCCTGGTCCCCGTCGAGGAGGTGCGCTGCCTGCGGGCCGCGGACAAATACGTGACGGTCTATGTGGACGGAAACGCCCTGCTGATCGAGGAGAGCCTCACGGCGCTGGAGCGCGAATTCGGCGAGCGCTTCGTGCGCATCCACCGCAACGCCCTCGTCGCGCGCGCCTTCTTCAGCGGGCTCGATCGCGACCCCGAGGGGCGCGTGTGCGCACGGGTGGACGGCGTGGACGTGTGCCTGGAAGTCAGCCGCCGCCACCAGCCGCGGCTACGGCGCCTGTTGCAGCGCGCAACCGGTTCCGCGCGCGGCTGATCGCGGCGTCGAGCTCGCCGGGATAGAAATCCGGGTTGGCGATCCCGACCAGGCGCGGGACCAGTTCGCGGCCGCCGGGACCGAGCAGGACCACCACCGGAGTCACCTCGACCCCGTAGCGCCGCGCCAGCGCGGCGGCCGCCACCGGGCGCCCGCCGAAGTCGCGCACCGTCGCGCCGGTGTCGATCTCGATCCGCCGGATCAGCGCCTTGTCGCGATAATCGCCGCTCACGCGCATCGGCACGAGCACGTCGCGTTCCAGTTCGCGGCAGTAGCGGCAGTCGCTGGCGGCGAATTCCAGGACGATCGGCACCCGGCGCGCCGCCGCCGCCCGCCCGAGCGCGGCGAGATCACGGACCTGCGGTACCGCCCCCGCGGCGCCCGCCGCCGGCGTGCCCGCGACCGCCGCCAGCAACATCGCCGCGGCCGCGCCGAACCATCCTCCGCGCTTCACTTCGGCGCTACCCCTTTGCGGTCGATAGGCATCGTAGAGACCTGTGTAACTGGCGGGCGGGATCCCGCAGCCCGGATGCAACCCCGGCGGACCCTCATCCGGGAACACGCCGGTTCGCGGCCTGCCGGCGATCGGCATTACAGTTCAGGACGCACGGACACCGCCCTTCATTCCGACGGTCGCCGAAGAAGCCGAGCGAAAGACCGCTCGGAAGCAGTGGGAATCCGCGCTCAGCGATCACGTACCAATGGGTCTACGGGCTTACCGGCCGGGGATCCGGTGCACTCGGGACGGCCCTGTAGTCGATGTACCCCTACAGACTTTGCTGGCTATACTACGATTGTTGCCGATGCGGCGTTTCGACGGGGGAAGGGGTATGAGCCATGTCCGCGGACTTCTGACGCATCCTGATCACGAGATGCATGCCATTGCAGAAGAAAACGAGAGCGTCTCACACTGTTACTGCCACCATGTGTTATTGCTGGCCGCCATCCCCGTGGTCAGCGCCTTTATCGGAACGACGGGGCACGGCTGGGACCTTGGCGGGAAAACGATCGTCCTCAGCCAGACTACCGCCGCCATTTTGGGAGCCGTGTTCTACGTTGCGATCCTCGCGGCGGTGGTCTTCATGGGGAAGGTGATCCACTGGTTGGCGAGGGGTTATCCCCAGAGACCGGCTCTGCGCCGCTGTGTGGTATTCGCCGCCTACATCGCGACACCGATGTTCATCAGCGGCCTGGTCGCGCTGTACCCGGTCGTGTGGGTCTGCATCGTCGTGGGCGCGGCCGCCCTGCTTTATTCGGGGTATCTCTTGTATCTGGCGGTGCCTTGTTTCCTCAACATCAGCAAAGAGGAGGGCCTTCGGGTTTCCGGCTCGATCTTCGCCATCGGCGTGCTGGTGCTGGAGGCCCTGCTCATGGCCAGCGTAGCCATCTGGGGGTACGGCAACCAGCTGTTGTGACCCTTCCCAAAGGGGACAGACCCTTCCCAAAGGGGACAGATTTATTTGAGCCTTACGGTTTAGCATTCTGACGCGTGAGTCACGCGGGAGGAGCCCCTATGCCAAGGACAGGCAGGGTGGTGGTGCCGAATTGCGCGCATCACATTGTGCAACGCGGTCACAACCGTCAAGCGGTGTTCGCTGGGGAAGGAGATTTCAGGTACTACCTCGATACCCTGAAGCGCTGGAAGATCGAACTTGGCGTCAAGGTGTACGGCTATTGCCTGATGACGAATCATGTCCATCTGATTGTCGAACCACCCGACGAAGTCGCGATGCTGGCTCGTTTGATGAAGCGGTTGGCCGGGCGGCAGACGCGCCATGTGAATCGGCTGGAGGGGCGACGGGGGACCCTTTGGGAAAGCCGGTACAAATCGAGCCCCGTTCAAACCGAGGCCTACCTGCTGGCCTGTTGCCGCTATGTGGATCTGAATCCCGTGCGCGCGCGCATGGTGGCATCGCCGCAGGAATACCGGTGGTCGAGTTACCGCGCCAAGGCGGGGCTGGAGGAATCATCCTGGATTGACGAGGATCCCTGCTATACGTCGTTGGGGGAAACGCCCGAGCAGCGCCGCGAACGCTACAGTGCGTTCGTGCGAGCGGCGATTCCGAACGGCGAGTGGGACTTGATCCGGGAGGCGGTACAGCGCGGCCAGTTGACCGGAAACGGTCGTTTCGTCGACGACGTAGAGCAGGTCACGGGGCGGCGCATCGAGCCCCGCAGGCCGGGCGACCGACCTCGCGAGCTGCGCGCCAAATAAATCTGTCCCCTTTGATGAGTTGCCAGCGTGGCGGGCTCGGCATAGCATGGGCGCGGCCTGGGCGGCTTTCAGGGTTCTCGCGGGAAATCATATGGTTCGGTTACGGATGGCGGGCACGTGAGCGGGTCCCTGCTGCGCATTGCCACGCGCCGCAGCCCGCTGGCGCTGTGGCAGGCCGGATGGGTGCGCGACCGGCTGCGGGAGCACCACCCCGGGCTGCGGGTGGAGCTGTTGCCGATGCAGACCCGCGGCGACCGCATCCTCGACAGCCCGCTCGCGAAGATCGGCGGCAAGGGCCTGTTCCTCAAGGAACTCGAGGAGAGTCTGCGCAAGGGCGAGGCCGACCTCGCAGTCCATTCCCTCAAGGACGTGCCCGCCGAACTGCCCGAGGGACTGGTGCTGCCGGTGGTGCTGGCGCGCGAAGACCCGCGCGACGCCCTGGTCTCGGGCTATCCATCGCTCGCGGCGCTGCCGGACGGCGCCCGCGTGGGGACATCGAGCCTGCGTCGGGCGTGTCAGTTGCGCGCGCGCCGCCCGCGGCTGCGAATTCTCGACCTGCGGGGCAACGTGCAGACGCGCCTCGCGAAGCTCGACCGCGGGGAGTACGAGGCCATCGTGCTGGCGGCGGCGGGCCTGCGGCGGCTGGGTCTGGGCGAGCGCATCCGGGCGCCGCTCGACCCCGACCAGAGCCTGCCGGCCGTGGGGCAGGGGGTGATCGGCATCGAGTGCCGGGCGGACGACGTGCGCGTGCTCGAACGCATCCTGCCGCTGAACGATGCGCCCACCGCCGCCTGCGTGGCCGCCGAGCGGGCCTTCGGGGCGCGGCTCGGCGGCGGCTGTCAGGTCCCGATCGCCGGTCACGCCACGCTCGCCGGCCCGACGCTGCACCTGCGCGGTCTGGTCGGGCGCACCGACGGCAGCGAGCTGGTCGAGGGCGAGGTGCGCGGACCGGCGGCCGAGGGCGCGGCGCTGGGGCGCCGCCTCGCGGAGGAGCTGCTTGCGCGCGGCGCCGCGCGGATCCTCCAGGACCTGTTCGACGCCGGCGCCTGATCGGGCCCGGGAGCTGCGACGATGGTGGAAGACGTTGAGGGCGCCCCGCTCGCGGGGATCGGCGTGCTCGTCACCCGTCCCGCCCATCAGGCCGAACCGCTCTGTCGGCTGATCGAGGCCGGGGGCGGGCGCGCGATCCGCTTCCCCGTGCTCGAGATCCTGGACCCGGCGGACCGCGGCCCCCTGCTGGCGCTGATCGACCGCCTCGACACCTTCGATCTCGCGATCTTCATCAGCCCGAACGCCGTGACCAAGACCCTGAACCTGTTGCTCGGGCGGCGCGCCCTGCCCGCAGGGCTGCGCATCGCCGCCATCGGCCGCGGTTCGGCGCGCGAGTTGGAGCGTGCGGGGGTCCGTGCGGATATCGTGCCGCCGCGCCCGTTCAACACCGAGGCGCTGCTTGCGACCCCGCAGATGCAGGCCGCGGCCGTGGCCGGACGCCGCGTGGTGATCTTTCGCGGCGAGGGCGGGCGCGAACTGCTCGGCGACGAGCTGCGCCGGCGCGGCGCGCAGGTCGAATACGCCGAGGCCTACCGTCGCGGCCGGCCCGACGCCGACGTCGGCCGGCTCCTGCGCCACTGGGCCCGCGGCGAACTCCAGATCGTCACCGTGACCAGCGGCGAGGGACTGCGCAACCTCTTCGAGCTGGTCGGCAAGCTCGGGCGCCAATGGCTGCGCCGTACGCCGCTCGCGGTCGTCGGCGAGCGCACGGCGGCACTGGCGCGCGAGCTCGGCTGCCGCGAGGCGGTGCTCGTCGCCGCCGAGGCGAGCGACGAGGCGCTCGTGGCGGCCGTCGCCGAGTGGCGCCGCGGGTCGCGCGCATGAGGGCACCGGCCGGTCGCGTTACAGCGCGCACGCGATCCGCTACCATGCCGGTGGGAGCGTCGGACACGCGCCGGCGGGGGCCGTGCACGGAGGTCGATCGGCGCCGCGGCGCCGGGGGTAAACGCACGTATGAGTGAGCAGGAGACGGTGCCGGCCCCGGTCGCGGAGGAGAAGCCGGGGGCGCAGTCGGAGGACGCGGCGCCGCCGGCGAGCGGCCGCGGCGGGCGCGCGGCGGCGGTCGTCGCCGTCGTCGCGCTGCTGCTGGCCGTGGCGGCGCTCGCCGGGTCCGGCTGGCTGGCATGGAACCAGCGGCGCGCAGAGCATGCGCGCACGGCGCTCACCGCCCAGGTCGCCTCGCTGCGGGCCCGGCTCGAAGAGAGTTCCGCGCGGCTCGCGCGCGCCGAGGCGGCCAACGCGGCCGGAGTGCGCGATCTGCGGCGCGCGCTCGAGTCGCTGCGTACCGGCCTGGGACGCGAACGCGGCGGTTGGCGCGTGGCCGAAGCCGAGTACCTGTTGTCGATCGCGAACCAGCGCGCGCAGTTGAGCGCGGACGCGGCCACCGCGATCGCCGCGCTGCAGGCGGCGGACCGCCGCCTCGCCGCGCTCGCGGACCCGGCCTTCCGCCCCGTACGCGAGCGCATCGCGCAGGAGATCGCCGCGCTGCGGGCGGCGCCCGTCGCCGACGTGACCGGGATCGAGGCGCGTCTGGGGGCCTTGATCGCATCGGTGGGCACCCTGCCGACGGCCTCCGCGCACGTGGCGGCGGCGCCCGCGGTCTCCCGCGGCGGCGAGCGCCCGGCGGCGCACGGCTGGCGCCAGGTGCTGCATGCCGTCGGCGAGAGCCTGCGCAGCCTGGTGGTGGTGCGACGCGTGGACCATCCGCCGCGACCGATGCTCGCCCCCGACGAGCGCTGGTTCCTGCGCCAGAACCTCACACTGCAGCTCGAGACCGCGCGCCTGGCCGTCCTGCGGGGCGAACCTGCGCTCTATCGCACGAGTCTGGAGACGGCGGCGCGCTGGCTCGAGGAGTATTTCGACGCCGCCGCGCCGGCGGTTCGCGCCGCGGACGCGGAGATCCGCGGGCTCGAGGGGGCGCGCGTGGTCACCCGGTTGCCGGACATCTCCGGGTCGCTGCGTCTGCTGCGGCGCATCGCCGCGCGCACCACGGCCGGGGCGGGCGCCGGGCGATGAAGTTGCTGCTCATCGTGCTCGCGGCGCTGGTGGCCGCGGTCGCCGGCGCGGTGTTCGTGCTGCAGCATCCGGGCTACGTAGTGATCGCCCTCGGGCACTGGCGCATCGAGGTCGCGCTGTCGCTGGTGCTGGTGGGGCTGGTCGCCGCCTTCGCGGTGCTCTACGGACTGTTGCGGGCGGTCGCCGGCGCGCGTCATCTTCCCGCACGGGTGCGGGGCTGGCAGGAACGCCGGCGTGCGGCGCGCACGCGTGCGGCGCTCACTCGCGGCCTGTTGCAGCTCGCGGAGGGGCGCTGGGAGGAGGCCGAGCGCACGCTGCTGCGCTCCGCCGCCAACACCGATGCGCCGGTGCTCCACTATCTGGGCGCGGCGCGCGCCGCCCAGCTCCAGGGGGCCGGCGAGCGCCGCGACCGGTATCTCGCCGCGGCCCACGAGAGCATGCCGGAAGCGGACGTCGCGATCGGATTGACGCAGGCCGAACTGCAGATGGCCGCGCGCCAGCACGAGCAGGCGCTGGCCACGCTCACCCACCTGCGCGCGCTCGCGCCGCGCCACCCGCAGGTGCTCAAGCTGTTGACGACGCTGTACGTCGACCTCGGCGAGTGGGACCACCTCCTCGACCTGCTGCCGCAACTGCGCCGGCGCGGAGTCATCGACGCGGAACGCGCCGCGGAGCTGGAACGGCGCGCGTACGGCGCGCTCATCGAGGCGGCCGCGCGCAGCGGTGATCTCGCGCGACTGCGTGCGGCGCGGGCGCGGATGCCGCGGCGGCTGCAGCGCGATGCGGAACTGCTCGCCGCCTACGTCCGGCGGCTGCGCGGCCTGGGCGCCGAGGCGGAGGCCGAACCGCTCGTGCGCGAGGCCTTGCGGCACGGGTGGAGCGAACCGCTGGTGGAGTGTTACGGCACCCTGGCGGGGTCCGATCCCGGCCGGCAGCTTCAGTACGCCGAGGCCTGGCTGCCCGGGCACGAGCGCGACCCCGTGCTGCTGCTCGCGCTGGGACGGCTGTGCCTGCGCAACCGGCTGTGGGGCAAGGCCCGCAGCTATCTCGAGGCGAGCCTCGGCGCCGCGCCCACGGCGGCCGCACACCAGGAACTCGGTGGTCTGCTGGAACAGCTCGGCGAGCACGAGGCCGCCCGCACGCACTTTCGCAAAGGGCTCGAACTCGCGGTCGGGACCGGGCCGCGCCTGCCCGGGCCCGGGCCCGCCCCCGCGGTCTCCGCGCCACCGCCTGCGGGAGTGCGCGCCGCCTCCTGAACGGCGGCCGCGCCTCACCCCGAAGCGGCGCTCGGGCGCGAATCGCGCGCCGGTTCGAACGAATCGTAGTAGAGATGCTCGTCGGGCAGGCCGTGTTCCTTGAAGGCGCGTCGCGCGGCCTGGATCATCGGCGGCGGACCGCTCATGTAGACCTCGTAGTCGCCGAGGTCGGGGTAGGCCTCGATGAGGGCCTCGTGCACGAAGCCGCGCCGCCCCTCCCACTCGTCCCCGGGTTCGGCCGCCGAGAGTACCGGGGTGTAGCGGAAGTTCGGGTAGCGTCCGGCCCAGTCGAGGACGAGATCGTGGAGGTAGAGGTCGGCCCGCGTACGCGCGCCCCGGAAAAGGTGGATGGGGCGGTCGATGCCCTCGTGGAAGGCGTGTTCGAGCATCCCCTTGAGCGGTGCGAAACCGGTGCCGCCGCCCATCATGAGGATCGGGCGCCCGGAGTCCTCGCGCAGGAAGAAGCTGCCGAGCGGTCCCTGGAAGCGCAGCAGCGCCTTCTCCTTCATGGCCGTGAAGACCTGCCCGCTGAAGCGCCCCCCTTCCACGTGGCGCACGTGCAGCTCGAGGAGTTCGTCGTCGTGCGGGGCGTTGGCGAGGGAGAACGAGCGCCGGCCGCCGTCGCGCAGCAGGATGTCGAGATATTGCCCGGCGAGGAACTGCAGCCGCTCGGTCGCCGGCAGCTTGAGCAGGAGGCGCATCACATCGGGCGCCAGCCGCTCCATGCGCGCGACCCGGCACGGCAGCGTCTTGACGACGATGTCCTTGGCGGCGCCGATCTCGCGCATCTCGATGACCAGGTCCGACTCCGGGTACGCACTGCAGAACAGGGCGTCGCCCTGCGCCGCCTCTTCGGGGCTGATGCCGGGCGGGAGCGGTCCGCGGTAGTCGACCGTACCCGCGACGATGCGCCCGCGGCAGCTCCCGCAGGCGCCGTTGCGGCAGCCGTAGGGGAAGGCGAAGCCCTCGCGCAGCGCCGCCTCGAGGACGGTCTCGCCGTCCTCGACCTCGAATTCATGCCCGCTCGGTTGTACGCTGACCCGGTATGCCATCGTTTGGAGTCCCCGTGAACACCGGCCACATTCTCCCCGATTCCTCCGGCGGGAAAAACCCGTGAACCGTGTGCTGATCGCCGGCTGCGGCGACATCGGTGGGCGCGTCGCCGACGCACTGCTCGCGCGCGGCGACCAGGTGCGTGCGCTCGTGCGTTCCGACCGGCGCGCCGGGGCGCTCGCCGCGCGCGGTGTGGAGGTAGTGCGCGCCGATCTGGACGCCCCGGACCCGGACCTGCGCATCGCCGGTGCGGATACGGTGATCTGCCTCGTCCCGCCCCCGGCCGCGGGGACGCACGACCCCCGCGTCGAGGCCCTGCTGCACCTGCTCGAACCCGCGCCGCCGGCGCGTTTCGTCTATATCAGCACGAGCGGCGTGTACGGCGACTGCGGCGGGGCTTGGGTCGACGAGGACCGGCCGCCGGCCCCGCGCACCGCGCGCGCCCGCCGGCGTTACGCCGCCGAACGTGCACTGGGCCGCTGGTGCGGGCGCCGCGGCGTCGCCGCCGTGATCCTGCGCGTGCCCGGGATCTACGGTCCCGGGCGCCTGCCGGTCGAGCGCATCCGCCGCGGCCTGCCGCTGTTGCGCCCGGAGGATTCGCCGTTCAGCAATCGCATCCACGCCGTCGACCTGGCCGCCGCCTGCCTCGCGGCGATCGAACGCGGCCGTCCCGGCCGGGTGTACAACGCCGCCGACGGCCACCCGAGCACGCTGACGGATTACTTCTTCCGCGTCGCCGACCTCCTCGGGATGCCGCGCCCGCCGGTGGTTCCCCGCGCCGAGGCCGACCGGGCCATCGGCGCCGCGATGCGTTCCTATCTCGAAGAGTCGCGCCGCCTCGACAACCGGCGCCTGCGCGAGGAACTCGGCGTCGAGCTGCGCTACCCCGACCTCGAGGCGGGCCTGCCCGCTTGTATCGCGGTGCCGTGAGCCGGCTCAGCAGACGCGCCGGCGCCCGCGTTCCAGCCAGTTCAGCAGCGGTTGCCACCGCTCCCGGTCGGCCGCGGAGAGCGAGGGGGCGAGTTCGAACAGGCTGAGGCCGCTGTCCGCCGCGCGGCGGTAGTTTCCGCTCTCGCGCAGCGTGGCGGCGTAGGGGATGCCGAGCCGTCCGAGGAAGCGTTCGAGCCCGCGCAAGGGTTCGTCGTCGGACGGGACGCGATTGGCGACCACCGCCAGGTGCGGGTCGCGGCGCGAGACGCGTCCGACCAGCAGCAGTTCCTCGACGAAATGCGCCGCCGCGCGTACCGCCGCCGCCGCCGGCAGGACCGGGACGAGGAGGGTGGCGCCGCGGCGTACCAGCGCCGCGAGCGCGTCTCCGTGCGCCCCCGCCGGGCCGTCCATGATCAGGTACTCGGTGCCGCGGGGCGCCCGGAACGGCCCGGCTGCGGCGGCGATGGCGCGCACGCGCGGGCGCGCCCGCGGGCGCCGCGCCGCCCAGTCGAGCGCGACGCCGCGCGGGTCGAAGTCCGCGAGGGCCACGTTGGCGCCCTCCACGGCGTAGAACCCGGCCAGGTTCGTCGCGATCGTGCTCTTCCCGCTGCCGCCTTGGGCGTCCAGCACCAGAATCCTGCGCATCCCTACCGCTCCCCAAACCGCCGCGTCCCGCCCCGGCGGTCGACTGCGGAGCGGCCCCGATCGGGTTGTCGGCAGACGACGCGCAGCGCTGAAATCCGGCACCGTGGCGCGATGCGCCGCTCAGGGCTCCTCGAAGATCCCGAGGGAGGACCACATCGCGTCCACGCGCCGGCGCACCTCGGCGTCCATGCGGATCGGCCGACCCCAGGCGCGTTGCGTCTCCCCGGGCCACTTGTGGGTGGCGTCGAAGCCGATCTTGCCGCCGAGTCCGGCGACCGGCGAGGCGAAATCGAGGTAGTCGATGGGGGTGTGGTCCACCAGGACCGTGTCGCGCACCGGGTCCATGCGCGTGGACAGGGCCCAAATGACGTCCTTCCAGTCGCGGGCGTCGACGTCGTCGTCGGTCACCACGACGAACTTGGTGTACATGAACTGGCGCAGGAAGGACCATACGCCGAAGAGGATGCGCTTGGCGTGGCCCGGATACTGCTTACGGATCGTGACCACCGCGAAGCGGTAGGAACAGCCCTCCGGCGGCAGATAGAAGTCGGTGATCTCGGGAAACTGCTTCTGCAGGATGGGGACGAAGACCTCGTTGAGCGCCGCGCCCAGCACCGCCGGCTCGTCCGGCGGGCGGCCGGTGTAGGTGCTGTGGTAGATCGGCGCGGCGCGGTGCGTGATGCGCTCGACGGTGAACACGGGAAAGGTCTCGACCTCGTTGTAATAGCCCGTATGGTCGCCGAAGGGCCCCTCGGGCGCGGTGTCGTCGGGGTGGATCCAGCCCTCGAGCACAAACTCCGCGCTCGCCGGGACCATCAGGTCGTGGGTGATGCAGCGCACCAGCTCGGTACGCGCCCCGCGCAGCAGGCCGGCGAAGGCGTACTCCGAGAGCGTGTCCGGTACCGGGGTCACCGCACCGAGGATGGTGGCCGGGTCGGCGCCGAGCGCGACGGCGACCGGGAACGGTTCGCCCGGATGCGCGGCGCGCCACTCGGCGTAATCGAGCGCCCCGCCGCGATGGGCGAGCCAGCGCATGATGAGGCGGTTGCGACCGATCACCTGCTGGCGGTAGATGCCGAGGTTGTGGCGCGTGCGGTGCGGGCCGCGGGTGATCACCAGGGCCCAGGTGATCAGCGGGCCGGCGTCCTCGGGCCAGCAGGTCTGCACCGGCAGCATCCCCAGGTCCACGTCCCCGCCCTCGTGGACGTGGCGGCGGCAGGGGGCGTCGCGGACGGTGCGCGGGGCCATGTTGAGCACCTGCTTGAACACCGGGAGCTGGCGCCAGGCCGCGCGCACCCCCTCCGGCGCCTCCGGCTCCTTGAGGGTGGCCAGCAGCCGGCCGACCTCGCGCAGCGCCGCGACCGACTCCTGTCCCATGCCCAGGGCAACGCGCTCCGGTGTCCCGAACAGGTTCGCCAGCACCGGGATCGTGTGCCCCTTGGGGCGCTCGAAGAGCAGCGCCGGACCACCCCGCCGCAGGGTGCGGTCGCAGATCTCGGTCATCTCCAGGCGCGGGTCGACCTCGACGCCGATGCGGCGCAGCTCGCCGCGCCGCTCCAGCGCATCGATGAAGTCCCTCAGATCGGTATAGCGCACCGCCGGTCGCCCTCCGTCGCTCACGACCCCTTCCCGCCGGCCGGGGACCCGCCCGTCCCGGCTCCGAGGTCGAACTCGGCCACCACCGGCGCATGGTCGGACGGGCGTTCCCAGGCACGCGGCCCCGTGTCGATGTGCGCCGCGGTGCAGCGGGCGCACATCGACGGGCTGGCGAGGATGTGGTCGATCCGCAGCCCGAGATTGCGCCGGAAGGCCGCGGCGCGGTAGTCCCACCAACTGAACAGCGCCTCGGGCTGGTCGAAGCGCCGGAAGGTGTCGCACAGCCCGAGATCGAGCAGGCGGCGGAAGGCGGCGCGCTCGGGCTCCGAGCACAGCACCCGCCCGCGCCAGCGCTCGGGGTCGTGGACGTCGCGGTCCTCGGGGGCGATGTTGAAATCGCCGAGCGCCACCAGATCGGGGTGGCGGCGCAGGTCGGCCGCCAGCGTGTCGGCGAGGCGCTCGAGCCAGGCGAGCTTGTAGGCGTACTTGTCCGAGTCGACGTCCTGGCCGTTGGGGACATAGAGGTTCCAGACCCGCACCCCGGCGCAGGTCGCGGCGAGCACGCGCCGTTGCGGGTCCTCCATGCCCTCGAGCCCGGTCACCGCGCCCTCGAGCGGCGCGCGTGCGAGCAGGGCGACGCCGTTGTAGGTCGCCTGCCCCGAATACAGGACGCGATAGCCCGCGGCCTCGAACTCGGCGGCGGGGAAACGCTCGTCCGGCAGCTTGGTCTCCTGCAGGCCCACCACGTCGGGCGCCGCGTCCTCGAGCCAGCGCAGCACGTGGGGCAGACGCACGCGCAGCGAGTTCACGTTCCAGGAGGCGATCTTCACCGCGCGCGCCCCGGCGGCCGCGGGCCCGGATCCGCGGCGCGACTCACGCCCCCGCCCCGTGCGAGGCGCCCCCGGCGAGGCCGGTGTGCCGCAACAGCGCGTCGATGGTCGGCTCGCGCCCGCGAAACTCCCGGAACAGGTCCATCGGCTCGCGCGAGCCGCCGCGCTCGAGCACGGTCGCGAGCAGGCGCCGACCGGTCTGCGCGTCGATGCCGCCGCGCTCCTCGAAGGCGGAGAACACGTCCGCGGACAGCACCTCCGCCCACAGATAGCTGTAATAGCCGGCGGCGTAGCCGCCCGCGAAGATGTGCGTGAAGGAGTGGGCGAAGCGGTTGAACGGCGCGGTCGGCACCACCGCCACCTGCCGGCGCACCTCGGCGAGGGTCTCGTAGATCCGCGGCCCGGCCTCCGGATCGTGCTCGAGGTGGATGCGGAAGTCGAACAGCGCAAACTCGAGCTGGCGCACCATGTGCATCGCCGAATGGAAGTTGCGCGCCGCCAGCATGCGCCGGTAGAGCGACTCGGGCAGCGGCGCGCCGGTGCGGTAATGCACGGCGATGCGCTCGAGCACCGCCCGCTCCCAGCCCCAGTTCTCCATGAACTGGCTCGGCAGTTCGACCGCGTCCCAGGGGACCCCGTTGATGCCGGCGACGCTCGGGTAGTCCACGCGCGTGAGCAGGTGGTGCAGGCCGTGCCCGAACTCGTGGAACAGCGTCAGGACCTCCTCGTGCGTGAGCAGCGCCGGCGCGTCGCCCACCGGCGGGGAGAAATTGCACACCAGGTGTGCCACCGGGGTCTGCAGGTCCGCGCCGAGGTGCTTGCGGTTGCGGCATTCGTCCATCCACGCCCCGCCGCGTTTGCCGGGGCGCGCGTAGAGGTCGGTGTAGAAGTGGCCGCGCACCGAGCCGTCCTCGCCGCGGATCTCGTAGAAGCGCACGTCCGGGTGCCAGACGTCGGCGCCGTCGATACGGCGGATGCGGATCCCGTAGAGGCGCCCGACCAGATCGAACATGCCTTCCAGCACGCGCGGCTCGGGGAAGTAGGGGCGCAACTCCTCCTGAGTGATCTCATAGCGCTCGTGCCGCAGCTTCTCGGCGTAGTAGGCCGTATCCCAGGCCTCCAGGGCGGCAGCGCCGTGGCGCCCGCGGGCGAACTCGCTAAGCTCGGCGAACTCCTCGCGCGCGCGGGGGACGGCGCGCGCGGCCAGATCGCCGAGGAACTCGAGCACCCGCCGCGGCTCGTGCGCCATCTTGGTTGCCAGGGAGTATTCGGCGTAGTTTCCGAATCCCAGCAGGACCGCGAGTTCGTGGCGCAGCCCGAGGATGCGGTCCATGACCTCGGTGTTGTCCCAGCGCCCGGCGTGCGGGCCCAGATCCGAGGCGCGCGTGACATAGGCCTCATAGACCTCGCGGCGCAAATCGCGCTCCTCCGCGTAGGTCACGACGGGGAGATAGGATGGGAACTCCAGCGTCAGCAGCCAGCCCTCGAGCCCGTCGCGCCGTGCCGTCTGCGCCGCCAGCTCGCGCGCCGACTCGGGCAGGCCGGCGAGGCGGGATTCGTCCGTGATGTGCTTCTTCCACGCGTGCGTGGCGTCGAGCACGTTGTCCTGAAAACGGCTCGTCAGGCGGGAGAGTTCCTGCTGCAGGTCCCGATAGCGCGCGCGGCCCGCGGCGTCGAGCTCGATCCCGGAGAGGCGGAAGTCGCGCAGCGCGTCGGTGACGATCTTGCGCCGTTCCGCGGGCCAGGCGGCGAAATCCGGCGCCTCGCTGAGGGTTCGATAGGCTCGGTGCAAAGCCTCGTTCTGTCCCAGCTCCGCGGCGTAGTCGCTGAGCTTGGGCAGGCACTCGTGGTAGGCCGCGCGCATCGCCTCGCCGTCGAGGACCGCGTTGAGGTGGGACGCGGGCGACCAGACGCGGTTGAGCCGGTCGTCGAGTTCCTCGAGCGGGACCACGATCGCCTCGAAGTCGGACCCGCCGGCCCGGCCGGTCAGGTCCGCGATGGCCGCGCGGTTCTCGGCCAGGACCCGCTCGACCGCCGGCACGACGTGTTCGGCGCGGATGCGCGAGAACGCCGGGAGGGCGTGGATCTCGAGCAGCGGATTCGTCTCGGTGGGTCGTTCCATGCGGGGCCCCGTGCGCGGCGCTTGCCAGACGGCGGATAATCTAACATAGTCGGTCGCGCCCCCCGCGCCGGGCGGGGCTTGCACCCATTCCACGATCAGGGAATCGAGACGATGGCGAAGAGCTATGACCTGCTGGCGATCGGTGCCGGCAGCGGGGGCCTGTCGGTGGCGGAACGCGCCGCCGCCCACGGCGCCCGCTGCGCCGTCGTCGAAGCGGACGCCGAGGCGCTCGGCGGAACCTGCGTCAACCGCGGCTGCGTGCCGAAGAAGGTGATGTGGTTCGCGGCCGAGATCGCCCGCACCCTGGGGGACGCGCCCGCCTACGGTTTCCCCGCCGCCGCCGCCGATTGCGATTACGCCGCGCTGCGCGCGCAGCGCGAGGCGTACATACGCGGCATCAACGGCTGGTACCGCACCTACCTGGCGGACTCGGACATCGATCTGATCCCCGGCCGCGCCCGGTTCGTCGACGCCCATACCGTCGAAGTCGGGGGGGAGCGCTACCGGGCCGCGCACGTGGCGATCGCCGCGGGCGGCTCGCCGGTGGTCCCGGAGCTGCCGGGCGCGGAGCTGGGTATCACCTCCGACGGTTTCTTCGAAATGGAGGCGTTGCCGCGACGCGCGGCCGTGGTCGGCGCGGGCTACATCGCGGTGGAACTCGCCGGTATCCTCAATGCGCTCGGCAGCGAGGTCACCCTGCTGTTGCGCCGCGAGCAGTTCCTGCGCAGTTTCGATGCGATGCTGCGCGAGACGCTGATGGAGGAGATGATCAACGCGGGCGTCAACGTCGTGCCCCGTTCCCAGGCCGGTTCGGTGCGCCGCGCCGCCGACGGCACCCTCGATCTCCTGTGCCGGGACGGCGAGGTCCTGACCGGTTTCGACCGCATCATCTGGGCGATCGGGCGCCGCCCCAACAGCGCCGGACTCGGGCTCGAATCCGCCGGCGTGGCGGTCGACGAACGCGGCTTCATCCCGGTCGACGCCTTTCAGAATACCAACGTGGAGGGGGTCTACGCGCTCGGCGACATCACCGGTCGCGCGGCGCTCACCCCGGTCGCGATCGCCGCCGGCCGGCGCCTGGCCGACCGCCTGTTCGGCGCCATGCCCGACCGGCACCTGCCCTACGAGAACATCCCGACCGTGGTCTTCAGCCACCCGCCGATCGGTACCGTCGGACTCACCGAGGAGCAGGCGCGCGCGACCCACGGCGACGCCGTCAAAGTCTACCAGAGCTGTTTCACGCCGATGTACTACGCCCCGATGAAGGCGCGCCACCAGGCGTGCATGAAGCTGATCACGGTCGGCGCGCGCGAGAAGATCGTCGGCTGCCACATCATCGGGCCCGGCGCCGACGAGATGCTCCAGGGCTTCGCCGTCGCCATCCGCATGGGCGCGACGAAGCGCGACTTCGACGACACCGTGGCGATCCATCCCACCAGCGCCGAAGAGCTCGTCACCCTGCGCTGAGTCCGCGGCGATGCCGATCCGCGCCTTCGAGGACCGTCTGCCCGCCGTCGACGCGACCGCCTACGTGGATCCCGCGGCCGTCGTGATCGGCGACGTGGTGATCGGCCGCGACAGCTCCCTGTGGCCGACGGCGGTCGCGCGCGGCGACATCCAGGCCATCCGGATCGGGGCGGAGACGAACATCCAGGACGGCTCCGTGCTGCACGTGACGCACGACAGCGGCTACTGTCCGGGGGGACTGGGCGTGCGCGTCGGCGACGGCGTCACCGTCGGCCACCGCGCGATCCTGCACGCCTGCACCATCGAAGACGGCGCGCTGATCGGCATGGGCAGCGTGATCATGGACGGGGCCGTGGTCGGCGCCCGCTGCCTGGTCGGCGCCGGCAGCGTGGTGCCGCCGGGGCGCCGCCTCGAGGGCGGGTGGCTGTGGCTGGGCAGCCCGGTGCGGCGCGTGCGGCGCCTGCGCCGCGAGGAGCTCGAGTTCCTCGAATACTCCGCGCGCCATTACGTCACGCTCAAGGAGCGCCACCGCCAGGCCCGATCCGCGACCTGATTCGGGTATCGTACCGGTCAGACCGCCGGCATCCCGCGCCGCAACGCCGCGATGATCTCCGTGGTCTGCGGGCGCACCCCGTGCCAGAGGGCGAACGACTCGGCGGCCTGCTCCACCAGCATCCCGGTGCCGTCGCTCGCGTCGCGCGCGCCCTGCGCTTTGGCCCAGTCGAGGAACGGGCGCGCCGCCGGCCCGTAGGCGAGGTCGTAGCAGAAGGCGCCCGCGGCCCAGCGGCCGGGGGGCAGGGGCGGCAGGGTGCCGCCGACGCCGGCCGAGGTCGCGTTCAGGACCAGGTCGAAGGGGCCCTGCGGCAGCGCGTCGAGCCCTCCCGCCGAGACCGCCCCGGAGGGGGCGAACTCCCCGGCCAGGGCGCGCGCCCGCTCCGCGGTGCGGTTGGCGATGTGCACCCGCGCCGGTCCGGCCTCCAGCAGCGGACCCAGCACGCCCCGCGCCGCACCGCCCGCACCGAGGAGCAGGATGCGGCCCCCGGCCAGCTCGAGGCCGAGATTGACGCTGAGGTCGCGCAACAGCCCCGCGCCGTCGGTGTTGTCGCCGAAGCGCGTGCCGTCGGCGCGCAGCACGAGGGTGTTGACGGCCCGCGCCCGGCGCGCCCGCGCGCTGCACTCGTCGGCGAGCCGCCACGCCTCCTCCTTGAAGGGCAGCGTGACGTTGGCGCCGCGCCCGCCGGCGCGGTGGAAGGCCTCGAGCGCCGCGGCGAAACCATCCCGCGGCGCCAGGATGGCCTCGTAGTCGACGCGGCGTCCGGTCTGCGCCGCGAAGCGGCGATGGATCCACGGCGAGCGGCTGTGCGCGATCGGGTTGCCGAAGACCGCGTAGCGCCCCGGCGCCGCGTCCGCCACCGCCGTCTCAGCCCTCGCGCAGCCACGCGGCGGCGCGCGGCGCGAAGTAGGTGAGCACCGCGTCGGCGCCGGCGCGGCGCATGGCCGTGAGCGCTTCGAGCACGCAGGCGCGCTCGTCCAGCCACCCGGCCTGCGCCGCCGCGGCGAGCATCGCGTATTCCCCGCTGACCTGGTAGACGAAGGTCGGGACGCCGAAGGTCTCCTTGACCCGGCGCACGATGTCGAGGTAGGGCAGGCCCGGCTTGACCATCACCATGTCCGCCCCTTCCTGCAGGTCGAGCGCGGTCTCGCGCAGCGCCTCGTCGCTGTTGGCGGGGTCCATCTGATAGCTGTACTTGTCGCCGCCGCCGAGATTGGCCGCGGAACCGACGGCATCTCGGAACGGGCCGTAGAAGCTGGAGGCGTACTTGGCCGAATAGGCGAGGATGCGGGTGTTGGTATGCCCGGCCTCCTCGAGGGCGCGGCGGATGGCTCCGATGCGCCCGTCCATCATGTCCGAGGGGGCGACCACGTCGGCGCCGGCCTCGGCGTGCGAGAGCGCCTGGCGCACCAGCACCTCGACGGTCGCGTCGTTGACGACATAGCCGGAGTCGTCGAGCAGTCCGTCCTGTCCGTGGCTGGTGAAGGGATCGAGCGCGACGTCGGTGATGACGCCCAGCTCGGGCAGCGCCGCCTTCAGCGCGCGGACCGCGCGCTGCGCAAGTCCGTCGGGGTTGTAGGCCTCGCGTGCGTCGGCGCTCTTGCGTTCGGGGGGCGTTACCGGGAACAGGGCGAGCGCCGGAATGCCCAACTCGAGGCAGCGCTCACCCGCGCGCAGGAGCGCGTCGAGGTCGAGGCGCTCGACCCCCGGCATCGAGGCCACCGGTGCACACCCGGCCGCCTCGTGCACGAACACCGGCTGGATCAGGTCGTCGGCGCTGAGCCGCGTCTCGCGCATCAGCCGCCGCGAGAACGCGTCGCGGCGCATCCGCCGCGGGCGGGTCCAGGGAAAGCGGCCGGTTGCGGTGTCCTTGTCCACGGGTCGGGTTACCTCGGAAGCGGCCGAAACGCGCGGGCCTGGACGGCCCGCCGCGCGCCCGGGCGGCGCACGGGCGCCGGGCGGATCGGTGCCGCCGCGTCGGCTCCCCGACGCATGATACCATTGTCCCCGATGACGGACAGGCGTGCGCGCAGGCGATGAACGAAGTCGAAACGGGTGCCGGCGAGTGGACGCGGGCGGAACTCCTGCGACTGCCGGAGTGCGCCCCGGAGCGGGTCCCGCTCGGCGCATGGTTCGCGCTCCCGCTCTCCCGCGAGGAGGCCGAGGCACTCGCCGCCGCGGCGCGCCGCGCCGCGAACCCGCGCCGGGACGCCGCCTACGCGACCGACCTCCCGCGGCTGGCCGCGCTGATCGCCGCGTTCTGGCGCGGCGGGCGCGCGCGGGACGAGTACCGCAGTCTGCGGGCGACCGCGCGCGCGCCGCGAATGCGCGCGCTCGTGGATTTGGTCTACGGTCAGCTCCTCATCTCCCGCCGGCTGCGCGGGGCCCACGTGCACCTGCAGGCCGGCTTCCACGCCGCGGTGCCGTGGCTCGGCGCCGCGGAGTATTTCCGGGTGCTGCAGCGCCACGAATGCCTCGGCCACCTCGTGCTGGGCGACGAGCCGGCGCCGCCCGCGTGCCTGGCGGAGTTGCTGCGCGAGGCGCGGGTCGTCCGGATGCTGGCCAAGGGGCGCGCGGCCGCCGTACCGGCGGACTGCCGCATGGACACGATCGGTTGACCGGCGCCCGCACCCGGGCGCCGCGCAAGGAGGACTGCGAAATGGGCAAACCCTACGGATTCGGAAAGTCGGTGGCGCTGTCGTTCGATCAGGCGGTCGAGCGGGTGACCGAGGCGCTCAAGGGCGAGGGCTTCGGCGTGCTCACGGAGATCGACGTCGCCGCGACGCTCAAGAAGAAGCTCGACAAGGACATGCGCCCGTACAAGATCCTCGGCGCCTGCAACCCGCAGCTCGCTTCGCGAGCGCTCGAGGCGGAACCCTCCATCGGCCTGTTGCTGCCGTGCAACGTCGTGGTGCGCGAACTCGAGGACGGGCGTGCCTCCGTGGAGTTCATGGACCCGAACGCGGTCCTGGATCTGGTCGGACGCCCCGAGATCGTCGGGCTCGCCGGCGAGGTGCGCGCGCGTCTCGACCGGGTCCTCGGCGCGCTCTGAACGCTACGCTGCACCGCACGGTTCGTGCCCGCAGATCCGCGCGACCATGCGCCCCGATCGGGCGCACGGTCCGCATGCGCGGGGGCGCACCGTTGCCGGAATGATTTGCTACTCATCGGCGTCTGCACTCTCAGGTGCAGGGGCGGGAGAGGTGCGCAGGTGGGCGTCGAAAATTCTTACATTCGCCCGGCGACCGCAGTCCACCCCTAAACGTTTGAGTCTGGATCGTAAAAGGCATCCGAAGCCGCCTCTGTGCGGCCCCTGACCCGCCCGATCGGTGTCGGATGTCTTTACACGTCGCGACCGGCGCGGACACAGGCGAGGGTCAATCCGCCCGCGAAATAACGAGTTATCTTTTCTGGCGTGCATCTTGCACCTTGACTTGCCGAGTGATGGCGCAGTGCTGATGTTCGTGGTCGCGGGGCTGCATCCCCGCCGCCGGTGGGCGGGGCGGGTCGCGTAAGGGAGCGGGGGCCGATGGGAGGACGTGGGATTCTGCTGTTCGTGATGGTGTCGGCGTTCGCCGCGCCGGCGGCCGCGGCCACCGATCACGCGCTTCATCTCACGGTCCGGTGGGGTGCGGAGCCTCCCGTCGAACATATCCTCACCCCCGTGCGCGCCGGCGACGGCGCGCACGTGTACCGCTGGGATGCGCGCGCCGACGGCTGCTGCGGAGGCGAGCTGACCGTCGAGCGCGGCGGCGTGGTGCGCCTGGACGTGCGCGTCCGCAACGACGCCCGCACCGCCCGGGATCTGCGGCTGGGCCTTCGGACCGCGTTGCCGCGCGGCCTGCACGCCCCGACGGAACTCGCCGGCACGCTGACGGGGAGCTTCGCCGGTCGTGCCGACGTGGCGCCGCTCGACGGACGGCCCTTGTTCGCGCTCGCTCTCAACGGTACGCCGGTGGCCGCGGTACCCTTTCCGCCGCCCGGCCCCGCGGCGCGCGGACGAACGGCGTTCGCGCCCCAGTCCTATGGCGGCCGATACGGGCCCGGTGCGGGCGACGACACCGGGCGCGAGCTGGCGATCCGACTCGGACTGCATCTCGGGGCCGGCGCGCGCGCGCGGTTTCACACCCGGATGGAGGTGACGACGGCGCCCTTCCCGGTGGGCGTGCTCGCGCTCGGCGGTGCGCTCCTGGTCATCCTCGTGCTGGTGCGCCGGCGCCGCATCGGTCTGGCCGCGGCTCGATCGGCGGCCCCCCCCGCCCCCTGAGTCCCCCCTGAGTCCCTGGCCCGGCGAAGTCGTCGCGCCCGCCCCGACGGGCGCCGGTCGGCGGCGCGCCCGGCGGCTAAGGCCCCGGATTTCGCGGCCGATACGGTGAGCGACGCGCCGGACAGGCGCCCAACCGACCGGGGACGCCCTGAATTTGCAGCGGATCCTACTCATCGAGCGTTCCGCCACGCTCCGCCATGCCGTGGGCAAGCGGCTGTGCGACCACGGCTATCGGGTCGACCAGTTGGCCGGCTACGGCGAGGCGCTGGCGTGCCTGGCCGATGGCGGCGGCGGTGACTACTGCGGCATCCTCGTCGGCTGGCCCTCGCGGACCGATCCGCAGGCCGATGAGTTCCTCGCCTACCTCGACGACCCCGAGCACCGCGGACGTGTGGTGCTGATTCTCGCCCACGAGGCCGGCGCGACGCTGCGCGAGTGGGTCTCCGACCGCGGCGCGACCGCGCTGCTGCTGTGGGACGACTACGCCGAGGCGGTGCCGACGCTCGACAAGCTGCTCACGCCGCGGATCCCCGACGAAGGCGCGGCCGCAGCGGAGGAGCACCCGGTCCGCATCCTGTTCGTGGACGACTCGCCGAGCGTACGCGGTTTCTTCCGCCGCCTCCTGCAACGCCACGGCTACCGAACGGATACCGCGGGCAGTGTCGGGGAGGGCATGGAGAAGGCACTGCACACGCGCTTCGACATCGCCATCATCGACTACTACATGCCCGACGCCACCGGCGACGTGCTCTGCCGGCGGCTGCGCGAGGACGCGCGCACCCGCCATATGATGAGCGCGATCATCACCAGTACCTACCTCGAGCAGGTGATCCGCGACTGCCTCGACGCCGGCGCGGTGGAGTGCATGTTCAAGAACGAGGCCAACGAGCTGTTCCTCGCGCGCGTCGCCGCGATGGAGCGGGCGATCCGCTTTCAGCAGTCGATCGAGGCCGAGCGCCGGCGCCTCGAGGGCATTCTCAGCTCCGTGGGCGAGGGCGTCTACGGCGTCGACGAGGGCGGGCGGATCACCTTCATCAATCCCGCTGCGCGCCGCATCCTCGGCTATCCGGAAGACGAACGCCTGGAGGGCCGCGAGCCGCGGGCGCTGTTTCACTACGCCGACGAAGGCGGGGCCGCGATCGACCCGGAGGATTGCCTGCTCACGCGGGCCTACGCCGGGCAGGAGGAGGTCCGCTCCTGGGAGACGGTCTTCTGGAGCCGCGCCGCCAAACCGGTCCCGGTCGAGTGCACCGTTCATCCGCTCACCATCGACGGGCGGCGCCGCGGGTCCGTGACCGCCTTCCGCGACATCTCCGAACGCCGGAACCTCGAAGATCGGCTGCGCTGGCAGGCGACGCACGACCCGTTGACGGAACTGATCAACCGGCGTCACTTCGAGGAACAGCTTGAGCAGGAGGTGGCACGGCTGCGGCGCAGCACGGAGAGCAGTGCGCTGCTCTACATCGACCTGGACCGCTTCAAGTACATCAACGACACCGCCGGGCACGCGGCCGGCGATCAGCTCCTGACCGCCGTCGCCCGGCAGCTTCGGATGCCGTTGCGCGCGACGGACGTACTCGCGCGGCTGGGCGGCGACGAATTCGCCGTGATCCTGCGCAATGTCGACCCGGAGCGGATCCGCGAGGCGGCGGACAAGTTCCGCGACCTGCTGGGGCGTCACAGCTTTGCGCACGGCGACAAGAGCTACCGCGTGAGTGCCAGCATCGGCGTGGCCGTGATCGACCGCAACGGCCCCACCCCGGGCGATGTACTGGCCAATGCCGATATCGCCTGTCACGTCGCCAAGCGTTCCGGGCGCAACCAGACGCACGTGTTCGAGGGCGGGCAGGACGAGAAGGCGGCGATGGATGAGGACCTCGGGTGGCACAACCGGCTGCGCGACGCGCTGCAGTACGATCGCTTCGTGCTCCACTATCAGCCGGTCGTCCCGCTCGAATGGATCGACGTCGGGCGCCTGCCCGAGGAGGCCGGGATGCTGTGGGGCGAGCTGCGCCGCGGCGCCGCGCGCGGACCGATGACCTTCGAGGCGCTGGTCCGCCTGCGCGGCCCCGGGGGCGCGCTGATCCCGCCCCACGCCTTTCTGCCCACCGCGGAACGATTCGGGTTCATGCACGAGATCGACGTCTGGATCCTCACGCGCGCCCTGGAGGACCTGGTCGGGCTCGGTGATCGGGCCAAGGACATCGATCTGTCGATCAACCTTTCCGCCGGCATCCTCGAGGATCGCTTCGCCCTTCCCTACATCAAGGGGCTGCTCGAGGATCTGCAACTCCATCCCGGCCGGCTGATCTTCGAGATCACCGAACGCTCGGCGATCCACAACCTCGAGGCGGCGCGGCGCTTCGTCGTCGAGCTGCGCGACCTGGGGTGCCGTTTCGCGCTCGACGACTTCGGTTCGGGTTTCAGCTCCTTCTCCCACCTCAAGCACCTCCCGGTGGACATGGTCAAGATCGACGGCGCCTTCGTGCGCGACATCGCGCAGGACCCCGTGGATCGGGCCATGGTGCAGTCGGTCAACGACATCGCCCACTCTCTCGGGCGGCGCACGGTGGCCGAGTACGTGGAGAGCGCCGCCATCCTGAGGATCCTGCGCGAGTTCGGGGTCGACTTCGTGCAGGGCGACTATCTGGCGCAGCCGGCCGCCTCACTCGCCGCGGCCGCGGGCGGCGCCGGGAACCCGCCGGCCCGCGGCCTGCAGACGTCGGACGGCCGGCACGGGTGATCCGGATCGCGGCGTCGGGTGTCTGGCCAAAGGCCCCTAACAAGTCCTGAAAATCAATTGGTTATGTGTTCCGTTTCAACGGTGGACGCATGTTGGCACGCGAATTGCCTGTTATGCGGGCAAGGATGACCATCGGCATGGATTCCGCCAGGGATGCGGGCGACGGAGCGCCCGCCTGAGGCCGGACCGGGAAGCCCGGCCGGGCGCGTCGATACGGTCGTGGATCGACCCTTCGGCGGCGCGCTCAAGCGAGGCAGGATGCTGCCGATACAAGGGACAGGACGCCCGTGGGCCCGGGGGTGATTCACCCCCGCTGCGTGCAGAGGCCGCGAGACTGGAGCGAAACGGAGTCGAGTGGCCGGGAACCGCTGTCGGTGTTGGTGCGAAGACCCGCGCGAGCGGGGATCCTGATACACCGCGCGGCCCCGAATCGTGAGGGGATCACGTTCAGAATCCGGCCCCTGCACGCAGTCCGGCCCACTGTATCGTTCGGGGTGGTGTCGAGTTACTCCTCCTGCGCCATGTAGCGCTTACCCTGCCGTTTGGCAGGGTTCTTTTTTTTTGCGGAAAACCTCAATCCGTCGCCAGCCAGTCGCGCGGGGGCAGGAACTCCTCGTACAGCCGGGCCTCCGCGGAGCCCGCGGGCGGAGTCCAGCCGTAGCGCCAGCGCACCAGCGGCGGCAGCGACATGAGGATCGATTCCGCGCGTCCCCCCGACTGCAGCCCGAACAGGGTGCCGCGGTCGTAGACGAGATTGAATTCCACGTAGCGCCCGCGCCGGTAGAGCTGGAAGTCGCGCTCGCGTTCGCCCCAGGGGTGGTTCCGGCGCCGCTCCAGGATCGGGAGGTAGGCGGGCAGGAAGTGGTCGCCGACGCTACGCGCGAACGCGAAGCAGCGCGTGAACGGCCAGGCGTTCCAGTCGTCGAAGAACAGACCGCCGATGCCGCGCGCCTCGCCACGGTGGCGCAGGTAGAAGTACTCGTCGCACCAGCGCTTGAGTTGCGGGTAGACGTCCGCGCCGAAGGGCTCGCAGGCCGCCCGCGCGGTACGGTGCCAATGGGTGCAGTCCTCGACGAAGCCGTAACAGGGGGTGAGATCGAAGCCCCCGCCGAACCACCATACCGGCTCGGCGCCGGCGGCCTCGGCGACGAAGAAGCGCACGTTGGCGTGCGCCGTGGGGACGTAAGGGTTGAGCGGGTGCAGGACCAGGGACACCCCCAACGCCCGGAAGGAGCGGCCCGCGAGCCCCGGCCGGCGTGCGCTCGCCGCGGCGGGCAGCGCGTCGCCGTGGACGTGCGAGAAATTGACGCCGGCCTGCTCGAAGACGGCCCCGTCCCGGAGGATGCGGCTGCGCCCGCCCCCGCCCTCGGGGCGCCGCCAGCTCTCCTCGGAGAACTCCGCCCCGCCGTCGGCCGCGGCCAGCGCGGCGGTGATGCGCTCCTGCAGCGCGAGCAGGTAGCGTTCGACGGCATCGGGGTCGGGGGTGTCCATGAGCGGTGTCCGTAGCGGATCGCACCCGCGCGGGCGCGGCTCCCGTTAGTGTAACCGCCCGTCCGGCCGAGGATGAATCCGCCGCGGCGCGGCCGCCCTCAGCCTGGGCGCACCACGCGGCCGCTGCGACCGTCGCGGATCTCGGTCGGGCGTGCGCGCCCGCCGCAACGCCCGGCCAGGACGTAGTCGACTTCCGCGCCGAACCACCGGCGCACCGCAAGGGCGGTGCGCGCCGGCGGCCGCCCCGCCGGGTTGGCGCTGGTGGACACCAGCGCCCCGCCGGCGGCCAGGCACAACGCCCGCGCCGCGGGATGCGCGGTGACGCGCACCGCGAGGCAGTCGTGCGCGCCGCGCAGCAGCCCCGGCACCCACGGACGCGCCGGCAGCAGCCACGTGACCGGCCCCGGCCAGGTTGCCCCCACGCGCGCCTGCAGGGCGCGCCCGATGGGCTGCAGAAACGGCGCGAGCTGGGAGAAGTCGGCGGCGATCAGGATGAGCCCCTTGGCCGGTGCGCGGCCCTTGAGGGCGAGCACGCGTCGCACCGCCGCCGGATTGAGGGGGTCGCAACCCAGGCCGAAGACCGCCTCGGTGGGGTAGGCCAGCACCCCGCCGCCATGGATGACCGTGCGCGCGCGCCGCAGCTGCCAGGGGTGGGGAACGGGAGCCGGGGTCGGCGCCCGGGCGGCCGGCGGCGTCGGGGTCGCGGTGCGCATCCGCCGGCGCTGCCGATCAGCGCGCGGCCGCCTTGCTGCGCCGCGGCTCGCCCGCCTGGCCCGACTCGGCCGCGCCTTCGGCGCCGCCTTCGAACGGCTCGGCGAAGCCGCACTCCTTGCGCGGGCACACCTTTTCGGTCCCGCGACGCTTGGTGGTCTTCAGAGTCAGCATGGGCCAGCCGCAGCGCGGACACGGCTCGTCCAGGGGTTCGTTCCAGACCGCGTAGTCGCAGGCCGGGTAGGTGGAGCACGAATAGAAGATCTTGCCGTAGCGCGACTTGCGCTTGAGCATCGTGCCCTTGGCGCACTGGGGGCAGCTCACCCCGGTGTCGGAAGGTTTCTCCAGCGGCTCGATATGCCGGCACTTGGGGTAGGCGCTGCAGCCGATGAACTTCCCGTAGCGCCCGCGCCGTACCACGAGCGGCGCCCCGCAATCCGGGCACGAGCGGCCCTCCACCGCCGCGCTGTCGGCCTCCTCCGCCCCCGCGTCGACGTCGCGCGTGTAATCGCAGTCGGGATAGCCGCTGCAGCCGATGAAGCGCCCGCGCCGCCCGAGCCGGATCGCCAGCGGCTTGCCGCACTTGGGGCAGTTCTCGTCGATGGCCTCGGTGGTGGCGTCGGCGCGCGAAACGTTCTCCGCCTTGTCGTCGAGGAGTTCCTTGAACGGCCCCCAGAACTCGCGCATCAGCGGAATCCAGTTCTTCTCGCCGCGCGCGACCGCGTCGAGTTCATCCTCCAGACGCGCGGTGAAATCGTAGTCGACGTAGCGCGTGAAGTGCTGGCTGAGGAAGCGTGCAACGATGCGCCCGACGTCGGTCGGCCGGAAGCGTCGCTTCTCGAGGACCGCATACTCGCGCTGCACCAGCGTCGAGAGGATGGAGGCGTAGGTGGAAGGGCGCCCGATGCCGTACTCCTCCAGCGCGCGTACCAGGCTCGCCTCGGTGTAGCGCGGCGGCGGCTCGGTGAAATGCTGGTCGGTGCGGATGCGCGTCACCGCGACCGTGTCGCCGACCTCGAGCGGGGGCAGGAGCCGATCCTCGCTGTCCGCCTTGGCGTCGTCCACCCCTTCCTGGTAGACGGTCATGAAACCGGGGTCGACGATGGTCGATCCGGTCGCACGCAGGAGGTTGCCTTCGCCGCAGGAAAAATCCACCGACACCGTGTCGATGGTGGCGTGGATCATCTGGCAGGCGATCGCGCGTTTCCAGATCAGCTCATAGAGCTTGAACTGTTCGGCACTCAGCGCGGGACGCAGGGACTCGGGGGTGCGCGCGGCCGCCGTCGGCCGGATGGCCTCGTGCGCCTCCTGGGCGTTCTTCGCGCGCGTCTTGTACGTATGCGGCTTCTTGGGGAGGTTGTGTTCCCCATAGCGCTCGGCGATCAGCGCGCGGATCTCGTCGAGCGCTTCGCGCGCCAGGTTCACCGAATCGGTGCGCATGTAAGTAATGAGGCCCACGGCGCTGCCGTCGACCTCGATCCCTTCGTAGAGCTGCTGTGCGACGCGCATCGTGCGCTGGGCGGAGAAGCCGAGCTTGCGCGAGGCCTCCTGCTGCAGCGTCGAGGTGATGAAGGGCGCCGCGGGATTGCGCCGGCGCTGCTTCTTCTCGACCTTGACGACCACCAATTTTCCGTCGCCGCGCCGGCGCAGCTCCGCCCGCACGGCATGGGCCCTGTCGGCGTCGGTGATGGAGAACTGCGTGAGTTTCTCGCCGCCGAAGTGAGTCAGGCGGGCGACGAATTTCTGCTCGTCCTTCTCGGCGTCGGCTTCGATGGTCCAGTACTCGCGCGGCTCGAAGCGCTCGATCTCCTCCTCGCGCTCCACGATCAGGCGCAGCGCCGGACTCTGGACCCGGCCCGCGGAAAGGCCGTGGCGGATCTTCTTCCACAACAGCGGCGAGAGGTTGAAGCCGACCAGGTAGTCGAGCGCCCGCCGTGCCTGCTGGGCGTTGACCAGATCGGTGGACAGTTCGCGCGGGTGCGCAACCGCGTCGTTGATGGCGCGCTGCGTGATCTCATGGAAGACCACGCGCCGGACCGGTTTGTCCCCGAGCACCTTGCGCGCGCGCAACAGCTCGTAGAGGTGCCAGGAGATCGCCTCCCCCTCGCGATCGGGGTCGGTCGCCAGGAAAAGTGCGTCGGCCCCCTTCATCGCCTTGGCGATCGTCGCCACGTGGCGCTCGTTCTTGTCGATCACCTGGTATTGCATGGCGAAGTCGTGGTCGGGGTCCACCGCACCGCCCTTGGGGACCAGGTCGCGGACGTGGCCGTAGGAGGCCAGCACCTCGAAGCCCTTCCCGAGGTACTTCTTGATGGTCTTGGCCTTGGCCGGCGATTCGACGATGACGAGATTCTTGCCCATGAACGGTCCGCGATTGGCGACGGCAACGCGCCGGACTTTACCGGCACCGGCGCCCGGGCGCCACCTCGGCGCCCGTCCTGGGCCGTATCGGCCGCCCCCATGGGGGGTTGAACACGGCGCCGGGACGTCCCGGGGCACCCTCGGTGTGGATGTGGATTAATGCTCCGGAAACAACGAGATCTGCAGGGAGGCGCGGGTCGGGCCGGGGCCCGGTACGGTCAGTGGAGGTAGCCGCCGGCGTTATCGAAGACGAGATCTTCCATCCATGCATAGGCGGCCTCCTGGCCCGGCTGGTTGAAGAGGACCATCAGGATGACCCACTTCAACTGCTCCAGATCGATCTCCTCGGTCTCGAGGGCCATGACCCGGTCGATCACCAGCTCGCGGTTGTCCGGCGTCAGGATGCCCATCTGTTCGAGAAACAGCAGGAAGCCGCGCGCTTCGAGATCGAGCTTGCGCACTTCGCGATCGTCGAACAGGCGCAAGGCGTCCGGCGTCTGCGCGCCGCCGTGGACGCGGGCGTCACGCCGCGCGGCGAGGTCCTCGAGCCACTCGAAGGCCTTTTCCACCTCCACGGTGGGAAATCCCGCCTCCAGGAGCTTGCCCTGGAGGACCGCACGCTCCGGTTGCCACTCGCCTTCGGTGTCGAGATAGTAGTTCTCGAACAGGTACATCAGAACATCGAGCACGTTTTCTTTCATCGCTCTCCGGACCCCGTGGCGGCGCGTACGTAGCGCCCGCCGGGGACGGGCGCGGCGAGACCGCGCAGCTCCAGGGTCAGGAGGATGGCGGAAACCGCATCCGCCGTCAATCCGCTGCGTTCCACGAGCGTATCGACCGCGACCGGCGCGTGGCCCATCGCCGCCAGCACCCGTCGTTCGACGCCGTCGCACCGCTCCGGCGTGTCGTTCCGCGGCGCCTCCGCGTCGCGGCGGCCGGCGGGATCGATCTCCTCGAGGATATCGGCCACGCTCTCGACCAGCTTGGCCCCGTCACGCAGCAGTGCGTGGCAACCGCGCGCGAGGGGGTTGCCGACGGCGCCCGGGACCGCGAACACCTCCCGCCCCTGATCGGCCGCGTGCCGCGCGGTGATGCGCGAGCCGGAGCGCAGCGCCGCCTCCACCACCACGACCCCGAGACTCAGGCCGCTGATGATGCGGTTGCGCCGTGGGAAGTGGTGGCGGAGCGGCGGCGTTCCGGTGGGAAACTCCGAGACCATGGCGCCGGCGGCCGCGACCTCCCCGGCGAGGCCGCGATGGGCGCTCGGATAGACCCGGTCCGGGCCGGTGCCGGCCACCGCGACGCTGCGCCCGCCGGCCGCGAGCGCCCCACGATGCGCCGCCGCGTCGATGCCCAGGGCCAGGCCGCTGGTCACGGTCACGCCCGCGCCCGCCAGCCCCCGCGCCAGCGTTACCGCCAGCTCGCGCCCGCCGGGGGTCGGATTGCGGCTGCCGACCACGGCGATCTGCCGCCGCGTCAGGGTCTGCGGGTCTCCCGCCACGAACAGCAGCGGCGGCGGATCCGGGATCTCACGCAGAGCGGGGGGGTAGCCGGGGTCGGCGAGGGTGAGCAGGTGGTGTCCGGGCCGTTCCAGCCACGCGAGGTCGGCATCGACGCCGCGCCACTCGGGGCACGGTCCGCCGCGCGCCCGCAACCAATCGAGGGCGCTGCGCGCGGACCCGAGGCGTTCGACCAGCAGCCGGTAGGTTACCGGCCCGACGCCGGGTGCGCGCAACAGGGCGAGGGCCCAGGCGGTCGCGGGGCGGGTGTCGTCCATGACCTCCCCTCCGACGGGTGGGTCGAAAAAAACCGGAGCGGATCCTTATCCACCGGCCCCCAGCGGGTCGCCGAGCGACAGCCCGTCGGGGGTCTCCGGTCATCGTCCTCCGTGACGGCGACTGTGCCGCGGGGCCGTGGCTCCCCCGCAGGCGAAGACGGCGCGGCGCCCGCTACGGATTGCGGACCGAATCGTCCAGATGGATGGCCCGCGTAGCGCTCATCACCAGCGCGTAGCTCACCTGCCGGAACGGCCGGAAGACCATGACCAGGCCCGCCCGCGTGGCGGGAAGCTGTACCGAGCGTCCGATCCCGCCCTCGACGGTGTCGCGGATCCGGCGCCCGGCCTGGTAGACGGCGAGTACGTCGCCGGCGCGGATGCCCTGCTCGCGGCCGACGTCGAGGACCACCACCTGGTCCTGGCCGATCTGCGACACGCCGTGGAACACGGAGATGATCTGCCCGTCGACCTTGCCCTTCGGTGCCTGCGGCACGAAGTCGTCCGGGAGGCGGGTCGCCGGCAACGGGATCAGGCGGTCGCCGATCAGCACCTCCTGGTCGACGTGGGAGAGGCGCAGGGTCGCAGGGTCACCGCCCCGGATCAGCTCCGCGTCGGCCAGGTGGATCGCTGCGTAGCCCAGGACCTTGCCGGTCCTGGGGTTGCGGAAGACGTCGCCGCGGCGCACGACGGCGAAGCTCCGGTGGGTCGTATCGCCGAGGCGGCGCACATAGATCCGGTTCCCGTCGGCACCGGCGAGGTGTTCCCCGGCGATGTCCACCACGTACGGGGCGTCCGCGAGTTCCCCACGCGAGACGACCGCCGAGCGCGTCAGAAACGGGCGGATCGCGTCGAGCGGAATGGTCGGGATCGCCGGCGGAAGCGGTTCGCGCCGGACCTCCGGCTGCAGGCGCACGGTGCGCATCCCGCCCGGTGTCCTCGCCCGGCGCTCCAGATGCAGTTGCGGCTTGCCGTTGACATAGGCGAGCACGATCACATCGCCCGGGTAGATCAGGTGGGGATTGCGGATCTGGGGATTGACCGACCAGACCTCCGGCCACAGCCAGGGGTCGCGCAGGAAACGCGCGGAGATGCCCCAGAGGGTGTCGCCCTTGACGACCACGTAGCGGTCCGGGTGTCCCGGCCGCAGGGTGACCGTATCGGCGAGCGCGGCGCCGGACAGCAGAAACGCCAATCCGATGGCGAGCCAACGTGCTGTAGCCATGTTCGCAACCCCTTGCCCGGCGGATCGCCGGAGTCTAGCCCAAAAACCCCACCTCATGAAGTGTGGTCAATACCTTGGCGAATTCGTATCATGGTTAGCGTCCGTCCCCGACGATTATTGAAGGGCGGCGGGGCCCCACTTCGTGACGGGTTTCACAATGGCGCTGCTCGAGGTACTGCACTATCCCGATCCGCGACTCCGGCGGCGGGCAAAACCCGTCGCCGCCGTCGACGCGACCGTGCGCCGCCTGATCGACGACATGTTCGAGACCATGTACGCGGCGCCCGGGGTCGGGCTCGCCGCGGTCCAGGTCGGGGTGGACCGGCGGGTGGTGGTCGTCGACGTCTCCGAGGACAAGAGCGCCCCGCTGGCCCTCGTGAACCCCGAGATCCTCGAGCGCGAGGGCGAGGAGGAGATGCAGGAGGGATGCCTGTCGGTGCCCGGGGTCTATGAACCGGTGCGGCGTGCCGAGCGGATCCGCTACCGGGCCCTGGACCGCGACGGGGCGCCGATCGAGGGTGCCGCCGAGGGGCTGCTGGCGGTGTGCATCCAGCACGAATGCGACCATCTCGAGGGCCGCCTGTTCGTCGACTACCTGTCCGAACTCAAGCGCCAGCGTATCCGCAAGCGCCTGGAGAAACAGCGGCGACTGGGTACGGAGGCGCCACGCCCGGGGCGGCGCGAGGGGACCCTGATCTGAACCCGTCGCGCGTCGCCTTCCCCCCCGGCGTCGCGTGAGGTGTGCATCGATGGCCGACGGCCTGGACCTCGCCTTCGCCGGGACCCCCGACTTCGCCGTACCGAGCCTGCGCGCACTGTGTGCCTCCCGCCACCGCGTGCGCGCGGTCTTCACCCAGCCGGATCGCGCCGCCGGGCGCGGACGCCGCCCGCGCCCGGGACCGGTGGCGACGCTCGCACGCGAACTCGGCCTGACGCTGGAGCAGCCCGCCACGCTGCGCGATCCCGAAGTCCAGGAGCGCCTGCGTGCCCTCGGCGCCGACGCGCTCGTGGTCGTGGCCTACGGTCTCCTGCTCCCCCCGGCGGTCCTGGCGATCCCCCGACTCGGGTGCCTGAACGTGCACGCCTCGCTGCTGCCGCGCTGGCGCGGTGCGGCCCCGATCCAGCACGCGATCCTCGCCGGTGATGCCGAGACCGGGGTCAGCATCATGCAGATGGAAAAGGGGCTGGACACGGGGCCGGTGCTGGCGTGCGCACCCGAGCGTATCCGCCCCGACGACACCGCGGGGAGCCTCGGCGAACGCCTCGCGTCGCTCGGGGCCGCGCTGCTGGTGGAGACCCTCGACCGCCTCGCGGCCGGTCCCCTGGCGGCCGCGAGGCAGGACGACGCGGCGGCGACCCGCGCGCCCAAGCTCTCCAAGGCGCAGGCGGAGCTGGACTGGGCCCGCCCGGCGCCGGAACTCGAGCGCCGCGTCCGCGCCTTCGACCCCTGGCCGGTGGCGTGGACACCGCTGCCGGACGGTGCGCCGCTGCGAATCTGGAGTGCCCGGGCGCTGCCGGCCGCCTCCGGCGCGGTGTCCGCGGCCGCCCCCGGGACCGTGCTCGCGGCCGGCGCGGCGGGGATCGATGTCGCCGCGGGTTCGGGGGTGCTGCGCCTGCTCGAGGTGCAGGCCCCGGGCGGGCGCCGGCTGGCCGCCGGGGCGTTTGCGGCCGGGCACGCCGTGGCCGGCGTGCGCCTCGGGCGATGAGCGGCCCCCGCGCGCGCCCGCGGCCGCGCGCGCACGGCCCCGCCGCCGATCCGGACGCCCGCGCCGAGGCCGCGCGTGTGGTGTGCCAGGTGGCGCGCCGCGGCCGCTCGCTCGCGGCGGTGCTGCCGCAGCGGCTGAAGCGGGTCCGGGATCCGCAGCGCCGCGCCCTGATCCAGGAGCTGGCCTGCGGCACCCTGCGCGGATACCCGCGCCTGGAAGCGAGGGCCGCCCGCCTCCTGGAGCGACCCCCGCGGGCCCGCGACGCGGACGTGCACGCACTGCTCCTGGTGGGGCTCTACCAGCTCGCCGAACTCGACCTGCCGGTCCACGCGGCCGTCGACGCCACGGTGCGCGCGACGCGGGCGCTGGGCAAGGAGTGGGCCTCGGGACTGGTCAACGCGACCCTGCGCAACTGGCTGCGCACCGCCGGCGCGGGCCCGGAGGGGGCGAAGGCGACGGAGGAGGAGACGGACGCGGCGCGCTGGGCGCACCCGGCCTGGCTGCTGGAGCGCCTGCGCCGCGACTGGCCGCAGGACTGGGCCGCCGTGGCGGCGGCGGGCAACGCGCGCCCGCCGCTGCACCTGCGCGTGAACCTCGCGCGTCGGTCACGGGGCGATTACCTCGCGCGCCTGGAGGCGGCCGGCCTCGGCGCGCGCGCCCTGGCGCATACCGCCGCCGGGGTCGTCGTCGAGCCGCCGGTGCCCGTCGCGCGGCTGCCGGGCTTCGCCGCCGGGGAGGTGAGCGTTCAGGACGCCGCTGCGCAGCTCGCCGGACCGCTGCTGCGGCTCGCCCCCGGCCAGCGCGTGCTCGATGCCTGCGCCGCTCCCGGGGGCAAGACGACCCATATCGGCGAACTCGAGCCGCGGCTCGATGCCCTGGTCGCCGTCGACCGCGACGGCGCGCGCCTGGCGCGCCTGCGCGAGAATCTCGCGCGCCTGGGCGTCGATGCGTGTGTCGTGGATGCCGACGCGGGCTCGCCCGGGCGCTGGTGGGACGGACGCCCCTTCGACCGCATCCTGCTCGACGCCCCTTGTTCCGGGACCGGTGTCGTGCGGCGGCACCCGGACATCAAGCTGCTGCGCCGTCCCACCGACATCGCGGCCTTTGCACGCGAACAGGACCGCCTGCTCGACGCCCTGTGGCCGCTGCTCGCCCCCCAGGGTATGCTGCTGTACGCGACCTGCTCGGTGCTCGCCGAGGAGAACGAACGGCGCATGGAGGCGTTCCTCACGCGCCATCCCGAGGCCCGCGCGCGCGCCATCGAGGCCCCGTGGGGACGCGCCTGCGGGATCGGACGCCAGATCCTTACCGGCGACGACGGGATGGACGGATTCTATTACGCCCGCGTGGAACGATGCTGACGCCGCGCCCACTCCGGGCGCGGCCGGGGCGGTCCGGCGGGGCGGCATGAGGGGGGCGGCGCGGCGCCGCGCGAGCTACGCATGAAGATCATCATCCTGGGTGCGGGGCAGGTGGGGACGTCGGTCGCCCGCAACCTGGTCAGCGAAGCCAACGATATCACCGTCGTCGATGTGCGCCCGGACCTGCTGGCGGAGCTGCAGGACCGCTTCGACCTGCGCACGGTGGCCGGCAACGCCGCCTACCCGGACGTGCTGCGGCGCGCGGGGGCGGAGGAGGCGGACATGGTCATCGCCGTCACCAACAGCGACGAGACCAACATGGTCGCCTGCCAGATCGCCTATACGCTCTTTCACACGCCGACCAAGATTGCGCGCGTGCGCGCGTCCGAGTACCTCGCCTGCCCTCAGATCTTCGCGCAGGAGGCGTTGCCGATCGACGTGCTCATCAGTCCGGAGCAGATCGTCACCGACTATGTCCTGCGCCTGATCGAGCACCCCGGGGCCCTGCAGGTGCTGGACTTCGCCGGCGGCAAGGTGCAGCTCGTGGCGGTGCGCGCCTATTACGGGGGGCCCCTGGTGGGGCAGCAGTTGCGCGCCCTCGGTCGGCACGTGCCCGGCATCGAGGTGCCCGTCGCGGCCATCTTCCGCCGCGGCACCGCCCTGGTGCCCGAGGGCGACACCGTCATCGAGGCCGACGACGAGGTGTTCTTCATCGCGCCGCGGCGCAACATCCGCGCCGTGATGAGTGAGCTGCGACGCATGGAGCGACCCACGAAGCGCGTCATGCTCGTCGGCGGCGGGAACATCGGTCTGCGGCTGGCCACGGCCCTGGAGTCGCGCTACCAGGTCAAGATCGTCGATCACAACGGCGAGCGCACGCGCTTCCTCTCCGAGCAACTCCAACGCACGATCGTGCTGCACGGAGACGCCGCCGACGAGGAACTGCTGCTGGAGGAGAACATCGAGAACATGGACGTGTTCTGCGCGCTGACCAACGACGACGAGGCCAACATCCTCGCGGCGATGCTCGCGCGGCGGCTGGGCGCGGGCAAGGTGATGTCGCTGATCAACCGTGCGGCCTACGTCGACCTGGTGCAGGACGGACTGATCGACGTCGCCATCTCGCCCCAGCAGGTCACCATCGGGACGCTGCTCGCCCACGTGCGCCGCGGCGACGTCGTCGTCGTGCACTCGCTGCGCCGCGGCGCGGCGGAGGCGATCGAGGCGGTCGCCCACGGCGACGAGCGCACCTCCAAGGTCGTCGGGCGTGCGGTCGGCGAGATCAAGCTCCCGCCGGGTACCACGATCGGCGGGATCGTGCGCGGCGAGGAGGTCATCATCTGCCATCACGACACGGTGATCGAGGCGGAGGACCACGTCATCCTGTTCCTGGTCGACAAGAAGTACATCGCCGACGTCGAGCGCCTGTTCCAGGTCGGCGTCACCTTCCTCTGAGCGCGCGATGGGGGGTCGCCCGGTCCCATGTTCAATCCCACCATCCAGCGGTTCCTCGGCATGATGCTGATGCTCTACAGCGTCAGCATGCTGCCCCCCATCGGCGTCTCCCTCTGGTACCGCGACGGCGCATGGACGCCGTTCGCGTACACCCTGCTGATCACGCTGGCGGTCGGTACGCTGCTCTGGGCGCCCCGGCGGCGCACGCGCCGCGACCTGGCGCTGCGCGACGGCTTCGCGGTGGTGGCGCTCGCCTGGGCGCTCCTCGGGCTCGCCAGCGCCCTGCCGCTGATGCTCGCCGGCCACCCGCACCTCTCCCTGGCGGACGCAGTCTTCGAATCCTTCTCCGGGATCACCACCACCGGGGCGACCGTCATGACGGGCATCGACGCGCTGCCCCGCGGCATTCTCTATTACCGCTGTCAGCTCCAGTGGCTCGGCGGGATGGGGATACTGGTGCTCGCCGTGGCCGTGTTGCCGATGCTCGGTATCGGCGGGATGCAGCTCTATCGGGCGGAGATCCCCGGGCCGATCAAGGAGCAGAAGCTCACGCCGCGGATCGCGGAGACGGCCAAGGCCCTGTGGCTCATCTACCTGGGTCTCACGACGGCCTGCGCCCTCGCCTATTGGAGCTTCGGAATGACGCCCTTCGACGCGCTGGCGCATAGCTTCGCGACCGTGTCCACGGGCGGTTTCTCCACCCACGACGCCAGCCTCGGCTACTTCCACAGCGCGCGCATCGACGCCGTCGCGGTGGTGTTCATGTACCTCGCCGGGATCAACCACGCGCTCCACTACGCCGCGTGGCGCTCGGCGAGTCTGCGCCCCTACCGGCTCGACTCCGAGGTGCGCGGCTACACGGTCATTCTCGGGACGACCGCCCTGATCACCGTGACCTACCTCTATATCACCCACACCTTCGATTTCGTCACCGCCCTGCACCACGGCATCGTACAGGCCGTCTCCATCGGGACCAGCACCGGGTTCACCACCGCGGAGTACCAGCGCTGGCCCGGATTCCTGCCGGTCCTGCTGATCATGGTGAGCTTCATCGGCGGCTGCGCCGGCTCGACCGGCGGCGGCATGAAGGTGATCCGCTTCCTGCTTCTCTACAAGCAGGGGGTGCGCGAGGTCGCCCGGCTCGTGCACCCCAGCGCGCGGATCCCGGTCAAGGTCGGCGGGCGGGTGATGCCCGACCGGGTCGTGGACGCGGTATGGGGGTTCTTCGCCGCCTATGTCGCCGCCTTCGTCCTGCTCATGCTCCTCCTGATGGCCACCGGTCTCGACCAGGTGACGGCGTTCTCGGCGGTGGCCGCCTGCATCAACAACATGGGCCCCGGGCTCGGGCTCGTCGGCCCCAACTACAATGGTGTCAACGACGTCGCCAAGTGGGCCCTGAGCTTCGCCATGCTGCTGGGGCGGCTGGAGATCTTCACCGTGCTCGTCCTGTTCAGCCCGGCATTCTGGCGGCGCTGAGGTCGGGCGGGAGGCGTGATGGACGCAACGGAGCGGGTCGCGAACCTCGAACGGCTGCTCGCCGCCGGGCAGGACGGGGCGCTGCTGCGCTTCGGGCTCGGCGGCGCCCACCTCGCGGCGGGTGACCCGGTGCGGGCCGCCGCGCATCTGGCGCGCGCGGTCGAATTCGACCCCGGTCATTCGGCGGCCTGGAAGCTCTACGGCCGCGCCCTCACCGAGTGCGGGCGGCGTGCCGAGGCGGCGGCCGCCTACCGGGAGGGGATCCGGGCCGCGGAGGCCCACGGCGACGTCCAGGCGGCGAAGGAGATGCGCGTGTTCCTGCGGCGGCTGGAACGGGAACCGCCGGGGGGGCAGGCCGGGGACTGAGGGGGGAGCGCCCGGTTCGCCATCCTTGCCCCCGGAATCGGGGCGACGTTACGCAGGATCAGCCCACGAGAACCTAAACTAGAGCCAATGGTGTAGATCCATTTCCCACAGATGGTAAATCAGTCAGCAGGTGGGCTTTCAAGTATAGATCTTCGGCCAAGATCGGCAATCAGTGGGCTCATCGCCCTTTTCAGGCTCTTGAAAACCCCCTTGTTGAGCCGTTCTTCATCCGCGAGCAGCGATTTGATCCGCATCCGCTCGGTCGGCGCCTGGAAGCAGCCCGGGCAGTTCTCGGGGACCACGGGGAGCCCGGCGGCCCGGGCGTAGGCGGCGGTCTGGCGCTCGCGCGCGTAGATCAGCGGGCGGATGACCCGGATGTCGCCGGCATCGTTCACGTAGTGCGCCTTCATGGTCTTGAGGCGCCCGCCGTGGAACGCCGACATCAGGAAGCTCTCCGCGGCGTCGTCGAGGTGCTGGCCCAGGGCGAGCACGTTGTAGCCGCCGCGGCGGGCGATGTCGTAGAGGATCCCGCGCTTCATGCGCGCGCAGAAGGCGCAGAAGGATGGGTTGCCCATGTGCCCGCGGGCGCGCTCGAGGATCGGCTCGGCGCGGTAGTGGAAGGGCACACCGACGGCCTCCAGGTGGGGCTTGAGGGCGGAGGGGTCGAAGCCCTCCACCATCGGATCGACGGTGGCGGCGGCGAGATCGAAGTGCACCGGCGCGTGCGTGCGCAGGTGGCGCAGGATGTGCAGCAGGGAGAGCGAGTCCTTGCCCCCCGAGAGCGCGAGGAGCACGCGGTCGCCGTCACGGATCATCCCGTGCTCGGCGATCGCCCGTCCGACCGGGCGCAGCAGGTTTCGCGGTGGGGCTGCAATGGCGGCCATGGCGGCAAGATAACGGCGGCGGTGCGGTCGCGGCAAGCACCGGCGCACGCCCCGCGCGGTATACTCCCACGGACGGGGCCCGCGCCATGGGGGCCCCATCGCGCGCGGAGCGGCGGATGGCGACCCAGACCGAGGTACACGGACTCAGCGCCCGGGAGGCCTGGCAGCTCCTGGAGGAGAATCCGCGCGCGGTCCTCATCGACGTGCGCTCGACCATGGAGTACCTGTTCGTCGGCCACCCGCGCGGCGCCGTCCACATCGCCTGGATCGACGAGCCCGACTGGCGTATCAATCCCGACTTCGCGCTGCTGGTGCGCAAGGTGATGCTCGGCGGCGTGTCCGCCCACAGCGAGGGCAGCGCCCCGGTCATCCTCATCTGCCGCAGCGGCAACCGCTCGCGCGAGGCGGGCGAGCTGCTGCTGCGCGAAGGCCTGAGCGACGTCTACAACGTCACCGACGGCTTCGAGGGGCCGCTCGACGCGGACCACCACCGCAACACGCTCGGCGGCTGGCGCCATGAGGGACTGCCCTGGGAGCAGTGCTGAGCATGGAGGCGCGGGCGGACATCCTGGTGCGGATCCTGGCGGCGAAGGCCGCCGAGATCGAGCGTGCCAGCTCGGTCACCGGCATCCGCGAGCTGAGCCGGCGGGTGGAGGCCGCGCCGCCGCCGCGCGGATTCGTCGCGGCGCTGGAGTCCGCGGCCGCGGCCGGGCGCGCGGCGGTCATCGCCGAGATCAAGCGCGCCTCGCCCAGCCGCGGCCTGTTGCGCGACCCCTTCGACCCGGCGGCGATCGCCGCCTCCTACGCCGCCCACGGCGCCGCGTGTCTGTCGGTGTTGACCGACCGGGATTTCTTCCGGGGCGAGCCGCAGCACCTGGTCGCGGCGCGCGCGGCCTGCGCGCTGCCCGTGCTGCGCAAGGACTTCATCATCGATCCCTACCAGGTCTACGAGGCGCGCGTACTCGGGGCCGACTGCATCCTGTTGATCGTCTCCGCACTTGGGGATCCATCGTTGCATGAACTCTACTCGCTTGCCCGGGAACTGGGAATGGACGTGCTCGTGGAGGTGCACGACGAGGCCGAACTCGAGCGCGCCGCGGGGCTCGCGGAGGCGCTGATCGGCGTCAACAACCGCGACCTGCGCAGCTTCGAGACCGATCTCGCGACGACGCTGCGCCTCGCCCCGCGCGTGGGCGCGGGGCGGCTGCTGGTCAGCGAGAGCGGGATCCATACGCGCGCCGACGTCGACCGCCTGCGTGCGGGCGGGGTCGGCGCGTTCCTGGTCGGCGAGGCCTTCATGCGCGCCGAGGATCCCGGCGTGCGGCTGGAGGCGCTGTTCGGGGCGTGAGCGGCGGGACCCCGTCAGCGGGTACCGTGCACCACGATCGTCTTGCCCGCGACCGAGATCAGGCCCTGGTCCTCGAGCGCCTTGAGCACCCGCCCCGCCATCTCGCGCGAACAACCGACGATGCGGCTGATCTCCTGGCGCGTGATCCGGATCTGCATCCCTTCGGGGTGCGTGAGCGCGTCGGGCTCCTTGCACAACTCGAGCAGCGTGCGGGCGACCCGGCCGGTTACGTCCAGGAAGGCGAGGTCGCCGACCTTGCGGCTGGTCTTGCGCAGACGCAGGGCCATCTGCGAGGCGAGCGCGAACAGGATGCTCGGGTCCTCCTCGGCGAGCTGGCGGAAGCGCGCGTAGCTGATCTCCCCCAACTCGCAGCGCGTGCGTGCGCGCACCCAGGCGCTGCGGTTCTGCTGCTCGTCGAACAGCCCCATCTCGCCGAAGAAGTCACCGGGGTTGAGGTAGGCGAGGACGATCTCGCGCCCGTCCTCGTCCTCGATCAATACGGTGACGGAACCCTCGATGATATAGTACAGGGCGTCCGGCTGGTCGCCGGCGTAGATGATGACGCTCTTGCCGGGATAGCGGCGGCGGTGGCAGTGGGCCAGGAACCGCTCGATGGTCGGGTTGCCCTTGGGGGGCGACGGTTTCGGCATGGGGCGCCCTCGGCGCGGGCCGGCCGCGAGGGCGGCAGGCTGTCCGTGGCAAGTGTAAGCAAAGCCCCCGGGGATGTCGAACGGCGCCGGCGCCGGTCCGGGGGCGCGGAGGTTGGACGATGAAGGCGGTTGCGCGCTGGGTGCAGGACGTGATGTTCGTCGGCGAGTCCGGCAGCGGGCACGCGATCGTGATGGACGGTGCGCCGGAGGCCGGCGGGCGCAACCTCGGGGCGCGGCCGATGGAGATGGTCCTGTTGGGGCTGGCCGGCTGCACCGGCTTCGACGTCGTCCAGATCCTGAGGAAGGCGCGCCAGGCCGTCGGCGGCTGCGTCGTGGAGGTCTCGGCCGAGCGCGCCGAGAAGCCGCCGAAGGTGTTCACCCGCATCCACGTCCATTACCGGGTGAGCGGCGAGGACCTGGCCGAGCACCAGGTCCGCCGCGCGGTGTCCCTGTCCGCGGAGAAGTACTGTTCGGTGTCGGTGATGCTCGGGCGCAGCGCCGAGATCACCCATGATTTCGAGATCGTGCCGCCGCCCTGAGCCCGGTTGCGGGGCATCGACGGCCCGTGCCCTGCACAACGCTCACGCCATGCGGCATAATCGCCCCCCCGGTGCGGCCGCGCGGCGGGGCTTCGCGGCGTTCCGGCAGGGGTACGGGAGGGCAGCATGGTGGCCAGGTCGAACCCGCGTCTGCGGCTGCACGGTTTCAACAACCTTACCAAGAGCCTGAGCTTCAACATCTACGATATCTGCTACGCCAAGACCGAGGCGCAGCGGCGCGAATATATCGAATACATCGACGAGGCCTACAACGCCGAGCGCCTGACGCAGATCCTCACCGGCGTGACCGATATCATCGGCGCCAACATCCTCAATATCGCGCGCCAGGACTACGAACCCCAGGGGGCCAGCGTCACCATGCTGATCGCCGAAGAGGCGGTGGCGTCCGATCGCCTGTCGAATTCCGCCACGCCGGGCCCGCTGCCCGAGGCGGTCGTCGCCCATCTCGACAAGAGCCACATCACCGTCCACACCTACCCCGAGAGTCATCCGAATCCCGACAACGGCATCAGCACCTTCCGCGCCGACATCGACGTCTCGACCTGCGGGCGCATCTCGCCCCTGCGCGCGCTCAACTATCTCATTCACAGCTTCGAATCGGACATCGTGATCATCGATTATCGCGTGCGCGGTTTCACGCGCGACGTCAACGGGCGCAAGCACTTCATCGATCACAAGATCCATTCCATCCAGAACTTCATCTCCAAGGACACCCGCGAGCGCTACCAGATGGTGGACGTCAACGTCTACCAGGAAAACCTGTTCCACACCAAGATGACGCTCAAGGAGTTCGATCTGGACAACTACCTGTTCGGGATCGACCGCGAGGACCTCTCGCCGCGCGAGGAGAAGCGCATCCGCGGCCTGCTCCAGCGCGAGATGATGGAGATGTTCTACGGGCGCAACCTGCGGCGCTGAAGTCGTCGCCGGCGCGCCGAAGGGGACGGCGCTCAGACCCAATAGGCCGTGGTCGTCATCACGCGCGAGGCCAGCGCCATCAGGGTCCGCACCGGGGCCGGCAGCGGGGCGGCGCCGGATTCGACCGCGACGGTGGCGTGGTGCGCCTCGTCCCGACGCATCTGTTCCAGGAGGGCGCGGCTGCGGCGGTCCGCCTCGGGCAGGCGCTGCAGGTGTCCGTCGAGATGGGCGCCGACCTGGCGCTCCGTCTCGGCCACGAAGCCGAGGCTCCAGCGGTCCCCGGCCGCGCCTGCGAGCGCGCCGATGGCGAAGGAGCCGGCATACCACAGGGGGTTGAGTCGGCTCGGGTGTGTGCCCAGCGCCTCGAGACGGCGCGCGCACCATTCGAGGTGATCGTTCTCCTCCTGCGCCGCGCGCTGCAGCGCCGCGCCGACCGCAGGGCTGCGTGCGGCCAGCGCCTGGCCCTGATACAGGGCCTGGGCGCACACCTCGCCGGCGTGGTCGACTCGCACGAGCCCCCCCGCCCGCCGCCGTTCCGCGGGCGAAAGCGCGGCTTCCTCGATGTCTTCCGCCGGATCCGCCCGGCCGGTCCCCGCCGGGCGGCCGAACAGCGTGCGCAGGGCCTGGTCGAAGCCCGCGAGCATGCGGTCGATCGACGTCTCCTCGCGAATCTCCATCGCTACACGATAGCGGTCTTCGCCGCCGCCTGTCGAGTGCGCCCGATCACCCCCCTGGGGCGCCTGCGGCGAGCTGGCGGTCCAGGAGCACGACGGGGTGTACCACCTCCGCGGCACCGCGTTCGCCGCGCAGTCCGGCCGCGAGGTGCAGCGCGCAGCCGATGTTGGCCGTGGCCAGGTAATCGGCACGCAGCGCGCGCACCGCCGCGACTTTCGGTTCCCGCAGCCGCCGCGCCTCGTCCGGGTGGTGCAGGACGTAGGCCCCGGCCGCGCCGCAGCAGTGCGTTCCCCCGCCCAGCGGCAGGATCTCCAGGCCGGGGATGCGGGAGAGTACGCGTCGCGGTGCATCCGCCTGGTGCAGGACGTTGGCGAGGGTGCACGGCACGTGAACCGCGACGCGGGCCGCGAGCGGTGCGACGCCGACGTCCTGCGGCCACGGGACTTCGACGAGGAACGCGTGGATATCGCGCACGCGCGCGGCGAACGCCGCGGCCCTGTCGTCCGCACACACCGTCCCGTAGCGTGCGAGATGCGCACCGCAGCCGCTCGCCAGCGTCACGATCGGGACCTCTGGATCGGCGAAGGCGGCGAGGTTGCGGCGCGCCAGGCGCGCCGCGGTGCGCGGTGCGCCCTCGTGCTGGTGGAGCGCACCGCAGCAGGCCTGGTCGGACGGGATGTGCACCTCGAAACCCAGGCGCGTGAGGACGCGGACGGCGGCCTCCAAAGTGGGCCGGTCGAGGACCGCGGCGATGCAGCCCGTGAACAGCGCCACCGTTCCGCGCCGCGGCCCCTGCGCCGGGATCCGTCCGTGCCAGCGGCGGAGCGGGGCGACATCGGGCAGCAGCGCCTCCGGCGCGTCGAGGCCGAGGCCGCGGAGTATGCCGCTGCGGCGCAGCGCCGTGCGCAGACCGCTGCGTTGATAGAGCCGCAGGGCGCGCCCGGCCAGACGCAGCGCCGCGGGGCGGGCGACGCCGTCGAGCAGGGCCGCACGCAGTACACGCTCGCGCAGCGGCCGGTGTCGGGAGCGCTCCAGCAGCGCGCGGGCTGCGTCCATCAGCGTTGCGAACGGCACCCGCGACGGGCAGACGTCTTCGCACGCGAGACACTCGAGGCAGCGGTCGAGGTGCGCCAGCGCGTGCGCGTCCGGCGCCAATTCCCCGCAGGCGATGCCCTGGATCACGGCGATGCGCCCGCGCGGCGACTCGGCCTCCTCGCGGGAGAGCGCGTAGGTCGGACACGCGGGCGCGCACAGCCCGCACTGCACGCATCGGTCCGTCATCCGCAGCAGCGCCCGTTCGTCCAACGGCACTCGATGGTCGTATTCCGCGTTCATTACGGGGGAACCCGCCGGGAGGCCGGCGTCCGATGGCAGCGCCGCGACGGTTGCGGCGCGAGTCGCGTCCGGTAGTATACGGCGTTCGCGTCGCGCCGCGCGCGGCGGGGCCCAGTCCGACGCGGAGACGGGAGGTGAAAGTGCGACAGCACACATGGGCGTTGCTGCTCCTGGTCGCGTGGGCCCCGGCGGCGGCGGCCCTGACCTGGAAGGGGGAGGTGGACCTGGGCTTCGTCGCCACCCAGGGCAACACGAACACCAGCACCCTCAACGGTGCCCTCGATCTGCAGGTCAGGTACGGCGCCTGGCGCCACGCCGTGCGTGTCGAGGCCCTGCACGCCTCCGATCGCGGCACGACCACGGCGGAGCGCTACGTCGGGGACCTGACCAATCACTACGACCTGTCCGCCGTCTCCTACCTCTTCGGCAACGTGCGCTACGAATCGGATCGCTTCAGCGGCTATTCGTACCAGGCCGCGGAGGCGGCCGGATACGGGCGCAGGTTCCGGCCCCTGCCGGCGCTGAAGGCGGAACTCGAGGCCGGTCCCGGCCTGCGCCAGAGCCGCGAGACCACCGGCTCCTCGACCAACGAGGCGATCTTCCGCGCCGCGGGCAGGCTGGTGTGGCAGTTGACGCCCAACGCAAAGTTCCAGCAGCGGGTACGTCTCGACAGCGGTCGCGCCAATACGTCGATCGAATCGGTCTCCTCGCTGCAGAGCACGGTCATCGGCGCCCTCGCGCTCAAGCTCTCCGAGACCGTCAAATACAACACCAGCGTCCCCGCCGGCACCAAGAACACCGACCTGCTGACCTCGGTGAACCTCGTCTACAGTTTCTGATTCCGATCGGTCGGGCGCCGGGGCGCGATTGCGGGTATGGGGGCGATCGGGAATAATGCCGCCCCATGCCGTACTATCGTCATCACGTCTTTTTCTGCACCAACCAGCGGGAACCGGGGGCCACCTGCTGCGCGAACCACGATGCGGCCGCGATGCGCGAGCACGCCAAGGCGCGCGTGAAGGCGCTCGGCCTGAGCGGCCCGGGCGGCGTGCGCATCAACCGCGCGGGCTGCATGGACCGCTGCGAGGAGGGTCCGGTCCTGGTCGTCTATCCGGAAGGCGTCTGGTACACCTACGTCGATGCCCACGACATCGACGAGATCATCGACGAGCACCTGGTCCACGGCCGGGTGGTCGACCGTCTACGCATTTAACAAGCTGTTTTACAAGACTGTTTTGTGATCGTGCCCGGGCGCGGGCCAGGGCCGGCCCTGGAGGTTGACACGTCCACCAAAATATTAGAAGATTCTCATACGCTGATTCCGGATCCCGCAATCCGGACTCATGCGACTCCTCCATCCTCCTTTGGTGGTATTCGGCGCGGCCCCCACATGCCGCGCCATTTTTTTGCCCGCGCGTGGGCGCTTCTGCGCCCCTCCACGTCCCTTGTAAGCGGCCGGACGATTTTGTACCATGCACGCCTTTCCGCGCCGCGCGCTTGCCTCGTTGCGTGGCGCCCCGGAGACCGACGGATGAAGACGTTCACAGCGAAGCCCGAGAGCGTGGTCCGCGACTGGTACGTGGTCGATGCCGCCGGCAAGACCCTCGGCCGGCTCGCCTCGGAGGTCGCCCGGCGCCTGCGCGGCAAGCACAAGCCCGAGTATACCCCGCACGTGGACACCGGGGACTATATCGTGGTGATCAACGCCGCGAAGATCCATGCGACGGGCAAGAAGCGCACCGATAAGGTCTACCACCACCATACCGGTTATATCGGCAACCTCAAGTCCATCACGCTCGGCAAGCTGCTGGACAAGGCGCCCGAGCGCGCCATCGAGCACGCCGTGCGTGGGATGTTGCCGAAGAACCGTCTCGGGCGGGCGATGATCCGCAAGCTCAAGGTCTATCCCGGCCCCGACCATCGTCACGCCGCGCAGCAGCCGCAGGCACTTGAACTGTAATCGGATTTCAGAATCCAGGACCATTCCGCAAGGCGAGGATCGGAAACCACCATGGCGCAACAGGCCGCATACAACACCGGACGGCGCAAGACCGCCACCGCGCGCGTGTACCTCACCCCCGGCAGCGGCCGGATCCTCGTCAACCGGCGCCCGCTGGAGCAGTATTTCGGGCGCGAGACCGCGCGCATGGTCGTGCGCCAGCCGCTCGACACGGCCGATCTCGCGGCCCGGTTCGACGTCCACGCGCGCGTGCGCGGCGGCGGCGGCACCGGACAGGCCGGCGCGATCCGCCACGCCCTGGCGCGCGCGCTGGTCGCGTACGACGAATCCCTGCGCGGACCGTTGCGCAAGTCCGGATTCCTGACGCGCGACGCGCGCGAAGTGGAACGCAAGAAGGTCGGGCGCCACAAGGCCCGCAAGGCGCCGCAGTACTCCAAGCGCTGAGCCTCCCCGGCCCCTTGCGGGGGGGTCGGGCGGCGACCCTTCACTGGGGGATCGTCTAGTGGTAGGACAGCGGACTCTGACTCCGTCAACCTAGGTTCGAATCCTAGTCCCCCAGCCAAATTCCCGCCCGCCGCCCCCGGCGGTGGGTGCGGGGCCGTTCCGACCCCCGAGCCGGCGCGCCCCGGTATTCCTGCATCACTTGAAAGAGAGTCGCTAGCTCCTAGAAAAATGTTGCATTTTAGTGCATGGATTCGTACAGTAATCGGCGTCCAACCACTTAGTAATCCTGGAGAGGGAGATCATCCGATGAACAAGAAGCTCCTGCTCGCGGTGTCGGTGGCTGCGGCCGCCGCGGCGCCGCTCGGCGCCGCGCATGCGGCAACCGTGGTCTATGGGAAAATCAATCTCAGCGCCGATGCGTGGGATACCCAGACCTCGTCTCAGAACTTTTCGGGCAGCAAGGTGAAGTTCCGCGGCGCGACCGTTAACCGCGGCCACAACATCGACCTCGACAGCAACCAGACTGCGGTCGGCGTGAAGGGCTCCGAGGCGCTCGGCGGCGGACTGAAGGCCATCTATCAGTTGGAGTGGCAGCTCGATCCGACGGTCGCCGGCGGTGGCAGCTCGGCGACGGCGGGCGGCTACATCGGCAACGGCGGCGGTTCCAAGGACGTGTGGAAGGGCCGCGACATGTGGCTCGGCCTGCAGAGCCCCGGCATGGGCACGATCCGCTTCGGCACCGTCACGACCTCGTACAAGCAGACCGGCAAGATGGTCGATCCGCTGTGGCGTACCTCGCTGCAGGCGCGCAACCTCGGGCTCGAGTCGCCCCTGCAGAAGGGCGCCGGTGAGGACGGACAGGGCCGCGCCAACCGCACCATCCGCTACGACTCTCCGTCGATCATGGGTGCCAAGGTGATCGGCACCTACACGATGCACTCGAACACCGTGAACTCCGGCCAGAACCCGTACAGCGTCGCGCTCGTGTACCACCAGGGCCCGATCCTCGGCTTCGCCAGCTATATCACCAACAATCACGGCGGCAACGATTCGGCGTGGAAGATCGGCGGCAAGTTCAGCTATGCCGGCGCCGCGCTGTTCGGCCAGTTCGAGAAGGACAACGGCCTGATCACCCGCAGCTTCGGCGGCACCAACGGCTACACGCAGGTGAACGCCAACGCCGGCGGCGCCAACACCTGGTTCCTCGGCGGCTCCTACAAGATGGGGCGCGCGATGCTCATCGCCGAGTACGGCCAGGGCGGTCTGTCGCACTCGACCACCAACGTGAAGGGCGTCGCGGTCGGCATGAACGACCAGACCGCCTATCTCGTCGCCGGCAAGTACGCCTTCAGCCGCCGGACCTATGTGTACGGCGGGTGGGCGCGCGTCGCGGCCAACACCGAGGCGATCGGCTTCAAGCACCAGGATGTGCTCACGATCGGAATGAGCCACAGCTTCTGATCCGGGCGCGGGTCGCGAAGAACGAACGGGGCCTTCGGGCCCCGTTCTTTTTTCTGCGACCCCGGCGTCGTCGGCGGGGCGAGCCCCGCCCTACGGGCGCCCGGGTCGGCATGGGGGTACCGTAGGGTCGGGCTTGCCCGACCTACCGGCCGACGACGTGGGGCGGCGTGATGTCGTTTCGATCAGGTGTCGCCGGCGGGCCGAGGCCCGCCCTACGGGTGTCGGGATCGGCGTGGGGGATGGGGGTAGGGCCGGGCTTGCCCGGCCGACGCTGTAGGAATAGGCCACGGAATCCACGGAACATACGGAATGAATCAAACCGGTCCGTGGATTCGGTGGATTCCGTGGCGCCTTTGTCCTTTTCGAAGGTCGCCCGGCCCCCGGACGGAAATCGCAATGCGGGGCGTCGTCGGCGGACCGACGTCGTTCGGGTCAGCGGCGAAACAGCCAGAGGATGAACGTCAAGACCAGGCTGACGATGATCGAGGTGGTGAGCGGGAAATAGACGCGGAAGTTTCCCCTGCCGAACACGAAATCGCCCGGCAGGCGGCCGAGGCCGAGGCGCGCGAGCCACGGCCAGAGCAGGCCGATCGCGACCAGTACCGCACCGAGGATGACGAGCGCCCTGGCGATTCGTCTCCTCCCCCGCCCTGCGGCGGACTCCTCAGTCGAGCGTGCGCGTCCCGTCGGCGGTGCCGAGGATCAGCAGGTCCGCCGGGCGCAGCGCGAAGATCCCGTTGGTGACGACGCCGGGGATGTTGTTCAGGTCGGCTTCCAGCTTCGCGGGCTCGGCGATCCGCAACCCGCGCACATCCAGGATCGCGTTCCCGTTGTCGGTCACGAAGCCCTCGCGCAGCACCGGCTGTCCGCCGCGCCGGACCAGCTCGCGCGCCACGTAGCTGCGCGCCATCGGAATGACTTCGACCGGGAGCGGGAAGGCGCCGAGCACGTCCACCAGCTTGGCCTCGTGGGCGATGCATACGAAACGCCGGCTCGCCGCGGCGACGATCTTCTCGCGCGTGAGCGCCCCGCCCCCGCCCTTGATGAGTTGCAGGTGGCGGTTGGCCTCGTCGGCGCCGTCCACATACAGGGGCAGTTCGCCGACATCGTTGAGATCCAGCACCGGGATTCCGTGCCCGCGCAGGCGCTGCGCCGACGCCTCCGAACTCGCCACCGCACCGTCGATCTTGGATTTGATCCGCGCCAGTGCATCGATGAAGAAATCGGCGGTCGACCCGGTGCCGACTCCGATCACGGTGCCCGCCTCGACCTGCTCGAGCGCGGCCTCGGCCGCGCGTTGCTTCTGATCGGTGTCGCCCATCGTGTCTCCCGCGACGCCCTCTTACGCGGCGCCCTTGGCGCCCCCGATCATAACCCGCGCCGCCCGCGCTGCAAACCCGACCCCGGGGGACGGGTTCCTGCGTCTGAACATCCCCTGCGGCTTCGCAGGCCGGTGCGCGTTGCGACCGCCCGCACCGGAAACGAACGCCGGGCGCTCCCCCCCCGCGCCCATATGGCGCGCGTCTTCTCCCCCTGATAACGTATGCCGATGCCCCGAAACTACCTCGAGCGGATCCTGAACGCGCGGGTCTACGATGTCGCCGTCGAGACGCCGCTGAGCGAAGCACCCCTGCTCTCCGCCCGACTCGGCAACCGCGTGCTCCTCAAACGCGAGGATCTCCAGCCGGTGTTCTCGTTCAAGCTGCGGGGCGCCTACAACAAGATGGCGCGCCTCGCGCCCGAGTCCGCCGCGCACGGCGTCGTCGCCGCCTCCGCCGGCAATCACGCCCAGGGGGTCGCGCTCGCGGCGCAACGCCTGGGATTGCGGGCGCTGATCGTCATGCCGCGCACGACCCCGTCGATCAAGGTCGAAGCGGTGCGTGCCCGCGGCGCGCGCACCGTGTTGCACGGCGACACCTATGACGAGGCGTACCGTCACGCCGTGGGGCTGGCCCGCGAGCGGGGCATGACCTTCATTCACCCCTACGACGACCCCGAGGTCATCGCCGGACAGGGTACCGTCGCCATGGAGGTCCTGCGTCAGCATTCCGGCGCACTCCACGCGATCTTCGTGCCCGTGGGCGGCGGGGGGCTGATCGCGGGCATCGCGGCCTACGTGAAGGCCCTGCGACCGGAGACCCGGGTGATCGGCGTCGAGCCCGACGACGCGCCGACCCTGCACCGGGCGCTGGAGCGCGGCCGGCGGGTGGCCCTGAAACAGGTCGGCATCTTCGCCGACGGCGTGGCCGTGCGCCAAGTGGGCCGTGAACCGTTCCGCATCGCCCGCCGCCTCGTCGACGAGGTGGTGCTGACCACCTCGGACGAGATCTGCGCGGCCATCAAGGACGTATTCGACGATACGCGTTCGATCGTCGAACCGGCCGGTGCGCTGGCGGTAGCCGGGATCAAGCGCTACGTCGAGCGCACCGGCCTGCGGGATGCGTCCCTGGTGGCGATCAACAGCGGCGCCAACATCAACTTCGACGGACTGCGCCACGTCGCCGAGCGGGCCGAACTCGGTGAGCGGCGCGAGGCCCTGCTGGCGGTGACGATCCCCGAGCGCCCCGGCAGTTTCCGGGCCTTCTGCCGCGCCATCGGCCACCGCAGCATCACGGAGTTCAACTACCGTTACGCCGACCCGGCCGCCGCCCGGGTGTTCGCGGGGGTCAAGCTGGACGACGGCGACGAGGGGCGTGAGCGGCTGATCGCCGGGCTCCGGGCCCGGGGCTACCCCGTCACCGACCTGAGCGAGAACGAGACCGCCAAGCTCCACGTCCGCTACATGGTCGGCGGGCATGCACCGGAGATTCGCGACGAGCGCATCTACCGCTTCGAGTTTCCGGAACGACCGGGGGCCCTGCTGCGTTTCCTCACGCGCATCGGCCATCGTTGGAACATCAGCATGTTTCACTACCGCAACCACGGCGCCGATTACGGCCGCGTCCTGGTCGGAATCCAGGTGCCGAGTGCGGATCGCGAACGCTTCGTGGAGTTCCTCGAGGGCGTCGGTTACCCCTATCGCGAAGAGAGCGACAACCCCGTCTACGAACTCTTCCTGGCGCCGCCGCAAGCGAATATCTAATTGTTTTTTAATAAAAAAGGCCCGCATTTCGCGGGCCTTTCGATTGGTTGCTGCAAGCGTCCCGCCACCGTATCGAGCGCGCGGCGGGGGACCGCTTCGCGGCGACCGCTATCTCTTCTTCTTCGCGGTCTTCTTCTTCGCGGTCTTGCGCTTTGCGGTCTTGCGCTTTGCCGTCTTCTTCTTCGCGGTCTTCCTCTTGGCAGTGGTCTTCTTCTTTGCCGTCTTGCGCTTTGCCGTCTTGCGCTTCGCAGTCTTCTTCTTTGCCGTCTTCTTCTTCGCGACCTTTCTCTTGGTCGCGGCCTTCTTCTTCGTCTTCCGTTTCGCTGTCGCTCTCTTCTTTGCCATAGTAACCTCCCGAGTTACTATCAGTTGCCCGCTCCCGAGTATATACAACCCGCTTCAAAATGCTAGTGATTTTTGATATGGGCGCGGGCGCCGACCCGGCGCCGACGATCCGTCGCGCCACCCTCCTGTGGTCGGTCGACGATAGCCGGGTTGCGCGCGCTCACTTCCCTCGCGCCCGCAATGCCTCCTCGTCGAACGCGGCGTCGATCGCGTCGACCAGTTGTTGCACGGTGCGGAACGCGTCGACCGGCGCGTCGTCGGCCATGTACTTCAGGCGTATCGGACCCAGCGCCTTCACCATCTCGGCGCGCTCCACCACGCCGTCCGCGCCGCCGCCGGCGTGTGCGGCGAGGGCCGCGATCACTTCGCCCATCAAGGGATCGCGATGGGTGGCGCCGAGGGCCTTGGCCACGCTCTCTGCGGGACTGCCGTCGCAGAGGCCGCAGCCGGTGTTGCGGTCGAGAAACTCCAGGAGTTCGGTCAGGGTCATTGCTCATGCCTCCGCATTTGTGGTCGTTCCGCTACGCCGCAGCCGCCGGTCCCGTGGGTGCTACGGGCCCGTCTCCCCGGAGAGCAGGCCCTGGCGCAGATCGAGCCCGAAGGATTCCGTGACGCGCTCGAGGTAGTAGAGGAGGTCGATCGGAAGGGCGACGCCGTCCAGGAACTGCAGGGGGAAAAGGTCCGCGCAGAGCACGGCGTCGGCGATGCTCGGGCGCCCCGCATAGAAGCGTTCGCGCGCCAGCATCGCGGCCAGTTGCGGCAGGCGGCTCATGCGCGCGAACTGCGCGTAGCCGGCGTAGCGGTCGTTGGCCAGCGCCTCGAGACTCGCGCCGAAGCGCCCCTCGACCTCGGAGCGGTAGGCGGCCAGGGCGGCAGGGTCGTCGCCCAAGCCCCGCCAGGCCGGGGCGAGCGGGGCGTAGAGGCGCTGCAGGATCGCGTCGGCGCGTGACCGCCAGTCCAACAGCGCGCGCCACGCGTCTTCGGCGAGGCGACCGGTCACCAGCGGCGGGGTGTCGGGGAACCATTCGTCGATCCGCCACAGAATCTCGTTCACATCGGTAAGCGGTCCGGAGTCGGCACCGATCTGCAGCGCCGGGACCCGGCGTGCGATCCCGAGCTCGAAGAAGGTGGCGTCGTCCTGATAGTCGAGGGGGTGATCTTCCCATTCGATACCCTTGCCCGCCAGCGCCAGGCGCAGCCGCTGCGCCTCGGGTACCCAGCGGAAATGATAGACTCGCACCACCTTACTCGCCGCCCAGCCGCAGGATGCAGTCCCACTGCGACCGCGTCACCGGCATGACCGAGAGGCGGTTGCCGCGGCGTACGAGGGGCATGCCCGCCAGCTCCGGCCGGTCCTTGAGTGCCTCCAGGGTCACCGGGCGGCGCAAGGCCCGGCGATAGCGCACGTCCACCATGTACCAGCGTGGGTTTGCGGCCGTGGCCTTGGGGTCGTAGTGGTCACTGCTCGGATCCAGCGCGGTGTGGTCGGGGTAGGCCTCGCGCACGATCTCCATGATGCCGACGACGGCCGGCTGCGGGCAGTTGGAGTGGTAGAAGAAAGCCAGATCACCGCGCCGCATGTCGCGGATGAAGTTGCGCGCCTGATAATTGCGCACTCCGTCCCAGGGCTCGGTACCTCGCGGGGCCCGGCGCAGGTCCTCCAGTGAGAACGTCGCCGGTTCGGATTTCATCAGCCAGTACTGCATCGCTACCTTCGTCCTCCGCCGCGCCGGGGGGGCGCCGGCGGCGGCACTATCCGTCGTGGCCGCACCGCCGCTTCGGTGCGCCGCGCCTTCACGGGGTCCACCAATACAGCGCGTGCTCGGTGGCGCATCCGTCCAATGCGACGTCCCAGGGCCGCCTCGGAAGCTCGGGCACGCGCTGGAATTCATAGGCCAGCCCGACCAGGTGCGGTTTCCGCCAGCGCCTGCGCGCGCGCAGGTAGCCGAAGGTCCGGTCGTAGTAGCCGCCTCCCATTCCGAGGCGGGTGCCGGCGGCATCGAATGCGACCAGCGGCGCGAGAACCAGATCGAGCGCCCACGGCGGCAGCCGCCTGCGGTCCCCGGCGGTCGGCTCCGGGATCCCGAATCGGTTGTACGCAAGCGCATCGCCCGGCCGGTAACGCGCGAACCAAAGCCGCGGCTGCAGCGGATCGAGCACCGGCAGGTAGACGGTCTTTCCGAGCGCCCACGCCCGCTCGATCAACGGCCCGGGATCGAGTTCCCCGCCGACCGCGAGGTAGGCCGCCACGCGCCGGCTGCGGCGGAACCATCCGCTGCCGGCGACCCGGCGCGCGACCTGTTCCGCGCACGCGGCGCGCTTCGCCGCGTCGAGGTCTCGGCGCCGGCGCCGTATCCGGCTTCGATGTGCGCCCGGGTCCATTGTCACCGGCCCTCCCCGTAGGTTGCAACGTTCCACCGCCCGCCGGGTGGCGGAACGAATTCGACCCGCGGGTGTTTCAGTCCCGCGCCGGCGCACCGTCCGGCGCCGGTCCGCCGCGCGGATCGTCGAAGCGCATCGAGAGGTCCACGGCGCGGACGTCCTTCGTCAGGGCGCCGACGGAGATATCGTCGACCCCGGTGGCGGCGATCGCCGCTGCGCGTGCGAGGTCGATGCCGCCCGAGGCCTCGAGCCGTGCGCGCCCCGCGGTGAGTGCGACGGCACGGCGCATCGCCCCGGTGTCGAAGTTGTCCAGCAGGATACGCTCGGCGCCCGCCTCCAGGGCCGAGGTCAGTTGGTCGAGATCCTCGACTTCGATCTCCACCGGCATCCCCGGCGAGCTGCGTCGCGCCGCGGCGATTGCCGCGGCGACGGATCCGCATGTGGCGATGTGGTTCTCCTTGACGAGGAGCGCGTCATAGAGACCCATCCGGTGGTTGTGACCGCCGCCGCAGCGTACGGCATACTTCTGCGCCGCGCGCAGGCCGGGAAGGGTCTTGCGGGTGTCGAGGATGCGCACGCCGGTGCCGGCGACCGCGTCGACGAAGGCGCGTGTGCGCGTCGCGACGCCGGACAACAACTGCAGGAAGTTCAGCGCGCAGCGCTCGCCGCTCACGAGCGCGCGCGCCGCCCCCCGCAGGGTGCACAGGACGGTTCCGGCCGCGGCCCACCCGCCCTCCGGCACCGCCCAGACGATCCGCACCCGCGGATCGATCTGCGCGTAGACTTCGTCGAACCAGGGGCGCCCGCTGAGCACGCAGGGCTCGCGGGTGATCACCACGGCGCCCGCCACGGTGGCGGCCGGGATCAGCCGCGCCGTGCGGTCGCCGTCCCCGAGATCCTCGCCAAGCGCGCGCCGCACGTCATCGGCCACCGCCGCGGGATCCGGGGGCGGGGGTCCCTCCGGGGCGCTCGCCATGACAGGGGCGCCGCACCCGGGGCCCTCTGCGGCGGTCCCCGACCCGGCCGCCTCTTTCATGATGTCGCGTCCTGCGCCGGCGGCGGATCCCGATCCTGCGGCGCCCGCCGGGTCACCACGAGCAGCCACAGGTATCCGGCGAGGCCGGCGCACACCGACGCCAGCAGGACCCCCGTCTTGGCCATGACGAGTCCGCCGCCGGTACTCGGGAACGCCAGCTCCGCAATGAAGATCGACATGGTGAATCCGACGCCGCCGATGAGCGCGATCCCGACGATGTGCCGCATCCCGGTCCCCGCCGGCAGCCGCCCCAGTCCCAGGCGGACGCCGACCCAGGTCACGCCCGCGATACCCACGAACTTGCCCGCGACCAGTCCCAGGAACACTCCCAGCGTGGCCGGATGCGAGAGCGCCGCGCGCAACGCCTGGGCGTCGACCGGGATGCCCGCGTTGGCGAGCGCGAACAGCGGCATGACCAGGAGCGCGACCGGCAGGTGCAGCGCGTGCTCCAGGCGCTGTAGCGGCGTCTTCACGCGCTGCGCACCCTGCTCGAGCGTGTGCACCAGCGAGGATCGGGCGATGTTCCCGAGCAGGGTCGTCTCGTCGCCGCCGGCGCGGTCGTAGCGATCGAGCAGCCCGCGCACGTAGCCGCTGAAACGGCGCGGATCGTATTGCGCGCGCGCCGGGATCGCCAGGGCCAGCACCACCCCGGCGATGGTCGCGTGAATCCCCGAGTACAGCAGCATGAGCCACAGCAGCGTGCCGGTGATGAAATACGGCAGCGGGTGGCGGATGCCGCTGCGGTTGAAGACCACCAGGATCACCAGCAGCGCCGCCGCCGCGGCCAGCGGGAGCGGCGCGATGTGGCTCGTGTAGAAGACGGCGATGACGAGTACGGCGCCGAGGTCGTCGACGATCGCCAGCGCGAGCAGAAAGGTGATCAGCCCCTCCGGGATGCGCCGCCCCAGCAGCACCAGTATCCCCACGGCGAACGCGATGTCCGTCGCCATCGGCACCCCCCAGCCCGCGACATAGGGCCCGCCGGGGTTGAACGCCAGATAGATCAGCGCCGGCACCACCATTCCGCCCACGGCGGCGGCGACCGGCAGCGCCGCCTGGCGCGGGCTCGCCAGCTCGCCTACCAGGATCTCGCGTTTGATCTCCAGCCCGACCACGAAGAAGAACAGGGTCATCAGGCCGTCGTTGATCCAATGATGCAGCGACTTCTCCAGCCGCCAGTCGCCGATCCGGAAGCCGATGGGGGTGTGCAGGATGTGGCGGTAGGCCTCCGCGGCCGGCGAGTTCGCCAGGATCAGCGCGACCGCGGCGCAGACCATCAGGATCACGCCGCTGGTCGCCTCGTGGCGGATGAACTCCTCCATCGGCGTCAACAGCCGGTTGAAGGCGCGCTCCCACGGGGCCTTGTTGGGGTGTTCCGGGGCCGGATCCTGGTCCTGATGCAAGGGTGTGCTTCTCCCGACGGGGTCGGCGGCGGCTCAGGCGCTCATCATAGCAGCCGTCGCCCGCGTCCGGGGACGGGGATCGCTTCCGCGCGGTGGATCAACATCGGCGGTGCCGGTCAAGGGGCATCGGGCGCCGGTTTTGCCAACCCGGTCACACCGGGCGCTATCAACGCCGGGGCCGGCCGCGTCGCTAACCTGTGCGCAGAGGCAGGACGGGATCGGCACCGCCGCGCGGGTGCCGGTCCGCCCCCGAATCCCACGCAGCGCAGCGATGGTGAACGCCATGAGCACCGACCCGAACATCGTCTACTTTTCGGAACCCGGCAAGTCGGCCGCGACCGGGGCCGACGGCAAGGTCTCGCGCCCGCTGCACGATCTCCAGGACCAGTTCGTCCGGCGCGTGACCGAGCTGTTCGCGTCCATGCTCGACAACACCGACGACGCGCTGTTCGCGCTCGCCGACAAGGCCGAGAACAACAGCGTCCAGAGCATGTACTTCGACTCGATGCGCGAGGTGCGGCTCAAGCGCAGCGAGATCGAGAGCCGCTTCCGGGCCGAGGTGCTCGACGGGTTCCGTGCCCTGCGCCGCGAGCAGCCCCAGGCTGCGGGCGCCGCCGACGGGTCGGAGGCCGACTGGTCCTCGGAGGAGCTTTCCCTGGTAGGTCACGACGACCTGGAGGAGTCGCTCGCCGTGGACGGAATGGTCGGCAAGGCGCGTTCGCGCCACGCCCAGGCGATCGAGCATCTGCGCGCGCGCCTCGCCCACCTGCTGCCCGGCGTCAGGCTCGACGAGGACACCAACCCGACCGATCCGAAGCGCGTCTGTACCGCGTTCCGGCGCGCGGCCCAGGCCCTGGAACTGGAGGTGCGGGCCAAACTCGTCGTCTACAAGCTGTTCGACAAATCGGTCATGGAAGCGCTCGGCGATCTGTACACGCACCTCAATCACATGCTGATCAACGCCGGGGTGCTCCCGCACATCAAACTCAAGGTCCCCGCCGCCCGTTCCCCCCTTTCGCGTCGCCCCGGGCTCCCCGCGCAGGGCGGGGGCCCGGCGGGTGACGACGAGGTCGAGGTCTTCGGCACGCTCCAGGAACTGCTCGCCGACCGGCGCGGTACCGGTGCGCCGGTTGCGGCCGGGGGCGGAGGCGTCGGTTCCGGTACCGCCGCCGTTTACGCCGCGCACGACGTACTGGAGGCCCTGAACCTGCTTCAGTCCGGCGGACACCAGCTCCCCTTGCCGGACGGGGAGAGTCGGGTGCTGGAGGCGGCCGAGCTGCGCACGGCGCTCGGCGGCGCGCTCGCGCAGGTCCCCGGGGCGGGCCCCGGCAAGCAGCTCGGGCGCAGTGATGAGGACGTCATCGATATCGTCAGCATGCTGTTCGATTTCATCCTCGACGACGCCGCGCTTCCCGACCGCATCAAGGCGGTGCTGGCGCGTCTGCAGATTCCGATGCTGAAGGTGGCGATGCTGGACCGCTCCTTTTTCGGCAGCCGTCAGCACCCGGCGCGGCAGTTGCTCAACGAGTTGGCGCAAACGGCGGCGAACGCCGGTGCCGACGCCGGCGCGGAGGCCGAGGCGCTCTACCGGCACGCGGCCGCGGCGGTGGAGCGGATCCTGCAGGAGTTCGAGGACGACGTCGCGGTGTTCGCCGACGTCCTCGAGGCGTTCCGCCGCGCCGTCGCGCCGGCGTCGGACACCCCGGACGAGGCCGAACCCGAGGCCGAGCCTGTGGATCCGGTCGTCGCCGCGCGCGAGCGGGCCCGCGCCGCAGTCACCGAACGGCTTCGCGGCCGACGACTCCCCGATGCAGTGGCCGCCATGCTCTCCGATGCCTGGGTGGAGGTGCTTACGGAGATCGGGCTCGAAGACGACGCGGCCGCGCCCGGCGCCTGGGAGCGTGGCGTGGAGGTCGTCGACCGGGTGCTGTGGAGTATCGAGCCCAAATCGGGATTCGAGGAGCGCAAGCGCCTGATCGACGCCATCCCGGCTCTGCTGCGCGACCTGCGTCAGGGTCTGGCGCGGGTGTCGGTGCCTTCGCGCCAGCTCAGCGCGTATTTTCAGGCCCTGCAGGAGCTGCACATCGAGTGCATCAAGGGGCCCGAGGCCTCGGGGCGGGTGCCGGTCACGGCGGAGCCGGCGGCGGAGGTCCGCGAGCCCGGATCCGACCCCGTAGCGGCCGCGCCCCGCGACCCCGCCGCGGAGTCCGTGATCCCGGCGCCCGAGCCCGAGTCCCCGCAGACGCCCGCGGCGGCGGCAGAGTCGGAACCCGAGCCCGAGGACCGCGGCGAGCCGGCCGCGGAACCCGAAGACGCCGTCGAGGAGATCGTGCTGGTCGGGGAGCCGGATGCCGACGCAGGTGCGGACGCGGCCGGGGACGACGAGCACGTCGCGCGGTTGCGGGCGGTCGCGGTCGGTACCTGGTTCGAGTTCGACACGCCCGACGGCGGTCGCCTGCGCGCGAAGCTCTCCGCGCGCCTGGAGCGCGCCGGGAAATTCGTGTTCGTCAATCGCGCCGGCTTCAAGGTCGCCGAGAAGACGATTCACGGTCTCGCGACGGAGATGCGCCGCGGCGCGGCCGCGATCGTCGACGACGGGCTGCTCTTCGACAAGGCGTTGGAGGCGGTGATCTCGAACCTGCGGCGTGCGCGCGGTTGAGGCGCGCGATTCACTCGTCGTACGCCGGGCGCACCCCGGCGAAGAGGTAGCGGGTCCCGGGGACATAGAAGTTACGAAAGCCCGGCCGGCGGACCGCGTTGCGGGTATGCGGTCCGGCCCCGCGCAGGGTGTAATGGCGGCCGTCGAACCACGGCGTCGAGTAGCGCTCGTAGGGGAACGCGCGAAACCCCGGATACGGGTGGAAGGGATTGGCGCACCACTCCCAGGCGCCGCCGACGCCCTCCAGCAGCCCCGCGCGCGTCGCCGCCTCCCACTCGTACTCGTGCGGCAGCCGCCCGCCGGCCCAGACCGCGAACGCGTGCGCCTCGTAGCGGCTGAGGCCGCGCACCGGCGCGTCGGCCTCCAGCGCCCGCTCGCCGGCACCGACTATTTCGTACCAGCCGCCGTCGGGGGCGGCGCGCCAGTGGCCTGGATGCGCGAGCCCCGCCTGCGCGCACATCCGCCGGCCTTCCGGTTCCCACAGCTCGGCGCGGCGATACCCGCCGTCCTCCATGAAGCCGAGGAACTCGGCGTTGGTCGCCGGCCGCCGCGCCAGGCGCACCGGCCCGACCCGCACGCGGTGCGCGGGCAGCTCGTTGTCGTAGGCCGCCGGGGTGCCGCCGGAGCCGATCTCGACGGTATCGGCCGCCAGGTGCACGCACGCGCGCGCGGGTGCGCGCGGCTCGGGCCGCCCCGGCGCCAGCCGCGGCGGCGGCCGCCGCAGCTGGCGCTGCGCGAGCACCATCTGCATCGTCTCGTAGTGCTGCGCGTAATGCTGAATGAGGAACCGGGGGAGATACTCGCCGCGCAGCAGGCGTCGCCCGGCGGCGGCCCGCGGCGGGTCGCACAGGCGCGCCCGGTTCTCCGCCTGCCGCGCGCGTGCCCATGCGAGCAGTTCGGGCGCCGGCGGCAGGGCCGGCCCGCGTTGCGGCTTGGGGAGGTTTTCGGGTACGTACAGCGCGTGCAGGGCGCGCGTCTCCCGATCGTCGCCGCACAGCACCTCGCGGACCCAGTAGGTCTCGATGAACGCGCAGTGCCCGGCGTGCCAGCCCAGCGGACTGAGGTCGGCGTGGAACTGGCTGCGGTAGTCGGCGTCGTCGAGGGCTTCGACGATGGCGCAGGTCGACTCCTGCGCCTCCTGCAACGCCGCGAGGGTCGTCTCGCGGATCATAGTCCGAGCAACTGCGGCGGCTGGTCCGGGTCCAGGATCAGCAGATGGTGTTCCGGAACCGGCTGCCAGAAGCCGCCCTCGGTGAGGGGCTCGGAGGCCACGACCTGGCCCTCGGGAAAAAGGTCGTCATCGGCGGTGTAATACAGCGACGGACAGGCGTGGTTGAAGGCGTGACGCGCGGCGTAGATGCGCCGCCCGTCGCTCAGGGCGACATTGAGCAGCGCCGGCCGGTCCCCGGTCCAGTCCTCGAGCAGCGCGAAGAATTCGCCCAGCACTTCCTCCAGGGGCATGCCCGGCTCGCCGGCGGCGAGGTGACGGATCAGCGCGAACAGGTGCTCGGAATCGGTGTTGCCGCGGATGTCGGCGCCGATCTCCGGGGCCACGTACTGACAGATCGTCGGGCGCAGGCGCGTGCCGAATTCGCGCACGAAGCCGTTGTGCGCGTACAGCAGCCGCTCGTCGGCGAAGGGAGGGGTATTGGACTGGTTGACGGGAAAACCCGCCGTGGCGCTGCGCACGATCCCCAGCCACAGCGGGCGGTAGAGGCTGCGCGCGAGATGGGGCAGGTTGACATCGGACCAGATCGGCAGGGGGTTCGTGTACACGGCCGGGCGGCCCTGCGGATCGTACCAGCCGACCCCGTAGCCGTCGGCGTTGGCACTGCCGTAGAGCAGTTCGCGCGGTTTCCAGGCCTGCTCGACGAGACTGTGCGAGGGCTCGCGGATGAAGCGCTGCAGGGCGATTTCCGGCCCCACGTAGGCGGCGATCCGACACATGGACACTCCCCGGGCGGCGCCCGGTATCCTGCCTCCCCGGGCGATGGTAGCCTAACGCACCGGGAAATGGCATCCGCGGGAGGGATCGCGATGGGGACAGACAGCGGGGCGGCCCGTGCCCCGGACGCACTGAACTGCCGGGTGGTACCGCCGGCGCGCCCGGTCGCGGACCTGGCCGAAGACGCGCGCCGCGGGCTGCTGCGCCGCCCGCGCAGCCTCCCGCCGAAGTACTTCTACGACGAGCGCGGCTCGCGGCTGTTCGACGCGATCTGCGCGACCCCGGAGTACTACCCGACCCGTGCCGAAGACGCGCTGCTCGCCCGTCATGCGGCGGCGATCATCGCCCGCGCCCGCCCCGGGCACATCCTCGAACTCGGCAGCGGCACCTCGCGCAAGACCCGCCACCTGCTCGCCGCCTGCGAAGGCGGCGCGACGGCGCCGACCTACTGGCCCTTCGACGTCTGCGAGGAGATGCTGCTCGCCGCCGGGGCCGAGCTGGCGCGGCGCTACGACTGGCTGACGGTGCGCCCGCTGCTCGGCGACTACTGCGCGGGCCTGAGCCACCTCCCGCTGCCCGCGGGACGCCGACTGTTCGTCTTCCTCGGCGGGACCATCGGCAATTTCGAGCCGACGCAGGCCGCCGCACTGCTGGGCGAGCTGCGCGCGCTCATGGGCCCCGGGGATTTCCTGTTGCTGGGGGCGGACCGCGTCAAGGATCCGGTTGTGCTCCACGCCGCCTACAACGACGCCGGCGGCGTGACCGCGGAGTTCAACCGCAACCTGCTGCATGTGCTCAACCGCGAACTGGACGCCGATTTCGCGGTCGATGCCTATCGCCACGAGGCCCTCTATCGGCAGGACCTGCGGCGCATCGAGATGTACCTGGTCTCCACGCGCGCGCAGACGGTGCGCCTGCGTGCCCTGGACGCCTGCATCGGGCTGGCCGAGGGCGAACGCATCCTCACCGAGATCAGCTGCAAGTTCACCCCGGACGCGCTCGCCGCACTGCTCGCCGCCGCGGGTCTCGCCCTCGACGCCCACTATGCGCCGCCGGACGGCGCTTTCTCCCTGGTCCTGGCGCGCCCGCAGTGAGGCCGGGTGCCGCGGCCCGGGCGTGTCCGGGGCAATGACCGACCTCAGCGTCGACCGGCGCGGCGGCTGGCTCCGGGGCGTGCGCCGCGCGCCTTCCCCGAATTGCGACGAGCGTCCGCCGGACACGCCGATCGAGCTGGTGGTCGTGCACGGGATCAGCTTGCCGCCGGGCGAGTTCGGCGGCCCGTGGATCGAGGCGTTGTTCCACAACCGCCTTCCGCCCGATGCCCACCCCTTCTTTCGCGACATCGCCGCCATTCCGGTCTCGGCGCACGTGCTCGTGCGGCGCGATGGGGAGATCGTGCAATACGTCCCTTTTCACCGCCGCGCCTGGCACGCCGGCGCATCCGCGTACGGCGGGCGCACCCGCTGCAACGACTTCTCCGTGGGCATCGAACTCGAGGGCGACGACCATACCCCGTACGAGGAAATCCAGTACCGCCGCCTCGCGGACGTCGTGCGCGCGCTGCGCTCGGCCTACCCGACGATCCCGCCGGAGGCGGTCGTCGGCCACTGCGACATCGCACCGGGCCGCAAGACGGATCCGGGACCGGCCTTCGACTGGGGGCGGCTGCGTGCGCTGCTCGCGGCCGGCGGGGGGACGGGGCGCTGAGCGCACGGCGCGGGGCGGGCGTGGTATTCGCGCCGTCGACTTGGCACAATGCGGCCACGGATGCGCGCCGGCCGCCGGGGTCGCGTGCCGGTGTCCGGTCCGGGGCCGCCGTGGACCTGTCCGCATGAAACTGATCGTCATCCTCGTCGTCCTCCTGCTGGAGTATTTTCTCGGGCACCTGCAGGATCTGCGCGAGAACGACCGCTTCGAGCGTTACGCCGCGTGGATGCACGAGCGCTTCGCCGCCGGTTGGGAGGGCCCGGCGGCCGTGGCGCTGGTGGTCGTCCCGGCGGCGTTGATCGTGGCGCTCCTTCAGGGCCTGTTCGGGGCGTTCCTGTTCGGTTTTCCGGGATTCCTGTTCGCCATCGCGGTCCTGCTCTACTGCATCGGCCCGCGCGACCTCGCCGCGGACCTCAATGCCTATGTCGAGGCGCGCGATGCCGGGGACGAGGCGCGTGCACGGCGCGCCGCCCGCCACCTCCTCGGCGAGGAGGTGCCGGACGGCGCGGTGGCGCGCGACCGCGCGGTGCTCGCCGCGCTCCTGCAACAGGCCAATGAACGCCTGTTCGGAGTGTTCGTATGGTTCGTGCTCCTGGGCGCGGTGGGCGCGGCCCTGTACCGGATGGCGGTGGCGCTGAGCGCGGTGCCCGAAGAACGCTACGGCGGCGGCTTCGCGGCTGCGGCGCGGCTCTTCCACGAGGTCATGGCGTGGATCCCGGCGCGGCTGCTGGCGCTCGGCTTCGCACTCGCCGGCAGCTTCGACGGGGCCTGGGAGGGCTGGCGCCAAGCGCGCGAGGAGCGCCGCGAAGGCGTCCCGGAGGGTTCCCCCGGGCTCCTCGTCCACGCCGGTTTCGGTGCCCTGCATCTGGCGCCCGAGGGCCCGGAGCGGGTGCCGCTGGCGGAGGGCTTGCGCCTCGTGCACCGCGCGATGTGGGCGTGGCTCACCGTACTGGCGCTGCTGACCCTGGCCGGCTGGGCGGGTTGATTCCGGTCCCGCGTGCCGTGCCTGCGGGGGCGGGCTTTCGTTCCGGCGCCGCCGGGTGGAGAATCGGGGCGGGCGCGGAGGTCCATTTATCCGGGCGCCGTCTGCGGAGTGGCTCACGATGCTGCTGATGATCGACAACTACGATTCGTTCACCTACAACCTCGTGCAGTACTTCGGCGAGTTGGGCGAGGACGTGCGCGTGTATCGCAACGACCGCATCGGACTCGACGACGTCGAGGCGCTGCGCCCGGATCGCATCGTGGTCTCGCCGGGCCCCTGTACGCCGGACGAGGCCGGGATCTCGGTCGAGCTGATCCGCCGGTTCGCGCCGCGCGTGCCGATCCTCGGGGTCTGCCTGGGTCACCAGTGCATCGGCCGGGCCTTCGGGGCGCGGGTCGCTCGTGCGCGCGCCGTCATGCACGGCAAGACCTCCGCCATCCATCACCGGGGGGCAGGCGTGTTCCGGGGCCTGCCCTCGCCGTTCGAGGCCACCCGCTACCATTCGCTGATCGTGGAGCGTGAGGGGCTGCCCGCCACCCTGGAGGTGACCGCCTGGACGGCGGATGCGGACGGAACGCCCGACGAGATCATGGGCCTGCGTCACCGCGAATGGCCGGTGGAAGGGGTGCAGTTCCACCCCGAGTCGATCCTGACCCGCCACGGCCACGACCTGCTGCGCGGGTTCCTCGCGGTGCGCCCCGGGCGCGCCGCATGAACCCGGCGCGGGCGCGCGGGGCGACTCGCGGCGCGGGCGGCTGACGCGGCGCAGCTCCTCCGGGGAGGCACGGTGGACGAAATGCAGGCGGCCATCGCGGACGTCGTCCGGGGACGCGACCTCGACGCTGCGCGGATGACCGCGGTGATGCGCGCGATCATGTCCGGGGCGGCGACGCCGGCGCAGATCGGCGCCTTCCTGGTGGCGCTGCGGCTCAAGGGCGAGACCGTCGAGGAGATCGCCGCCGCCGCCGCGGTGATGCGCTCGCTGGCCGTGCGCGTGCCGGTGGAGCTGCCGCACCTGGTCGATACCTGCGGGACCGGCGGCGACGCCGCCGGTACCTTCAACATCTCCACCGCCGGCGCGCTGGTCGCCGCCGCCGCCGGCGCGCACGTGGCCAAACACGGCAACCGCTCCGTCTCCAGCCGCTCGGGCAGCGCGGACGTGCTCGAGGCGGCCGGCGTCAACCTCGAAATGGACGCCGCCGCGGTGGCGCGCTGCATCCGCGAGGTCGGGGTGGGCTTCCTCTTCGCCCCGCGTCACCACGGCGCGATGCGCCACGCGATCGGCCCCCGGCGCGAGATCGGGGTGCGTACTCTGTTCAATCTCCTCGGGCCGCTGACCAACCCGGCGGCGGCGCCGAACCAAGTGATCGGCGTGTTCGCGCCCGAATGGGTGGAGCCGCTGGCCCGGGTCCTGGCGCGGATGGGCAGCCGTCACGTCCTGGTGGTGCACGCCGAGGACGGGCTCGACGAGATCAGCATCGGCGCCCCGACGCGGGTCGCGGAGCTGCGCGAGGGCCGCGTGGAGACCTATCGATTGAACCCGGCCGACCTGGGCATCGAGCCCGCACCGCTGGATGCCTTGCGGGTGCGCGATCGCGACGAGAGCCTGGCGCGGATCCGCGAAGTGCTGGCCGATCGTCCCGGCCCGGCGCGCGAGATCACGGTCCTCAACGCCGGGGCTGCGCTCTACGTCGCCGGGGTCGCCGACACGCTCGCCGCAGGGGTGGAACGGGCCCGCGCAGCGCTCCGCGCCGGCCGCGCCGCGCAGGTGCTCGAGCGGCTGGTCGCTTTCGGCCGCGACCCCGGCGCCCACCCCGGGCCACGGTGAAATACGGGCTGGCGGGCCGCCGACCGGCCGCGATTCGCCCCGCGGGGCCGAAATGCACACTTTAAGTGCCAAAACTGACAGGCAGACAAGGGGTTCCGGGTCTGCCGCCGGGCGGATCCACCACCGTTTTTAGTTGACCTACTGAGAACGGCACCCTATAATGCGAAAAGTCGGAATTCGCTCAGACGGAGGTTGCGTCGGCGAAGTCCGATTGCGGCCCGTCGCGACCACCGCCCGTGGGGCGGCCATGCGGCGTGGCCGTCGGTCCCGTTTCAGACAGCAAAAATTCCGGCCTGGGGGAAGCGGTACCCGAATATACGGCAACCGAAACCAGCCCTGAGAAGGAGGAGCGCCATGTCCACGACCGCAGAGAACATGCAGGCCGACCAGCTGGTCGAGAAGCTGAACGGCCGGCTCGACGAACTCATCGGCAAGCGTCTCGACGAGATGCTTCCGAAGAAACTCCAGGAGATCGAGGCCAACAAGACCCCGTCGATGGCCATCGTCGCGACGAAGGGAACGCTCGACTGGGCCTATCCCCCCTTCATCCTCGCCTCGACGGCGGCCGCGCTGGGCTGGGACGTGTCGATCTTCTTCACGTTCTACGGCCTGAGCCTGCTGCTCAAGGACTACAACGGCCACGTCAGCCCGCTGGGCAACCCCGCCATGCCGATGAAGATGCCCTTCGGTCCGAAGTGGTTCAAGAACATCAACTGGAACATGCCGAACCTGTTGATGGCCAACATCCCGGGCTTCGAGACGGTCGCCACCGGCCTGATGAAGAAGACGATCAAGAACTGCGGCGTGGCCTCCGTCACCGAGCTGCGCGACCTGTGTCTGGAGGCGGACGTGAAGATGATCGCCTGCCAGATGACGGTGGAGCTGTTCGGCTACAAGCGCGAACAGTTCATCCCCGAGGTTCAGGACTACGTCGGCGCGGCATCCTTCCTGCCGACGGCGCAGAAGGCGGACGTCACGCTGTTCATCTGATCCGGGCACGGCCGCGGGGCCGTCACCGGGACCTTCATCGGGCCGTCGCCCCGTCTGGGCGGCGGCCCGATCCCGCGGCCGTCGGGCGCGGCGGCCTGCGGGGTGGTCGTTCGATAGGTGGGCGGGCTCCCAGGGAGGGCCGAGAGGGCCGGTTTCGATCCGTTCTCCATGGCAGGGCGCGTGCGCGCCCTGTTTTTTTGCAGGGGCCGGCCGGGCTCCGCAGGCTCGCCGCCGTACGGATCGTGTCCGGCGTCCGGTGCCCCCTGTCACGGCCGCGACGGCGTTCAGTGCGCCTCGTCCGCTCAGTGCGCCTCGTCCCAGTTGTCGCCCACCCCGATGTCGACGACCAGCGGCACCGCCAGGCGCGCCGCCCCGGCCATGTGCTCGCGGATCGCCGTGCGCGCCCGCTCGACCTGATCGGCGTGAACCTCGAACACCAGTTCGTCGTGCACCTGCATGATCATCAGCGCGTCGATCCCGCTCGTGCGCAGCCAGGCGTCGACCGCGATCATCGCGCGCTTGATGATGTCGGCCGCGGTCCCCTGCATCGGGGCGTTGATTGCGGTACGCTCGGCGGCGCGCCGGCGCTGCTGATTGCGTGAGCGGATCTCGGGAAGCTGAAGGCGCCGCCCGAAGAGGGTCTCGACGAAGCCGCGCTCGTGCGCCTCGGCCCGCGTGCGGTCCATGAATGCCTTCACGCCGGGGTAGCGGGCGAAATACCGGTCGACGTACGCTTGGGCCGCATTGCGGTCGATGCCGAGCTGGCGCGCGAGCCCGAACGCCGACATCCCGTAGATCAGCCCGAAGTTGATCGCCTTGGCCGAGCGGCGCTGCTCGTCGGTCACCTCGGCCGGCGCCACGGCGAAGACCTCCGCCGCCGTCGCGCGGTGGACGTCGGCGCCCTCGCCGAACGCCCGCAACAGGCCCTCGTCGCCGGAGAGGTGCGCCATGATACGCAGCTCGATCTGCGAATAGTCGGCGGCCAGGATCCGGCGCCCGGGCGGGGCGACGAACGCGCGGCGGATGCGGCGCCCCTCGGGCGTGCGTACGGGGATGTTCTGGAGATTCGGATCGGATGACGAGAGCCGGCCGGTGGCGGCCACGGCCTGGTGGTAGGAGGTGTGCACTCGGCCGGTCGCGGGGTGTATCTGCTCCGGGAGGCGGTCGGTGTAGGTCGACTTGAGCTTGCTCAGGCTGCGGTAGGCCAGGATCAGGCGCGGGAGCGGATAGTCGGCCGCGAGTTCCTGCAGGACCGATTCCGCCGTCGAGGGCTGCCCCCCCGGGGTCTTTTGCAGGACCGGCAGACCCTGCTTCTCGAACAGCACCGCCTGGAGCTGCTTCGGCGACCCGAGGTTGAAGCGCTCGCCGGCGACCTCATAGACCTCGCGCTCGAGCTCCTCCAGACGCTGCGCCAGCTCGGCGCTCTGCGCCTGCAGCATGTCCCGGTCCACCAGTACGCCGGTGCGTTCCATGCGCGAGAGCACCGGCACCAGCGGCATCTCGATCTCCTCGAACAGGCTGCGCAGGGTCGGCTCGGCCTCCAGGCGGGGCCAGAGCGCGCGGTGGAGGCGCAACGCGACGTCGGCGTCCTCGGCCGCGTACGGCGTCGCCTGTTCGATCGGCACCGCCTCGAATCCGATCTGGCGTGCGCCCTTCCCGGCCACGTCCTCGTAGCGGATGGTGCGGTGGCCGAGCAGCTTGAGCGCGAGCGTGTCGAGATCGTGCCCCGGGTGGGTGCTGTCGAGAACGTAGGACTCGAGCATGGTGTCGAAGCACGCGCCGCGCAGCGTCACGCCGTGGCGGGCGAGCACGCTCATGTCGTATTTGAGGTTCTGCCCGATCTTGGGCCGCTCGGCCGATTCGAGCAGGGGGCGCAGGCGCCCGAGCACCGCGTCCCGATCGAGCTGCGCCGGCGCCCCGGGGTAGCGGTGGGCGAGCGGGACGTAGGCGGCCTCCCCCGCCTCGGTCGCGAACGAGACGCCGACGATCTCGGCGCTCATGTAGTCGAGGCTCGTGGTCTCGCTGTCGAAGGCGAAGGCCCCGGCGCGCTCCAGGCGTGCGATCCACCCCTCGAGGGCCGCCTCCGTGAACACCGCCTCGTAACGCACCTCCGCCCGCGCGCGGGCGCCGGCGGTCGCGACGCCGCCCGCCGGGTCCGCGCCCGCGACCTCCTCCAGCCAGCGCGTGAACTCCAGGCGCGCGAGCAACCGGCGCAGGGCATCGGTGTCGGGGGACCGCCGCCGCAGCGTCTCGGGGTCGACGTCCAGGTCGACGTCCGTGCGGATCGTGGCCAGCTCGAGCGCCAGCGGCAGGCGGTCGCGATGCTCGCGCAGGCTCTCGCCGACCTTGCCCTTGATCTCGTCGGCGTGCGCCAGCAGCGCCGCGAGCGACCCGTACTGTGCGAGCCACTTCGCCGCCGTCTTCGGGCCGACGCGCGGGATCCCCGGGATGTTGTCGGAGGCGTCGCCCATGAGCGCCAGCAGCTCCACGATCCGCTCCGGAGGTACACCGAACTTGTCCTGCACGCCCTGCGGGTCCAGGATCGAACCGGTCATGGTGTTGACGAGCGTGACGCGGTCGGAGACGAGCTGCGCCATGTCCTTGTCCCCCGTGGAGATGAGGACCGGCGTGCCGGCAGCCGCCGCGCGTACCGCGAGGGTGCCGATGACGTCGTCGGCCTCGACGCCGGGGACGCTCAGCAGCGGCAGGCCCATGGCCCGGACGAGTTCGTGCAGCGGTTCGATCTGGGCCTGAAGCTCGTCGGGCATCGGCGGACGGTTGGCCTTGTACGCCGCGAACAGCTCGTCGCGGAACGTGGGTCCCTTGGCGTCGAAGACCACGCCGATCCGTTCCGGGTTATGCTCGGCCAGGAGCCGGCGCAGCATGTTGGCGACGCCGTAGACCGCCCCCGTCGGCTCCCCGCGTGAATTGCTCAACGGGGGCAGCGCATGGAAGGCGCGGTAGAGGTAGGATGAGCCGTCGACCAGAATCAGCGGCTGGAGGTCGTCCATCGGCTCAAGTCGCCCCGTCGAGTGGCCGAAAACCGGTTGTGGCGATCCGCAGTTGCGGAAAAATGCCTTTCCCGCCCGGGTGTTTCCGACGCCGGATTGTGATACAAGGAAGCGTCGGCCCGCGATTCGGGACGCGGGTTTTCAACGGAACGCCCCTCGCATGACACGGATTATGGACGAACACAGCAAGGCTGCACACCCCGGCTTGATGCCGATCGACGATACGTTGCTGACCCGCGAGTCCTGGAAGATCTTCCAGATCATGGCGGAATTCGTGGAAGGCTTCGAGCGCCTGGCGCGTATCAAGCCCTCGGTGAGCATCTTCGGTTCCTCGCGCACGCCGCCGGAGCATCCCTATTACCGCCTCGCGGAGGCCATCTCCCGCGTCCTGTCCGATGCCGGATTTTCGGTGGTGAGCGGCGGTGGGCCCGGGGTCATGGAGGCCGCCAACAAAGGCGCCTACGCCGGGCGCTCGCCCAGCATCGGGCTCAACATCCAGCTCCCGCACGAGCAGAAGTCGAACGGGTACCAGGATATCTCGCTGCATTTCCGCCACTTCTTTTCGCGCAAGGTGATGTTCGTCAAGTACGCGTCGGCCTACGTGGTGCTGCCCGGCGGTTTCGGTACGCTCGACGAGTTGGCGGAGATCCTGACCCTGGTACAGACCGGCAAGACGCGTCGGATTCCGATCATCCTCGTACACCGGCCGTTCTGGGCGGGCCTGCTGCGCTGGTTCGAGGACACGCTGGTCGCCGAGAACACCGTCAGTGCCGACGACCTCAAGCTCTTTCGCGTCGTCGACGAGCCGCAGGAGGTCGTGGATGCGATCTTCCAGCACTACGAACACCGTGGTTTCGAGCCTTCGGCGCGCGAGCAGGAAGTGCTGCTGGAGCTTTGAACGGATGCCCTTCGCTGGGGTCCAATGCGATACCGGTGGTGCCCCCGGACCGGGCACCGGAAAGGTCTCTCCACAGGAGGCTTCCATGCGAGTCGCCGCCGCCGTAGCGGCCGCCGCGCTGCTGCTCTCGGGGCCGGCGCTGGCGCCGCCCGTGTGGGCCGCACAGACGCCGGCGCCCCCGCCGCTCCCGGCCAAGGTCCCGCCGGCGGCGATGCCCGGCGTGCCCAATCCCAACGCCGAGCGCCGCGACCTCGAGCCGAAAATCACCATCCGCCACGAGAAGAACAAGACCATCGAGGAGTACAGCGTCCACGGCCAGGTCTACATGGTCAAGGTCACGCCCAAGTTCGGCCCGCCCTACTACCTCGTGGACACCAACGGGGATGGGCACCTGAACGCCCGGATGAGTCAGCTCAACCCGCGGATCATGGTGCCGCAGTGGGTGCTGTTCCGCTGGTAGGGGTCCGCCCGGGAGCACACCGCTTCCGCACTCCGCCGCATGCGCTGGTATTGCCTGGCGCCTTCTGCAATCATACCTTGCGATGATCGGGTGCCAGCCACAGCCGCCCCCGGCGGCGGCGAAGCCCGCGGCCGGGTCTCGGGGCGATGCCCGCTGAGGCGCAGTCCGCGCTGGGTCGCCGCGTCACGCGCGCGGTGCTCGTCGCGTTTCTGCTCCTCCCGGCCGCCGGCCTCGGCATCGCGGTCACGCTCGGCTTGACCGCCCCGGTCGGACTGCAACGCGCCTTCCGCGATCCGCGGCTCATCGGATTCATCGTTCTGATGACGATCTGGGCGGGGGTGCACTTTCGCCGCTTCCTGAAACCGCTCGACGACTGGATGCGCGCGAACCCCTCGGGGCGGGCGGCGCCGGAATCGCTCGAGCGGCGCGTGCGGCGGTTCCAGCGCCATTTCTGGGGCGCACTTCTCGTCTACGCCCTCCTGCTGGCGGCGGTCTGGCGCATGACCGTGGCCCCCGACCCGGTGCCCGCACGTTTCCTCGCGCTGGAGAAACTCGAGGCCGCCCTGCTCGCCGCCGCGATGCTGGTGGGTCTGCCGATCTTTCTCTTCGCGCAGGAGCGCCTGGACCTGACGGTCGCCGCCCTGGGTCTGCGCGGGGTACACATCAGCGTGCGGTCCAAGCTGCTGCTCGTCGCCGCCCTCGTCCCGCTGCTCTCCTACGCGCTCCTGCTCCAGTACCACGCCCATATCGCCGGGCGCACCACCCCCGAGGACGCGATCGTCTGGGGCGTCCTGGCGCTGGTGACCATAGGCGTGGCCCTGCTCTCGGTGCGCGGAATGACCCGCGCGCTGTCCCCGGTCCGGGAGGTGCTGCGGCGCAGCGGGGCCTCCTCGCACGCCGAACTCGCCGCGGTGCGCCCGCGCTCCAGCGACGAGATCGGCTACATGACGCAGATGCTCGGGAGCCTGTTCCGGCGCCTGGGCGATCAGGAGTCGCACGTGCGCGCGGTGGTCGACACCGCCGCCGAAGGCATCATCGTCGTCGACGCGGGCGGACGCATCGACACCTTCAATCGGGCCGCCGAACGGCTGTTCGGCCTGCGCGCCCAGGAGGCGCGCGGGCGATCCCTGCACGAGCTGCTTCCGGGGCTTGCGGCGGAGGGCACCGCCCCCCGGCCCAACGCGGCGGAACAGGAGCTGGAGGGACGGCACCGGGACGGTTCCCGGCGGCCGATGTCGGTCCGTGTGAGTCGCGTCGAGCGCAGCGGCTCGCCCATGTACACCTGCCTCGTGGCCGACATCTCCAAGCGCAAGGCGGCGGAGCGCGAGCGCCTGGCCGCCGAGGCGCGCTACCGCGATCTCGTCGAGACCGCCCACGACCTCGTCTGGAGCATGGACCCGCAGGGGCGCTGGACCTACCTCAACGCCGCGGCCCGCACGATCTACGGTTACGCCCCGGAGGAGATGCAGCTGCGCCCGGTGCGGGAGTTCCAGGCGCCGGAGCGCACCGAGCGCGACGCCGCCGCGTTCCAGGAGATCCTCCAGGGGCGCGAATGGGTGCGTTACGAGACCGTGCACCTGGATCGCGAGGGGCGCCCGCACCACCTCAGCTTCAACGCCAAACCGCTCTTCGACGAGCACGGCCGGGTGGTCCGGATCACCGGAACGGCGCGCGACATCACCGAACAGAAGGCCTTCGAGCGCCGCCTGACCTATCAGGCCGAACACGATTCGCTCACCGGGCTGCGCAACCGCCACGCCTTCCAGCAGGAACTCGAACTGCTGGTCGCAAGGGTCGCCCGTAGCGGGGCCACCTGCGCGGTCGCCTACATCGATCTGGATCAGTTCAAGTACATCAACGACACCCTCGGCCACGCGGCCGGCGACCGTCTCCTGGTGGAGATCGCCACCTTGATCTCCTCGCGCGTGCGCGACGGGGACCTCCTGGCGCGCTTCGGCGGGGATGAATTCACGCTCCTGCTCGACAACATCGACGGCGAACGGGCCGTGCGTGCGGCCGAGGATATCCGCGCCCTCGTCGGCAAGTACCGCTTTCTCGAGGCCGGCAATGCCTTCAACGTGACCTGCAGCATCGGCGTGGCGGCGGTCGACGAACGCGCGCAGTCCGCCGACGAGGTGCTGGCGCATGCCGACATCGCCTGCAACATCGCCAAGGCGCGCGGGCGCAACCGCGTCAACCTATACAACCCCGAGGACCGGGACCGGGCCGGTATGGCCGAGGACATGGGCTGGGCGGCGCGGGTGCGCGAGATGCTCGAACAGGATCGCTTCCAGCTCGTCTTCCAGCCGATCGTCGCGGTGGCCGACGGGCGCGTGCACGACTACGAGGTGCTCATGCGTATGCCGTGCAGCGACGGCAAGGTCATCCTTCCGGGCGGCTTCATGCCGGCCGCGGAGCGCTTCGGCCTCATTCACAGCGTCGACCGCTGGACCGTGCGCCAGGCGATCGGCCACCTCGCCCAGCTCCGGGCCGCGGGGGAGCCGGTGCGCTTCTCCGTCAATCTGTCCGGGCGCGCCTTCGAGGATGCCGCACTGCTGCCCATGATCCGCCGGCTGCTGGAGGAGACCGGACTCGATCCGGCGTGGCTCACCTTCGAGATCACCGAGACGGCGGCCATCGCCAACCTCGCCGCCGCGGTACGGTTCATCGGTGCGCTCAAGGACATCGGCTGCCACTTCGCCCTCGACGACTTCGGCGCGGGATTCTGCTCCTTCACCTACCTGAAGCACCTGCCGGTGGACAAACTCAAGATCGACGGATCCTTCGTCCAGGGGCTGGCGGCGACGCCGGTCGATCAGGCCATGGTGCGCTCCCTGAACGAGGTCGCACACGCCCTCGGCAAGCTCACCATCGCCGAGTACGTGGAGGACGCCCGAACGCTGCGCCTGCTGCAGGAATACGGCGTCGACTACGCGCAGGGATTCTACCTGGGTCGCCCCGAGGCGGAGATCGCGCGTCAGGCCATCGCGTAGTCGGCCCGGAGCGCGCGCCGCGGCCCTACAACATCTCCAGGTTGGCGTAGGCGAGGACCAGCCATTTGCTGCCGGCGCGCTCGAAGTTGACCTGCACGCGCGCGTGTCCGCCGTCGCCCTCGTACTGCAGCACGACGCCGTCGCCGAACTTGGCGTGGCGCACGCGCCGGCCCAGCGCCAGGCCGTGCCCCGGATCGGCGCCTGCGGTCCCCCGCCGCAGCCGCGGCGCGGGCGTCGCCAGGGGCTGCGACAGCCCGGCCCGCGGCCGGACCTCCTCGATCAGCTCCGGCGGGAGTTCGGCGATGAAGCGCGAGGGCCGCGAATAGGTGTCCGAGCCGTGCAGCCGCCGGCTCTCGGCGTACGAGAGATACAGCCTGCGGCGCGCGCGCGTGATCCCGACGTAGCACAGGCGCCGCTCCTCCTCCAGGCGCCCGGTCTCCGCGACCGAGCGCTGGTGGGGGAAGAGCCCTTCCTCCAGGCCGCACAGGAACACCAGCGGGAACTCCAGCCCCTTGGCCGAGTGCAGCGTCATCAGTTGCACGCAGTCCTCGGAGGGGTCGGCCTGGCCCTCGCCCGCCTCGAGCGCGGCATGCGCGAGGAAGGCCGACAGCGGGTCGGCCGCCGCGGTCTCGTCCTCGGCCTGCGGCTCGAAGTAGCGCGCGGCGCTGACCAGCTCCTCAAGGTTCTCGACCCGTGCGCGCGCCTTCTCGCCCTTGTCGTTGCGGAAATGTTCGAGCAGGCCGCTGGCCGTGATCGCGCGGTCCACACATTCGTGGACGGCCAGTCCCGCGCTCTCCTCCGCCAGCCGATCGACCAGCACCAGGAATCCGCGCAGGGCGTTGGCGGCGCGCGCCCCCAGGGCGCCGCCTTCGAGCACGCGATGGGCGGCGCGCCAGAGAGAGACGCCCCCGGCGCGGGCCTCCTCGCGCACGGCCGCGAGCGTGCGCTCGCCGATCCCGCGCGTGGGCATGTTGACCACGCGCTCGAAACCGGCGTCGTCGTCGCGGTTGGCCATCAGGCGCAGGTAGGCGAGCGCGTCCTTGATCTCCGCGCGCTCGAAGAAGCGCAGCCCGCCGTAGACGCGGTACGGGATTCCCGCGGCGAGCAGTGCCTCCTCGAACGCCCGCGACTGCGCGTTGGAGCGGTAGAGGATCGCCGCGTCGCCGCGCGCGTTCCCCTCCTCGGTCCAGCCGCGGATCCGGTCGACCACGAAGCGGGCCTCGTCGACCTCGTTGAAGGCGGCGTAGAGCAGGATCGGCTCGCCCTGCGCCCCCTGGGTCCACAGGTTCTTGCCCATCCGGCCCTGGTTGCGGGCGATGAGGCGGTTGGCGGCGTTGAGGATGGTGGCGGTCGAGCGGTAGTTCTGCTCCAGGCGCACCAGGCGCGCACCGGGAAAGTCCTTCGGGAAGCGCTGGATGTTCTCCACGCGCGCCCCGCGCCAGCCGTAGATCGACTGGTCGTCGTCGCCGACGATGAACACGTGCGCGCTCGCGCCCGCCAGCTGGCGCAGCCATTCGTACTGAATGCCGTTGGTGTCCTGAAACTCGTCGACGAGGATGTGACGGAAGCGCGCGCGATAGTGCTCCAGTACCTGCGGGTTTCCCCGCAACAGCTCGTGCGAGCGCAGCAGGAGTTCGGCGAAATCCACCAGCCCCCCGCGGCGGCAGTGCTGCTCGTAGGCCTCGTAGATGCGCAGCATCTGCCCGAGATGCGGATCGCCGCGGGCGTCGATCTGCTGCGGGCGCTTGCCTTCGTCCTTGCGCGCGTTGATGAACCACTGCACCTGCTTGGGCGGCCACTGGGACTCGTCCAGGGCCAGCGCCTTGAGGACGCGGCGGATCAGGCGGTACTGGTCTTCGGCGTCGAGGATCTGGAACGCCTGCGGCAGCCCGGCCTCGGCCCAGTGCGCGCGCAGCAGGCGGTGGGCGAGCCCGTGGAAGGTCCCGATCCACATGCCGCCCACGGGCGCGCCGAGGAGGTCGGCGGTACGCCCGCGCATCTCCCCGGCGGCCTTGTTGGTGAAGGTGACGGCCAGGATCGCGTACGGCGAGGCGCCTTCGACCTGGATCAGCCAGGCGATGCGGTGGGTCAGCACCCGGGTCTTGCCGCTGCCGGCGCCGGCGAGCACCAGCAGGTGACCGGGCGGTGCGCTCACCGCCTCGCGCTGCGCGTCGTTCAGGGGATCGAGGAGACGGCTGACGTCCATGGACGGCGATTCTAACAGATCCCGCGCGCGCCTCGGGCGGCGGGCCGATCGTGGTATCCTGCGGCGGTACGCGCACGATGCGTATGCGCCGCCCCCGGCGCCGGTCCGTGCGCCCTTGCCCCGCGCACCCGGTGCCCGCCATGACCTCATCCGTACAAAAGCCGATCCTGGTCAGCTTCGAGCTGTGTCCTTTCGTTCAGCGCGCGGTGATCACGCTGAACGAAAAGGGCGTCGACTACGAGCTGCGCTATATCGATCTCGACGACCCGCCGGAGTGGTTCCGGAGCCTCTCGCCGTTGGGGAAGGTGCCGCTCCTGCAGGTGGACGGGGAGGTGCTGTTCGAATCCGCGGTGATCAACGAGTATCTGGACGAGACCCACCCGCCCCCCCTGCATCCGGCCGATCCGCTGCAGCGCGCGCGCAACCGGGCGTGGATCGAGTTCGGTTCCGGGCTCCTCGCCGCCGGCTACAGGCAGATGACCGCGCCCGACGCCGACGCCTTCGAGGCACGTTCGGCGGAACTGCGCACGCTGCTCGATCGCCTCGAACCGGAGGTTGCCCTGCCGTGGTTCAATGGTGCAGCGTTCTCGCTGGTGGATACCGCACTGGCCCCGTTTTTCCAGCGCCTCGCGGTCGTCGAAGCCCTGCTGGGCACGCCCCTGCCCGGCGGTGAGTGGCCGCGCCTGCGGCGTTGGGGCGAGGCGTTGCGCGCGCGCCCAAGCGTCGCCGCCTCGCTTCCGCCGCAGTTCGAGACCAAGCTCGCGAGCTGGCTGCGCGCCAAGGGCGGCTTTGTCGCCCGCAACGCCGGAGCCGGATAGGGTCCCCGGCGGGCGCGGCGCGCCCGCTCAGGGGGCGACCGCCCCCGCGCCGCAGCCGCACCGCGCCGCACCGCGGCTCTCGTAGTGACACAGGTCGGCGACGACCGCGCTCGCGACCAGGCCGCGCTCGGTGAAGACCAGGGCGAGCGTGCCCCCGTCGCGGCGTACGACGCGCGCGCGCACGCGCCGCGAGAGGTGCTCGCCGCCGGTGCGGATGCGGAAGGTGAGGAGCAGCTCGGTACCGGCTTGCGGTCCGCCGTGGTGACCGAGCTCGACGAGCACGCCTTCCGCGCTGAGGTTGCGCGCGCGCCCGCCGCGTACGATCCCGCCGGCGCATTCCAGTTCCACCTCGATCGACACGTCCGCCCTCGGCAGCGCGCGTTTTTCGGTTTGTGCGTTCAACATCGTCCGCCCCCCAGGCGTTGGCACGGGACCGGGCCTCGCCCGGGCGCCGCGTCGTGTACGGCAACGCCGCTCGCGGGCGCGCCGCGACCGGCGTTTCGGTGCCTTCCTGTGCGGGTGAGGTCCTGTGCGACGCCGGCCGGCGTCGCGGGCTGGCCGTGCCCCGGGGCCGCCGGATCATGGCTGCAAGGCCCCGTGAACGATCGGGATAGCGGCCGGCTGCGCGATCCCTTTAACAGTTCGTCGAAAAAGACCGGAATGGGGCCCTCCGGTCCGCCCCGGCCCGCCTCCGCGGGGGGCGTCCAGGCGCGCACAGCCGCCCGGCGTGGCCGTCAGCCCGGCGGCTCGCGGCGGTAGAAGCCGGCGGGTTCCCCGATTCCGGCGCGGGCGAGCGCGGCGCGCCGGTGGCGGCACTGCGGACACGCGCCGCAATGGCGCCGGTGGCCGAGCAGACAGGAGTAGGTCGTGGCGAAGTCCACGCCGAGGTCGCGCCCGAGCTGCGCGACGGCGGACTTGTCGAGGTCGACGAACGGCGCGGCGACGGCGATGTCCCCGGCGAGCGTTGCGGCCATGGACCGGAACCGTTGCAGAAACGCGGCCCCGGCCGCCGGATAGGCGTGCGTGTCCTCGCGGTTGAGGGCCAGGCACACGCGCCCGGCGCCGATGCGTTCGGCGTAGCTCAGGCCGAGCGCGAGCAGGACGAGGTTCCGGTGCGGGAGCGGCACGTGCGCCCGCCAGGTGCCGGAGCCCTGAAAGGCCGCACCGACGCGGCGCAAATCGAGCGCCACCGGTTCGCACCCGACCCGCCGGCATTGCGCATCCACCGCCCGGCGTTCGGCGGCGGCCGCTTTCTGTCCGTAGTCCACGAACAGCGCGACGACCGCGCGCGTGCGTCCCTCCCACCGCAGCAGGGTGGAACTCTCGACACCGCCGCTGATCAGGACGACGGCGGTCCTGGACCGATCCGCATTCATTTCCGCATCCGTCCGCCGCCGGCCCGATCCGGTCGCCGCGGCGCGGCGGGCATCCTATAATGGGTGCACGCCGATACCTTACCCCCCACGACCGGTCGCGTCGATGTTCCAGGCATTGCACAGATTCTTCGAGGAGCGGGTGCGTGCGACGCACGACGATCCCGACGGTGATCGCGGTGTGCGGCTGGCCACCGCCGCGCTGCTCATGGAGATGGCGCGCGCCGACTTCTCCGTCGCCGAGGCCGAGCGAGAGGAGGCGGCGCAACTGCTCAAGCGCACCTTCGATCTCTCCGACCGCGAGACCGCCGAACTGGTCGCGCTCGGCGAGCGGGCGGCGCGCGATTCGGTCTCCCTGCACGAATTCACCCACCTCATCAACGAGCATTTCTCCGCCGGCCAGAAGGAACAGGTGGTACGGCTGATGTGGGAGGTGGCCTTCGCCGACGCGCGCATCGACAAGTACGAAGAGCACCTCGTACGCAAGGTCGCCGATCTCCTGCACGTTCCGCACACGGCGTTCATCCGCGCCAAGCTCGCCGCGCAGGAGCGGGCCCGGGGTCCGTCGACCGGCTGACCCGGTGGGAACATGAATCGACGACGGACGGGCGACCCGGTATGGACCCATCTGGCGCTGCACACGGGGGACGTGGACGCGGTTTGCGACTTCTATCGCGATTGGTGCGGCTTGAGGGTGGTCCACGCGCGCGACGGTGACGGCACGCGCGTGGTGTGGCTTGCGGGTGCGGACGCGACCCCCGCGTTCGTCCTCGTGCTGATCGCCGGCGGGCGGCCCGCGCCGCAGCCGGAACACGACTTCAGCCACCTCGGCTTCGCCCTCGCGAGCCGCGAGGCGGTCGACGCACTCGCCGCGCGCGCGGCGGCCGCGGGGATCCTGCTGTGGGCGCCGAGGGATGAGCCGTATCCGGTCGGATACTACTGCGGCGTGCGCGATCCGGACGGTCGTGCGGTGGAGTTCAGTTACGGGCAGCCGCTGGCGCCTTGAGGGGTGGAGTTCTTCGCCGTTGCGGAGTCGGTTGCCAGGCCGCCGGGCGGGCGATCCGCCGCGCCCGCCCGGAGCCCATGCGCGCGTCCGTGCGCCGAGGCGGGGCGCAGACGCCCTACACCATGTCCTTGAGGTTCTTCAGGGGCTGAATCTTCACGACGTTGCGCGCCGGCTTCGCCTTGAATACGGTCTCTTCCCCGGTGAACGGATTGATGCCCTTGCGCGCCTTGGTCGCAGGCTTGCGCACGACCTTGATCTTCATCAGGCCGGGAACGGTGAACACCCCGGGGCCCTTCTTGAGATCGCGCTTGATCATCGTCGACATGGCATCGAACACCGAGCCCACGTCTTTCTTCGTCAGGCCGGTGCGATCGGAAAGGTAGGAAAAGACTTCGGTCTTGGTGGCGGGCTTCTTCGGGGCTGCGGCCCTCTTCGTGCTTCGAGCGGCGGACTTCTTCTTCGCGGCCATTGACACACTCCTTTATCAGGTCATGGTGGGCAGAACAGGCGCCATAAAGATAGCACATGTACCGTGCACGTAAAGCCGAAAAATGCAGTGGATCGGCGCCCTCGCCGGCCACGGGCGGGCGCACCTGCGCAGTGCCGTATGCCGCCGCGAAGCGATGCGGTCGGCAACGCGCGGGTGCGGATTGCTGCGCTCAATGCAGGGTCGTGGGGAGCGGCGCTTCGGCGGGGCGCGCGGCGGGTGAGGCGTGGTGGAGGATCATGCGCCATCCGCGATCGGTGAGCTGATAGATATTGGTGGTCACGACCGGAGGTCGCAGGGCCCGTTCGCCCGCGATGCGGATGTTCTCCTGAAGGAGGTGTACGGCAAGCAGGGCGTCCTGCGTGTAGAGTGCCTCGGTGAGGCTGAACTGCAGCCGCGGCCCGCCGCCGAAGAGGTCCTTCCAGCCGGCCTCGACGGCCGCCCGCCCGCGCAGCCGTGCGCCGAGGGGGTGGATGCAGACGACGCTGTCGGACTCGGCCCAGACCGCCATCATCGCGCGCAGATCGGCGTGCTCGAAGGCATCATAGAAGGCCTGCTCGGCCTCCCTAGGGGTCGCGAATTCGATATCGGCCATCGGGGGTCCGTCCGGGCTCGGGGCCGCGGTTGGGCGTATGGTACGGAAGCGTGGATGGATGCGCCAGCCACGTGGCCGGCGCGACCGGCGCCAGGCGCAGCCATGGGCCGGCGGTTCGGGGGCGAATGATGGCGCAAGTGCTTGCGGTCGGTGTGGCGGTGGTGGATCACGTGTTCGTCGTCGACGAATACCCGGGGGAGGACGTCGAAATGCGCGCCGCGGCGTATTCCGTGCGCTGCGGCGGCAACGCCGCCACCACGCTCATGGTCCTGAGCCAGCTCGGCCACCGCTGCGCGCTCGCCGCCGTCCTCGCGGACGCGCCGGAGGCGACCCCGATCGAGCGGGCCCTGGAGCGCCACGCGGTCGATACGGGCCCCAGCCGCCGGTGTGCCGGTGTCCCGCCGCCGACATCCTGCGTGCTGGTGCATCCCGGGGCGGGTACGCGGACGATCGTCCATCACCGCAGCCTGCCCGAATTCGGGTGCGCCGATTTCGAGCGCCTCGATCCGGCCGCGTACGACTGGCTGCACTTCGAGGGCCGCAACGTCGCGGAGCTGGTCCCGATGCTCGATCGCGCGCACGCGCGCAATCCCCGCGCCGTCCGCTCGGTGGAGATCGAGAAGCCGCGCCCCGGCATCGAGGCCGCCTACGGGCGCGCCGACTGGCTGTTGTTCTCGCGCGCCTACGCGCGCGCCTGCGGCCAGGAGGATCCGGCGGAGTTCCTGCGTACGGTGCGCCCCCTGGCCCCGCGTGCGCATCTCGTGTGCGCGTGGGGGGCGCAGGGCGCGGCGGGGCTCGCGCCCGACGGCCGGGCGGTACGGGTCCCGGCCGCGGCGGTGCCCCGCGCCGTGGACACCCTCGGCGCCGGTGACGTTTTCAACGCGGGGGTGATCGACGCCGGTCTGCGCGGCCTCGGGCTCCGGGACACGCTGGCGTGGGGATGCCGGCTCGCCGGCGCCAAGTGCGGCCGGGAGGGGATCGAAGGACTGGCCCGCGCGTGCGACCGGCCGTGAGCGGGCGCGTGCGGCTCGGGGATCTCGAGGAGGTCGTCGCGAGCGGCGGCGCCAAGGGATTCCGCGCAAGCGTCGGCGGGCGAGAGGTCGATCTGTTCGTCGTCTTGCACGCGGGCGGCGTGCACGGCTACCTCAACCGCTGTCCGCACACCGGCGCGCCGCTGGACTGGGTCCCCGATCGCTTCCTGTCCGTTGACGGCTCCCTGATCCAGTGCGCCAATCACGACGCCCTGTTCCGGATCGGCGACGGGCTGTGTGTCCGCGGGCCCTGCGCCGGCCGCCCCCTGACCCCGGTGCGCGTCGTGCTCCGCGCCGGCGTCCTCTTCCTTGACCCCTCCGGGCCCCCCGCTGACGCCCCCGGTGGCCGGTGACGGGCAGAACCTGACGCGCCCCGTCACCTTCGCCCGCGGCCCTGGTCCCCGGATTCGCTTAACTGTCTGTTGCGCAAGCCTTCATCCTGTTTGGCACGGGAAATGCTTCAACCAGGGCGCGTACGCAAAATGTGACCTGGGACACGAAGTCCGCGTGCGCCGTTCCACAGGGAACCTCCGAAAAAGTGGCGTTATGCGGTGGCGGCAGGGAGCGCCCGAGACCGTCAACCGAATTCCGCCGTAGCGGGGCCCGGGAGAGGCCTCCTCGGTCGGGGAAGTCACGGGAGGACCGAGGGCCATGCAGACCAACGGCGGACCGCAACTGCGGCACGAGGAGGAGGCGGGCGCGCCGGACCGGGCGCAGATGCACTACCAGGAAGGGCGGCGCTACGAGTTGGGCATCGGCGTATGCGCCGATCCGGGTGCGGCCTACCAGCGCTACCGGCGCGCGGCCATGCTCGGCCACCCAGACGCCCAGAACGCGCTCGGGTTTCTCTATGCCACCGGTCACGGCGTGGCACGCAACGAAGTGCTCGCCGCGCGCTGGTTCATGAGTGCCGCGAGCCGCGGGCATACCGGTGCACAGGCCAATCTCGGCACCCTCTACGCCGAAGGTCGCGGGCTGCCGCAGGACGACGCCGAGGCGCTGCGCTGGTACGAGCGCGCCGCCGAAGGCGGCAACCCGGACGCCCAGGAGTTCCTCGCCAAGGCCTCCCGCGAGGGCCTGCTGGGGATGCGCAAGGACCCGGCGCAGGCGGGGTTCTGGGAGGTCCTGGCCGTGTATTCGCGGGCCGCGGCCGAGGACGCCGCGCGGGAGTCGTGATCGGGCGGACCTCTGCGCCCGCACGGCCGTCCGCGATGTCCCGCGCCCGCTGGTCCCCGGGCGCGAGCGCTCCCTAACCCGCATTTCCCCCATCCCCGTGACACCTGGGCGCGGCGTCCCCCGCGCCCGGGGCCGCGCCGCGCGCCATGGTATTCTGGGCCCGGTTCGGCGGTGGGCGGTGCGGCGGATGGGTGGACCGGTGATCGAGGCGCAGGCGGTGAGCCGTCGTTTCGGGGAGGTCCTGGCCGTCGATGCGGTGAGTTTCGCCGTCGGGGCGGGCGCCTTGTGCGGGCTGCTCGGCGGTAACGGGGCCGGCAAGACCACAACCCTGTCGATGCTGCTCGGCCTGCTCACCCCGACCGCGGGCGCGATCCGCATCCTCGGCGTGGACCTGCTCCGCCACCGCTACCGCGTCCTCCCGTTCATGAACTTCTCCTCGCCCTATGTCGACCTGCCGCAACGGCTCACGGTCGCGGAGAACCTCTCGGTGTACGCGCGCCTCTACGGCCTGCGGAGACGGACGGAGCGCATCGCGGAACTCGCCCGCGACCTCGATTTCGAGCCCTTCCTGAAACGCCCCTACCGGAGCCTATCCGCCGGACAGCGCACGCGGGTCGCGCTCGCCAAGGCGCTGCTCAACCGCCCCCGGGTCCTGCTGCTCGACGAGCCGACCGCATCGCTCGACCCCGACACCGCCGATCGTGTGCGCCGCTATCTGCTCGAGTACCGGCGGCACAGCGGTGCGACCGTGCTGCTGGCCTCGCACAACATGGTCGAGGTGGAGCGGATCTGTGATCACGTCCTGATGATGCGCGCCGGCCGCATCGTGGGGGAGGGCGCCCCCCGCGACCTGATGGCCCGCTACGGGCGCGCGGACCTCGAACAGGTCTTTCTCGACATGGCGCGCGGCACCGGTGCCCCCGGGCCGGTGCAGCGGGCGCTGTCGTGAGCGGGACGGCAGGCCGCGCGTTTTCGCCCGGGCGCGTGGCCGCCATGGTGATGCGCTACGTGTACCTGCTGCGCGGGTCGTGGCCGCGCGTGCTGGAACTCGCCTACTGGCCCACGGTGCAGATGATCCTGTGGGGGTTCATCACCGTCTTCTTCGTCGCGCACAGCACCTGGCTCGCGCGGGCCTCCGGCATCCTGCTCTCGGCGGTGCTCCTCTGGGATGTGCTCTTTCGCGGCCAGCTCGGGATCTCGCTGCCGTTCATGGAGGAGATGTACTCGCGCAACCTCGGGCACCTGTTCGTCAGTCCGCTGCGACCCTACGAACTGGTGTGCGCGCTCCTGGTCATCAGCCTGATCCGGACCCTGATCGGCGTCGGAACCGCGGCGCTGCTGGCGATCCCGCTCTATCACTTTTCGATCTTCGGGCTGGGGCTGCCCCTGATCGCCTTCTTCGCCAACCTGCTGATCATGGCCTGGGGGATCGGGCTGGTGGTGGCGAGCCTCGTGCTGCGCTACGGGCTCGGGGCCGAGAGTCTCGCGTGGGTGGCGATCTTCGCGGTGCAGCCCGTGAGCGGGGTCTACTATCCCATTGCGGTGCTGCCGCACTGGCTGCAGGCGATCGCCCTGGCGCTGCCCTCGAGCTACGTGTTCGAGGGCATGCGCGCCCTGATCCTCGAGCACAGCTTCCGCGGTGCGCTGCTTGTCCACGCGGCGCTGCTCAATGTCGTCTACCTCACCGCCGGTGCCGCAGTGTTCCTGGCCGCCTTCCGCGTCGCCCGGCGGCGCGGCCTGCTCCTGCAGATGGGCGAATGACCCGCGGCGCTTACGGGATGGCGCCGTGCGGCGGCCGGCGGCGCGGGCGCTCACCCGGAGGCCAGGCGATGGGCTTGACGCGTGGTCTCCGGCAGGCGATAGCGGGGCGCGCACGCCAGCGTGTACTCGATGGCCGTCGGCAGGGCGACGCGATGACCCACCGACACATAGACCGGACGCACGCCGCTGCGCGTGCGCACGACGGCGCCGATGACCTCGCCGGCGTCCTCCAGGGGGACCCACGACCCGCGCGGCGCAGGTGGTTCCCCGTGGTGCCCGGTCAGGCGCGACTTCGCCACCCCGATCACCGGCCGGTCGATGAGCAGTCCGAGGTGGCAGGCGAGCCCGAAGCGGCGCGGATGAGCGTATCCGTGCGCGTCGCACAGGATCAGGTCGGGCCGCGTGCGCAGGCGCCCGAGCGCGTCGAGCACCGCCGGGATCTCGCGGAACGACAGCAGCCCGGGCACATACGGGAAGCGCGTCGGGCAACGCGCCACCGCGCGCTCCCACGGGTCGAGATCCGGAAAGCGCAGCACGGCCACCGCGGCCCGGGTCACCGTCCCCCCGCTCTCGAAGCCGACGTCGATCCCGGCCACGAAGCGGATCGGGCCGTCGAGCCGGTCCCGCATCTCGACGTGGCGGCGCAGGCGCCGCTGGATGAGTACCGCCTCGCGCGGGGTCACATCCCAGCGGTGTGCGAGGTCCGGTGCTTGCGGTTTGTCCGGCTTTCGCGGCGGCATCACCCGATCGTAGCAGCGCGGCGGCGCACACGGGACCGCCTGCGGGTTTCGGTTGCGGGAGAAGGCCCCCGGCGTCCGGGGAAGACGCCGGGGGCGGGAAACGCGGGAGGGCTCCCGCGGACCGGCTGCGCCGGCCGCTTTCGTGGTTATGGAAAGGCCGGGATCGTCGGCTCCGTGCCGTGGATGCCGGCCTCGGGGTGATGACTGCGGACGAGGGCATCGATCTCGTCCACGCGGCCCTTGGGCACATCGACCATCAGCAGCACACGCCCTTCCTCGAGCGCCGCCTTGAAGCGCCGGAGCCGGGTGTTGGGCACGTCGGTGGCGATCATTCCCGAGGCCCAGCCGCCGACCACGGCGCCGGCCAGCGCCATGGTGAGCACCGCCAGACCGTTGAGGTCGACGCCGCGGGGCGCGAGCGCCATCATGATGACACCGACGATGGCGCCGGTAAGGCCGCCGAGTGCGAGGCCCTGCTCCACACCGTGGACGAAGTCGCTTTTCTGGAACAGGCTCGCCTCCGGCAGGTCGTCCAGCGCCGTGCCGTCGCGCGCCAGCACGTGGATATGCCTCGCTTCGATGCGTGCCAGGAGCAGATCATTGACCACACCGCGGGTGTGGCCGGTATCGGGCAACAGGAAATACAGTCGTCTGCGCATAACGACCTCCTTCCGTCCTCATCCCCGGGCGCGACACGTCCGGGCCGCCCCCCCCTCTTGCAAGTATAGTGCAGCGGCGGCGACGGGGTCGGCCGATATTTATATAGAAATTACAGAATGTTATGGTGGATCGTGGTACGCGGGCCTGGGGGCGCCGCGACCGGGCGCGTGCCTTCAGTCGAACTCGTCGAGGGGATTGGCCCACTCGTCGTGGCCGGCGGCGCCGAGATCGACGCCGTAGTCCTCGCGCTCGATGTCCAGGGGGCCCGACCAGTCCTCGGGCGGCTCGATGGGCTCGAGATCGAGATCGGACCAAGTCTCGAGGTCGACCTCCTCGACGGTGGCGTCGAAGTGCTGAATCTCCACCGTACCGTCTTCCTCGTCGACCGCCACGACCTCGAACGCGGCCCCGTCCCGGGTCCGGTACCAGTCCCCCACTCGCGGGTCGAAATCCTCGGACATCGCGCCGGCTCTCCGTGGGCTGGCTCGTCGGAGGGTGCCCGGCGCCGGTGTCACGGCGTCGCGGGCTAGGGTAAGTTATAGGTCCTCCTCCGGGGGTTGGCAACCCGGGTTTTTCCGTCCGCTCGCGAAAGGCACGCCATGTCGGGCCTGGTGGTCAATACGTTCATCCTGCTGCTCGTGGTGATCGACCCGGTCGGGCTCGCCCCGATGTTCGGCGCCCTTTCGCAGGGCATGTCCGCGCCCGAGCGCGCACGTGTGGCCGGTCGGGCGGTGCTGCTGGCCGGTGCCATCCTGGTGGGGTTCGCCGTCGCCGGCCGGCGCCTGCTCGGCGCCCTCGGGGTGGGTCTGCCGGCGTTTCAGATCGCGGGCGGCGTGCTGCTGTTCCTGCTCGCCATCGACATGGTCTTCGCGCGCCAGTCCGGACTGCGTTCGGCCACGCCCGCCGAACAGCGCGAGGCGGCGCGACGGTCCGACATCTCGGTCTTCCCGCTTGCCTTCCCGCTGATCGCGGGCCCGGGTGCGTTGACGACGGTGCTCCTGGTGCTCACCCGGAGCGGGGTCGACGCGGCGACCTACGCCGTGGTCTTCGGGGTGCTGGCCGCGGTGCTGGCGATGACCTACGCCGCGCTGCGCGCCGCCGATCGTCTGATGCGCTGGCTGGGGGAGACGGGTGCGAACGTGATCAGCCGGCTGCTGGGGCTGGTGCTCGCCGCCCTGGCGGTGCAGTTCGTCCTCAACGGGTTAGGAGCCTGTCGGATTTAGGCTCCTTCTGCTGCGGCGGTAAAAGATCGGTCCCTTTTTTCCCGATCGTTCTCGTTAAATAGTGACCACTATTCGCCTCAAACGATCGCAAGACCGTCCCCGATCTCCCGCCGCCTGGCTACGAACGCCTAAGTCCGACAGGCTCCTGGCGCCGGTGCTGGGGGCGCGCTGAAGGCCACGGGTCGCTCTTCAGCCGGGGCCCGCCGGCGAATCGTGCGCCGGGGGGGATTCCGAACCGGCCGCCGCAGCCGGCGCGGGCGGGGTCTGTCCGGTGCCGCGTCGGCGCCGGGCACCGGGCGTGCAGCCCCCGGACCCGATGAGCAGGCGGTCGAGCAGCCGCGAGGTGCGCACCGAATCCGCCGAGTCGTCCCAGAGCCAGAAGGTGAAGGTCGTGAGGAAGACCGCCGTGAGCGCCGTCTCTTCCAGCGCACGCAGCAGATAACGTGCGTCGCGGCGCGTGGCCTCGCGCAGCCATTGCACCGTCCGGCTCACCCCGAGCAGGGCGCGGTACTGGATGTGGACGTGCCCCGGCTCCAGCCGCGTGAGGACCATCTGGCGGGTGACGCGCCGGTGCGGCGCGAGGGTCCGCAGCCACGTCATCACCGCGCGATGGAGCCGTGCGCGCGGCGGAAGATCCTGAAACTCCGGCTGGCCCGACAGTGCGAGCAGCGCGCGGTCGGCGCGCGCGAACCAGGCGTCGACGAGATCTTCCTTCTCGCGATACCACAGCGGTATGTCCGCCGGCGCGACGTCCGCGGCACGCGCGGCGTCGGCGACCCGGACCGCCTCCCAGCCCGCCGTTTCGGCGATCTCCAGGGCCGCGTCCAGGATCCGGTCACCCGCGTCCCGCCGTTGCGCCATCCTCCGTCCTCCGCCGTTCCGCGCCCGCAGCAGGGGAGGGGCGCCCGATCCGGCACCCCCCCGAGCCTCAGAGCGGCTCCAGTCGCTGCACGTCGCCGTTCTCGTCGACGGTGACGCGCACGCGCCCGTAGCATCCGACCCGCCCGGCGACGCAACCGGAGCCTTCCATGAGGACTTCCTCGAAGGTCACCGCCGCGAGCAGCGAGGGCCCGCTGCGTTCGAGCACGTCGACGCGCAGGGTCTCGCCGTCGATCCAGCCGTTCTGCGTACAGAAGGCGGTGATCTCGCGGCAGCCCGCCAGGTAGTCCTCGAGTTTCACGTCCGCCCCGCTTGCGCCCTGCAGATCCAACCCTAATAGTAGATCCCTTGGCGCCCGGGTCAAGCGGCGGAGGACCGCCCGCGGCCGGCGTCGGGAGGAGGGCGACACGATGACCGACCCGCTGGAACCGCTGCTCGAGATCCCCGGGCGCAGGATCTTCCGGCTGCGCGTACCCGGTCCCGCGAGCTACCTTGTCGCGGACCGGGAGGCGGGCGCAATCCTGATCAATGCGCCGCCATTCGACCCCGGTCTGGCGGCGGCACTGGGGGCGGTCGGGCCGCTGCGGTATCTGTTCCTGCCGAGCCGTTTCGGCGCGCGCGACGTCGACCGCTGGCGCGCCCGAACCGGGGCGCGCGCACTGGCCTTCGGCCCCGAGGTACCCGCCATCGACGCGGAGGTCGACATCCCGCTCGATCGCCAGTCCAAACTCACCCGGACCATCGATTTTCTGCCGATGTCCGGGCGCACCGCCGGCAGTTGCGCGCTACGTCTGCGCAACAAGCCCGGCGTCATCTTCTTCGGCCCCATCCTCGGGCCGGGAGACGACGGCTGGCCGGCCCTGCTGCCGCACGACGACGACGCCTCCTACGAGAACCGTGTTATCGGTGCCCTCGGGTTGCGCGACCTGCGCTACGAATACGCGTTTACGGACGTGTTCGAGCCCGGCCGCACGCGTTACGGCCCGGGGGCCGGCGTCGCCGTACGCGCAGCACTCGAGCGCGCTCTGGAATAGCGGCCGCTGGTGTCCGCCCCGCGAAAACCTGCGGCCGGAGCCGGTCAGGGGCAGGGGTTCGGGTGTTCCTGGTGGATCGCCTCGATGGCGGCGACCACCGGCGCGGGCAGTTCGACGTCGATGCTCGCGATATCCGCGGCGAGCTGCTCGAGGTTCGTGGCGCCGACGATGGTGGCGGTGAGAAAGCCGCGGGTATTGACGTAGGCGAGCGCCATCTGCGCCGGATCCAGGCCGTGCTCGCGCGCGAGCCGTACGTAGGCGCGCGTGGCCGCCTCGCCTTGTGCATTGTTGTAGCGCTGGAAGCGCTCGAACAGCGTCAGGCGCGCCCCGGCGGGCCGGGCCCCGTCGAGGTACTTTCCGCTCAGCACCCCGAAGGCGAGCGGCGAGTAGGCGAGCAGCCCGACCCGCTCGCGATGGGCGATCTCGGCGAGCCCGATCTCGAAGCTGCGGTTGAGCAGATTGTAGGGGTTCTGCACGCTGACGATGCGCGGCAGGCCGGTGCGCGCGGCGATCTCCAGATAGCGCATCACGCCCCACGGCGTCTCGTTCGAGACGCCGACGTGGCGGACCTTGCCCGCGCGCACCGCCTCGCCAAGTGCCTCCAGGGTCTCCTCGATCGGGGTCTCCCCGTCGCCGGGCTCATGGACGTAACCCAGGCGCCCGAAGAAATTCGTGCGCCGCGCCGGCCAATGGACCTGATACAGGTCCAGGTAGTCGGTCTGCAGCCGGCGCAGGCTCGCATCGAGCGCGGCGAAGACCCCGGCGCGGTCGAGGCGCGGGCCGCCCGGGCGCAGATAGGCCAGTTCCTCGCCGGGCCCCGCGACCTTGCTCGCCAGTACGACGCGCTCGCGGCAGCGCCGCTTCGCGAGCCAGGTCCCGATGTAGGTCTCGGTCAGTCCCTGCGTCGGCGCCCGCGGGGGCACGGGGTACATCTCCGCCGTATCGATGAAGTTCACGCCTTGCTCGAGCGCGAAGTCGAGTTGCTCGTGGGCCTCGCGCTCGTCATTCTGCTCGCCGAAGGTCATGGTACCCAGGCACACGGCGCTCACCTTCAGGTCGGTGTCGCCGAGGGTGTGACAGCGCATCGAAGACTCCGGGCGGCGTCTGCGCCGCGATCAACTGAACAGGGTCAGGACGCCGGTGTAGCCGTAGAGGCGGTCGTGCGAGATCTCCCCGTTGGCGAAGAATCCGACCAGCGGAAATTCGCCGAGTTCGCGGCGGATGATCTCGAGTTCCGCCGACTCGGAACCGAACAGGTGACGTCCGCGCCCGAGGCAGGAGAAATAGAGCGCCCCCCGGGGCGGGGTGTTCTCCGTGCGGCGCTTCAGCTCGCGCAGCATCCGCACCAAATCGGCGTGCGCGCTGGTCCCGTCACGCCGGCAGAATTGCAGCGCGCGGCCGTTCTCCAGCAGATCGCCGATCGCGACCAGCCCCTGTTCCGGATCGATACCCACCAGATTGCGGACCAGATAGTCGCCGGTGTCCGATCCCGCAACCGGCAGCGCCGCGAAGATATAGCCCCCGATCCGGTTGAGGTCGCGTGCGAGCACCTCGCCGATGTCCTCGCGCAGGACCTCCAGGGCCGGTCGGCCGTCGAGCTGCACCAGGATGTTGCGGCGGCATTCGGTGACCACATGGCGCGTCCCGATCAGCGTGCAGCCCTGGGTGAGACCGGTCACCGCGGGGACGCGGGCCGAGAGCAGGACACCGGACAAGCCCCCCTCCACCACCTTGTCGGCGAGCTGTGCGTAGACGTCGTTGGAGGACGTGAGGCCGCCGACGAGAAACCCGCCGGGCAGGCGCGCCGCCAGTGCGGTGACGATGGCGGGAAGGGCCGGATTGCGCGGATCCCCGTGGACCACCCCGAGGCGTGCCTGCGCTCGCTCGGCCCAGGTCCCGATGTCCGCGGGGAGCGTCGTGTCTTCCTCGCCCAGCGGGGGGAAGACGCGGAACTCACCGTCCGGCAGGGCGGCGAGCATCACGGCCAGGGCCGGCTCCTCATAGTACTCGGTGCCCGTCGCGCAGACGCCGACGCCGACGGTGCCGACCCAGTGGGCGACACCGGTCCGCGTCCGCAACAACTCGAGCAATGCCCCGAGATCCGCCGCCAGCGGATCGGTCACGTAGGCGAAGCCGAGGTTGACGCCATCCGGGACCGGCTCCAACTCGGCGAGACAGCGCTCGGCGGCCTCGGTCCAATCGCCGGCGCGCACATGGGCGGCGCGGAACGTATTCACTAGGGAGAACCTCCGGTAGTGCCGGAAACGGAAGGCCGGCGGATGATGACCCTACGGGGCGGTTCCGTAAGGATACTCGATCCGGTTGTCGGCCGCCGCCATGCCGGTTTCGGCGGCGAGCCCGTCTTCCGTCGGGAACAGCCGGGCGTGGTGCCGCGGTCCGATCTCGTCGAGCAGCCACACGAGTTCGCTGGGGTGCAGGATGTGTCCGCCACGGCGCAGGTGGCGCACACGGATTCCGTCCTCGCGCACCTGGAGGATGAGGGGCAACGGAAGCCCCAGCACCAGCACGTGCCGGTGCACGACCCACTCCACCGGCGTCGGGCGGGGGCCCGGCGCGCGGCGTACGTCGAAGCGGAAATGACCCGCGCCGCCCGGTTCCTTCAACAACTCCGCGACCCAATCGGCGGGGAGTCCGGAATGCACGATGATCGTGCGGTTCATGTACCGCTCCATGAACCGCATCAGCAGCAGACGCGAGGGTTCCCGGCCGATCCGGAACAGTCTCGCGATCAGTCTCCGGAACCGGCCCATCGCTATCCCGGCGTAGTCAGTGCCGGCCCTTGCGCCGGTTCTCCATCAGCCGCTCGATGATCGGCGTGAGGATGATCTCCATGGCGAAGCCCATCTTGCCGGCCGGGGCCACGATCGTGTTGGGGCGCGACATGAAGGAATCGTGCAGCATCCGCAACAGGTAGGGGAAATCCGCGCTCTTCGGATCGCGGAAGCGGATCACCACGAAGCTCTCGTCGGGCGTGGGAATCTCCCGCGCGATGAAGGGATTGGAGGTGTCTACGGTCGGTACGCGCTGAAAGTTGATGTGAGTGCGCGAGAACTGCGGCGTGATGTAGTGGACGTAGTCGTACATGCGTCGCAGGATCGTATCGGTGACCGCCTCGGCGCTGTAGCCGCGCTCCTTACAGTCGCGGTGGATCTTCTGGATCCACTCGAGGTTCACGATGGGGGCGACGCCGACGAGCGTGTCGACGTAACGTGCGGCGTTGACCTTGTCGGTCACGATCCCGCCGTGCAGCCCTTCGTAGAAGAGCAGATCGGTGTCCGGCGGAATCGGCTCCCACGGGGTGAAGGTGCCCGGCTCCTGATTGTACGGCGCCGCCTCCTCCTCGCTATGGAGGTAGAAGCGGCGCTGGCCGCCCCCGGTCTCCCCATATTCGCGAAACAGCGCCTCGAGGCGATCGAAGAGATTGCCCTCGGGCCCGAAATGGCTGACGTTGCGATGCTCGGCGTGCGCTTCCGCGATCGCCTTCTTCATCTCCTGGCGGTCGTAGCGGTGGAAACTGTCGCCCTCCACGATCACCGGGTTGATCCCCATGCGCCGGAAGATGTGTTCGAAGGCGCGCTTGACCGTGCTCGTGCCGGCCCCGGAGGACCCCGTCACGGCGATGATCGGGTGCTGTTCCGACATGTCTCACTCCTGGATTCGGGTACGTTCGCGAGCCCGCACGGCCCGCCACTGGACCATCAGCGGGCCGGATGACAGCTCCCCGGCGGGGGCAGGCAATCGGCGATTCTGCCCTAGGCGGCGTCCGGGCCACAAGTGCGGACGCCGAGGGGGCGCGTCGCCGGGCGGCACGGAGGGCTGTCGGCGGCTGTTCACCCGCGCGGTGGCAACCCCCGAAGGCCGAATCACGGCGCTGAGAATGAGACGCGTTTGTCACCGACCCAACGGCATAGTTGATTGTTTTATTGCGGTTTCCGGGCTGGGTGTCAGGAGATTTTACGGTTTCCAGTTCCTGAGGGGGTTCGGCGGACGTATTGTAACAACATGAATCGATTTGTGTTTATCGGTTCTTGCCGGGCCAGCGGCGCGCGCGGGCCACTGGGTCCCAGTTCCGGCGTCAGGATATTTTACGGTCATCGTTTGCCCTACGCGATCCGCCTCCGCAAGCACCTGAATTGATTTGTAGTGCTGACGATGGCACGAATCTGGCAGTTCTTTGGATACGCGCCGGATCGAGGACCGCGGACGACAATGAGCGGTCGGCCGGCGTGGCGGCCCGGGCGGGTACACGCCGCCGCAGCCGATTTCAACCGCTCCGGGCCTCCGGAGCACCCAACGGAGAATGCGCAGGAGGAAACCGACCATGAGACTCCGATCGAGCACCGCCCGAACGGCTCGCGCCGGCGTGATCGCCGCCATGCTCGCGCTCGGGTTCGCCTTCCCGGTCCACGCGGGAAACATCTTCATCACCGGCCACGATTCCGATGAGCACAACAACAGCGCCTACATGGCCGCGGGACTTGACTACACCCTGTTCGGAACGGCCTCGACTGCCGCCGCGCGGGCCGGCAAGTCCGTCGCCTACATCGGCGTCAATCGAAGCAGTACACCTTCCGGCATCGCCAGCGCCGGATACAGCCCCACCTTCTTTTCGGCCACCGCCGCCGGAATCGGCGGTGCCCTGAGCGGCGGCTTCGATGCCGTCATGGTGGGCTCGGGCAGTACCCCCGCGGCTGCGGCGAACCTCGCTTCCGCGGCCTCCGCCTTCGCCACCTACTTCAACGGCGGAGGCTCGCTGTACGTGAATACCGACGAGGGGTTCGGCCAGAGCTGGTACGACTTCGTACCCTCGTTCGGGACCGCGGTGAACAACACGATCAGTGTCAGCGGGGTCTTCGCGCCGACGGCCGCCGGTCTCGCGATCGGGCTCACCGACCCGGTCGTCGACCGCGACATCACCCACAGCTTCTACGACGGTATCGACACCAGTCTGTTCACCGTCTTCGAGGTGACCGACAGCCTGGCCCGGTTCGGGGCCGACAACGGCAAGCCGGTCGCATTCGGTGCGCGCAACCTCGGCATCGGAGGCGGCGGCTTCACGGGTGGCGGAACGCCGAGCGTGCCGGAACCGGCCACGCTGGTTCTGATCGGAGTGGCGTTGCTGGGGTGGACGGCGGCGCGGCGTCTGCGGCGGCGCTGAGGCCCGGGAATACCGGCTGCGGCACCCCGCAGCCCGCAACCGGGGCCGCGGAGATCCCCTCCGCGGCCCTTTTCTTTCCGCGCGCCATTTCAGTAGAACCGCAGCACCGCCAGCATCACCACCAGGAAGAGCACCGTCATGATGCCGCCGGCGCGCAGGAAGTCGGGCACGCGGTAGCCGGCCGGGCCCATGATCAGGGCGTTGACCTGGTGGGTGGGGATCAGGAAGGAGTTGGAGGTGGCGAGCGCCACCGTGAGGGCGAACACCGCCGGGTCGGCGCCGGTGTCGGCGGCGATGTCCACTGCGATCGGCACCAGCAGTACGGTGGCGCCGATGTTCGACATCACCAGCGTGAAGAAGGTCGCGAGCACGGCCACCGCCGCCTGCAGCGCCCACGTCGGCCAGTCCCCGACGACCCGCACCGTCTGTTGGGCGATCCACGCCGCCGTCCCGCTGGTCTCCACCGCCATGCCGAGGGGGATGAGGCTCGCGAGCAGGAACACCGTCTTCCAGTCCACCGCCTGGTAGGCCTCGTCGATCCGGATCACCCCCGTCAGGATCATGCCCAGCGCGCCGACGAGCAGGGCCACCGAAAGGCGGAAGTCCGTGAACAGCACCAGGGCGATCGCCACGGCGAAGAACACGAGTGCGTGCGGGACCTTGTGCGGGCGCGTCTCCTCGCGCGGGAAGTCGGTGGCGACCACGAAGTTGCGCCGCTCGCGCGCCAGTTGCGCGAGGTCCTTCCAGGTCCCGTGCATCACCAGTGTGTCGCCCGCGCGCAGTACCAGCTCGCGCCGCTCCTCGCGTACGACGCGGTCGCCGCGAAACACCGCCAGCGCCCCCACGCCGTAGCGCCGCCGCGGCTGCACCTCGGCCAGCGTCTTGCCGATCACCGCGGAGTTGGGCGGAATGACGACCTCGGCGATCCCCGACACGGTCGGGTTGAGCGCGTCGGCGAAGGTCTCCGGTTCGGGACGCCGTTCCAGCCCCAGCGCGGCGGCGAACGCCTCCACTTGGCCGCGATCGCCCATCACGCACAGGCGGCTGCCGGGCTCGATCCGCTCGCCGCGGTGCGGGGCCACGCGCAGCCCCTGCGAGTCGGCGACGGCCACCAGGAACGGCGCCCCAGGCCGGTTTTCGAGCGCGCCGACGGCGGCGCCCGCCGCGGCGCTCGCGCGCGGGACCGCCAGTTCGAACAGTTCGCCGCGGATCCCGTAGACCTCCTCGAAATAGCGCGCGGTCTCGCCCGGCCCCGCCGCCGGGGTCTCGATGGCCGGCAGCACGCGCCGGCCCAGCAGCACGAAGTAGAGGATCCCGGCCCCCACCAGGGCGAGCCCGACCGGCGCCACCGCGAACAGTCCGAAAGGCTTCATCGGCGCCGCACCGCCCGGAAGGGCCTCGTTGGCGGTCGCGATGAGGTCGTTGAGCAGGATCAGCGGACTCGAGCCGACCATGGTCACCGTACCCCCGAGGATCGCGCAGAAGCCCATCGGCATCAGCAGGCGCGAGAGCGGAATGCGCGTGCGCAGTGAGATGCGGCTGACCACCGGCAGGAACAGCGCCGCCGCGCCCACGTTCTGCATGAAGCTCGAGATGATCCCCACCGTGCCCGAGATCAGCGGAATGATGCGCCGCTCGGTGCTTCCGCCCACCCGCAGCAGGAACGCCGCCACCCGCCCCATCACGCCGGTGCGGTCGAGCCCCGCGCCGATGATCATGATGGCGATGATCGAGATCACCGCGTTGCTCGAGAATCCCGAGAACAGCCGGTCGCCCGGCACCAGGCCGATCAGGCCCAGGATCACCATCACCAGGATCCCGGCCACGTCCACCCGCACCAGCTCGGAGACGAACAGGAAGATCGTGAACCCGAGGATGGCGAGGACCACCATCATCTCCGTGGTCAGCGTAATCGGTTCGGCCATCTCTCCTCCCCGGCCGGGCGCGCCCGGCTCAAACGCACCCCGACCCTCGAACCCCGTCGTTCCGGTCGGCGGCCCCGGCCGGGCAAGCCCGGCCCTACCCCGCCTCCCACGCCGACCCGGGCGCCGGTAGGGCGGGCCTCGGCCCGCCGGCGACGTTTGATCCAAACAACGTCGAACCAGGCAGCGGCCCCGGCCGGGCAAGCCCGGCCCTACCCCGCCTCCCACGCCGACCCGGGCGCCGGTAGGGCGGGCCTCGGCCCGCCGGCGACGTTTGATCCAAACAACGTCGAACCAGGCAGCGGCCCCGGCCGGGCAAGCCCGGCCCTACCCCGCCTCCCACGCCGACCCGGGCGCCGGTAGGGCGGGCCTCGGCCCGCCGGCGACGCCCGGGATCGCGGTTCCCTGGATCGGGGTGCCCGCGGCCTACCGAGAACAAAGACACAAGCGCCACGGAATCCACCGCACCCACGGACCGGTTACAATTCTTCCGTGCGTTCCGTGGGGCCCGTGGCCTCTTCCCGCGGCATCGCACCGTTCGACGCCACCGGCCCCGCCGACGACGTTCGATCCAAACAACGTCGGGCCAGGCAACGACGTCGGCCTGTAGGGCGGGGCTTGCCCCGCCGACGACGTTTGATCCAAGCACCGTCGGACCAGGCAACGACGTCGGCCGGGCAAGCCCGGCCCTACCCCATGATTTACGCGCCGACGGGCCATCCGTAGGGCGGGCCTTGGCCCGCCGGCGATGCCGGACCCAACCGATGCCGCCCCGCGCGGCGCCCCTACGGCGTCTCCTTCTCCCCCACCCGCACGAACGCCAGGTCCCAAACCGGGTGCCCGAGACGCTCGCCGCGGCGTTCGAATCGCGTCGGCGGACGTTCCGCGGGCCGCGGCGCGTAGCGCCCGGGACCGGCGCGGTTGGCGAAACCACCCTCCGCCTCCATCACCGCGAGCATCTGCCGCGCGTAGTCCTCCCAGTCGGTCGCCATCTCCAGGGTCCCGCCGGGGCGCAGGCGCCGGTGCACGAGCCGCGCGAATGCCGACTGCACGATGCGCCGTTTGTGATGGCGCTTCTTCACCCACGGGTCCGGGAAGAACAGCAGGATGCGGTCGAACGCGGCATCGGGCAGGTGGCGTTCCAGCACCTCGAGCGCGTCCGCGCACATCACACGGACGTTGGCGATTCCCTCGCGCTCGAGCTGCAGCAGCAGATGGCCGACGCCGGGCCGGTGGACCTCGATGCCGAGGCAGTCGACCTCGGGGCGGCTGCGCGCCAGCGCCAGCAGCGCCTCGCCGTTGCCGAAGCCGATCTCGAGCACGCGCGGCGCGCCGCGCCGCCCGAAGCGGGCGTCCAGATCGATGCTACCGGAGGCGGGCGGGTCGATCCCGTAGCGTCCCCACAGGGTCTCGAGCGCGCGGCGCTGGGCGCGGGTGATGCGCCCCTCGCGGCGCACGAAGCTGCGCACGCGCCGCCGCTGCGCGCCGGCCGGGTCTCCGTCGGAGGCCTCCCGCCCCGCCGTCCCCGCGCCCGGGCGCGGGTGGGGGATCAAAAGAACGTGCCCTCGAGGGGCGAGGAGGCGCTGGCGAAGCGCTTGCGCGGGATGCGCCCGGCGCGGTAGGCCTCGCGTCCGGCCTCCACCGCCTTGCGCATCGCACCCGCCATGAGCACCGGGTCGCGCGCCCCGGCGATCGCGGTGTTCATGAGCACGCCGTCGCAACCCAGCTCCATCGCCACCGCGGCGTCGGAGGCCGTGCCCACCCCCGCGTCGACCAGGATCGGCACGCCGGCGTTCTCGACGATAGTGCGGATGTTCAATGGGTTGCGGATGCCCAGGCCCGAGCCGATGGGCGCGGCCAGCGGCATCACCGCCACGCAGCCCATCTCCTCGAAGCGCCGCGCCGCGATCGGGTCGTCGTTGGTATAGACCATCACCTTGAAACCGTCGGCGATCAGCTCGCGCGCCGCGACGTAGGTCTGGTCGATATCCGGGAACAGCGTCTTCTCGTCCCCGAGCACCTCGAGCTTGACCAGGTCGTGACCGTCGAGCAATTCGCGCGCCAGCCGGCAGGTGCGCACCGCGTCCGCGGCGGTATAGCAGCCCGCGGTGTTGGGAAGAATCGTGTAGCGTTCCGGAGGCAGGACGTCGAGCAGGTTCGGTTCGCCCGGGTCCTGGCCGATATTCGTGCGCCGGATGGCCACGGTGACGATCTCGGCCCCGCTCGCCTCGACCGCGCGCCGCGTCTGTTCGAGGTCGCGGTACTTTCCGGTGCCCACGAGCAGGCGCGAGCGATAGACCGTCCCGGCCACGGTGAAGACGTCGTCCCCGGCCGGCGCAGTGGAAACAGGGGTGGGAATCACGCTCGACATGTCGATCGATACCTTTAGGTCTGGTAGGTCTGGAGGTTCGGGACGGGGCGATGCCCCGGGCGTCGGACGCATCCGCGGCGGGTCAACCCCCGCCGATGGCGCGCACCACCTCGACCCGGTCTCCGGGCCGCAGCCGGCGGCTCGGGCAGGCGCTGCGCGGGACGATCTCGCGGTTGACCTCAACGGCGACCCGCTTGCCGCCGAGCGCGAGCTGCTCGAGGAGTTCGGCGGCGCTGATGCCGTCCGCGACCTGACGCGGTTCCCCGTTGAGGTAGATCTCCATCGCCGCCGCTCCGCGGGCCTGGTTCCCGGATCCCCCATTCTACACCATGCGCACCGGGCCGCGGCCGGGCGCGCCCTTTGACAGGAGGCGGCACAGACGCTATCAATAGTGCGCCGGGAACGCGGGTGTAGTTCAATGGTAGAACCTCAGCTTCCCAAGCTGATGACGAGGGTTCGATTCCCTTCACCCGCTCCATCTGTTTCCTGAACGCTGCCGCGGCCGCAGGCCGCCGGCCCGGAGGCCGGACGGCAATGGAACTCACCGAATCGGCCGGGCGCAGCCAGGGGCGGTTGCGCCGCGCCGTGTGCCCCGTCCCGCGGGCGGGTTTCGCCTTCGCGCTGCTGTGCGCCCTGGCGGCGCTGCTCGCCGGGCTCGGGCATCGCTTCGGCTGGTGGGGCTACGGTGCGGGCTTCCTCATCCTGCAGTGGGCGGTCTACGGGGCCCTGGCGGCGGGCGCGGTCTCGCTCGTCGGGGTGGCCCTCGCGCCGCTGGGCCGCGCCTGGGGTACCTTCACCTGGGCGCTCCTCGGCCTGGCCGTCGCCACCGCCACCGTCTGGATCCCATGGTCGCACCTCCAGGGCGCCCGCGCGCTGCCGCCGATCCACGACATCACCACCGACCCCGCCGACCCGCCCCGGTTCGAGGCCGTGCTGGCCCTGCGCCGCGGGGCTCCCGACTCACCGGTCTACGGCGGGCCGGCGGTCGCCGCCCTCCAGGAGCGGGCCTATCCCGGGGTGCGCCCGGCCTGGTTCCGGGCGCCGGAGCCGACGATCTTTCGCGCCGCCCTCGCCACCGCCCGCGCCATGGGCTGGCGCATCGTCGCGGCGCGACCGGCGCAGGGGCGTATCGAGGCGACCGCCACCACCTTCTGGTTCGGTTTTCGCGACGACGTCGTCGTGCGCCTGCGCCCGACTCCCCGCGGCATCCGCGTGGACCTGCGCTCGGAATCGCGCGTCGGCCGGGGCGACCTCGGCACCAACGCGCACCGCATCGAGACCTTTCTCGCACGGTTGCGGGCGCGGTTGCCCGCGGCCGGAGTACATTCCTGAGCGCGCCGTATCCGCAGCGGCGTTGCGGCTAGCGTGCCGGAGCGCGTCGCGCCGGTAGCAATCCGTCGCGGGCCAGGAGTTCCTGAATCTCGATGGGCGGGTGTTTGCTCAGGTCCTTGGCGACTTCCTGCACGACCATGCCGTTGCGGACGAGCGGATCGAGGGCGGTGCGCAGGAATCCCAGCATGCGCTTTTCGGCGGCCAGCACGATGGTGCGCGCCGCGTGCGCCTGGGCCAGGCGCATCGCCTCCTGTGCGACCTGACGGGCGAAACGTCGTTCCGATTCGGCGCGGTGCTGGCTGCGATGGTCGTCGTAGCCGTGCGCCGGCCCGCCGCCGGGCGCACGGTTGCGGCCGGACTTCGTACTGGTCCACAGTTCCGCGCCGGCCGTCTCCTGTTCGATATCGACGAGGTCGCGCTGCTCGACGAGACTGGGACCGGATTCGACTTCAGGGTAGCGGGCCGGCTCGAGTGTGAACAGCCGGGCGCGGCCGCCGTCGGCCGTGACCACACAGTATCCGTTCATGCCGAGGATCCTCCGCAGGGGCAAAGGACGTAGGGGATGCGGCGGTGCGGACCGGATCGCGCCGTGCCGGGCGAACCTCCGCGCCCTCCGGCGGTCGGAGGGGATAGCGCGAGGCGCGCCTTCGATCCCGGGGGTCGGTCGCATGCGGCACGACCCGCCGAACCGGCGGCGGGCGCAGGGTGCGGCCGATGCGCGTGATATCCACCCGCGGGGATGCGATCCATGCGCGGCTCCCGGTGAGACGCGGATGCGCTGAGCGCGTGCGCGACCGCGGCCGGCACGCGGTTCGATCATCACACCGGCCTCGGGCGAAATCAAGAACGCCGCGGCGCAGTCGCGCGGGGACCGGGGCGCCGTGCACAGGGGTGCTATAATGATCTGGTTCAATTGTCTTTTGCGGACCTTCGCGTTCGTTGCGGCGGTTCGTCTCCCGGTGTCCCGGTGAAACGCCGCCCGCTGCGTTCGTTGCTGCGGGCGCTGGCCTGGGGCGCCGGCATCCTCCTGCTCGTCGCCCTTGCGGTGGTGATCCTCGTCTTTCCCTGAATCCCCGCGTCGTTGCCGGGAGCAGTCGCGCGCGGCTTTCGGGTTATACTGCGCCGGCCCGTCCCGCGCTTCCGGTCGGGCGGGGTCTTTCGACCGTGACGCGACACGCGTCCCCGGGGTTCGCCGATGCGCACGCTGCTGAAGGTTCTCGCATGGATCGTGGGTGTGGTCGTCGTGGTGATCCTCGCGGCGGCCGTCCTGATCCCGATCTTCGTCAATCCCAACGACTACAAGCCGCAGATCGCGGCGCTGGTCAAGGAGAAGACCGGCCGCGTGCTGACCCTCAAGGGCGACATCAAACTCTCGGTGTTTCCGTGGCTGGGGTTGCGCCTGGGGCCGACGAGCCTGAGCAATCCGCCCGGCTTCTCGGGTGCGCCGTTCGTCAAGGTCACCTCGACCGAGCTGCGCGTGAAGCTGCTGCCGCTGTTGCAGAAGCGCGTCGAGCTGGGGACCGTGGTGCTCGACGGTCTGACGCTCAACCTGGAACGCGCGCGCGACGGGCGGACGAACTGGAGCGGTCTGGGCGGCGCCGGGACGTCGCACGCCGGGTCCGCGGCCAAGAAGCCCGCCGCCGGCCCCGCCCTGCCGATCGCAGCCCTGGCCGTCGGCGGGGTGCGCGTGAAGGACGCGACGCTGCGTTGGGATGACCGCAGGGCGGGGACCCGCTACGCGGTGCAACACCTCGATCTCACCACCGGCGCGATCCGCCCCGGCCGGCCGTTCGCCGCGGATCTGCGTTTCGCCCTCACCGGCAAGGGCCTCCCGGCGTCCGGGGTGCCGGTGCGCCTGCATAGCCGGATCGCCTTCGACCTCGCGCGCCAGACCGCCGCGCTCGAGGATCTGACCCTGTCGCTCGCCGACCTGAAGCTCACCGGTGCGCTCACGGCGAGGCAGGTGCTGTCGGCGCCGCGCGTGAAAGGCCGCCTCGCCATCCCCGCCTTCGACGCCCGCAGCCTCTTCCCCCAACTGGGGCTGCACGCCCCCGCGACCGCGGATCCCAAGGCCCTTACCCGCGTGTCGGCCGAGATCGGGGTGAGTACCGCCCCCGATGCCGTGGCGGTGGACCCGCTGAAGGTCACGCTCGACGACACACACCTGACCGGTCGGCTCGCGGTGCGGCGCTTCGCCCACCCTGCGGTGACCTTCGCGCTCGACCTCGATCGCCTCGACCTCGACCGCTATCTCCCGCCGCCCGCGAACGGCGGAGCGCCGGCCGCCGCGCCGGCGACCCCCGGGGCCGGCGCCGCCGCCGCCGCGGCGAAGCTGCCGGTGGGCGTGCTGAGGAAGTTCGACCTTGACGGGACGCTTCGCATCGGAGAGCTCACGGCGTTCAAGCTCCATTCGAAGGACATCCGCGTGAGCGTACGCTCCGTGAACGGGGATCTGCGCGTACATCCCGCGACCGCGCAGCTCTACGGCGGGCGCTACGCGGGGGACATCCGCGTCGATGCGTCGGGACGGGTACCGCGCCTGTCGATGAACGAGCGCCTCAGCGGCATCCAGGTCGGCGACCTGGCGGCCGATCTCGCCGGCGTGCGCCGGCTCTCGGGCACCGGTGACCTCTATGCGCAGCTCACCGCCAGCGGGGCGAACGTGATGCAGTTGCGGCGTACGCTCTCGGGCAAGGCGGGACTCGCACTCAAGAACGGCACGCTCGAGGGCGTCAACATCACCCACCTCGTGTGCACCGCCTGGGCGCTGTACAAGCGCCGTTCGCCGCCGCCGCCGGCGCCGGCGCGCACCCCGTTCGGCAGCCTGACCGCCGATGCGACCGTCGCCCGCGGCGTGCTCGACAATCGCGACCTGCTCCTGACCTCGCCGGTGTTGCGCGCCACTGGTGCGGGAACCGCAAACCTCGTCGACCAGACGCTGAACTACGGGCTCAAGGCAACGTTTCTCAATCCGGTACAGTGCGGCACCGGCGCCGCGGTGCGCGAACTCAAGGGCCTGTCGGTGCCGGTGCGGGTGAGCGGGACCTTCGCCAAGCCCGAATTCCGCGTCGATCTGGCCGCCGTACTCACCGGCGAGGTGCGCCGCAAGGTCGAGCGCAAGCTGGAAGAGAAACTGCAGAAGCAACTGCCCGGCGGGTTGCGCAAGGGGCTGGAGAACCTGTTCCGGTAGCCGCGCGGGCGAACCTGTAGCCCGGATGGAGCGACGCGCAATCCGGGGACAGCGTTTCTCCCGGCACCGTGATTCCCGGATTCCGGCCTGCGGCCTGCATCCGGGCTACGAGGGATGACCCGAGACGTAGAGATGTAGCCCGGATGAAGCGAAGCGCAATCCGGGGAGAGTGCTTCTCCCGGCACCGTGATTCCCGGATTCCGGCCTGCGACCTGCATCCGGGCTACGAGGGATGACCCGAGACGTAGAGATGTAGCCCGGATGAAGCGACGCGCAATCCGGGGACAATGTTTCTCCCGGCACCGTGATTCCCGGATTCCGGCCTGCGGCCTGCATCCGGGCTACGAGGGATGACCCGAGACGTGGAGATGTAGCCCGGATGGAGCGAAGCGCAATCCGGGGGCGATGGTTCGAGTTGGCGCCGGGATCCCCGGACTTCGGCCTTCGGCCGGGCCACCGGCGCTCCGGCGGTTGGAACCGGGGCGAGCAGGATGGAAACATGTGCTGGTGAAATTCCCGTGGCGAGCGGCATCTCGCACGCCGGAATCCGCCCGCGCGGCGCGACCGGCGCCATGACCGCCCCGGCGGCCCCCGCGGAACCCACGTCGGTGTCGATCGCGAAGGCATCCGCCGGCGCGGGAGGCCGGTGACCGATGTGGGCGCGCCCGCTCCTGATCCTCGCCCTCTCCATGTGTGTGCTATACGCGGGCTTCGCACACGCGGCCGCCGTCGTGGATCTGCATGTCGCCCGCGCGGGCGATCGCTATCGCCTGACCATGCGAATGGACCTGGAGATGCCGGCACACACGCTGCGCGCACTCGTCACCGACTATGCCCATCTGGCGCGGCTCAACCCGGCCGTCGTGGAGAGCCGGGTACTCTCGCACCGCGGCGGGGTCACGCGCGTGCGCACCGTCGTGCGCGGCTGCATCGCGTTCTTCTGCTTCGACGTGCATCAGGTCCAGGACGTGCGCGCCCTGCCCGACGGCGCGATCGTCGCCGTCACCGTCCCGGCGCTCAGCGACTTCCGTTACGGGCGCGCGCGCTGGCGCATCGTCGCGCGCGGCGCCCGCGCCTGCCGCCTGGACTTCGAGGCGGTGATCGAACCGTCCTTCTGGGTGCCGCCGCTCATCGGCCCCTGGCTGATCCGCTACAAGATGCGCCAGGAGGCCCTGCGCACCGCGGCGACCCTCGAGCGGCTCGCGGCGGCCGGCGATGCGCACCCGGCGGGCCCGGGGGTCGGACCGTGAAGCGACCGGCACCCGACGACTTCGCCGACCGCCTGCTGGCGTGGTATCGCCGCGCCGGTCGACGCGATCTCCCCTGGCAGCGCGATCCCACCGCCTACCGCGTGTGGATCTCGGAGATCATGCTCCAGCAGACCCGCGTGGGTACCGTGATCCCCTACTACGAACGCTTCATGGAGCGCTTCCCCGACGTGCGCGCCCTCGGCGCCGCCGCGCTCGACGAGGTCCTGCACCTGTGGTCGGGGCTCGGCTACTACGCGCGCGGGCGCAACCTGCACCGGGCCGCACGTCTCGTCTGCGAGCGTCACGGCGGCCGTTTTCCGACCGATTTCGACGCGGTGGCGGCGCTGCCCGGCGTGGGGCCTTCCACCGCGGGCGCGATCCTCGCGCTCAGCGCCGGGCAGCGCCACGCGATCCTCGACGGCAACGTCAAACGCGTGCTCGCGCGCCGCTTCGCCGTCCCGGGATGGCCCGGAACGGGTGCCGTCGCGCGCCGGCTGTGGTCGCTCGCTGAACGTTGTACCCCCTATCGCGACGTGGCCGCCTACACCCAGGCGATCATGGACCTCGGCGCCACCGTGTGCACGCGCACGCGCCCCGCGTGCGCACAGTGTCCCGTCGCCGGGGACTGTGCCGCCTACCGTATGGGGCAGGTAGACCGCTTTCCCGCCCCGCGCCCGCGCCGCGAGCTGCCGGAGCGGCACGCCCGCATGCTCATCCTCGCCGACCCCGCCGGCGACGTCCTTCTCCTGCGCCGGCCGCCGACCGGAATCTGGGGCGGGCTGTGGGGTTTTCCCGAACTCCCCGAGGGGGAGCGGGCCGGCCCGTGGTGCCGGCGTCGGCTCGGGCTGGCCATCGACACGCCGCGCGAGGGTCCCGCATTCACCCACACCTTCACGCATTTCCGACTTCGCATCACGCCGCTCTACGCTTGCGCCCGACGCGACACCGACGGCGCCGTGGAAGAGGGCGGGGCCCTCTGGTATAACACCCGCAAGCCACCGCCCGGCGGGCTCGCCGTGCCGGTGCGTCGTCTGCTCGCCGCCGCGGGCGCCCGGATGCAAGGAGATCGCGATGAGCCGGACCGTACATTGTGTGAAACTGGGTAAGGAGGCCGAGGGCCTCGACCTGCCGCCCTATCCCGGCGAACTCGGCAAGCGCATCTTCGACAACGTCTCGAAAGAGGCGTGGCAGATGTGGCTCCGGCACCAGACCATGCTAATCAACGAGAACCACCTCTCGCCGGTGGACCCCAACGCCCGCAAGTACCTCGAAGGCCAGATGGAGGCGTTCTTCTTCGGCGAAGGCGCCGAGACGCCCGCCGGCTACGTCCCCCCCGGCAGCAAGTAGCCCGCGCCGCGCTTGACGACGTCCCGGGTTCCCGCTTAAATGGTGACCCCTTTCCGGCCCGCGCCCGACGACGCGGCCCACCCTCACCGGCCAGGTAGCTCAGTTGGTAGAGCAGGGGACTGAAAATCCCCGTGTCGGCAGTTCGATTCTGTCCCTGGCCACCATTAAAAACAATGTGTTAGCCTGATTGCAGGCGGTGGCTGTTTGAGGACGATAAATAACATGCAAGTGGACGAGACAGCCAAGCGGTGCGTCTAGCCGAGTGCTGAGCCCGTGTGCTCGCACTCTTAGATGTATTTATAGCTTACAGATATGGGTAAACATAAAGAATCAGGGTATGCCGTTTGTCAGAAACAGGTACGGTTCAGGGGCGCCTGCAAGATTTCTACGTTAGGTACTTTGTTGGGTCGGCTAGCGGCGTGAGTTTGCGATGTTAATCATGAGCCCAAAAAAGAAGGCACGCCTATTTCTGCAGAAATATTGGGGCGGAACTCTGCCTGTCGACCCGATCCGAATCGCGCGAGGCGCCGGGGTGGAGGTCAGGCATTGGACCAAGCCTAACCCTTTGTCAGGTTTATTCGAATACAGGGACGAGACGCCTGTCATCGTGTACAACAAATCCGACCCAGAGGTCCGGCAGCGCTTTACCATCGCCCATGAACTCGGGCATTTCGCGTTGGAACACGGTAAAGCGTTTCGCGATCCTGCAAGAAATTTCTCTTTGTCTAATTATGACCCAGAAGAGGTCTCGGCAAACCAATTTGCAGCCGAGCTTTTAATGCCTGCTGAAGCGGTTGATGCGTTAATCGCGGAGCAGGGAATTACGGATTTCTCGAAATTGGCGCGCAAATTCCATGTTTCTGAGGTAGCCATGGAATATCGACTTAAGAATCTGGGCTGGCTGTGACTGAACAAGTGGCATCTGAGGGGCGAGGTGCTGGGGGAACTCAGGACGATACGGTGCGAGATGATCTCTCCGCGGGGAGCTTTGATAGCGTAGCCAGAGTTCCGCTGGAATATGTGCTAAGAGAAAAGCGGCAATTCCTAATTTTTAGATCTGTTGTCTTGTACGGCACTGGGATCATACTACTTGTCCTAATCGGCACCCTCGTGTACTGGCTCCATCACGGCCCAAGCATCGCGGCGAGGCATCTTCACGCAACAACGTTCTTTGTTACCCCAGTCGTTGCCCTCACATCCCTGAGCGCCGTATTTGGATTGGCTCTTATACGGTTCGTTTTCCAGAATCCTCACCAAAATGGTATGGAGGACACCAAGCCATCGCTTTGGTTTAATCTGGCCCAGGAGTTAGTTCAGTCCCTCAGTGGTTACCTGAAGAAGAAGGCGTAGTTCATATCGGCCAAGGAGGCTCGGGTTCGCTCCATAGTAAAGACGCGCCGCATCCCTGCGGCGCGTCGCAGCCGGCCGCGAGGCGGCCGGCTACCGGTTGTTGCCGACGCGGTCGTTGACGATGCCGGACATGAAGGCCGGTCCCGCGCCCTCGGGCATCTGAATCAACGTCGGGTCGATCTTGGATACCGGGTGCGGAACCGGCGGGTCGCCGGCAACGGTGGAATCGACGGTCTGAATGCGACCGACCGCCGCATCCGCGGCCGTCACCGTCCTGCCGGGCAGGCTGTCCAGGTAGCGCCGCAGCATGTGCACCGGATGGACGAATCGATCCGGGGCGATCTGTTTCACGATCGGGCCCTGGATGATGTTCTCGGTGTTTAGCGGCGGCACCAGAGTGATGGCGCTGCTGTAGTCGTCGGGATCCGCCAGTTCGAAGAACTTGTGGTGGGCGCCGCCGAAGGTCCGGCACACCCGGTCGATCGGGTCACCCTGCGGGAAGCAGGATGCGAAGACATAGCGCTTGCTCGTGTCGAGCTTGACGCCGCCGATGGTGGTCTCGAGGATACGGCCGCCGGAACTGCTGAACGGGCGGTTGTTCAGGTCGATCTTCTGGGTCATGTTCCCCAGCCCCAGGTACCAGCCGCCGCGCTGCAGGAAGGGGTTGCGGTTGTAGACCGCCGACAGCACCTCTTCCAGGTTCCGCACGATGCTGTTGCCGCTGAAATCCGCCACCGCAAAGGCCGGCGAGATCGGGAACAGCATATAGAGATCCCGCAGCGTAATATCGCCCGGTTTGCGCCCGTCCGGGAACACCGACCCGGGAGGTACGTCGGACGCGGCGAGGATGGGATTCCCGAAACGGAAGCCGTTGGTCATCGACAGATCCACCCCCCCTGGGACGATCGGCATACTCGCGTGATAGAAGGCATCGGCGATGAAATTGTTGACCTCGTCCTCCAGCGCGTTGTCGCGGTGCATGGTTACATCGGTGTGGCCGACGACGGTATCGAGGCTCTCGGTGAGCTGCAGGCCGCGCTTGGTGGTGTCACCGCAGTTGTTGGCCGGGCAGAACCCGGCCGGCATGAAGGTGTGGCGAACCAGCGTGCCGCCGACGAAGGGCGCCTCGGCGGCATCCGCCAGCGCCTTGGTCGCCGGATCCTCGGGGACGGAGTCGTCGACCGGAATCGGAGTCCAGACAAAGCCCTCGAACTCGCCGCCATCGACGGCGATGTCGAGGCGACCCAGGTAGACGTCCTCGGTGGTCTCGACGACGACCGTGGCGTTGCGCCCGACCCGGATCATCCGTCCCGGCGGCGCCAGACGCACGCCGCGACGGTTGGCCACCAGGGCGTTGAGGGTGGTCTCATGCGTGTGCGCGGACAGGAGCACATCGACGTCGCGGAAACGCCGGCCGATCTCCAGATTCTGGGACAGCCCGAGTTCCGACATCACCACCACCACGGTGGCCCCTTGCGCCTTTACGGCGGCGATTGCACCCGGGAGCTCCTCCACCCCCTGGGAGAATCGCAGGCCGATGTTGAACACCTTCGCCTGTTGCGGAAGGATTGCGGCGGTAATCCCGATGACCCCGATCTTCACGCCGGCCACGTCGAAGATCTTGTACGGTGGCAATACCAGCTTGTTGTGCAACTGCGGGGGCAGCGGTGCGGTATCGGCGTCGTTGTAGAGATTGATCGCCAAGCTCGGGAAGTTGGCCGGTGTTACGCCGGGGCCGTCGAAGGCGTCGGCCATCACGCGGATGTTGGCCGGCAGCGGCGGTTTGGGGCCGAACGTCGCGAAGCGGTTGCGGAATACCGCGGGACCGTAGCCGAAATCCCAGTTCCCGGGCGTGAAGGCGTCGATGCCGAAGGTGTTCAGCGTGGGCATGATCGCGTCGCCCACGGTGAACATGGTCTCCGCGGTCCCGTGGGTCGTATCGCCGACCCCGAGCAGCAGGGAGTTGGGGTTGTCGGCACGGATGCGGTCGATCAGGGTCTTGTTCTTGGCCAGACCGCCGGCGTCGGTCACCCAGCGCTCGCTGCCGTCCATCTGCTTGATGGCGCCCGGGTGCGGCTCGATGTTCCCGTGCAGGTCGGAAAGCTGGATCAGGGTGATGATCTTCTCATCGCCTACGGCGGCGCTGGAAAACGCGGCGCACGCGGCCAGCGAGACGACGAGCGCGGCACCGCAACGGCGCAGGCGCCGGGAAACCTCTGATGGTGTCATTGTTATATCCCCCGTCGAAGGAATGGTGTATGGCTCCAGGATGTGGCGATCCGCCGCGGCAGGACACGGCGTGGTCGAGGCTAGACACGGGGGCGGGTCGGAGGAATAGGGAAAATCCTGAAAGTCGCCCGGCGGAATCCTGATCCTGCCCGCTCGGGGCGTGCCGGAGCGCGGGCGCGGGAGGCGCCGATGGGGCGCCGACGGCCGCCGGATCCGGGTGCCTCAGGCGCTGATGATCCCCAGGCGGATCGCGAGCCGCGCCAGTTCGGCGGAGTTCGAGATCCCCAGCTTTTGCTTGACGCGGGTGCTGTGGTGCCCCGCGGTCTTCGGGCTGACGTTCAGCAGCTCGGCGATCTCGTTGATCGACCTGCCCTCGGCGCGCATCCGGAACACCTCGAATTCACGCGGAGACAGTTCCCCGATGCGGCCGTCGTCCCCGGGATTGCGTCGCCGGACCAGAAATCCATGCATCTCCTGGCCGACATAGAGTTCCCCCCGGGCGACGCATCGCACTGCCTCGACCATCCGCTGCGAGGCGCTGCGCTTGGAGATGTAGCCGAGAATGCCCTGGTCGAGCGCGCGGTTGAGAAAGATCTCGTTCTCGTGGACGCTGAAGACCAGGATCCTCGCCGTACGGTCGCGCGCCAGAATGCGGCGGCTGGCGTCCAGCCCGCCGATTCCGGGCATGGTAAGGTCCATAACCACGACGGTCGGCTGCGTCTCCAGGAAGCGTAGATAGGCCTGTTCCCCGTCGGCCGCCTCGGCAACCACGAGAATGTCCGGGGTGTTCTCGAGCAGGCGCCGATACCCACCGCGCACCACTTCGTGGTCATCCACCAGGAGCACGCCGATCGTCCGGGGCGCACGATCAGCCATCGTCGCCCCCGTTTGTCGCCGGAACGGCGACCGCCAGCGTAAGACCCGCTCCGGGGGAGGAGCGCATTTCCAGGGCCCCGTTCAGCATCGCCACCCGCTCGCGCATACCGATGAGCCCCAGGCCCCGGCCGGGCTGCGACGGGTCCATGCCCCGCCCGTCGTCCTCGATCAGCAGGAAGACCGCGTCCGCCCGCGCGCCACCCGCGGTCGCGTCGGCGCCGCGTTCGAGGCGAATCCGCACACGGGAGGCCCGTGCGTGTTTCGCGACGTTGGTCAGTGCCTCCTGGACCAGGCGGTACAGCGTGATGTTTACGCGCTCCCCCAGATCCCCCAGCGCACCCCGGGCCGAGAAGTCACAGCACACCCCGGGGTGCAGATTCTCCCAGGCCGTCACCGCCTCCTGCAGTGCCGCCACGAGACCGAGGTCGTCCAACACGGTCGGCCGGAGGCGCTGCATCATGGAATGCACGACGTCATACACGCGCGCGGAGACCTGCATGATGGCGCCCGCGCTCGCGGCAACCACACGAGCGTCACGCGGTTCCGGCAGCTCCTGGATGAGTTTCGCGTCCGCCTGTATGGCCGTCATGCACTGCCCGAGTTCATCGTGCAGTTCGCGCGCCAGGTGGCGGCGCTCCTGCTCCTGGACCGCCAGCGACTTGTGCACCAGGTACCGGTTGCTCGCCAACAGGCCGCGACACTCGCTCTCGGCCCGCTTACGCTCGGTGACGTCGCGCAGAGTCGCCGCGTACAGGCGCCGCCCGTCGACATCGGTCCATCCGACGTGAACTTCGAGAGGAAATACGCCGCCATCGCGGCGTCGCCCCTGGAGTTCGCAGCACTTGTCGGTGGCCCGGATCCAGAAGTCGCTGCCGTCCGGAATCGCCGCCAACGACACGTCGGTGCGCCGGCCGAGAAGTTCCTGCTGCGCGTACCCGAATAGACTCTTCATCGCCGGATTCAGGGACAGGATCCGGGACGCGACGTCGTAGGTGATCATACCGTCGATCGAGACTTCCTTGACCACGCGTTCGCGGGCCAGCGCCGCCTTCAGTTGGCGCGTGCGCGCGGAGACCTCCGCGACCATGCCGTTGAAGGCCGCCGCAGTCATTCCGATTTCATCGTCGGTCTCGGTCGGAACGGCGACCGAATAGTCACCGGCCCCGACGCGCTGCGCCGCCTCCGCAAGCCGCCCCAGCCTGCGCGTGAGGTGCATGCCGATGAGCACGGTCGCAAGGATGGTCAGGACGATCTCCGCTCCCGCAATCGACACGCTGCGTACGCGTGCGGCGTGAATCGCGCGCTCCATGCGCGCGAGTGAAAATCCCATCAGCACACGACCCATCTTCCGCCCGCCGAAAACGATATCGTCGGCGACGTCGAACCGGCGGTCGCCCACCTCCGCGGGGCTGTGGTCGGTTTCCGGCGTATATCCCGCGGGGGCGGATCCGAAACGGACCACCGGGTGCCGGTCCCGGTCCAGAACGACCAAATAACTGAGTTCCGGATTCTCGGCGATACCGCTCAGGTACTCCTTGAGCCGCGCGTAGTCCACCTCGACCATGTAGCTTCCCGAGGTCGCGGCGACCTCCTGGAGCAGACTCGCAGCAGTGTCGCGGAGCCGGTCGGCGTGCGCACGGCGGATCACGCGCATATTGCTCCACACCAGCAGCGACAGCATCAGGATTTCGATCACGACCACCCCGACGATCAGCCGGACCCGCAGCGACCGAAGCACGTCTACGGACACCGGCTACTCCCCATGCACTTGGCGTGCGATCGCCGCGAGCGCGTCGTAGTCATGCGGCCCGACGCGTACGAATGCGGGCCAGTCGAGTTTGCGCAGCAGCCTCCCGCCCCGCCCCGTGCTTGGCATCTCCATCAGCACTGAGCGCAAACGTGCGGCGAAGGCCGCGCCGATCCACGGCGCCACACTGATCGGCATGTGCGGGCTGCTGCCGGTCTCGGCGACGATGCGCATCGATCGCACGATCCGGGCGGGGGCGTGATGGAACAGCGGCAGCATCAGCGCCGCCGCATCCGTCCTGCCCTGGTAGGCGCTGAGCAGGGATGCGTTGTGGCTGGGGGTGGCGACCAGCGTCAGGTCGCGATCGGGGTCGAGGCCGCCCCGCACCAAGGACTGGCGTACCAGTACGGTCGCGAGCGCCATGGGGTCCGTGGTTGCCAGTCGGCGCCCGCGAAGGTCCGCCAAGCGACGGATTGCGCTGCGCCTAGGCACTACGATCACCGCCCGCATGCCGGGGCGCCCGACGCGGACCAGGGCCCGGTAGCCCGCCGCATGTTGGGCCAGATAGTAGAAGTGCGGCGCCGTGAACAGGATGTCGTAGCGGCGCTCCGTCTGGGTACGGCGCAGGAACGCGCCGAAGTCAGGCGCCGTCTCCATGCGTATGTCCACATGGAGGCGCTGCGCGAGGTAGTCGACCAGCGGCGCGAAGCGTCGCACCAGCCGCTCGGGGCTCACGATGGGAAGAAAGCCGAACACAAGTGTCCGCTGGCGCGTGCCCGCATGCCCACCAACGGCGGACGCGCTCAGGGTCGCAAGCAAAACGGAGGCGAACAACACGGCGGATCGGCGGAACGCGGACGGTCGAGCGCTGCGCCCGCGTGCCCAACCCGCCGGACCGCATCCCTGCGCAAGCCCCCGCCCGGCTCGTCCGGCGGCGGTTCCCCCAGGCACCAACCTCCCCCTTGCCGTGCGTAGCGGATTGCGAGGTACAAGGCCCACCGCACGGCGAAATTATTCCGGGATCGACAACCACGGTCCCGGATCCGCTCCGGGAACTACCTTTGATCCCCCATGTTTCAGACGCGTCGCGCGCCGCGCTTATTCCCCGTTCCGCATTGAAAAATGTAGCCGGATGGAGCGCAGCGAAATCCGGGGCGAGAATCTCCTCCGGGACCGCGATTCCCCGGATTCCGGCCATTGGCCTGCATCCGGGCTACGACATCGGTCCGAAGATGTAGCCCGGACGGAGCGAAGCGCAATCCGGGGGACGGCCGTTCTCCCGGCGCTGCGATTCCCGGATTCCGGCCTTCGGCCTGCATCCGGGTTGCGGGATATCGCGCGAGGATGCGGCCCGGATGGATCGCGGCCCAACCCGGAAGCCGAGGTTACGGGGGGAACATCTTCGGATGCCAATGCACCGTTCCGGGGCCCCCACGCGATTCTGCCCTATCCTGCCGCACGGGTCGGGAGCCCATGACCATACAGCCGCGCTCGAAAGAACCTCGTAGCGCTTGAGCGACTCAGGTTAGGGCAACGCAGTAGTACTGCACGCACATCAACCGTGCACCGATTCAATCGTGCAACTGAAGACGTAGGGCTCCGGTGAACGGCCACTGTCGCGTAGCGATCTTCTGCCGTGTCGCTTGAAAACTACACGAAGCGACAGCCGCCTGTCTGAACGCGAGCATTGCACGAACTCATGATGTACATCAATTGTCACTCGTGTACGTTAGGCATAAGCTTCCTCGCTGAGTCATCGAAGCACAGCCTTGCGGCGATACCTACCGCCCGAACTCTCGGGTAGCACGGCCCGCGTGCAAATCGACTTGCGCGCACACCGCATTTCTAAACAGCAACGCCCCGGTGACGATAACTACCGTGTCGTAGGTAGTCCCTGAGTGTGTGCCGACACCCAGGGGCGAGGCCCGTTGGAATCGGCCTACAGGAGATTGCGCCCCCCCATGAACACCAGCGACGACGATGCATCTGTCGCAGATCCCTATATTGTCTTTACGTCAACCACTCCCTCCGGACACAAGGTCCGCCCCTCGAATTGGATGTCCCGTCTGGACGATATCGTCTCGGCGCACTGGCGAGGCCGTTCCGGGTACGCACCCTGCGGGCCGTGCGCACGCTGTTCCGAAGGACACTGCTACGTAGTCCACGCAAGATTGGTCTTCGAAGAGCCCGACCTTGCCAACGACCTTCTGTTCGCGGCGAGGATGGTCGGCGCCGCGGAGAGAGAGGGCAACTGCCCTCGGGGCATGGCCCTCAGTGCCCTGGAAGTCGTGACCGCCGCCAGCGAGACACCGGCGTCCGAGCCCGAAGCGGCCTGACGCGGCAAAAACCGGCGCTTCGAACCGGGTCTGCGCACAAGCGGCCCTGGCCCGGGGTTCTGTTGTGTCTGATCACCTTCCGGGACCGCCGAGGCTCCCGGTGCTCCGCCCATCGGCGCCCCCGGCGAAAAACTTTGCGCGTAGGTCCTGCGCGCCGCCCTGCGATCCGCGGGGCCGTGCCCGCCCGGTGTCACAGCCGCTGCGACTGCCCGCCTGAATCTCCGTCCTGTTTCAAATCGATACAGCGGGCCCTCGGCCTGGATCAAATCAATACAGCCGATACGTGAGCCTCGGTCTCAAACAACTCCTATCGCCTTGATTTGTCGACGCAACAGGATTTTGGCATCGCCGATGCATCGTCTCCGACAGGCGACGCGCCGGCTTCGTGCGCCGCTGCGACGGGTCGATCTCACCCGACCCCTAAAGAGAATCGGAAACGGAGGAGAGGACCATGACCAAGATTAGCGTGCGTCGCGCACGTTGGTTTTCTGCGGCATGCGCTGCGGCGGCATGCGCCGCCTTCACCGCCTTCCCGGTTACAGCCTCCGCCGCCACAACCCCTTCGTTCAACCTTCCCAGCATGAACGAGGCACCGATGAAGGCCTGGCCGATGATATACGGCACCGAGCCCACGACTGAACGCAGTCCTTCCGCGCGAATCTTCGGAATCATACAGCCGGGCTACAGCTACGATCAGGTCGCGGGTCACTCCACCGTGCTCTTTTACCGTTTCCGGCCCGGCCTGCGAGGAAAACTGACGAAGAACATCAATTACTATTTCCTCCCCGAGTTCGCCCGCAACGGCGCGACCTTGGACTACCTGACCAATCCGTCAGGCCCGTCTTCCAAGTTCTTCCACGGCGCGCGGTTGCTGGACGGCTCGGTAACGCTGAACCAGATCCCCGAGGTCCACGTGCAAATCGGTCAGATGCTGGTTCCGTTCGCCTGGGAAGGCGTCGTCGGTGCCGGCGGCCTGCCTTGGATCAACTATACCGACGGAACGGTGAACATTTTCTACAAAGAGGGGCTGTCGGACTCCACCATCAACGCCGGTCGCGAAATGGGGGTAATGGCGTTTAACCAGTTCGTCGCCGGAAAGCGCTCCTGGGACTACGAAGCCGGCTGGTTCAACGGCAACGGCCTGAGCCAGACCGCCGCCAACCGGGCGCGCGACTTCATCGGCCACCTGGGCGGAAGTTACGGCCCCTTCGGCCTTGCCGGCGGAGTCTGGACCGGCACCGAGACCGTCGCCGGGACGAACCTTGGGCGCACGAAGTTCGCGCTCGACGCCCGTTACGGAAACTATCTGAAGGACAGCTTCTGGATTTGGGGTGAATACCAGCATGCCGACGACGAGCAGGCCGGCGCGGCCCCGAACCTCAAAGCCCAGAGCTGGTTCGTTTCCGGCGGGTATCGTCCGGTTCGGTGGCTGGAGGCCGTCGTTCGCTACAGCAGCTATCAGCCGGACACCAGTGTCGGCAACTACGTGAACATGACGAGCGTCGTCGGAACCGTATTCGGATCCCACCATGTCCGCTACCTGCTCGAGTACGACCATCGCACTTTCCCGGGATTCGGTAAGCGTTCCGACAACCGCGTGAATATGGAAATCAGTGTGCCGTTCTCAATCTCCCTCATGTAGTGCGTGGACGTTGGAGGCCGCAACGGCGGCCTCCCTTTCTTGCGACGCGGGGCCCGTCGGGGCGCAGATCATCGGAGTGGAAAGTGGAATTGCTGAAAAAACCCCTCGATCCCGTGATTGCGATGGTGATCGTCGGCTTTCTGGATATCTTCCTGTTCCTCGTCGTCGGTGCCTGGACGGTCGGTGGCGGCGAGACGATGATCACCGGATTGATTGCGCACTCCGTCATGGGAGACAAGCTCTTCCGGATTCCGTTTTGGGTACATGTATTCAAGCCGACCCTCTACTACTGGAAGATGTATATCAGTCTGGGAATGGGTTTCGGGGCGCTTGTCGCAGCCGTGCTCGCCAAGGAGTTCTACTGGCGGATCCCGCGGCACCTGAACGAATGGCTGATGATCACCGCGGGCGGCTTTTTGATGGGGGTCGGGATCCGGCTGGCGTTCATCTGCAACGTAAGCACCTTCTTCGCCGTTACCCCGCAGATGAATCTGGGGGGTTACCTCGCCGTTAGCGGAATCATTCCCGGTGCCTGGGTCGGTTCCTGGATCTACAAACGCGTATTGGAGTCCTAGCGCCGATGGAACACAATTCGCTCACACAGCTACTCGCATCCTTCATCTTCGCCGCGGTCGTGGGGTTCCTCATGCAGCGGTCGCGGTTCTGCAACACCGCCGCGTTGCGCGACGCGATGTTGTTCAAGAACTACCGCAATACAAAAGCGCTCTTGGCCCTGATGATCGTAAATACCGTCGGGTTTACCGCATTCATGTCGATCGGCGGCGGGCACCCGATCGAGTTCGAGGTCGGATTCAATCAGTTCATCGGTCTGTTCCTTTTCGGAATCGGTATGGTTCTTGCCGGGGCGTGTACGGTTTCCACCTGGGTGAAGTCGGGCGAGGGAAACGTTGGAGCGATCTGGGCATTGGTCTGGACCTTCATCGGAATGTTTCTGTTTTCCCTCTTCTGGTCGGCATTCCACTGGCCGCCGGCCCCCGCGACGATGTCTACGCACGCAAATCTCCACACTTTGCAATTCGGTGTGGCGAACGCACAAACGCTGCAAAAGGCCACCGGTATTCCCGCCATCGTGTTCGGTCTCGTGCAGGCGGCGATACTGGGGGCGATGTATTACGCCATTGTGCGCCGGGAGCGCCGCCGTTCCCAGGCGCCGGATCCGCATCGCTCGGGTGCCGGGGTCAGAACGCCGACGGCCGCCGCAGGTATGTCCCGGCCGTCCGGCTTGGAACCGATACCGGCGGGTGCCGCCGTCGAGGGGCCACAGATCTCCGCAGACTCGAGGCCTTCGGCCGCCCGACCCCGGACACCGTCCACCCCCGGCCGTAAGGGCAAGGCGGCGGCGAAATGAAGGTGAGGCCCGGGCAGGTTGCGCTTCGGGCCGATGCTTGCGACGGAGGATCGACACGATGGGACTCTTCGGAAAACGCAATGCCGACCGGGGCGTGGACAAGTCGCCCGCGGAACCTGTGACCATGCAGCTCGAAGACGGTCGCGCGGTATCGGTGACGACGACGGTAAATTGCCTGGGCGACTCGTGCCCGCGGCCCCAGCTCCTGACGAAGAAGGCGCTTGCAGCGGCGTCACATGGCGCAGTCATCGCCGTGAAGATCGACAACCCCACCTCTCTGGAGGCGGTGCACTCGATGATTCCAGACCTCGGCGGGCGCCATCTCGGCACGGTCAAGGGCGAGCGCGGCTGGACCGTGATCGTGGAGCGGGTTTGAAGCCTGCCGCTGCGCGAGCGGTGGCAGTTGGAGGCAATGATGAGTAGCGGTAGGAAAGGCTTCCGGATTTCGGGGAAGGTCCAGATGGTGATCTGGGTGCTGGTGGCGATGCTGGTCACAGCGGGGTCGGTAGCCTATATCGTCCTGGAAAAACCCCCGGCGCTCTGGCAGACGCGTTACGGCGTACCCCTGAATGCGCCACCGATAATCAATCCGGTCACGCAGCAACCCGTGGCGCTGAACGATCTGGCGCAAAATTTCGTCCGTGTTGCGAACAAACATTCGGCTGCGGGCAAGGAGAAGCAGGCCGCGACACCGATATCGTTGTCGACGGGCATTCAGATCGGCATGTTCTTTCTGACCTTTTACATCGTTTACCTGGCGTTCCTGAAGGACCCCTTCGGGGAGTAGGCGAGGAGAGGTGACTGCAATGAACAACGCAAGAGTGCTGGCATTCATAGGGACTTCATTGGGGCTGTTCCTCGCGGTGGCCGTGGCGGGATTCCATTTCGTCGCGTCCCCTGCGGGGAGCGTGTCGACCCAGGCCGTCCCGGTGCCCCTGGCGGCGTATCAACAGCCGGTGAACCTCGGTGCCCGCTACGGTTCGGTCACCGCGCAGCAGCTGATGCAGACCTATCTGGAGAATCCTCCTCCGGTGCGGGCGCCCGCGGGCGGAGCCGCAGCGAGCGGGGCGATGCATTTCGGCGGTTGCTGAGCGTTCGTGGCCGTGGCGTACAGGTCGGAGTCCGTGCTGACGGCCCTGTTGCTGGTTATCGCCTGCGTGGGCTACGGGGGTGCGGCGCCCCCGGGCGTACTGGAATACACCGCCGTCGGGGCGGTGGAGCACCCGCCCGGGCCCGGGGAGGTCATCGTGGACACTCGCCCGAGAAAGCAGTGCGAGTCGGCATCGCTAAGAGGGGCGATCTGCCTCGGTCCCCGGGACTTTCTCGGCTACCGCGGGGCGCTCGCATCGTTTAGGCAGATCTTCTGGGTGCTGGGAACGAGCGGGATACACGCCGGAGAAACTGCCATCGTCGTCGGCGATCATCGCCTGCGGCGGGATTTCGTGGCAGGCGTGTTGTATCTGTGCGGTCAACGGCAGATCCGGATCGTCCGCGCGCCCGTCACCGGATTCATTGGCCGCCATCCCGCGCTCGCCGGCCCCGGCCGCCCGAGATCGGAGCTGGCCGCCCCCCTGTACGCCGGGCGCCCGCGCCTGCGCCGTTTGGTGTTTCGCGGGGAGCTTCTCAATCGCCTCTACCATCCATCTCCGCCTGAGATTCTGGACGGGCGTTCCGACCGCCGCTTTTGGGGCGCCCACGTCCGCGGTACTGTCGGGGGGCACATCCCGGGGGCGTCCTCGCTGCCGCTCGACCGGGTGGAGGCAATGGAAAGGCGCGGCCGCAGCCTCCCGGCGATCGATCGCGGCGCGATCGCGTACGCCGCGAACCCATACACCGGCATCGCGTATTTCACGGCGCTGACCGCCGGCCTGCATGCCGATGCCGACGTCTATCCCGGGGGGTGGGTTCAATGGTCCGGGCGCGCGGGTGACCCGATCGACATGGCGAGCCGGTGCGCGGGACCGGACGATTGCGGTCGTCTCTATACCGATGCGGGACACAGCGACGAACCCCTGGACGCCATTGCATACACGGGGCTGATTGCGGCTGCGGTGCTGGTGATAACAGCGGCCCTGGTTGTCAGGGCCGTCCGACGAAAGGGCTAACCCGATGAAGCTGCTGTTTGTCGTGTCGCATCCAGAAAGCGGGCCCGTCTTCTGTGCGATTACCTCGGCGTGCGAGCGACTGGGACAATCCTGGGCGTGCTTCTTCACCGACGACGGCGTCCGTGTGCTCGGCGACGCGCGGGCCCGGGAACTCGCTTGCCGGGCACAGCCGGCGACTGTGTGCGGTCATTCCTGGGATCGGTTTATGGACGGCACCACGTGCCCCGTCGCCGTGGGGAGCCAGACGGAGTTGAGCGCGATGCTGTCGAAAGCGGAAAAGGTGATCAGCCTGTAGACGGCCGGTCGCCGTTCGAAACCGGAATTTCTTTCAAAAGGAGCCCGTGGTGTCCGATAGCGATTCAGGAAGCATTAAGACGATCGTCGTCCTCGGTCGGCGCGATCATGCCGAGGCCATGCGTGTGGCGAGCGGCGTCACGGTCTTCGGGCATCAGGTCCGCCTGGTGCTGATGGACCGGGCGGTGGAGGAGACCGATGAAGTGGCCGAACAGGCGGAGATGCTCGAGCTGGCCGGCATCGTCCCGGTGACCACGGTCCCGGAGTCCGATCAGTTGGAGTCCATCGGGGTTTCGAGGCTCGCCGAGATGCTGGCGGAAGCGGATTTTACCCTGAGTATATGACAGCACCGATGATACAGAGGCAAGGATCGGAAACATGAACATAACCGTCATCAGGACCGGGCTGTTTCCGGATCGAAAAACGGTCGAGGACGCCCTTAACTATTTCTATCCGATGGACTACGTGTACACCTACGACTTCACTTCGGACGGCGGGCTCGACGAGCGAATGTGCGAAGAGTTGGTTCAGGTGATCGCGCGATCCGATCGCGTGTTCACGGTCTAGTTCAACAAGGCAGGAGGAGAGCACGATGAAACGTGACTTCCGATTGACGCTTCCGGCGGCTGTGATTGCTGCAGCCGCTCTGATCGGCGCCGGCTGCGGCATCGCACTGGGCGCGGCGGCGCTGCCGCTCGTTTCGCCGCAATGGGTGGCCCGCAATTCCTGCAAGCCCGGCGTTGCCGTCATCGACGTTCGCAGTCCCGTGGGCGGCGGCGGGAATTACTATACCTACCTGGCTGGACATGTGCCGTGCGCGGTCTACAGCAACTACAAGACCGCCGGCTGGCGCGTCAAGAAGGACGGGGTGGTCGGGATGATGGCCCCCGTCGCCCAGCTCGAAAAGCTGATCGGCGGGTTGGGGATCGGGAACCATACTCACGTAGTGATCTACTCCGCGGGGACCAACGCCCTGGACACCGGCAGCGCGACGCGCGTGTTTTGGACTTTCAAGGTCCTCGGCGACAACGACGTCTCGATCATGAACGGCGGGTATGCGGCCTATGTAAAGGCCAAGCTGCCGATTCGCAGAGGGAAATATACCCGTAGCGCGAAGACATTCGTCGCCCATCTCGATCCGGCCTACCTGGCGACCGAGGCCCAGGTCGAAAAAGCCGTAAAGACGCACGATGCCGTCCTGGTAGACAACCGACCCACGGATCAGTTTCTGGGCGTCGTAAAACCGCCGATGGACAAGCGCGCAGGTGCGATTCCGGGGGCCCGCAGCCTGCCCCAGGGGTGGCTGACCGTGAACGACGGGGGAACGTTCCGCAGCCCGAAGCAGTACCTCGCCCTCTACCGCTATGCCGGCGTCCCCACGACCGGCCCGCAGATCACCTATTGCAATACCGGTCACTGGGCCTCGCTGGGCTGGTTCGTGAGTTCACAGATCCTCAAGAACAAGGACGTGAAGGTCTACGACGGATCCATGGCGCAGTGGTCCCGGAACCCAAAACTCCCGGTGCTTGCGAGGGTGAAGATCCCCTGAGCGGATCCCCGGCGCAGAGGTCGGGCGGCGCGCGCGTTGGCGGCGCGCCGCCGCCGACCCCTGCGACCGCCTGCAACGGCGCACCATTGCTGCGGACCGGCCGGCGGAGAAGGACCTTCGCCGCCCTCCTCGAAGTCACCGCGGACAATCTCGCGCACGCATTGTCCGGGCGAGGCTGGTTCGGCCGGCATCGGACCGGGGTGTTCCGCGAGGTTGAAAGCGAACTGGCTGTACTCCCGCTGACGGCGCGGGCCTACCTGGAGGATGTGCCGGCGTGCGAAGCCCAAGTCGTACACACCCTGTTGGCGACACGCAAGGAGTTCGTGGCGCGCCGCTACGACCCCGCGCTCGCGCGGTTACGCGAACTCGGGGCGTCCTTTCCCCTCGACGCGGCGGCGCTGTCCGGCTGCAGGGCGCCGCGGTGGCAGCTACGCTGGGCCGGTCGGACCTACCGGCAACTGTGTCGGGGTTGCCACGCCTATCCCGATTTGCGCGCCCCGCGGCCCGCCCCGGACCTGTTCCGCTGGGCGCGTCGGCTGCGTGCGCGCGAGTTCGCCGCGAGGCTCATCGATGGGATCCACGGCACCCGCTTCACGAGATACGAAAACCCTTTCTCGCCTGCCGAGCTAGCCGCGTTCGCGGATTTCTTTCGCGGCTGCGGGCCCCCGCACCGGCCCGCGCACCCGGCGCCCCACTGAATTTCCGAGGGTCCAGATGGGAATTTGGCCGTGCTATAGTACCCATGCGCCGGATCGGGCCTATCGATTGTCGCGCCCGGCGTCGTTGCGGGCTCGCGGGTCGAAGTCGGCCGCGAGCGTGGACGATACCGGCGACCGCCCCTGTAACCGGGGCCGGGATGCGCCTGACCGCAGGGCGTCGCATGCCAGGTTGTACTCGATGGGCCCCGACGCCGGGTTGCAAACGCTGCGTGAGACGACTGTACGACGGGGGCGTGCGCGCGCGGTCATCCTGTTCCTGTCGCTGGTCGTTTTCGGGGCGATCGGTGCATCCGCAACGGCCGCCACCCCGAAGCCGTTCCTGCGATTCGGCGTCCTACCCCTGGAGAGTCCCGTACAGCTCGCGCGAATGTTCATTCCGCTCACGGCGGGAATGGCCAAGGCGCTCCACCGCCGGGTCGAGTTTGTGACCGCCCCCAATTTCCGCGTGTACATGAGTCGTGTCCGCAGGCACGAGTACGATATCCTGTATCTGAATCCGCTGCTGTTCCGGCGCGCCGAACCCTACGGTTATCGCGCCATCGCCCGGGTCGCCAAGGAGCCGTTCGTCGGGATTGTCGTCGTGCGCAAGGCGAGCCCGCTTCATCGCCTCGCCCCGGGGCTCGTCAGGAAACGACTAGCCATCGGCTTCCCGGATCCGCAGGCCTACGCCGCCACCGTGATGGTCCGCCGGTACCTGAAGAGCATTGGATTCGACGTCGCCAGGGATTTCAAGGTCCGATACTTCGGATCGCAGAATTCGGTGCTCCTCGCGGTCGCTTCCGGCCTTGTGGACCTGGGGGGGACCTGGCCCCCCGCGTTACGGGCCGTTTCTCCGTCTGTCAGGTCCGAACTTCGCGTCATTGCGCGTACTCCTCCTCAGCCGCAAATGGCGATCGCCGTCTCCGAGACTATGCCCCGAAAGGATCGTCAACTTCTCCGGAACTATCTGCTGTCACTGATTCGAGTGCCTGGCGGGAAAAGGGTATTGAGGGCGCTCCACTTTCCGTATGGTTTCGCCGCGGCCTCCAACGCCACCTACTCCCGGGTGCGCCCATAACCGTCGTATGGGGGGTAACTGTGTCGCCTGATCACCCAACGGCACGAGTGACCGGAACTGCACGCCGGCCGGCCTTTCGCTCGACCCTGCGTTTCCGGCTGATTCTCTCCGTCGCCGCGGTCCACGTCATCCTGATGGGCGCCTTCGTAGCGATGTCGGTGCACGACCAGTCCGACACGATCCGAAACGAATTGCAGAACCGCGGACGTTCTCTCGTAGCCCTGATGGCCGTATCCACCGCCGACGACGTATTGTCCGAAAACCTCGGCTCATTGGCCGAAGTGATGGAACGGATCAAACGGCAGCCCGCGGTCCTCTCCGCGGCGATCGTCGACGTCCGGAACCGGGTGCTGGCCAGCACGAACGCCGCTGAGGTCGGCACATTCGCGCCGGCCGATCCGCCTGAGCGCATTCATAGCGGGCAGTCCTCCCATACACTGGAGTTCGAGGGCCCCATACGCGCCGCCGGACACACGATCGGGACGGTGTTCCTGCACATGACCACCGCGCGGATGGAACGCGAGATATCCGCGATCCGAAACGACGGAATGCTGATGATTCTCGCCGCGTTGCTGATCGGGAGCGCGGCCGCATGGGCGCTGTCCTTCACCGTCACCCGAAATCTCCACCTGCTCACGGGGGCCGCACAGAGAGTCGCGGAAGGTCATCCTGACGTATCCGTGGATATCCGAAGTAAAGACGAGGTCGGAACGCTCGCGGCGGCTTTCAACGAGATGGTCGCGGCACTGGCGCGTTCCGCGCATCAGGTCGAACAGGAGCACCAAAAGCGTATACGGGTCGAACAGCTTGCCTGTGCAGGCGAATTCGCGGCGAGCATCGCACACGAGATTCGCAATCCGCTGACGGCGATCGTAAACGCGGTTCAGGTACTGGACAGCGACCAAGTAGGCGATACCGAACGGGCCGAACTGCGCGGAATCGTCCTGGAGGAGTCCGGAAGGCTGCAACGGATATTACAGGACTTCCTGGGATTCGCAAAGATGCGCCCGCCGGAGCGCGCGCCGGTTGACCTGTGCCGCCTGGTGCGGCAGGTCACGTCGCTGGCGCAGGTCGATGCCAGGAATCGTTCGGATATCCAGTTTGAGGTGGAATGTCCCGACAGCCCCGTTCGCGTTACGGTGGACGGTGACCAGATCAAGCAGGTGCTCTGGAATCTGATCCGCAATGCGTTGGAGGCGATGCCTGACGGCGGACGCGTAAGGGTTGCAGTCCGTCGCGGAGCGGCAACCGGAGATGTTGAGATTGCCGACACCGGAAAGGGGATCCCGCAGAGACTGCTGAACCGCATCCCGCACCCGTTCACGACCGGGCGCCGTGGGGGTACGGGCTTGGGCTTGGCGCTGGCGGCGCGCATCCTGATGATGCACGGGTCCGAGTTGCATGTGGCCAGCGAAGTAGGCCAGGGTACTACGGTGCGTTTCTCACTTCCCTATTCCTAGGTGCGCGATGGAAGGCTATACGATTTTGATCGTCGACGATGAGCCGTCGATTCGACGCACATTGGGTATCTACCTGCGCTCCCGCGGGTACCGTGTTCTTGAGGCCGGAACCGTCTCGGATTCACGATCGCTGCTGAAGGAGAACCGCGTGGACGTCGCCATCGTCGATCTGCGCGTAGGAGAGGAGAGCGGGCTCGACCTGCTGGAGGAGGAACGCTCGTCCGGCGGGGCGGAATGCATCATGCTTACGGCCTACAGCTCGATCGAGAGCGCGGTGGAAGCGATGCGACGAGGCGCATATGACTACCTGACCAAGCCCGTCAATCTGGAGGAACTCAGGTTCCGGATCGAAAAGGTCCTCGAGGCGCAATCGCTCCGGCGGGAGGTCGAGGCCTTGAGAGGGCGTCTCGCCGGGGGCGCGGCCCAGGGCCGGGTGGTGGCGGCGAGTCCCGCGATGCGGGAAATTCTGGTGGTGCTGGAGCGGATTCGCGATCGAGATATCTCGGTGCTGTTGGTCGGCGAGACGGGGGTCGGAAAGGACGTCGTGGCGCGCCTGATCCACGAAATGAGTTCGCGCAAGGATGGGCCCTATCTTGCGATCAACTGCGCTACGCTTCCCGACGAACTGCTGGATTCGGAGCTGTTCGGCCACGTTAAGGGCGCATTTACCGGGGCTACGACGGCACGGGACGGGCTTTTCCAGAGGGCCGACACGGGCACCTTGTTCCTGGACGAGATCGGGGAGATCGGCGCGAAGCTGCAGGCGAAGCTGCTACGGGTTCTGGAGAACGGGGACGTGCGCCCGGTGGGCGGCGACACGGTCGCGCGGGTCGACGTCCGCGTAATCGCGGCGACGAATCGGAACCTCGAAGAGATGGTCAAGGAGGGAGTATTCAGACAGGACCTGTTCTATCGGTTGCAGGTCCTCCCCATACACATACCGCCGCTCAGAGAGCGGCGGGAAGACATTCTTCCTCTGGTGGAGCATTTCCTCTGCGACCTGAGGAAACGGCTTGGGGATCCGGCGCTGGATTTTACGCCGGCGGCGCGCAAGAAGTTGATGCTTTACGATTGGCCGGGGAACATCCGACAACTGCAGAACGTCATCGAACGCAGCTTCGCACTGCACCGCGGCCCGGTGCTCGATGCGGGCGCGGTCGCGTTGACGGACCCGGGTCCGGCAGAAGGTGGCGGGATCTCGGTCGCGACGCCGTTGTCCGAAGTCGAGCTTTGGCATATCCAGCGCGTGTTGACGACCTGCGACGGGAACCAGGTGATGGCCGCGCGCATACTGGGGATCAGCCGCTCGACCCTGAGGCGTAAGCTCTCGCAGGTAGTCTCCGTGCCGGAGAATGAGGACGGGGACTGACAGGGCTTCCGCCCCGGCACTGCGGTTCCCGGTACGAGGTGCAGCCAGAAGATGTAGTCCGGATGGAGCGCAGCGCAATCCGGGGGCGGCTTTTCTCCCGGCACCGCGATCCCCGGATTCCGGCCTTCGGCCTGCATCCGGGCTACGAGTGGCATGGAGCAGATGTAGCCCGGATGGAGCGCAGCGCAATCCGGGGCGGGAATCTCCTCCGGCGCCGTGATTCCCCGGATTCCGGCCGTTGGCCTGCATCCGGGCTACGAGTAGGATAGGGCAGATGTAGCGGCTTTTCTCCCGGCACCGCGATCCCCGGATTCCGGCCTGCGGCCTGCATCCGGGCTACGAGTCTCCGGGGTCGGCATGGTCGGGGGCGGTCGTTCGGTCCGTTGGAGCAGCGTTCGCACGTGGTGGATGCGCTTGCGGACCTTTTTCACGGCGTGGGGCGCCCAGGCGTCGAGGAACGCGATGTATCCGCGGTTTCCGCTCGCCGCCATACGATCCAGCAACTCAAAAAGGACCTCGCGGTTGAGGGGCGCGAGATCGTCGGGCGTGACGGGATCGCCCGTGCCTTCGAGTGAGCGGTCGATCTTTGCGAGCCATTCCGCCGTGAAGGTCTCGCGCTCGATCGCCCAGCCCTTCGGCGTGAAGGCGAGCAGCGGGAAGCGCCCGTCGTATTCGAGCCGCAGATAGCCCCGCAGGATCAGGCGGTCGATGCGCGCCGTGATCTCCTCGATCGAGAGGTCCCGGAGCGCGCCGTACGCCGGCGAGGCGTCGAGACCCCGCTCGCGCAGCCGCTTGTCCTTCGAGCCTTTGAGCAGCCGGGCGAGCGCGGAGCGGCCGCCGAGCGTGACGAGGTCATCAGCGCCGCGCAGAATGATGCGGATGTCCTCCGGCGACAACTCGCCGATTCCCGTGTCGTCGAGTCGGACCCGGACCGCCGGTTTGCGTCGGCTCATGGTGGTGCCCCCCGTCCGGCACGTCCTTTCGAGCACGGTGCGGATTTCGGACATCGACAGGGTATTATAGGCGCCCGGCCGCAGGGCGAGGATTCGCCGGCGCGGGGGTTGCGCCGCCTCACCGCCGGCCCGCGGTCAAGGTTGCGGCCGCATTGCCGCTGACAGACCGAGGGGGTCGGCGCGAGCATCCGGGCGGCCCCTTCGCTATTCACCCGCCTCCCGTGCGCCGCACAGGTGCGGCGGATCCGGACGGGGGCCGCGCGGCCGAGCGATGAAGATTCTCCGGTTGCTCTGGTTGGTGCTGCTGACAGGAACGTCCCCGGCGGCGTGGGCGGGGGCGTGCCTTGCGGTGCCGGCCCTTGCGCCGCCCGCCGGCCCGCTCGGGCGATGCGCAAGCTTCTATCAGGAGACCGGGCCGGCGCTCGACCTGCGGCAGGCCGTCGCGGCGTATACCGCGGGCCGGTTTCGCTCCGGTCACAACGCCGTGCTGACCTTCGGGATCGGTCCGCGGCCGGTCTGGATCCGGCTCGCGGTCGACAACACGGGCGCCCGGGCGGTGGAGCGGCGCCTGTCCGTCGACACGCCCTGGCTCGACCACGTTGACGTCTATTTCCTGCGCGGCGGGCGCGTCGCGGCCTCTTACCGGGTCGGCGACCGCGAGCCGTTCGCCGACCGGCCGGTCCCGGGTCGTTTCTTCGCGTTCGACCACCGTTTTCCGCCCGGCGTGACCGACGTCTACCTGCGGGTGCGGACGCCCGACCCCATGGTGGTCCCGATCCGCCTGCGGACCCTGGCCGAGGCGCGCAGCGCCGATAGGGCCCGCGACTACGGGTACGGGTTCCTCTACGGCTTCCTCTTCGCGCTCATGGCCTACAATCTGATGCTGTACGCCGGATTGCGCGACAGCCGCTATGCCCTCTATTCGCTCTATCTCGCGGCCTTCGTCGGCACCAACATCTCCTACAGCGGCCACGGCTTCGAGTGGCTGTGGCCGCACGCCACTGTATGGGAGCAGTGGTCGAACCCGATTCTGATCCTGGTCTACGGCCTGAGCGGTCTGGCGTTCGCGCTGCGCTTCCTCGATATCCGCGAACACTTCCCGCGCGTCTCTTTCGCGGTGCGTGCCTACGTGGCGGCGGCCGCGGTCGCGTTCGTTCTCGGCGCCGTCGTGGGCGGGCAGCGCGGTGCGCTGCTCGTATCCTTCGGCTTCATCTTCCTCTTCTCCTGGATCATGCTCGGCCTGGGCGTGATCTCCGTGCGCGGCGGTCACCAGGCCGGCCGGTACTTTCTCCTGGCGGCGATCGCGGCGATGATCGGGGCGATGTCGACCACCCTGGCGGTGTGGGGGTTCGTACCGTATGACGTGTGGACCTTCCACGCCGTCGAGGTCGGCATGCTCCTCGATGCGACCCTGCTCGCCCTGGCGCTCACCTATCGCTTCCGCGAGGGGCAGACGCGGCGGATCAACGCCGAGCAGTTGGCCAAGCTCGACCTGCTGACGCGGATCAACAATCGCCGCGGCTTCTACGACGTCGCCACGCCGATATGGAGTATCGCCGTGCGCCACGGGCACGACCTGTCCGTGATCCTCATGGACCTCGACCACTTCAAACGCATCAACGACCGCTACGGGCATACCTGCGGCGACGAGGTCCTGGTGGCGACGGCGAAGGCGCTGAAATCGGCGATGCGCGACCAGGACGTCCTGGCCCGCTGGGGCGGGGAGGAGTTCATCCTGCTGCTGCCGGAGACGGGGCTGGAGGAGGCCGGCGTGCTGGCGGAGCGGCTGCGCGGCGTGATCGCCGGTGTCCGCATCCGCTGGCAGGGTGCGGACATCACCATCACGGCGAGCTTCGGCGTCGCCGAACGCGCCGCCAAGCACCGCGACATCGACGCGGTGATCTCCGCCGCCGACAAGAATCTCTACCGCTCGAAGAATGACGGGCGCGACCGCGTCGTCGCCGCGTGAGCCCGGCGGCGCCTAGGGTGTATCGGTTACCATTACATCCACGATGTGCGGGCGCTATGCACTGCATTCGAGACTCCCGCGGCTGGCCGCCCTGTTCGGCGTCCGGCCGCCGGACTCCCTGCGCCCGCGCTACAACATCGCCCCCTCGCAGGACGCGCCGGTCGTGCGCTGGACGGATGCAGGCCGGGAGTGGGTCGCGCTGCGCTGGGGGCTGCTCCCGCCGTGGGTGCGCACGGAGCACCCGCGCTTTTCCATGATCAACGCGCGCGCCGAGACTCTCGCGCACAAGCCCGCCTACCGCGCGGCCTTCCGCCGGCGCCGCTGCCTGGTGCCGGCGGACGGTTTCTACGAATGGCAGGCGCAGGGCGGCGCCAAGCGACCGTGGTACATCCGCCGGCGCGACGGCGAGCCGTTCGCCTTCGCGGGGCTGTGGGAGCGCTGGGAAGGCGAGGGGCGGTCGATCGAATCGTTCACCATCGTCGTCACCGAGGCCTGCGAGGCCCTCCGCCCGATCCACGAGCGCATGCCGGTGATCCTCGATCGCGACGAATACGACCTCTGGCTGGATCCCGGGATAGGCGATCCCGCGCGGCTCGACCCGCTGCTCGACCCCTATCCGGCCGATCGCCTCGAGGCGTACCCGGTCTCGACCTACGTCAACCGCCCCGAGCACGAAGGCGAGCGCTGCATCGCGCCCGAGGCTTGAAGGGATCTTTGCGCCGGGCGCGCGGTCCAATTGCGCGAGCCCTGCCGGAGGCCGGCCCCACCGATGAAGACCAAGGCCCTGCTGCATCTCGACCGCGACGACCCCGAGGCCCTGCGCACGGCGCTCTCCAACCTCGAAAATCCGCTCGAACGCATCCCCGCCGCGGAGACGGAACTCCACGTCGTCGCCAACGGCAGTGCCGTGAAGCTGTTTCGCCGCGAGGGCGCGGAGGCGGCGGGCGGGCGCATCGAGGCGCTGGCCGGGCAGGGGGTGCACTTCCAGATGTGCAACAACTCCCTCACGCGCTTGGGCATCGACCGCGGGGAGCTGCTCGCGCCGTGCGAGGTGGTGCCCGCGGGCATCGTCGAGATCGTGCGCCTGCAGGCCGAGGGCTGCGCGTATGTCAAACCCTGAGCGCCGTCCCGCATGCGCGAATTCGCGGCGATGAGCGCGGTCCGCATGCCCGCCTCGTTCTCGGTCCCCGCCGTGGACATCGTCCGCGACCTGCACGGCGATCCATGCGGGGCCGATCTCGTACTCTTCTTCAACGGCAACCAGTGGATGGTGATAGAGGAGCTGCTGGCCGCCTTCCGTGAAGCCCACCCGCAGGTGCGGCGCATCTACTATGAAACCCTGCCGCCGGGCGTGCTGGCCGAGCAGATCCGGTGCGGTGCCCTGCAGATGGGGACGCTCTCGATCACTGCGGCGCCCGACGTCTTCACCGCCGGGCGCGAGGAGATGGAGGCCCTCCGGCGGGACGGGTTCCTGGCGCAACCGCGTCCCTACGCGCGCAACGGCCTGGCGATCCTGGTGCCCGCCGGCAATCCCGCCGCCGTCCGCGGTCTCGCCGACCTCGCCCGTCCCGGAACGCGCGTGGCGATGCCCAACCCCGCGCGCGAAGGGGTCGGGCGCCTGGTGGTCGAGGCGCTACGCAAGGCGGGCGGCGAGGAAGCGGTGCGAGCGGTCATGGAAGACAAGGTGCGGCGCGGCGAGACCTTTCTCACCCGCATCCACCACCGCGAGACCATCGACCTGCTTCTCGCCGGGCGTATGGACGCGGGGCCGGTATGGTTCAGCGAGGCGCTGCACCAGCGCCGCTCCGGCGCCGCGCTGGAGACGGTTGCGCTCGCCCCCGGGCACGACGTCATCGGCCGCTACTTCGCCGCACGGCTGCGCTCCGCCCCGCACGGGGAGGCGGCGGACGCCTTCGTCGATTTCCTGGCCGGCCCCGAGGGGGCGCGGATCTACGCCGCCCACGGGTTTCTCGCCGCGGATGACGGCGGCGGCGACCGCTGAGGCCTGTCGTCCGCCGTGCCCGGCCGCGCGCGTTACCGAGCGGTGCCGCCGTCCTGCCCGCCGCCCGAGACCGAACAATAGAACGCCGGCCCCGGCGCCACCTTCGCCGCCTTGAGCATGATCGCCAGCGGGCAGAAGCCGGTGATCGAGGACTGCAGCAGGTTCAGCCCCACGAAGGCCGTGAGCAGATACCACCACGGCGTCCAGAAATAGCCCAGCGCCAGGCTGAGGCACACCATGAAGCCGGCGAAGCCGAGCACGATCCGATCGATGTTCATATCCGAACCATCCCAATCAGGACATTTACGTTGACGCCATTATGGGGCTGCCGCCGGGCCCCTTCAACGCCGTCCCCTGCGCGATACCGCGATTTCCCCGCCGGTCCGTACCGAAAAGGCTGAGCAGCAAATGCAGCCCGGATGAAGCGAAGCGCAATCCGGGGAGGGAATGTCCTTCGGCACCGCAATTCCCCGGATTACCGACGACCGGGCCTTCATCTATGCCGCGGGACGGCCGTCAACAAATTGCGCAACTCGTGACAGGCACCGGTCCGGCGTTCGATCGGTAATGAGTATACTGTCCCCGTTTTTTTTCCAAGTCTCAACGAGTGCTGCCCTGCAAGCGCAAGACCTTTATCGCGCATATCGTAGAATAGTCTTGACTATTTTACGATATACAGAATAATGGTAGTCCATGAAGGCAAGGCCCAGACTGTATGACGCCATTTTGGCCGAGCATCTGGCGACCCAGCGGCAGATGGCGTTCATCACCGGCCCGAGGCAGGTCGGCAAGACCACCACCTGCCGGGCCCATGCGGATGCGTATATCAACTGGGATAACATCGACGACCGGGAAACGGTCCTTGCCGGCCCGGCCAGGCTGAGCGAGCGCCTCGGACTCGATCACCTATCCGAAACGATACCGGTGGTGCTCTTCGACGAGGTGCACAAGTACCCGCGCTGGAAACAGTTCCTGAAAGGCTTTTTCGACAGCTACGCCGAGCGGGTCCGGGTCGTGGCCACGGGGAGCAGCCGCATGGATGTCTACCGGCGCGGCGGCGACAGCCTGATGGGCCGATACTTCCTGTACCGCATGCACCCGTTCTCCATCGCCGAAATCGCAGCCCGCGAATTACCCGACCCGAAGCGGATCGTACGCCCGCCCCGGAAGATCAGACCCGCGGATTTCGACGCCCTCTGGTGTCACGGCGGCTACCCGGAACCTTTCCTGAAACGCGACGCCCGCTTCAGCCGTCGCTGGCAATCGCTGCGTCTGGAACAACTGGCCAGAGAGGACATCCGTGACCTGACGCAGATCCAGCACCTCGACCAGCTTGAATTGCTGGTAAAGCTCCTGAGCGAGCGCTCGGCCCACCAGCTGATCTACGGCAATCTGGCCAAGCATGTCCGCGTATCCATCGATACGGCCCGACGTTGGGTCGATCTTCTTGTTCACCTCCATCTCGGATTTCTGGTCAGGCCCTGGTTCAAAAATGTCTCCCGGTCATTGCGCAAGGAACCAAAATGGTTCCTGCGGGACTGGGCCACGATCAGGGATACCGGGGACAAGGCAAAAACCTTCGTCGCCTGCCATCTCCTCAAGGCCGTGGAGGGCTGGAACGACCTGGGCCTGGGTAGGTTCGAGCTTGGCTATCTACGCGACAAGGAGAAGCGAGAGGTCGATTTCGTCGTCGCCCGCGAAGGGCAACCGTGGTTCCTGGTGGAAGTAAAACAACACGACGAGTCGATCAGCCCCGTCTTGCGGTACTTTCAACGACAACTCGCCGCACCCTATGCTTTTCAGGCCGTCCTCGATGGCGACTACATCGACGCCGACTGCTTTGCACGGTCCGGCGGCGCGATCAGCGTGCCCGTTCGGACGTTCCTGTCCCAACTTCTATAGGCGCCGTGATCGACGTCGCGCCGCCCGCGGGCGATCGTCGCCCGCACCTTGCGCTCGACTACCTCCTGGTGACGCGAGGTGGGGGCCGAGCGGACCCCGGCCGAACTAGCCGCCCGGACGCGCGAACAGGGCCGCAACGAGCGCCGCGCGCCGGGACCGGTCCGTACGTCGGCGCTGCAGCGACGCCGGCGCGCCCGCATCGGCCTGGCGGCGGTCGCTGCGCCGGCGTGCCACACCCACCATGCCGATGAAGCCGGAGACGAACAGCCACAGCGCCGCAGGGAGCGGCACCGCGGCGAGGCCCGACACCTGCAACGTCGTCGTCGGCACCGGGCTGCCGGTCGGAAAATACACGGAATACTGGTCCGCGCCCGCGTACCGGTAACCACTGTCGAGGACCCAGCTTGCCCCGGTCGTCGCACCGATCACGAAGGCGTTCGATCCGAGCAAGGTAAAGCTTCCGCTGGTCGAATTCGTGATGAGCCAGTTCGAACCCTGCGCCGTGAACGTCACCGAATCCGATGTCGGCGAGAGCATCAGACCATGAGCGGCATCGAGCGTCGTGGTACCCGGCCGGAAGATCCCAAAATTCGTGATCCCGTTGGTGCAGGTCGACGGTGGCGTGCACGAAGCCCCGAGCCACAGCGAAAGCAGGTAGGTCGCGTTGGACGTGTAGGTTTTCGCGCCGACCGGCTGCCAGATCGTCGCCGCCGAAGCCGCCCGCGGCGCCATGGCCCCTGCGGCGGCGAGCGTCAACGCAACACCGAAGACGACCCCCTCATACAAAGCACCCGATGCATTCCTTTTCATCGCCACCCCCCGGCGTATCGCCAAGCCGTGGCGGACACTATGCCGGCCACGGATGACGCAACGGTGTCGGGTTCGTGTCGAATCCGTTGACCGCCCCCGCGGCCAGGCCGCGCCGCCCGCGGAGCGGACTGCATACGCCGTACCAACCGCGAACCGAAACACCCAATTCATTGAACGCGTACCGAATACGGCGATACCTCCCAGCCGTCGCGCCGTCCGAGCGCGCCCGATTTCGCACCGGCAGCATGCATACACCACCACGCGCGCACCGGCGCCGTTCACCAAAGCCGCACCAATCGGCGCACGCCGGCCCACGCGCTTCGAGGCCCGCGATGCTCGCAGCAGGGGCCGCCGTCGGCGTCCTATGCTGTCAGGGAAGGACGGGAACGCAGGAACGCGCTTCGCCTCCGCACCAACGGATCGCCCCCGACTACGTGGCCCGCCGACGACGCCGACCCAAACGATGTCGCACCGATCCACGTCGTCGGCCGGTAGGCCCGGCGAGCCCGGCCCTACCGCATCACGACCCCCGGAGGGACCTCCGGTAGGGCGGGGCTTGCCCCGTCGACGACCCTGGATCCGGGCGCCATCGTCCGGTCCGATGCCGTCGGCCCGCCACGGCGCAGGATCCCAACGCCGTCGCCCCGATCCAGTCGGCCGGCCGGGCAAGCCCGGCCCTACGGTACCCCCAACGCCGATCCCGGCACCGGTAGGGCGGGCCTTGGCCCGCCGACCATGCCGACCAATCCAACCTGCCCCCACCCTTGCGCCCCACCCCCTTTCAGGTACAATCCTGGAGGCATATCACCACCCAATATTACGCAAAAACAATCACATGACCGGAGCCGCCGGCAGACCCCGCCCATGGATCACACCATCCCCCCCCACGGCGGCACCCTCTGCCGGCTCCTCGCCGACCCCGAGCGCGCCGAGCAATTGAAGGCGCAGGCGCGCGAGGCCCGCGCGCTGGTCCTCACCCCGCGTCAGCTCTGCGACCTTGATCTGCTTCTCAACGGCGGCTTCTCGCCCCTGCGCGGTTTCCTCGGGCGCGCCGACTACGAATCCGTCCTCGAATCCATGCGCCTGCCCTCCGGCGCACTGTGGCCGATCCCGGTCACCCTCGACGTCCCCGCCAAGCTCGCCGACACCTTCACCCCGGGCGAGCGCGTCGCGCTGCAGGATCCGGAGGGGTTCACCCACGCCCTGCTGACCGTGAGCGAGGTCTGGCGCCCGGACCTGCGCCGCGAGGCCGAAGCCGTCTACGGCACGAGCGCCGATACCCATCCCGGCGTGCGCCAACTGCACGAACAGACCCACGATACCTACGTCGGCGGCGAGGTCGAGGGCATCGAGCCGCCCGCGCACTACGACTTCGAGAACCTGTGGGACACCCCCGAGGGCCTGCGCGAGCTGTTCGCCCGCATGGGCTGGCGCCGGGTACTCGCCTGCCAGCCCGCCGGGGTGATCCACCGGCGCGAGCGCGAAATGATCCTCGCCGCCGCCAAGACCGCGCGCGCCCACGTCCTGCTGCACCCGGCCGTGGGCGTGAGCGCGCCCGGCGACCTGCACTACTACGCGCGCGTGCGCTGCTATCAGGCCGTGCGCGCCCACTTCCCGCACGGCTTGGCGGTGCTCTCGCTGCTGCCGCTCGCGCGCCGCCACGCCGGGCCGCGCTCCGCCCTCTGGCACGCCCTCATCCAGCAGAACTACGGCGCCACGCACTTCCTCGTCGAGCCCCACCACGGCGCCCCCGACGGCAACGGGCGCCACTACCCGGCGGACGCCGCGCGCGAGTTGATCGCCCGCCACGAGTCGGAGCTGGCCATCACCGCCGTCTTCGCCGAGCCCCTGCGCTACGAGCCCCGCCGCGGGGCCTGGGTCCGCGCCGGCAGCGAGAACGCCCAGGCCGACACCGCCCCCGACCTCGACGAGCCCGAGCTGCGCCGGCGCCTGAGCGCGGGCGACGAGATCCCCGAGTGGTTCAGCTACCCCGAGGTGATCGAGGAGCTGCGCCGCGTGTATCCGCCGCGCGGCCGCCAGGGGTTCACGCTGTTCTTCACCGGCCTCTCCGGCGCGGGCAAGTCCACGCTCGCCAAGCTCGTCTACGCCAAGCTCGTCGAGGCCGGCGGGCGCCCCGTGACGCTCCTCGACGGGGACATCGTGCGCCGCAACCTCTCCAGCGAACTCGGCTTCTCGCGTGCCCACCGCGACATCAACGTGCGCCGCATCGGCTTCGTCGCGAGCGAGATCACCAAGAACGGCGGCGTCGCCATCTGCGCCCCCATCGCCCCCTACGCCGCCACCCGCCGCGCCGTGCGCGAGCTGATCGCCGAGCACGGCGCCTTCATCGAGATCCACGTCGCCACCCCGCTCGAGGTCTGCGAGGCGCGCGACCGCAAGGGTCTCTACGAGAAGGCGCGCAAGGGCGTCATCCCCGAATTCACCGGCATCAGCGACCCCTACGAGCCCCCGGACCATCCCGAGATCCGGCTCGACACCACCCACCTCAGCCCGGTCGAGGCCGCACAGGAGATCTTTTTGTATCTGCTGCGGGAGGGGTACCTGGATTCGGCGTGCGAGTGATAAGCGCACGGATACGTAACGCCAACACAGGAAAGCCGATCAAGAAATCCAGCCGAAGCCGGATGTGCGGGTCCGGACGGTAATTCGGTGCATCACTTATGAATCCCGTATCACGGCTTCAGAAGAGAGCGAGGAGAAGTCGGTTCCAAATCCGGCGGGCTCGAGTGAAGACGCTGCGCGTCGCAACGTCTCCTGGCCCGTCTTGCCTGAATTCGTTCAGCCTGATCTGTTGGTTACCCTGCAGTGAAAGCCCGGACCGATTGTGAACACGCGGCCACGGTCGTTACCCTCTCGTCACATTCAGAAGCCATCATACGGCAGTCGCCTGGGCGGGTGGGCCGACCAGTCCTTTACGTCATAAATCCGTCAGCGTAAAATCTCTGGCGGAGTTAATAAAAATATATAAAAACATGAATATATCTGGAGGAGGAGCGCCTTCCGCTGGTGCCCTTTATGGCGGTAGCGTGCCCATTCCAGCGGCAGAATGGTCCCTGCCCCGCCCGGCTGTGGGCAGCGTCGCTGATAACAGTCCTCCCCATTACACGGTCGCCCGGGATCCTGTCCGCTGCACGGGAGGGGTATCTTCGTCGCGGCGCTCGGGGCCATTCGGGAGTTTGCATCCTGCGCTACGGCGATGAGTACACGCGTGAGATTCCGTAACCGCGACGACAGGTAGATGGTTTGGTGTCATGAGTTAGATCAAGTGCCTAATTTTAGCATTGTCTTTGTGACACCAAATGGGACCCCACCTACGGGCTAGTCCCTGGCTGGCCCACCATGATGGAAAGCGCGTGCGAACCTGCACCCGTGTGAGTTGATACGCGCATCGGAAATCTTGCGTCATCGACCTTTTCGCTCTTCCCGTGGTGCGGCCACGGTGATGGGCGGGTTCGTGGTGCGCGTGTGGCTGCTCGTCGTGTCCGACCGGCTACGACGGCCGTGTGGGGATTGCCATTGAGCGGTCTTATCGGTGGGAGGAAGGTGAACTCGCGCGTGCTGCTTGCCGCCGAGTCGCTCGCCCCGACGAACAGCGGCATCGGGCGAGTAGCGCGGCTTATGGCCAAGGCATTGGGCGAACTTGCCGAGGAAGGCGGCTTGCGAGTACGCGCCGTGAGCCTGAGTGATGCGCGCAATGCTCCCCTGGACTGGGCGTGGGCTACTCCGTGCGGAGGCCGGCGTCTGGAGTACGTCGCCCGCGTGCAAGGCCGGGCGTGTTTTGCCGATGCTGTTCTTTACGACTCGCTCAGCATGGCGCGCACACATTTCATGGGCCCGGGCCGGTGGCGGGGTGCGTTGGCCTGGATGCATGGGATTGAGGTGTGGGAGAACGCGCGTCCGGCGCATCTTGCCGCAGCGCGTCGAACGGACGTACTCGTGACGAACAGCGACTTCACCCGGCGCCGCGCCGCCGCCTTGCATGCGGGGCTGGACCATGCTCGGGTCTGCTGGCTCGGGACCGAGTCGGATTCGGTTCCGAACGTCGGGCCGCGCCCGAGTTGCCCCCCGACAGCACTGATTCTTTCGCGCATCGACGCATGGACGTATAAGGGCCACCGCGAATTGATTGCGGCGTGGCCGGCGGTGGCGCAGCAGGTTCCCGGGGCGCGTCTGCTCATCGCCGGCGCGGGCCCCGGCCTGGAGGACATCCGGCAACTTGCCCAGGCGTCTCCAGCGGCAGCCGATATCGAGTTCCTCGGTTTCGTGCCGACAGAGCAGCTGGAAGAAGTCTGGGCCCGAACCTCGGTATTCGCCATGCCCAGCCGGGGCGAGGGATTTGGATTGGTGTATATCGAAGCGATGCGCCGCGGTCTTCCTGTTATTGCGAGCCAACAAGATGCAGGCCAGGAGATCAATGTCGACGGCGAGACGGGGTTCAATATCGATCTAGAACACCCGACTGAATTGGCGGAAGCGCTGGTTGTGCTCCTTAGGGACCGCCATAGGGCGCAGGTTCTTGGGGCGGGCGGCCAGCGTCGCTGGCAGCGGTACTTTACGTGGAGCGCCTTCCGTTCCCGCTTCCGGACTGTACTTGGTGAAAGCCTCCCCCCCTTGCTCGGCATAGCTAGATGATGGTCCGGGTGCTGATCTTCATCGGACACTATCCTCCGGCACGTCGTATAGGTGGCCCGGCGCGCTCAGTAGCCTCGATGGTGGAGGGGAATCCATCCTGCGAGTTCCATATTTTCACCAGTGAAACGGATTTCAAGTCCAAGTCGACGCTCGAAGGCATTTCAGTGGATCACTGGCAGGAGCGAGGGCGGGCGCGAGTACTGTACGCGTCGGCGCGACGCCGACGGCTTTGGCATTTGCGTCGGGTCGTGTACCGGATCGCGCCGGATATCATCTATTTAAATGGTGTTTTTTCTCGCCGGTTCACGATGCCGGTACTCTTCCTGCGATACCTCGGGCTTATTCCTCGCTCTCCCGTTATTCTGGCGCCTAGAGGGGAATTTTCCGCCGGCGCCATTGGGCTAAAGAAAGTGCGCAAGGGCCTGTACCTGCGACTAGCGCGTGCCTTAGGTCTAAGTCGCGGCGTGGTGTGGCACGCCTGTAGCGACGAGGAAGTCGATGCCATCCGTCGTGAGCAAGGGCGCGACGTTCCGGTCGTAAAAGCCGCCAATTTTCCACCGACCCCTAGGCCAGATGCGCTGGCAAGGCACGCAGCGAAAGGTGGTCCAGGCTGTCGCCTGGTCTTCCTGTCGCGGATATCGGCGAAAAAGAATCTCCTGGGGGCACTCGAGGCACTGGCACGGGTGCGCGCTACGGTGACTCTTGACATCTATGGTCCCATCGAAGATCGCGAGTATTGGGCGCGATGTGAGGCGTGCAGGCGGGGGCTCCCTGAGAACGTCACGGTAACCTACCGGGGCGAGGTGCATCCGGAGGAGGTCTTTGCGGTTTTCGCCGCCTATGATGCGCTGTTCCTACCCACTTTGGGCGAGAACTACGGTCATGCAGTCGTCGAGGCCTGGGCCGCCGCAACTCCGGTTCTGCTCAGCGATCGTACCCCGTGGAGGGACCTGGAGCAGGATCGCGCGGGATGGACGGCGGCACCGGACGACGCCGACAGCTTCGCTGCACGTATCGACCAATTGGCTGCAATGACCGAATCCGAACACGAAAGCTGGCGCGAAGGCGCCTTTGCGCGCGCCAAACGCCTTGCGCAGGACGAGTCGTTGGTGGCCTCCTACGCTCGGTTATTCGAGGCAGCCTTGGCGCGGGGGCAGGGCGGGTGAACGAAGCCCAGGCGTTGCTGACGGTCATCGTGCTTACCCGCGATGAGGCGATGCACCTCCCGCGGTTGATCGAAAGCTGCAGGGGGCTTTCCTGTCGGATCCTCGTTGTGGACTCCGGAAGCACCGACGGCACGCCGGAAGTGGCGCGGCACCTGGGTGCCGAAGTGTACAACCATCCTTTCGAGAGCCATGCGGCACAGTTCAACTGGGCGCTTGATCAGCTGCCGATTGACACACCCTGGGTGATGCGCATGGATGCCGACGAATATCTGCTGCCGGCGTTGGTCGAAGAATTGGGCCGCACCCTGTCCGCCGCGCCGGCGGTAGTGGGTGGGTGGATGGTCCGGCGGCGGGTGTATTTCTGGGGACGCTGGATACGCCATGGGGGCTATTATCCAACCTGGCTGCTACGGGTGTGGCGCACCGGCGCTGGACGGATCGAAGAACGTCTGATGGACGAGCATGCGGTGCTGTCGAAGGGTGAAATCCGTCGTTTCGAGCACGACATTGTTGACGAAAACCTCAAGGGTCTTGGGCCGTGGATCGACAAGCATAACCGTTACGCCGACCACGAGGTGTTGGACCTCGTCGCCGGCAACACCGGTCTGGAGGACGCCGGCGCCCCTGCCGGGCAGGCCGGCCGGAGGCGGCGCCTGAAGTTTTCACTCTACGGTCGTGCCCCCTTGTTCCTACGTGCTTTTCTCTACTGGTTCTATCGCTATTTTGTGCGGCTCGGCCTGTTGGATGGCGTGCCGGGGCTGGTGTTCCACTTCCTGCAGGGGTTCTGGTATCGATTTCTGGTCGATGCCAAGCTCTACGAGCGCCGGCTTCGGGAGACCGGCGCCTGGGGTGAAACGGCCGGGAAACCAGCTCGGGATAGTGAGCGTGACCTGTCATGATCGCTCGAACAACAGCATTTTCGCCCTCAGGTATTCACCAGCGGTTAAGTCCAACGGCCCGCACCCAGTTGCGCAGCCGCGTCGGACCGGTCGTTCAGGCCTTGTTTGGCGCTCGTAAACAGCGAGCACCCGACTCTCGCCGAAGGGTTACCTGTGAGATTCCCTCCGTAGGCTGCCACGAGGGTGGCCCCATAGCGTCGCGGGGTGGTCGAATCTTGGCGGACAGAAGGCATCAGCTCAGGGTGGGAGAGACGCAGAATGGCTGATGAAGGCGACGGTAACGGTACGGTGGGCTACCGTTGGCATTCGGCGGAGGCTACCGGCGCGAATCAGTATTTGCTCCCGGAGGTCGTGCGGCTATTGATGACATACGTCCCAAAACCGGCCAGGGTCTTCGATCTCGGCTGCGGCAACGGGTACATCACCCAGGCCCTGTGCAAGGAGGGCTGGGTGGCGAGCGGGGTGGACGGCTCGGCTGAAGGAGTCGCCCAAGCCCGTGGTGCCTACCCTGACGTCGAGGTTCACGTGGCCTCTGTTTATGACGACCTAGCAAAGCGATTCGGGCGTTTCCCCGCGATCATCAGCCTGGAAGTAGTCGAAGATCTCTATGATCCGCGTCGGTATGCCGCCCGGATGTTGGATCTGTTGGAGCCAGGCGGCGTCGCCATTATCTCCACGCCGTTCCACGGGTACTGGAAAAACTTGGCGATGGCGGTGACCGGACGTATGGATAGACATTTTACGGCCCTCTGGGATCACGGTCACATCAAGTTCTGGTCGTATAAGACGCTGGGTTTCCTGCTTGTTGAGGCGGGGTTCGAAATAGTGACATGGAGGCGGGTGGGGCGCGTACGGGCGCTCGCGAAATCGATGATCGTAGTAGCGAGGCGGCCAAAGTGAGTCGTTAGTCCCGCCGATGATGATGTCCGTTCGGTCCAGCGTTTTGGTGTTGTCGTGAGCGCCTCATGGCTCTCGTCTATATCAGAAGGTCACTTGAACAGGGAATCAGGCCTGGCACCCCGAAAACCGCCAGACCTTCCAAGCCTTCCCCACCCTTACCGTCGGACTGACGGCCTTTCCTACGTACTGTTTCGGATGGGCAGATGCCTTCCGCAAAGGCCGCCAATAGTACGACGCAGAGCGGAAATTCATCGGTGAGCGAGCGACGACCCGAGCAGCGCACAGTGACACTAAAGTGGGTGCGTATCACGGCTTATCTTGGAGAAACAAGTTAGTGTCGCCCCGAGATTCATCCCACGCGGGACTGGACGAATGGCGAGAGCCACTTCATGGCATCCGGATCGCGGTTGACGGATGGCAGGTCATTTGCCGGGTGGAAGGGCAGTTTATCCAGCCGCCGCGCAGTGTCAGACTGATATGGCAATATTTGCGGCGCGTCGGGCCCGTCTCCGCGTGGAGAAAGATCCGGTCACGGCTTGCCGAAAAGGCCAGAAATCAAAAAGTCGCAGCGGTGGGGATCGGCACTGTCATTGAGGCGCCTACTACATCAGAATGGAAACCCGGTAGCCGCGTAGTATTTTTTGCCCCCAACCATCCGGAAACCAGTCCGCACATTTGCGTCGACGAGCACTTTGTGTTCACGGTTGAGGGGCCCCGAGCTGATGACGTTGCCCGTAAGGCTACGGACGAAGTTCCGGCTGAGTTGCTGGCCTACGTGGGCTGGTCACCATTTTCCGGTGTACCAGTCGATCGGCAGAAAGTATGGGAAGGGCTTCGGCATTTTGTGCGGGATTCGTACCCGGACCGACCTAATGGCGCGAGTTGGCCCACACCGATCGCATCGATTGTTGATCGTGTGCCGGCTTCGGACCGACACAGACGGTCGGGGCGCCCTTCCGCAGTCCTCTTCGGGCTTGGCAACTACGCGAAGACGCAGATTATTCCGTCCGTTTCGCGCCTCCTGGATTTGCGTTGTGTGCACGAAGTCGATCCCGCCCAACTGCACACCGCAAGCGGATGGGGCGTGGCTCTCGATACCTCACCTGTACCCAGAGAAGACGAACGCTACGACGCTTGGTTTATAGCGGGCTACCATCATACCCATGCGGCGTTGGCGCTCCGGGCGTTGCGGGATTCGGCGTATGCGGTGGTCGAGAAGCCACTCGCCACTTCCTGGGAGCAGTTTAGGGCGCTGGGCACGGCGCTTGAGTCAGGTGGAGAACGGCGGCTTTTTACATGCTTTCACAAGCGCTATTCCAGGCTCAACGACTGGGCGCGAGCTGATTTGGGCACCGCCGCCGGCGAACCCGTGGATATGCATTCCATCGTTTTTGAAATCCCGCTTCCATCCCTGCATTGGTACAACTGGCCGAATTCCGGCAGCCGCATTATTTCGAATGGGTGTCATTGGCTCGACTATTTCCTTTTCATGAACCACTACTGCCAAGTTGTTGACGCGGGTGTTTGGACCGCATCGGGGACCGATGTCGCCGTCTTCGTGAAGCTGGATAACGGCGCGAAACTGGTAATGAGTCTGACCGACACCGGAAGTGCGCGCTTGGGAGTGCGCGACGTGATCGAGCTACGCGCTGGAAGCGTTACCGTACGTCTGACCGATGCCACCTATTATGAGGCGGAGAATGCCGTCAAAGTGTTGCGCAGACGCCGAGAGAACCCGATGTCGGCGTACCGGAGAATGTACAGAACGATTTGTGAGCGAATAGTCGAGGGAAAATCCGGAGATGATCTCGATACGTTATATTCAACCAAGCTAATGCTCTTAATCGAAGATGATCTGCGACGGAAGCACACATCACATTAAGCACCGTCATTAGAAGCGATGGCGCCGGAGGCGTACGTTGTAGGGTCCGGTGGTCATCGAACGGGGGGCAATTCTAATCGGGACGGTATAGGTTCCGCGGAGTCCAAAAACAGAGAAGCATATGAAACAGATTCTACAAAACTTGAAGGACGGTCGAACCGAACTCGCTGAAGTGCCAACCCCGCGAGTCGTATCTGGGTGCCTGCTGATCCGCACTTCCAGGTCGTTGGTCTCGGCTGGAACGGAACGGATGTTGGTGGATTTTGGAAAGGCCAATTTAATTCAGAAAGCGCGCCAGCAGCCGGACAAGGTGAAGATGGTCCTGGATAAGATCAAGAGCGACGGACTGTTCCCTACCCTGGCTGCAGTGCGCAATAAACTCGACCAGCCATTACCCCTTGGATATTGCAACGTCGGACGGGTGATTGAAGTCGGGGCTGGAGTGTCGGGATTCGAACCGAATGATCGAGTGATTTCCAACGGGCGGCATGCGGAGGTCGTCAGTGTCCCAAAGAATCTCTGTGCAAAGATACCGGAATCGGTAAGCGACGAGGAGGCAGCGTTTACGGTAATTGGCGCGATCGCGTTGCAGGGCATACGTTTGATTCAACCCACGCTTGGCGAAGCCGTCGCTGTTACCGGCCTCGGGCTGATCGGACTGGTTGCGGTCCAACTGTTGAGAGCGAATGGTTGCCGTGTGCTCGGCATCGACCTTGACCCCGAGCGGTTGGCGCTGGCGCAACGGTTTGGTGCGGAGGTGGTGGATCTTTCAAAGGGGGAAGACCCAGTGTCCGCTGCGGCACGGTTTTCGCGGGGCCACGGGATCGACGCCGTAGTGATCACAGCGTCAACCAACAGTAGTGAGCCCGTGCGCCAAGCCGCGTTGATGTCCCGTAAGCGTGGGCGAATTGTACTCATTGGAGTCGTCGGGCTTGAACTCTCGCGAGCCGACTTCTATGAGAAGGAACTGACGTTCCAAGTGTCCTGTTCCTACGGTCCGGGCCGCTACGATCCGGGCTACGAGGAAAAAGGATGCGATTACCCCATCGGCTTCGTGCGTTGGACCGAGCAGCGAAATTTCGGCGCGGTATTGGATATGCTCGCCGATGGGCGTCTAGACGTAAAACCCCTCATCTCCCATCGCTTTAGCCTAGACGCCGCGGCCAAGGCCTATGAACTCGTCGGAGGGTCGGAACGCTCGCTAGGTATCGTTCTGGAATACCCAGTTGACGCGGAGTCTAGCCCAAAGGCCGGCGGACACACGGTCCGGCTGTTTTCGCAACCCACTCCCGTGGGCCGGGAGGCCACGCCCGACCTTTCGGTGGCGTTTGTGGGTTCTGGGAACTACGCGACCTCCGTACTTATCCCGGCCTTCAGACAAGCGGGCGTCCGCTTGTACAGCATTGCCTCCAAAACCGGCGTGAGCGGAGTGCATGCCGGAAGGAAGTATGGCTTCGAAGAGACCACGACCGACACTGAAAGCCTGATCGCTAACGACGAGGTAAACGTTATCGTAATCACCACGCGGCATGATTCGCATGCCCGCTTTGTGTTGCAGGCCATTCGCGCCGGCAAACACGTGTTCGTTGAAAAGCCGCTTTGCCTGTCATTGGATGAGTTGTCTGAAATCAGGTCGGTAACGTCGGAACGGGCAGAGCGTCTCCTGATGGTCGGGTTCAACCGCCGTTTCGCACCTCAAATCGTAAGGATCAAGCAGCTATTGGATACGGTGCATAGTCCCAAAAGTTTCGTCCTGACGGTCAACGCAGGGTTCATTCCCGCAGAGCACTGGACCCAGGATCCGGATATTGGAGGGGGACGTATCGTCGGCGAAGTCTGCCATTTCATTGACCTCCTGCGTTTTCTGGCGGGTAACCCCATAAAGGGGTACTCCAAAGCAACGATGGGCGACCCGGTGGGGGATACGGTCAGTCTGCAATTGTCGTTCACTGACGGATCGATCGGCACCATCAACTATTTCGCGAACGGGAATAAATCTTTTCCCAAGGAACGGCTGGAGGTGTTTACCGATGGCCGAATACTGCAACTCGACAATTTTCGCAGACTCGCTGGATTTGGCTGGCCGGGATTTACCAAGATGAATCTTTGGCGGCAGGATAAAGGGCAAATAGCGTGCGTTGCGGCTTTCGTAGACGCGGTGCGTCTCGGTTACGGGCCGCCCATCCCGTTCGATGAGTTGGACGAGGTGAGCCGGATCAGCATCGCCGCCGCAAAATGTCCGCCATCTGGTGGCCAGATCGCGGTATCAGTGGAGAGCAGTCGTTGAGGATAGTCCGCCCAGTGGTTAAGGGTCGTCTCGGCATGGGGCCATGACATCACGATTTTGGAGATACTACCATACCCTGCGGTATCTCCGCCCCGGCCAGCTCTTTTGGCGGATATGGTTTCGCGTCTATGTGCCCGTTCCTGACCGAAATTCAGCTCCAACGTTACGCAAGCGGCGAGGCAGGTGGCAGCCCGTTGTGGCCCGCCAGCCCACGATGACGGGGGCAAACGCATTTGTTTTTCTGAATCGTGCAGGCAATCTCCATGGTCCCGCTGATTGGAATGCCTCCGAGCCTGAAAAGCTCTGGATCTACAACCTCCACTATTTTGATGACCTGAATGCCGCGGAAGCAGCCCAACGGCGTGAATGGCACCGCGATCTATTGCAGCGTTGGGTGCGCGAAAATCCACCGGCCCACGGCAATGGGTGGGAACCGTATCCAACGTCATTACGCATCGTTAACTGGATCAAGTGGGCACTTGCCGGGAACGCCCTCGAGCCGGGAGTCGCTGCGAGCCTCGCCGTACAGGCACGGTGGCTCGCCGTGCGGCTGGAGCGCCACCTGCTCGGAAACCACCTATTGGCTAATGCCAAGGCGCTGGTGTTTGCCGGTATGTATTTCGAGGGCAAGGAGGCGGATCGCTGGCTTAGCAAGGGCCTCGCATTACTGGACCGCGAACTTGGAGAGCAAATTCTAAGTGATGGAGGGCACTTCGAACGCAGCCCGATGTACCACGCGATCATTCTTGAGGACCTACTGGACCTGATCAACCTCGCAGGATCTGCCCAGAATGGCCTAACGCAGCATCGGGTGCCGGGATGGAGAAGGACTGCCGCTCGGATGCTGGAGTGGCTGCGTCTCATGTGCCACCCGGACGGAAAGATCGCGTTCTTCAACGACGCCGCATTCGGGATAGCACCGGAATACGATGCATTGTATGCGTATGCCCAACGACTAGGAGTAAATCCCGAGCTGTCGGAGAACATCGCGGCCGTTCGGTTGCCGGGTGGCGGCAGGCTAACCGATCTGGCCTCATCGGGTTACGTACGCGTTGAGTTATCCGGAAGCGTCGCAATTCTGGACTTGGCTAAGGTCGGGCCGGATTACCTACCTGGACATGCCCATGCGGACACGCTCTCCTTTGAGCTGTCCTATACAAACCAAAGAATTATCGTGAACTCCGGTTGTTCCACGTATGCATTGGGCCCTGAGCGGTTGCGCCAGCGGGGTACACCGGCCCACAACACCGTTGCGATCGATGGGCGGGATTCCTCTGAGGTGTGGGGGGCGTTCAGAGTTGCTCGTCGGGCCCGCCCATTCGGAAGGGATACCCGCGTGACCGAGGATGGCGCGGAAATCTGCTGTGCCCACGATGGTTACCGGCGCCTACCTGGGAAGCCCGTGCATCGACGTTTATGGCGTTTTGGTCCGAGAGGGGTCACGATTCGCGACGAGATCGACGGGCTTAGCGCCAATGCCGTGGCGCATTACCATTTCCATCCAAGCGTAGCCATCAACCTGAAAGGAAAGGCAGCGGTGGTTCAGCAGCGAGATGCCGTGATCGCCCGAGTCGACGTGAAACAGGGCTCGCCCGAGCTTGTTGAAAGTAGCTACCATCCGGAATTTGGCGTGGACATACCAAGCCGGTGCCTACAAGTTGGGCTTCAAAATCAGACAAGCGAAATACACATCCTGTGGGCGTTGGATGCACATCCTGTTTCTGACCGATAACTTCCCCCCGGAAGTCAATGCGCCCGCGTCGCGAACTTTCGAGCACTGCCGTGCGTGGGTGGCGGCCGGGCATCAGGTGACGGTCATCACCTGCGCGCCCAATTTCCCGAAGGGAAAGCTCTTCGACGGGTACCGGAACAAGCTATGGCAGACGGAAGAGCGTGACGGCATACGCGTGATCCGTGTATGGACCTATATCGTGTCGAACGAAGGTCTCGCAAAACGGATCCTGGATTACCTAAGCTTCATGTTTTCTGCAATCCTCGCAAGCCCGTTCGTCCGTAAAGTCGATGTAGTCGTTGGAACATCACCACAATTTTTCACCGCATGTGCCGCCTACGTCGTGAGCCGGTACAAACGGATCCCGTATGTCTTTGAGTTGCGCGATCTTTGGCCGGAGTCCATCAAAGCCGTGGGGGCAATGAGTGATTCCATGCTGCTCCGCCTCTTGGAGAAATTGGAAGTCTTGCTATACCGAAAAGCGGCGGCCGTGGTCTCTGTTACCCATTCGTTCCGGCGGAATTTGATCGGCCGTGGCATAGCTTCGGACAAGATCCACGTCATCATAAATGGGGTGGACCTCCGCGTATTCAAGCCTCGGAAACCGGACGCGGAGCTAAAACGCGCGTTGGGCCTAGAGGGGAAGTTTGTTGCAGGATACATCGGAACCCATGGGATGGCCCATGCCCTGGAGACCGTTCTCGATGCAGCCGCCAAGCTTCGGCAGCGACCGGAGGGCGACGTCTATCGCATCGTGCTTCTCGGCGACGGCGCCAGCAAGGTCGCGCTTATGCGTAGGGCGGCCGATATGGGCCTGGACAACGTCGTCTTCGTCGACTCGGTCCCCAAGGCGGAGGTAACCCGATACTGGTCCATCCTGGATTTGGCAATCATACATTTGAAGAAAACTCCACTGTTTTCGAGTGTGATCCCTTCCAAACTATTTGAAAGCATGGGGATGGGTATACCCGTTCTGCACGGAGTGGCTGGGGAGTCAGCGGCATTGGTGGAACGGGAAGGGGTCGGAATCGCGTTTGAGCCGGAGGACAGTACCGCTTTGGCGAAGGAAGTCGCACGACTACGTACGGATACCTCGCTATATGAGAAGCTGAAGGCCAACTGTATCAGGGCGGCGCCGAGATACGATAGAACCAAGCTGGCGGCGACCATGCTCGACGTGCTGGTGGAAGTTTCCGTGAGCGCAAGCAAGGCCATGCGGACTAGGTAACGGACCAGCCGACTTCGCAGTCGCCAGTTCGCAGGCCGACCCCCTTTGAAAAGATCGCCTTGGTGAGAGGTAATCGCCCTTCTCACATAGCCATGACCTTCGTATCTGCTGAAAGCCGCGCTTCCGGCGGACTGATACTATTCATGCCGGACGTTGTGGGCGATATAGGTTCGGCTGGATGCCGTCCGCCTTGGACCTATCGTTTTTCGAGCGCAAACGTGACGTCGTGGACCACGCCGATTCGTCGAGCACACCTACCTCGCTCAGCCCGCAGGAAAGAGCTGTCATTACAGCGCGCAGAACTTCATTGGCGACAGAAGTGCTGCAATCGGCGATGAACCGATTTGTGGTTCGAATGGCACGGCAGCGGCACGTGTCACCGAGCACCCGTATCGAGAATGCGGACAACGGACTCGAGAATCTTGGGACGGGTCGTCAACGTGCGGCTCGCGGGATCGGGGCGAAGGCGTTCCTCCGGAATGTGGTCCCCGATGCGGCTATACTGTCCATCGCTTAGTCGCAATTGTATGATTTCCCGGGTGCAAAGTGACCTTGGGATAGGTTCCAAACGCTGGTTTTTGGGGGCGACTAGATCATGGCGATACGGATCAATGTTGGTTGCGGGCAAAGTCCGACTCCCGGCTGGATGAATCTTGACAATTCCCCAAGCCTTAGACTTTCGAAGATTCCCGCGCTGCCGCAGCTTCTGCACGCTTTAGGAATAATTGGTGCCGCACAGTATGAGTTCATTTGTTTCGCGAGAAAACATAAAATAGATCATGCGGATGCCACTAGGCGTATCCCGGTAGGAGATGGGGCCGTCGATGTCCTCTACAGCTCCCATATGTTGGAGCACCTCGACCGGCGCGATGCAGAAAACTTCCTCCGAGAGGTGTTCCGCGTACTGCGGCCGGGCGGAATCTTCAGGGTGGTCGTGCCCGATATCAGGATCCATGTTGAACGGTATAAAGAATCGGGCGACGCTGACGCGTTCATAGAGTCCACCCTTCTCTGCGTGCCGCGACCCAGATCGGTGGCACAGCGCCTGCAGCGCATGCTCGTCGGCGCACGGAATCACCAATGGATGTACGATGGCAGGTCCCTGTCCCGCCTATTGCTGAAGATCGGGTTCGTGGAAGTCCAGGCAATGCCGGCCGGGCAAACGCGAATCCGGGCTCACGAGCCACTTAACCTTAGCGAGAGGAGTTCGGAAAGTGTCTATGTTGAGGCGGAAAAGCCGGGTGATTCGCCCCCGACCTGTTAGAAGCTACCTCCAACCTACTCCGTGACGTGGAAATGTGGTACGGCTGCAGCCATGCCGTGTCTACGCGTGACCAGGGTGACGGTAGAAAGCGGCGAGATCAGTCCGCAAACACTATGCCCGGTAAAGCGGGCTATCTGCGCGTCGATCCCGGATCATTCGCTGCCGGCATCCGCTGCTGGAGGTCCTACCGTCCTGCTACGGCGAGCCTTCGGCATAGCAGCATGGAGCAGCAGCAGGAACACAGCAACACGAGCCCACATGGTATAGATCAGCGCAATGCCGCCTTCAAATTTCAAGACGAGAAGAAGAATCGTCACCATGAGGAACAGAAACTTCGGTAGCGTTGGATTCCGGTCCAAGCGAAATTTGGTTGCGGCCCAAGCAAGAAATGCGCCAATAATGGTCATGCCGAAAAGTACGCCCGGCCACCCGAAATTCCAGTAAAGATCACCAAGGTTGGTGACGGCGATGAACGTGTTGGCCGTAGTAATCGAGAAGGTGCGGTTGAACAATTGTCCGGTTACATTGTTGGGCTTGTCCGGTGCCACCCAGCGCGGGACGAAAATATAGAAGAGTGGCGCCAGTGTGGAACCGTCCTGGAATCGAGTTCCATCTCTTCCGGTGCGGGCGACAACCAGATCGATCACCCACCGCTGTGATATTCTCGAGATAAAATACTCCAGTCCGTCCGAGACCCGTTCGCCCAGCGGGACATGTTTCTGCAGTAGGCTGGCTTTTCCGCTCGCGATCCGCGAAAAGGCGGCGGAGCGGCTTTCGGCATGGAGGGCGAGCGAAGCCCGGTAGTTTCCGAATACGTTGAACAGGACGGCAGCGCCTATGACAAAAACGGACAATGCGACTACGGGAATCCGTTCCCGCAGAAGCGTGAAGCTGAGCAGGAACAGTATCGGCACTTCCAGCGCGATATGCTTGGCACCGCCACCGAAAAAACCAAGTGCGATATCCAACACCATGATCGCGAGCAAGGCAGCCAGGATCTTCCCGCTGCGTGTACGGCGATCCAGGAAAAGATAGATCAACATCAGCGCTCCAACCGGCTGCAGCGCCCGGGCCAAGGTCAGGTAGCCACCGATCATGGAGCTGATATGCGCCCCGGAGTTGGGATCGGTACCTCCGAACTGTGCGAAAGCGGTTGTGCTCCAGCCGGTCGCCCAAAAGAAAATGCCGAGTGCCGCCGTGGCGCCTGGCGCCCACTGCCGGGCCGACCAACCGGAGGCCCGGTAGAGCGGGAGCGCGGTTGTCACGCTATAGCCGAACAGGAAAGAGACCGCGCCGAGCACGATAGCGGTGGCACCGCCCCACGTCGGCGGAATCCCAGGCGGCGATGTGTAAAGCGACGGCGAGAACAGGTTCACCAAATCCCCGAGGCCGAAGGTTGCGAAGTAGTAGGCCATGAAAACGATCAACAGTGAGGCCCGCCCGCGGTAGCTGGTCGCGAACAGCAGAGGGGAGGTGCAAATGAGCGAGAGCAAGGCAACATAGCCGGCAGTCTCGAAACTGGCCTGCGGGTTGCTGAGCACCGCGACGCCGATGCAACTCCAAATGACCCCGTTTACGGCCAGGAAGATGCGGTCCTTGCGCTTCAAGCGGAGCCGCCGGCGGACCGGCCGGACACCTTTTTGCGCTAAATGGTCGGCGGATGTCGCCATGAGACCTCGCCTTGCATCGGGGCGCCCGCCCCGCCCGCACAGTGTCGTCACGTTGACGAACGTGATTTTTAATTATTGCATAGGCTTTTTGGTGTGCCTAGCGGCTTGTCGCTGCCGAGGCTGCCGGACGATGTGAACAACCTCGGAATTTGGGCGTTCGGGGCGCGCTTGACTGCGCTCTTCAGGGGGGGTTATCCGGCGAGGATCCCAACCGACGGGACTGTGTTCGTGTGCCCCACGCTCGGCGATTACGGACGCGGCCGCCGGAGAAATCTTTCGTAAACTTTTGGATTACTGGGGCTGATCGAGAATGCGCATCGCATATATTGGCACGGCGTCCGGCACCTCCTTGCACCGCGCCCGGGCGCTCGGGCGTCTCGGGCATGAGGTCACCATTGTCGACCCTTGGGCCTGGGTGTCGAGGCCGCAATGGATGGCTCGCGTGCTCTTCCATTCAGGGTACCCGGGGGTGGGCCTGTTCATCGACGACCGCGTCTTCACTAAAGTATCTTCTGTCGCACCCGACTTGATTTGGGTAAATCAGGGTGAATTTCTCGGCCCCCGCGTCATTCGTCGCTTGAGAACATTAGGGGCGCCATTGGTGAACTACGCCAACGACAATCCCTTCAGCACCGAAAACTGGAGGCGTTTCTCGCACTATCGCGCAGCCCTTCCATACTACGATCTGGTGGTAGTGGTATTTTCTGATATCGTGAAACGTGCCGAGGAGGCGGGTGCCAGACGGGTCATCAGGAAATTCATTTCGGCCGATGAGGTCGCCCATCGCCCGAGGGTTCTGGGTGCCGCGCAGAAGGCGCGCTACGCTTCCGAAGTCGCCTTCGTGGGTACCTGGATGCCCGTTCAGCGCGGCCCGCTGGTGGTGGAATTGATACGTCGCGGGGTACCCGTTTCCGTCTGGGGCAACCTGTGGCACAAGGCACCGGAATGGCCCCTGATCCGACCCTGCTGGCGCGGGCCTGGAGTGTACGACGACGATGGATATGCGGCAATCATACAGTCGGCAAAGATCTGCTTGGGGCTGGTCAACAAGACCAGCGGGAACCTGCACACCGACCGCAGCATCCAGATCCCCGCGCTCGGAACGGTACTCTGCGCGGAGCGGACCAGCGAGCACATGATGATGTATAAGGATCGCGAAGAAGCCGTGTTCTGGGACGACGTGTCGGAATGTGCTGCCCTCTGCCGAGAATTGCTGGCTGACGAGCCGCGTCGGGTCGCGATGGCGCGCCGCGGCCATGCCCGGGCGATTGAAAACAATCTGTTTAACGAGCCGATATTGGCGGGCATATTAGATGTAGCGTTAGAGTGAACTCAAAGCCAGTAACCAGCTATGGAGTGGACTGCCGACGAGCATGCCAAAACGAGCGAACCTTGGACCGAGTAGGATGACCAGCAACGAGCCAGAACCTGTGTGGATATTAGGTCTAATGCACTCCGGAACTACAATTCTTTGGCGCGCATTTAGAAAAGATACGAGGTTCCTTTGCTTCGATGAACCGATGTCCGGGCTTGATGTGCTACCAGGCCAGAATAGCCGTTCTTCCTACGGCGAGTTTGTCCATATTTTCAAAAGGGATCCCAAGAAATTTTGGGGAACCTATGCTCCGCTGCATATCTTGGAAGAGCTTGATTCTTCGTTTAGCGAGCAGCAAAAAGTGTATATTCGGTTCCTATTGAACCAAGCGCACCGTGTGGTCATTGATGAAACGCACCTTCATTTGCATTTGGGATCATTACGGGAAATCGCACCAAAATCCCACGTTCTTCATCTCAGTCGTCGGGCAAGTGCATTCGCCACCTCCCATCTCATGCCTAGTTGGTCACGGGAAACCACGTGGCCGCGGCGCATAGTTCGGCGTCTTCGCTCTGCATACAACAAGCGAGTGTTCTGGACGCGGCACGACTTCCTTCCCGGACTGCGGCGCGACGCTGTTATTGGATGCCACCCGGATTCGAAATTCGGGCTGATGCTGTCTGGGGCGGGCTATGACGCCAAGGCCATCATGGCCGCGCCAACGGTTGTCCGTCTACTGGCTTATTGGCACTATCACTACCATTACCTCGAACGCGAAGGGCCGCGGTATTTCGGTGCACGCTTTACCAGTGTTCGCTATGAAGATTTCGCAGCTGACCCCGCTGGGACAATGCGGCGGTTGTATGACTGGATAGACTTCCCGCCGCCAGAAAAAGTGGATTACTCGGAAGTGCATCCCCCAAAGCCTCCGTTCCGCGAGGGCGATCGTCGTTGGCACGAAGCCGCCCGCATCGCCGGATTCACGGAGCAGGAAATCGAGACGCTCCTGTGAGAAGTGCCGAGTCCGGGCCCCGGGTCAGCGCTCTTTTGGGGTCGCCTGGGTCGTTGCGCCGTCGCCTGATTCACGGGGCCGGCATGGGTATCGGGCTGCAAGGTCTGGGCCTGTTGTTGGCATTCGGATCTGGCGTCCTGGCGGCCCGTTTGCTCGGCCCGGCTGGGTTGGGAGAATACGCTTATGCCCTGGCAATCGCGGCATTCGCCTCCATCCCCGCGGCACTTGGCTTCCCCACGGCGCTGGTGCGTTTCCTGGCAGTATACCGGGACGCGGGCCAGTGGGATCTCGCCCGAGGACTGATCAGGCAATCCAACCTGTTGGCCGGAGGCCTTGGAGTCGGACTCGCGGTAGCGATGGTCGCCGTCGCGACCACCGCGGGCCGAAATGGATCCTTGTTTACCTATTGGCTCGCGGCGCCCTTGATACCGCTGCTGGTGTGGACGAACCTTCGGCAAAGGGCACTGCAGGGGCTCCATCACCCGGTGGCGGCCCAGTTGCCGGAACAGGCGATCAAGTATACGGCCTTTTTGCTTCTAGGAGGGGCGTTGTGGCTGTCGGGACCCGGGCTCGCTCGGCTACCCCAGACCCTGATGGCCGTGTGGTTGACCGCGAGCGCGGTCGCGTTTCTCGCAGGTGCGTTCCTGCTGCGGCGCTTCTCCCCACCGCCGCTCCGCAACGCCGCGCCCCGGTACAACAGCCGGCAGTGGCGCGAGACCGCGCTGCCGATGTTGGTGGCCGACAGCGTGGGTATCATCTACAGCACAGTGGACATCATCATGCTCGGGGCATTCCGCCCCTTGGCAGAAGTCGGCCTGTATCAGGTAGCGGTCCGCACGGCGGGCCTGCTCCTGGTATTCCTCACGGCGTCCAATTGGGTACTGGCCCCGTGGTTTGCCCAAGTACACGCGGAAGCCGACCGCTCGCGTCTGCAGCACATGGTTACCCGAACCACGCGCATGGTATTTTGGCCCTCGCTCGCGGTTTTCGCCTTGTTCGTCGTGGCGGGGCGTGAGTTGCTGACTCTGTTCTTCGGTGGCACCTACGTGCGATCCTGGGAGGTGCTACTGATCCTGGCGGGCGCGCGTCTTTTCGATGTCGGCTCGGGACCGGTGGTCACCCTGCTGGCGATGACCGGCGGCCAAAGGGCAGTCGCTTGGACCATCGCGGGCACGGCGCTCGGTAACGCACTCGGATGCTGGCTGCTGATCCCGCGCTTTGGAATGTATGGCGCGGCTGTCAGTACCGCGCTGGCTATAGCAGTGGCCAACGGGGGGCTCGCCGTTGTAGCGTGGCGCCGGATCGGGATCCGTACCACCGTCCTGGGCTGATACCCCCGCGGTTCGAGCGCGATCGGCTATCCGAGTTACTGCAGGAGCCCCGTAGGCCATTTCCTTCGCCAGCCCTACCCTACTTCCCTGTTGAATATCAATGTCCCGCAGGTATCACGGAAACCGCGGAATGCTTGCCATAGCGATGCCTAACGTGCGTCCCGGTAGGCGTCCAGGCATCGACGCCACTCAGCGATCGTCCTGCTATAGGACCATTCGCCTGCTTTACGCATAGCTGCCATGCCCATGGATACATCGTGACGGCGCTCCGCATACGCGGCTAGGAGTTTTGCCAATTGGTCGGAGTCACCTAATGGGAACACGTCCCCGTTGATGCCCGGTTGAAGAAAATCCGCAGCTGCGCCGACCATGTCGGAAACTACGACCGGCAGTCCGCAGGCCATCGCTTCTTGCACCGATACACCGTATGGCTCCGAGTGTGCGGGATGTACGAACAAATCCGAAATTGCGTAATAGAGCGGCAACTCAGAATACTTGGCATAACCTGGCGCAACGAGACGTTCCGGTGCCTCTGCCAAACGGGCCAAAACATCAGCCTTCAGCGGCCCGTCGCCCACCAGCAACAATTTCAGGTTTGGAATCGTGGCAGCAGCCTTCAGAACAGCGTCTACCAATGTCAATGGATCCTCGCGCTCCGCCCATTTCATAACGCCTAGGACGATATAGTCATCGACAGCCAGGCCAAATTTCTCGCGGAGTTCAGAATACCTCCCACGGTGTTGAGCGGCACGCTGCGCGAACCACTCCACATCCACCGCATAGGGAAAATAAAATACTGGACGCCGCGACAGTGACAACGCTTCGACATAGGCTCGTGCCAGCGTCCCCACCGGATGCCAAACATGGTACACGCCCAGCCAGCCCGACATCACCCAGCGTTTCACCCAGCCTTTGAATCCGGAAAGATCGGTATGCACTAAAGTGTTATCGCTGCGTACCCCGATCCGCACGCCGCTAAGACGCAGCAAGACCGCGAGTAGCGCATGCGACCTGGGGTACCAGCCGCAGATCACCACATGATCCGGCTGCAAAGCAACGATCTTCCTTCGCAGCGATAAAGCCGATTTTTCGAACTGTGTTGAATAGTGCAAGCCCCTCAGGTGATCCCATTGGGGCATAATCGCCGTTTCCTCATCAACTGCGCCGGAATCTGAAGGATCGACTTCAGTATAAAAGACTGTCAGTTCGAATACCCGGCTTTGATGCACCTGAGCATACAAGGGCACATCGAACTGCGTAGGGCGGTTCTGTACAATTACGATTCGACTAGGCATCTCGATCGCATTACCGGCGGAACGTCAATTTCCCTTCCCCCCAAGCACCAGCGGCTCCAAAATTAAGACCGGAACTCAACAAGCACACTGCTACGCGACGCTCAACCCAAGCGCGAAACTTAGGGGCGCAAGACCTTTTCGACAGCAGGCCTCGAGGCGAGTGGCGCCGCGCCGGATCATACAGGGCGATCAAACTTGAGTCGGGCCAGGCAAAGGATAACTGCCCTATTTGGGGAAATCCAGGGGTTTTAGATCAGCTGTTTTCTATGTGCTCGCGACTTGCGTCGAAGCGCGAAACGGGGCGGTGCTGTGGCCGTGCATGCCCCACGAGACGGTGGATTGGCATGATGCCCGCAACGTGGATTCCTCCGAATCCATCTCAAAATCACTTTGTGGCTTGGAAATCGTATAATTGGGCCATGCTCCGGTTAACCGAAGAACAATGGGATCGCATCCGGGAACACTTTCCGGAGGAGCACATTCCCGCCGATCGAGCCGGTGGCGAACCGATTCCCGCCCGACAAGTTCTTGAAGTCGAGGCCTGGCTCCTCGATACGGGCGCCCAGTGGAAATGCTGCCGCAGAGCTATCCGACTGACAACATGGTTCGCCGCTGGCTCTGGCAGTGATGTCGCAACGGAGCGTTGTGCACCATAATGCCTGATCTTGCCAACACGCGGCACGACGGGGGAGCGCTCGACGAATCGGGATGCCTTGTCGACGCCACGCTTGCGTGGCCAAGGGTAGTGGTGACCAGGCTAGTCCGACCCTACGCCGCAAGGGCATCAAAAAGATGGCAGCTGGCGATCGCCATGGTCTCCGCCCGCCGTCAGCACCCACGCGGCGAACCATCATGAAGTGACGCTGGTACAGCGAAGCTTTAACTTCTACAGGAGCGAAGCTAAGCCGGAGAACCTAATCGGCGATCCGGCCTCTGACAGCGACAAGCTGAACGGAGCGTTGCGAGAGAAAGGGATCGAGATAAATTCGCCTCAGAGAAAGAATCGAAAAAGCCTTAAGACGCAGGATGGCCGTCGCCTGCGCCGGTACGAACGCCGCTGGTCGCTCAAGGGCTTCTTCACCTGGATGCAGTGGCAACGCCGCCTCCTGGTTCGCTCGGAATACTATGCCGAAAAGTTTCTAGGCTTCGTGCAGCTGGCGACCATCGGAACCCCCCGCAAGAAACTTTTATATAGGCTTTGGGCGTGTAGGAAAGCACGACAATAGGAGGCCTAAATGCGTCTTGTTGCAAATCCACCTCTTACCATGGTTGTGTTTTCGCGTGGGTTCTGCGTTGCGGAAGGGTCCGGCCCGCAGGGCCTAGAGAAGAGCGCTCGGTGGTGGACTATATGTGCGGGATAGTAGGTTTTTTGTCTCTAGGTGGCCGCGCCGTTGACGGAAAAAGTGTCATCCAACGAATGAGTGCCAAGCTTAGCCACCGGGGACCGGATGACAGCGGGGTATTTATCGAGCAAGCCGTGGCCCTTGGGCACCGACGTTTGTCGGTTCTGGATCTGTCACCGTCCGGGCGCCAGCCGATGGTTTCCCCAGACGGGAGATTTGTTCTCGTATATAACGGGGAGATCTACAACTATCGCGAGATTCGCCGGCGGCTCGATTACCCGTTCCGATCCCATACCGACAGCGAAGTTCTTCTCGCGGCTTGGCAGCGGTGGGGACCGAAGTGCTTGGCCGAACTGGTTGGAATGTACGCATTCGCGGTGTGGGACCGTCGTGAGAGCTGCCTACATTTGGTGCGAGATCGGCTCGGCATAAAGCCCCTCTACTACTACAAGGGCGGAGACTTTTTACTGCTCGCGTCTGAAATCCGCTCTATTCTGGCTAGTGGATTGGTTCCGCCACGACTTGACCACGACGGGCTCGTCGACTATCTGCGTTACCAATGTGTGCACCAGCCGGAAACCATCGTCGATGGGGTGCGCATGCTCGAGCCAGCCACCCACGCCGTCATATGCGGGCGCGACCTAACAGCGGAACGTTATTGGTCGCCCATTCCGACAATACGCCAACAGCCGCTCCCGGCTGCGACGGCGCGGGAAAGAATCCGTGCCGCGCTGTTGGGGGCAGTGGAGCGACGCTTGGTTTCCGACGTTCCCTTTGGTGCCTTTCTGTCCGGGGGGATCGACTCCAGCGCCATCGTTGCACTCATGAAACAGCTCCGCGACCAAGTGAGCACCTTCTCGGTATCATTTTCCGAGGATGAGTATAGCGAGGCCCGTTACGCGCGCATTATCGCGAAAAAGTTCGGGACCGATCACCATGAAATTAGACTAACGCCGGAAGATTTCCTGACTCTACTACCGGAAGCTCTTGACAAAATGGATCACCCCAGCGGGGACGGACCGAATACCTATGTGGTATCCAGAGCAACGAAGCACGCTGGCATTACGATGGCACTCTCTGGACTGGGCGGGGATGAAGTGTTTGCGGGGTATCCGGTGTTTCGGCAGTGCCATCGCCTATCTAGGATTAAGGGGCTTAATGCAGTTCCTCGTTGGATGCGCAGCGCTGCGGGGAGAGCGGCGGAAGTATTCAGGCCGGGCATCGCTACCGCTAAGGTCAGCGGCATTCTCGCCGAGGAACGTATCTCGCTTGCCACCGCGTATCCGTTTTATCGGCAGGTGTTCCTGGATCGCCAGATTCGGGGAGTGTTGCGTGACAACGACTTGCCAACTAACCGGGTCGCTGCGCTTGCGCGAGCCTACTTGGATCAACCGGGTTTTGGGGCGCTGCCCCTCCTCAGTCAGGTGTCGATCCTGGAGATGTCGAGCTATATGCAGAACGTGCTGCTTCGTGATACCGACCAGATGAGCATGGCGCATGCGTTGGAGGTGCGAGTTCCATTCCTGGACCACGAACTGGTCGAATTGGTACTCGCGATTCCGGACGATGTCAAAAATTGCGCAACACCCAAACGCCTTTTGGTGGAATCACTTGGCCGCTTGATCCCGGACGAGATCGCGAACCGTCCAAAGATGGGATTTACCCTGCCATACGAGCGATGGATGAGGTGCGAGTTACGCGAGTTTTGCGAATCGCGTTTGCATCGCATCGCTGAACGGCCGGTGTTTAGGAGGGAGGTGGTCCTGCAATATTGGGCCGATTTCATGGCCGGGAGACCCACCATCTCGTGGTCGCGACTTTGGATGCTGGTTGCGCTTGAACATTGGCTCCAACGCAATCAGGTGGACTGATTCGCGTGCCGGCGGAATGGCCTGCGGCGCACCGGCCAGTAGTCTTGGGCTGCATCGCAGGACGAGGTGACGTCCCCGCGCGCAAGGAAATGTGTTTCGGTGGAACATGGGTTGGGGGCGGCGCCCAACGGAGGCCCGGCGTGGGCGCGATCACGCGGCCCATCGGGGAATTACGTGTTGCGATCACGAGCCCGCCGTGGCGTCGTATCCCCTCGGGCCGATGAGGCAGAGTGAGCAGGGTTGTTGAGTAGTTCGGGCCGTTGGCATTAAAAGAGAACTGGGTGTTTGGAGTTCAGGCGGGTGTATAGCCATAATTCAGTAGCAAGTCTCGCGTGCCCATGTCCTGAAACGACTTCAGCGCGCTTTCGCATAATATCGCATCGCGGCTGTGCCACCGGTTAGGCACCACGGCATGCCGTTGGAAAAACTTCCCACCGATGGAGTTCCCTAGCAGTACTGTGCGTGCCGTGGGGCCGTCGATCTTCGGGTCATTGTGCCAAAACATGTTGCTCGCGAAGAGCAGGTCCAAGTTGCTTCCATTGCGGACGGTAACGATGTGGGGGCGGTTTCCGTAGACCACCCCGAACATTGCGCCAAACTCCGCGACGAGGCCGCGATATCCCCGTATTTCCATAAACACGGGGGCGGTGCTTTCAGCCTGAGTGTGGTCGAGGACCACATGGCCCGAACCTCCCGCCCCTCCCTCGATAAGGGAGAGGTGCCGCGACTGCTCATTGTACCAGTCTGTCATGACTAGACTCTGATTGTCACGCACTTTGAGCGGGAATGGCTCGAAAGCTGAAACCCGGCTCAGCACTCCGAGAAAGCCGCTCTGTGGGCTAGTTCCTTCTACAGTCGTCTGGACGGAGCCGAGAAACCCGAACAGAATCGTTGCCCGAGCGCTGTTTCTGATCACCACGCGCCCGTCCATGTGCCCGGCGGTTACTGCGGCCCCCGCGGCCAAAGCGTCGAATACGATAAGGGTGTTTTGTTTCTCGGACAAGTGATATCCGTATACGTTGTGATAGTCGGCTCGGGATGCCGCCCTGGCGGTGTGCAGAATGCTCGTGGTGCCGCTTGGTCCACCGACTGCGAGCCGTAGAATCTTTAGTCCGTTCGGAGAATCGATTAGAAGAGTCGTCTTTTCCCTAGGCGCGGTCAGAACGAGACGGGAATGCCATCCGGTACCCTCAATCGAGTACGCGGCGCCGGGATGCACCTGAATCGTTTTGGATATCCGATATGTTCCCGATGGGAAATACACCGCTGTCCCGGGGCCAGCTTTGTGCGCGGTGTCCAATGCTCGCTGAAGCGCGAGTGTGTCGTTGGTGGAGCCGTCCCCTCGGGCGCCGAAATCGCGCTTGACATCGAGGACCCGGGTGGCAGTGGGCAGCGATGAACGGACGAAGTGCTGCCCCAGAGATACCAATGGTGGGCGTCGCCCGCCTTGCGGTATCCAGTTCACAATACCGTTGGGGCCGCGGTCGATAACTCCCTTGGTGTTCGCGCTAGTGACGTTCGACAGGATCGCGATCTGATTCATATATCGTGGATTGTCTAGACGTATCGGGGGCTCAGGTCCGGGCGGTGTGGTGAACGCGGTGTCGAAAACCAGGATCGGGCCCCGGAGTCCCGCGACGATCGCGCCCCGGCGATCTTTCCATCCATCTATACGACAGTCTTCGACGCGCACCAAGCCGTTGGCAAGTGGTCCGCGCACGGTCCGGATGAAGGTGTTGGAACCCACGGAAACCGACCTTCGGACGGAGTGGCTGTGTGTCGACAACAGGACATCGCAATCGCTGCTAAATTCGAAGCGCGTGTTGCGGACCACTACATTGCCCTTCTCGCAGCGTATCGCGCAATGGTTCTTAGAGAATTCGCAGCCGTCGAAGATATTGTTATAGTCGTTCCAGGAAAGGAAGGACGCCCCGTTCCGATTGTTCCGGAAAACGACATTGGAGAACAGCATTTCCGCGGACGCCACTTTCTGGTCATGACCTACGCGGATGCCGGCGTCGCGAAAATTGCGGAACTCCATGTATTCGTGCAGCACGCGGGTTTCGTATAAAGTTTTTGAGTCGTGATCTATGCCTACCGCGGCCTTGCCGGCCCCGTCCCACACGACCCCAAGATACGACTGGTAGGTGGCGCCGTCACTCCAGAACATGCGTCCAGCGCGTGGTCCGCTCCATACCAGTATGGTGTCGCGACCGTGGCCCACAAGCAGGCCACCACTGCGGCGCCGTAGCACCAGCGTTCGGGTGAGCCGATAGATCCCGGGTGGGAGGTAGACGACTTTGGGGTCTCCCGGGTGTGGGCCGATGCGGTCGAGGGCCATTTGTAGCGCCCGCGTATCGTCGCTGCTGCCATCGCCGGAGGCAGGCGGATCGATATCTGTTCGAACGTTGATCCAGTCGGAGCGGGGAACCCAGGAGATTGACGGGATGTCGGGGGCGGTGGGGGCGGCGGCCGGTTTGCCGTTGAGCCGCGGATTCGTCGGCGGCGCCGGAGACGCGAGTGCGCGACGGCTGGTACGTAATGCGACGTAGGTCAACGCGGAGGAGGCTGCGAGCGCGCGCCCCAGCTTTGCTGCATCCAGCAGGAGGCGCCTGCGAACCGCGTCCGGTAGACTGTGCTTCATCCGTGGTCCTCCATCCCTGCAGGTGCTGCCCAATCCCGCGCGCGGCTACGGGTGCCGGTGCTTCGCTCCAGTATGTAGGGAAACTACGCGCAAAACCATGGGGTCTGCGGCCAGTGGTAGGGGTCCTCATGGCAGCTCTGTGCCGAGCAGGTCTGTGCCGGCGGTTGGGCTGGGCGGTGGCAAAAGGGCCCGCCTGCGAATAGGATAGATCGCGTCGGTCCTCCGCGCGGCCAGTGCGTTGAGTGCAGGCGGCAGGCGGCCGCAGGGGCGGGGCATGACCCTCATGGCCGATGAGTTCCGGAGAGACCGGCGCGGCGCCCCTCGCTGGGGGCCGGCGGATGCGAAAACGGGCGTTGACCTGGAGGAGGTGCGGGAGTGGTTGCGACGACGCATCGGGGCGAGGGTGTGTGGCGCACGTCACCCGCGGCATGGCTGCTTTTCGGCGCCGTGGTGGCGCTGCTCCTTTGGGTGTTCCGCGGCAGCGTGGTCTTTCTGCTCCAGAGCTGGGAGCAGCCCGAGTACGGCTACGCCTACGTTATTCCGTTCATCACGGCGTTCCTGATCTGGCAGCGGCGCGACCGCCTTGAGTCGATTCCCTTCGAGGGGTCGGGAGCAGGGGTGGCACTGGCGGTGCTCGGGCTGCTGGTCGCCTTCGGTGGCCGCCTGGGGGCCGTGCACACAGCGATTCAGTACGGCGTGTTCATCGCCCTGTTGGGCCTGTTCTGGGCGTACTACGGGACGCGCGCGTTCCGGGTGGTACTCGTACCCCTTCTGCTCCTGGGGTTTACCATCCCGCTGCCCGGGTTTTTTTACCAGTCCCTCTCGAACCATTTGCAGTTGATCTCCTCGCGCCTCGGTGTCGATCTGATCCGGTTGTTCAACGTCCCGGTCTACCTGGAAGGCAACGTGATCGATCTGGGCGTGTACAAGCTTCAGGTCGTGGAAGCATGCAGCGGGCTCCGCTACCTCTTCCCGCTCGCGACGCTGGCGTTCGTGGCGGCCTATCTCTTTAAGGCGTCGTTTTGGAAACGGGCGTTGGTGTTCGTTTCGGCGCTGCCGATCACCGTGTTCATGAACAGTTTCCGCATCGGGGTCATCGGGGCGCTGGTCGGGTACTGGGGGATCAGCCAGGCCGAGGGCTTTCTGCATTGGTTCGAGGGTTGGGTGATCTTCATGGCCTGCATCCTCCTGCTCGTGGGGGAGATGTGGGCGCTCGCCCGGATCGGGCGCGATCGGGCGCCGCTACGGGAGGTCTTCTCGCTCGATCTGCCGGCGCCGGCGTGCGAGCGGGCGAGGGCGACCGTGCGTCGCATCCCGGGTGCCTTCTGGGTGGCCTGCGTCTTGGTCGCGGCGACGGCGGCGGTATCGGCGGCGTTGCCCAACGTCAAGGACGTCATCCCGAAGCGCGTGAGCTTCGCCGAGTTCCCGCTGCGCCTGGGTCCGTGGTCGGGGGTCCCGGACGCGCTCGGGCAGATGTATCTGCGCTCGCTCAATGTCGACGACTACATCATGGCCGACTACCATGAGCAGGGGAGTGACGCGCCGGTCAACCTGTATATCGGGTACTACGATGTGCAGCGCGCGAACAAGGTCCCGCACTCGCCGAAGGCCTGTCTGCCCGGCGGCGGCTGGCTGATGACGAGCATTCGCGTCTACCGGGTCCCGGGGGTGTCAATCAGCGGGGTGCTGCTGAAGGTGCAGCGGGTAGTGATCTCGCGAGAGGGGTACACACAGCTCGTCTATTACTGGTTCCAGGAGCGCGGCCGGGTTATTACGAACGAGTACGCCGCCAAGTGGTATCTCCTGGTGGATTCCATCACGCGGCATCGCACGGACGGTGCCCTCGTGAGGCTGATGACCATGGTCGGCCCGAACGGCGACGTGAAACGCGCGGACAAGCGCTTGACGGCGTTCGCGCGCCGTCTGGCGCCGATCCTGCCGCAATACGTGCCCGACTGAGTGCCGTGTTGCTGTTCATGACGTTCATCATCGCGCTGGCCGTGACGATGGCGCTGATCCCGCCGTTGGCCGCGCTGGGCCGCCGTTACGCGATGGTGGACCTGCCGGGGGAACGCAAGGTGCACGCGTTGCCGGTCCCCCGGGTGGGTGGGGTCGCCATGGTGCTGGGCGCGGTGATCGCGCTGGCGATCTGGGGACCGCTGCACTGGGCGCTGCGCGGTCTGCTGCCGGGCTTGGCCGTGCTGTTGTTGTTCGGGGTCTGGGACGACCTGCGCGAGCTGGGCTACCGGCTCAAGTTCGCCGGGCAGTTCGCGGCGGCCGCGATCGTCGTGGTGTTCGGTGGGGTGAAGATCGCCGTCTATCCGTTTCTGGGGCTGACGCCCCTGCCGGATGCGGTGACGATCCCCGTCACCATCGTCGTGCTCGTCGCGGTGACCAATGCGGTCAACCTCTCGGACGGGCTGGACGGTCTTGCCGCGGGGATCTCGCTGCTCTCGCTGGCCGGAATCGCGCTGCTCGCCTACGCCTCGGGCGGGACGGACTTGGTCGTGACGTGCGCGGCGGTGGGTGGGGCGATCTTCGGATTCCTGCGCTTCAACACCTATCCGGCCAAGGTGTTCATGGGGGATACGGGGAGCCAGTTCCTCGGGTTCGCGATCGCCGTGCTGGCGATTCGGTTGACCCAGCACACGAACACGGCGATCAATCCGGCCCTGCCGCTGCTGCTCGTGGGCATCCCGATCGTCGATACCGTCTACGTGATGCTGCGGCGCCTGCGTGCGGGTCGCTCGCCCTTCAGTCCCGACCGCGGCCATGTGCACCATCGCCTCCTTGCTGGCGGAATGGCGCACTATGAGGCGGTCGCGGTGATCTACCTGGCGCAGATCGCGTTCGTCTCGGCTGCGCTGCTGCTCCGTTATTACCCGGACGGTGTCGTCGTGGGTACATATCTGGCGCTGGCCACCGGTTTCGTGCTGGTGGTGTTCGCGTCAGGGCGGATGTTGCACGGCCTGCCGAAGACCCGGCTGACCGGTTGGGTGGGGGCCGTGGACCGCAGTCCGTGGTCGCGGCGGATCCCGGACCTCGTCATCACCTGCGGCATGCCCTTGTATCTGCTGGCCGGGGTGACGACGGCCGCGGCGGTGCCGCGCGACATCGAGACCAGTGCCGCGGCCGTGTTCGTCGTGCTCGCGATCCGTCTCCTTGCCGGGGAGCGGATGCGGTTTGTGCCGTTACGGCTGCTGGTCTTTCCGACGATCGCCTTTGCCGTCTACGTCATTCACGTCGGTGGGGTGTTCTCGTCGGGAACCGCGCACGGCGTGCAGCTCGGGGTCCTGACCCTGATCGGATTGGCGATGTATTTCTCGATCCGGTACACGCAGGACACGACCTTCCGCACGACACCCACCGATCTGCTGGTGATCGCGGTGGCGGTGGGCATCGGCATCCTCTACGAGGAGGGGGTGATCGACGCGGGATTGGCGCCGATGGTGGTGGAGCTGGTGTTGTTGTTCTATTGCGGGGAGATCGGTATGCGCCGCATGCGGGGGCGGTGGAATTGCCTGACGGTGGGGACGCTCGCGGTGCTGGCGGCGCTGGCATGGGGGTTGGTGTGACGCGGTTTGCGGGGGTGGGAGGCGGGCGGATCGGCGGCGTCGGCCGGGCAAGCCCGGCCCTACCCCACCCCCTCAAGCCGGCGCGGGCGCTCGTAGGGCGGGGTTTGCCCCGCCGGCGACGTTCGGTCCAAACGCCGTCGGATCGATCCACGGCGTCGGCCGGCAGGCCGGGCAAGTCGATGTAGCCCGGCTGGAGCGCAGCGGAATCCGGGGGGTGGTTTCTTCTGGCGCTGTGATTCCCGGGTTCCGGCCTTCGGCCTGCATCCGGGCTACATGGATGGGGTCGGTTCATTCGGTGGGGACCGGCGTGGGGTGGAGCCTCGTCGGACTGGAGCGGTGTTTCTACCGGCAGAAGGCGGTCTTTCGGTGACGAGACGATGGGTTGGGCTATTCCGTGTCGGAGTTGTCCGACAGGGTTTTCTCGTAGTCCCGTCCTCCGTAGAAGACGCCGAGGATGGAAACCAGGTCCGCGCTCACATCGAAAGCGATTACGGTTCGTTTGCGGTAGTTGGTGATCCGCAGACCTGGCCGTACGTCGTCACGCTGAATGCCTCGATAGGGGAAATCCTGCAGACTTTCGCAGTAGTCGATGATGGCCTCGGTGTAGCGGGCTGCAATGCCGGGGGATGCCGCCGCCGCGATGTAGTCGTAGAGCGCCACCAAGCTGATCTGCGGCTTCGGGCGTAAAGACGATTCCGCAACTCATCGCGTCTTGGTGTATTCATCGGTAAGCCGTGCCCGTACCTGGTCGGCTGTGATGGCGCGCGAAGGATCGGTTTTCAGTGCATCGTAGGCTGGACCGACTTGGTCGCGCAGCCAGCTTTCGATCGCGCGATCCCGCGCGAGCAGGGCACGCAGTCCCTCCCGGATGACTTCGCTTTCGCTGGCGTACTCGCCGCCTCTCACCTTGGCTTTCACTGCTTCCGCCATTTCGGTCGGGAGTGTGATGCTCAGTTGCTGTGTCCTTCGCATCGTATGCACCCAGTCTGCAATCAGTAGGATTTAACCCTACTCGCGTTACCGCCACATGGGAAGATTTCGCGGGCAGGAAGTGACCGTGGAATAGAAGAGCTAGATAGAAAAATGGATTACCGGCAGTTCGGCCGCAACACCCTGCAGAAGGCCTGGGCCCCATGGGTGGTCGGGGTCGGCGTCTGGTGTGCGGGCCTTGGCCCATCGGGGGGCGGAGATTGCGATTTCCGTGGCGGGGGATCCGCGGCTGCCGGGCCCGGCCGATGCAGCCGATGTAGCCCGGCTGGAGCGCAGCGCAATCCGGGAGGGCGGCCTTGTGGCGGCGGGGGGCGATCTCGGCCTGCGTCTTGCCACTTATATCGATATACGATATATTCCATCAATGCTGCGGAGTATAGCGGACAAGGCGACCCAGGATATCTACGACGGGGTCAACAGCCGATATGCTCGGAAACTGCCTCGTGAGTTGCATGGCAAGGCCAGACGCCTGCTCGACCAGATCAACGCGGCACCGTCATTGGGTTTCCTGCGTGTCCCACCCAGCAATCGGCTGGAAAAGCTGCGCGGCGACCTGGACGGCTACTGGAGTCTTCGTATCAATGAACAGTGGCGCCTCATCTTCCGTTGGGAAGGAAATGATGCGCTGGATGTCGAGATTACGGATTACCACAGGTGAGATGAAATGCTGCCGAAGAAACGCCCGCCGACCCACCCCGGCGAGATGCTGCTGAAAGAGTTCCTGGAACCGCTCGGCGTGGCCCAGAAGGCGTTTGCCGATCACTTGGGCTGGACCTATGCGCGACTGAACGAAATCGTCAACGGCCGTCGCAATGTCAGCGCGGATTCGGCCCTGGCTTTGGGCGAGGCGCTCAGGACGGGACCGGAGTTCTGGCTCAATCTGCAGCGCGACTGGGATCTCTGGCACGCCGCGAACTCTCACCGCAGGGTGCCGCCGCTGAGGAACGTCGGTTAGTCGGCGGAATTCGGGGACAGGGCTTCTCTCGCGCATCTCGATTCCCGGATTCCGGCCTTCGGCCTGCATCCGGGCTACATTGGATTGGGCTCGGGGCGGGTCATTGATGTAGCCCGGATGGAGCGCAGCGGAATCCGGGACGGCGCTTCTTCACGCGCCCTGATTCCCGGATTCCGGCCTTCGGCCTGCATCCCGGGTACATGGATGGGGGCGGCGGATCAATCCGTGGCGGTGGTGTGGGGCGAGGGGGCGTCGGCCGGGCAAGCCCCGCCCTACCCCACCCGCTCATGCCGACGCGGGCGCTCGTAGGGCGGGGTTTGCCCCGCCGGCGACGTTCGGTCCAAACGCCGTCGGATCGATCCACGGCGTCGGCCGGCCGTGCAAGCCCGGCCCGTGTACGGGGCGTGTGGGGTCGGTGACGGGGTGGCCGGGCCTCGGTCCGCTGGATGAATTGGATCGGGTCTAAATTCTGCCGCGCGGCCGCCTGTCCCTGCGTTCCCGACACCCGACGCGGTCGCGGTTCCGAAACCGAATTCTGTTATGATGCCCAAGCGTTTGGAGGGGATCGCTGTCGTGCGGGAGCGACGGTGGGGCGGTGTTTTCGTCGCGTAAGGCGGGCCCCCGATACGCCAACCTTGGAGGAGCGGAATGAGTATCTCGAGTCGCGCCGGCCGCGGGCTGGTCATCCTCGTCGTGGCGTTGTCGCTGGCGGGCTGCGGCAGCCGCGAGGAGCGGATGCAGGCCTACGTCAAGCGGGGGGAGAGCTTCCTCGCGAAGGACCAGTTCGCCAAGGCCGGCGTCGAGCTGCGCAACGCGCTGCAGATCGAGCCCAAGAACGCGAAGGCCCACTATCTGCTCGGCACCGTGCTCGAGCACAACGGAGACCTGCGCGGGGCCTACGGGCAGTACAAGGCGGCCGCGGATCTGGATGCCAAGTACGTCGCCCCGCGCGAGAAGCTCGCGCGGATCTATCTCGCCGTCCGGCAACCTGAGAAGGCGCGCGCCGAGGTCAAGGAGATCCTGGCGCTCAAGCCGCAGGATCCAGGGGCCCTCACCGTGCGGGCCGCAATCCTCGCGACCGAGGGCAAAAAGAAGGAGGCCCTCGCGCAGGCACAGGCCCTGTTCGCCAAGGATCCGAAGAACGCCGACGCGGCGATCCTGCTCGCGAACCTCTACGCCGACGTTGGCCCCAAGGCCAAGGCGGGCGAGACGCTGGAGGCGGCGATCCGGGCCAATCCGGAGAACATCCCGCTGCGGCTGTGGCTGGCCCGCTTCTATGCCGTCGAAAAGCAGCCCGACCAGGCCGAGCGGGTCTACCGCGAGGTGATCAAACTCGCGCCGGACAATCTGAACTACCGCACCGCGCTGGCGGCGTTCTATGCCCAGACCGGCCGGCTCGGCGAGGCCGAGAAGACGCTGCGCGACGCCACCCGCATCAATCCCGACGACGCCAAGCCCTACCTCGTGCTGGCCGATTTTCTCGCCAGGCGCAAGAGCCTCGCGGAGGCCGAGCACGAGCTGCAAACGGCGAGCGCGGCGCACCCCGACCTCTATGATCTGCGTTTTGCCCTGGCGCAGTTGTACGCGCAGGCGAAGAACACCGAGAAGGCCAAAGCGGTCTACGAGAAGCTCATCGCCGACAAGGGCCAGGATCCGGCCAATCCAGTCGGCCTGCGCGCGCGCGACGCGCTGGCCGCGCTCTACGCGAGCGAGGGCAAGTTCGATCGGGCGCAGGGACTGGTCGACGAGGTCCTGAAGAACAACCCGGGCGACAACGGCGCGCTGCTGCTCAAGGGCAAGATCGCCCTGCATGAGGGCCACCCGCTCACCGCAGTGTCCGCCTTCCGGTCGCTGCTCAAGGACCAGCCCGATTCCGTCGAGGTCCTTACGCTGCTGGCGATGGCGCACCTGCAGAATCACCAGCCGGACCTGGCGCGGGAGAACCTGCAGCGCGCCGCACAGCTCCACCCCAAGGATCCGGGGGCGCGCGTCCGGCTGGCGCGCTTCTTCATTCAGTCGGGCGAGCCCAAGCGTGCGCTCGACGAGGTCGACAAGGGATTGAAGGTCGCGCCGAAGAATCTCGAGCTGCTGGCCCTCAAGGCCGGGCTGCTGGCGCGCGGCGGGGACGCTGCGGGGGCGAAGGCCGCGCTCGACACCATCGTCGCGGAGTACCCGGGCAATCCGCTGGGCTATCAGGGGCTCGCCGGCTTGTATGCCGCGCAGGGGCACCTCGATGCCGCGGTGAGGGAATACGACCGGGCGTTGAAGGTGGCGCCGAAGAACCCCGCCCTGCTGCAGCAGAAGGCGGCCGTGCTGGCACGCCAGAAGAAGTTCGATCGGGCGGCGGCCGTGCTGGCGCAGCTCATCGCCGACTATCCGAAGAGTCCGCTGGGCTACTTCCGGTTGGGCGAGCTGTACTTTGCGCGGAAGGACTATCCGAAGGCGCGCGCGCAGTTCGAGCTGGCGCTGACCCGGGCGGGGAAGGACGCGATCAAGCCGCTCGAGGCGATCGTCCAGACCGATCTCGCCGAGAAGCAGCCGTCGCGGGCCATCGCGAGCGTGCGCGCCTTCCTGAAGGAACAGCCGGACAACGCCGCCGCCTACGTCCTGCTCGGGAATCTGTACGCGGGGCAGAAGGACTATGCGCAGGCGCAGACCGCGCTGCGCAAGGCCTCGGCGCTGAAGCCCGCGTGGCCGACCCCTTACCTCGACCTGTCGAAAGTGCATCTGGCGCAGAAGCAGCCGGCCGCGGCGCTCGCGGACGTGCAGGCGGGGCTCAAGCAGCAGTCGAAATCGCTGCCGCTGCTGTTCGCCAAGGCGGCGCTGGAGCAGGAATCCGGTGATGCCGACGCGGCGGTCGCGACCTACCGCAAGGTGCTCGAGATCAGCCCGAAGAACGTGCTCGCCAGCAACAACCTGGCGATGCTGCTCGCTACCCGCAAGGGCGACCCCAAGGCCATGAAGGAGGCGGTGGCACTGGCCAAGGCCCTGGAGGGGGTGCGCAACGCGGCGGTGCAGGATACGGTCGGCTGGGTCTATTACCAGAGCGGCGATGCGGCGAAGGCCGTGTCGGTGCTGGAGCCGGTGGCGAAGGCGGCGCCGAAGGTGCCGATCTTCCAGTACCACCTTGGGATGGCGCTGTACAAGGCTGGCAAGACCGCCGCGGCGAAGACGCACCTCGAGCGGGCCGTGGTGAAGGGCGCGGAATACCCCGGCCTCGACGAGGCACGAAAGGTACTGGCGAGTCTGAAGTAGGCGCGCCGGGCGACGCCGCCCGCCGCGCCGGAGCGGGGGTAAAGAACCAACCCGTTCCGCCGACAACGGTTTTACCGGCTGCGGCCGTGTGGATGCGGTAATGTGGGCCGCGTCCCCCTGACATGCGCCGCACCCACCGCATGCGCGCCGGATGCGGATCTCCCGAAGGAATCGGGTACGCCCGCGGTGCCTCGGTCGGCGCCGGGGATCGCGTGCCGTGGACGCCAGGAGCGGTCGGCGCACGGGACGGATGGGGGAAACGGCGCGGGACGTGAGACGGGAAGCGTAGCGGAGCATGCTCGATATCGCCGTGACAAGCTACGCCGTCGGTGCGGCCGCCTTTGCGGGGCTGGCGCTTGCGCTGCTCACCGGCCGGCGGGCACGGCTGCAGAAGCGGCTCCTGGCCTGGGCGGCGTTCCTGAATGCGGTCTGGATGGCCACGGCGGCCTACGACACGGCCGACCGGTATTTCGGCGCGCTGATCCTGGTGCTGGAGCTGTTCCGCGACCTGTCCTGGTCGGTCTTCCTCCTCTATGTCCTCGTCTACACGCACGGCAGCCTGCCACGCTCCTCGCGCCGCTTCCGCACCTCGGTCGCAGCCCTGTTTGCCTTCACCGCCACTGTGGCGCTGCTGCTCTACTATCGGCAGATCACCGGCGCGTCCCTGGTCTCCTTCGGGATCGACTGGCCCATTGCGGGCTATCTTTCCTACGCGATCGTGGGGCTGGTGCTGGTCGAGCAACTCTTCCGCAACACCCCGCAGCAGCTTCGCCGCTCGATCAAGTACCTCTGTCTCGGCGTGGGCGCGCTGTTCGCCTACGATTTCTATCTGTATTCGAACGCCCTGCTGTTCCAGCGCATCGACTTCGTGTTGTGGGAGGCGCGCGGCTTCGCCAACGCCCTGGTGGTCCCGGTGATCGGGATCGCGGTCGCGCGCGATCCGCGCTGGTCGGTGGACATCACCGTATCGCGGCGCATGGTCTTCCATACCGCCGCGCTCCTCGGCACCGGGCTCTATCTATTGGCGATGGCAGCCGGCGGCTACTACGTGCGCCATTTCGGCGGGAGCTGGGGCGTGGTCGCCCAGACCCTGTTCTTCTTCGGCGCCGGCATCGTGCTGCTGATCCTGCTGTTCTCGGAGCAGTTGCGCGCCCGCCTGCGGGTCTTGATCAACAAGAACTTCTTCCATTACAAGTACGACTACCGCGACGAGTGGCTGCGGTTCATCCGCACGCTCGCCTCGGGCGAACCGACCCAGATCCGCGAGCGCGTCGTGCTCGCGATGGCGCGCATCGTGGACAGCCCGGGCGGGGTGCTGTGGATGCGCCGTGAGGGCGGCGTCTACGAGGCGGTCTCGCACTGGAACATGGCGCAGCCGACCCTGCCGCCCGTCGCGCCGGACGATCCCCTGGCGCGCTTTCTCGAAGAGCAGGAGTGGTTCATCGACATCGACGAATTCGGGCGTGATCCGGAGCGCTATCGGGGGCTGCGCCTGCCGGATTGGCTGTTGCGGATCTCGTCGGCGGCCCTGATCGTCCCGCTGATGTTCCACGAGCGGCTGCTCGGCTTCGTGGTCCTGGCGCGCCCGAGCACGCGCCGGCGCTACAACTGGGAGGACTACGACCTGCTCAAGACCGCCGGGCGCCAGGCCGCGAGCCACCTCGCCCAGCTCGAGGCCTCGCAGGCCCTCGCGGTGGCGCGTCAGTTCGAGGCCTTCAATCGCTGTTCGGCCTACGTGGTCCATGACCTCAAGAACCTCATCGCCCAGCTCTCGCTGGTGCTGTCGAATGCCGCCCGCCACCGCGGCAATCCCGCATTCATGGAGGACGTGCTCCACACCGTGGAGAACTCCGTGGCGATGATGCAGCGGCTGCTCGCTCAGGTGCGCAGCGGCGGGATCGAGCAGCGCGAGGGCGATCGCGTCGACCTCGAACGGCTGCTGTCGGAGGTGGCCATGACCAAGGCCGGGCGCCGACCGGTGCCGCGCGTGGAGGTCGGGCACCACGGCCTCGCCGTGCACGCCGACCGCGACCGCCTGGTCGCAGTCATCGGCCACATCGTCCAGAACGCGCAGGACGCCACGCCCGAGGACGGGGAGGTGGTGCTGCGCCTGTTCCGGAGCGACGACACCGCGGTGATCGAGGTACGGGACACCGGCGGCGGGATGGACGAGACGTTTGTGCGCGAGTGTCTGTTCCAGCCCTTCTATACCACGAAGGGCGAGGCGGGCATGGGGATCGGCGCCTACGAGGCGCAGGAGTACGTGCGTTCCGTGGGCGGCGAGGTGGAAGTCGAGAGCGCGCGGGGGGCCGGGACCGTGTTTCGCGTCCGGCTGCCCGCCGCCGACGGACAGCCGAGCAGCGGCGTGGAGCGTCGTCAGGTGAACGGATAGGGCGCGATGGAACGGACGGATGAGGGGGCGCGGCGCCTGTTGGTCGTGGAGGACGACCCCGGGCTCCAGAAGCAGTTGCGGTGGTGTTTCGACGGCTTCGAGGTGCTGGTCGCGGGGGACCGGACCGCGGCGCTCGAACTCCTCGACCGCCATCATCCGCCCGTGGTCACCCTCGATCTCGGGCTGCCGCCCGACGCCGACGGCACCAGCGAGGGCCTGGCGACCCTGCGCTCGATCCACGAGGTGCGCCCGGACGCCAAGGTCATCGTCGTCACGGGCAACAACGACCGCGAGAACGCGGTGCGCGCCGTCGGGATGGGCGCGTTCGACTTCTATCACAAGCCGATCGACGCCGAGATCCTCGGGCTCATCGTCAACCGCGCCTACCGCGTGCACGAGTTGGAGGCGGAGAACCGCCGGCTAAGCGACGAACACATCACCTCCCTCGACGGCGTGATCGCCTGCAGCCCGGGCATGCTCGGCGTCTGCCGGACCGTGGAGAAGGTCGCGCCGGCGGATGCGACCGTGTTGCTGCTGGGCGAGTCCGGGACCGGGAAGGAGCTGATCGCGCGTGCGCTGCACGACCTCAGTACGCGCCACGGCGGGCCGTTCGTCGCCATCAACTGTGCGGCCATCCCCGAGACGCTCCTCGAGAGTGAGCTGTTCGGCTACGAGAAGGGGGCCTTCACCGGCGCCGCCAAGCAGACGCCCGGAAAGATCGAGCGCGCCAACGCCGGCACGCTGTTTCTCGACGAGGTCGGCGACCTGCCCATGGCGTTGCAGGCCAAGCTGCTGCGCTTCCTGCAGGAGCGCGTGGTCGAGCACCTGGGCGGGCGCAGCGAGATACCCGTCGACGTACGGGTCGTGTGCGCCACGCACCGCGACCTTCAGGCGCAGATCGCGGCGCAGGCGTTTCGCGAGGACCTGTTCTATCGCATCAGCGAGATCACCATCCGCATCCCGCCGCTGCGCGAGCGCGAAGGCGATATCCTCCTGCTCGCGCGCCACTTCCTCGATGCCGATGCGCGGCATGAGAACCGGACCCTGAGCGGTTTCACGCAGGAGGCGCTCGCGGCGATGGAGCGCTACGGCTGGCCCGGCAACGTGCGCGAGCTGAAGAACCGCATCAAGCGCGCGGTGATCATGGCCGAAGGCGGCCACGTCGGTGTGCAGGATCTCGAACTCGGCGCTCCGGCCGAAGAGGCGCCGTCCTTCCGGCTCCGGGAGGTGCGCGAGCAGGCCGAACGCCAGGCCGTGCTGCGTGCCCTCGGCCACGTCGGCGGCAAGGTCTCCGACGCCGCCGAACTGCTCGGCGTGAGCCGCCCCACCCTCTACGACCTGATCCGCAAGTTCCGCCTCAAGCTCTGATCGCGCCGGCGGGGCGAGCCCCGCCCTACGGATGCCGCTGGGGCGTGTCGATCATGGGGTAGGGCCGGGCTTGCCCGGCCGACGCCCTGGATCGGGCCGATGGGGTTTCGGCGAGGCGTCGCCGGCGGGCCGAGGCCCGCCCTACGGATGCCCCATCGGCGTGTGAATCATGGGGTAGGGCCGGGTTTGCCCGGCCGGCGCCCTGGATCGGACCGATGGGGTTTCGGCGAGGCGTCGCCGGCGGGCCAAGGCCCACCCTACGGATGCCCCATCGGCGTGTGAATCATGGGGTAGGGCCGGGCTTGCCCGGCCGGCGCCCTGGATCGGGCCGACGGGGTTTCGGCGAGGCGTCGTCGGCGGGCCAAGGCCCGCCCTACGACCCCCCCTGCACCGAAGCGGCGGCACACGCCGGGGTCGGAGTCACCGCCCCTCAGCCGCGGCAGGGCCCCGCGGCGTTTTCCCCCGGGCGCTGACTCCGACCCCTCTCATGCGGCGGCGGTCCCCGGAGGCGATTGCGTTCCGGAACGCATATAGCTAAACTTAGCTAAGCTCAACACTCGTATGGGCAGATCCGGCGATGAGCAAGAAACAGGTCAACATGCACGAAGCCAAATCCCGCCTCTCGGAACTGGGAGAACTGGTGTGGAAAGGGGAGCAGGTGGTGATCGCCAAGGCCGGTAAACCCTACCTCGATCTCCTGCCGCACCGGGAGCTGCGACGCAAACGCAAACCAGGTCGCTTCAAGGGCAGGATCAAGATTGCGCCCGATTTCGATGCCACGCCGCCCGATGTGATCGCGGACTTTGAAGGCGGGCGATGAGGCGGTTGCTGCTCGATACGCACGTACTGCTGTGGTGGCTCGCCGACAGCCCGCAGCTCGGCCCGGGGGCCCGCGCGCTCATCGCCGACCCGCACAACGCGGTCATCGTGAGCAGCGCGAGCGCATGGGAGATCTCCATCAAAAAGGCACTCGGTCGGCTCGAAGCGCCGGATGACCTGGATGGGGTGGTGGAGGAGGAGGGGTTCGAGAAGCTCGCCATCTCGTTCTTCCACGGTGAGCGGGCGGGGGAGCTTCCGCCCCTGCACCGCGATCCGTTCGATCGGATGCTGATCGCGCAGGCCCAGGCCGAAGGACTCGACCTCGTGACCGGCGACCGGATGCTGGGACAGTACGGCGTCAAGACCGTCGACGCCCTGTCGTGAGCGCGGTATCCGGCACGCGACGGGCGACGGCCTCCGAGGGTAGGGCCGGGCTTACCCGGCCGGCGCCCTGGATCGGACCGATGGGGTCTCGGCGAGACGTCGCCGGCGGGCCAAGGCCCGCCCTACGGATGCCCCATCGGCGTGTGAATCATGGGGTAGGGCCGGGCTTGCCCGGCCGGCGCCCTGGATCGGGCCGACGGGGTTTCGGCGAGGCGTCGCCGGCGGACCAAGGCCCGCCCTACGGTGCCCCGCCGGGCGCGGATTCCGGACCCCCGGGCGCGCGTGGCGCGGAGCTTACGACGCGGCGCGCAGGGCCTCTTCGAGGTGCGCGCGGAACTTCTGCGGATCCATGAAGCCGATCACCCGGTAGTTGCGCAGCTCGCGCCCGTCCGGTGTGAAGAACAGGATCGCCGGCGGGCCGAGGAGGCCGAATTTGTGTGCCAGCGCCTGGTCCTGCGCGTTCCAGGGCGTGACGTCGGCCTGCAGCAGCTCCACGCCCGCCAGCGCCTGCCGGACCTTGGGGTCGGAGAAAGTGTACTTCTCCAGTTCCTTGCAGGAGATGCACCAGTCGGCATAGAAGTCGAGCATCACCGGCCTGCCCTGGGCGCGGGCCGCGGCCAGGGCGCGGTCGAGCCCGTCGACTCCGGAGACGCGGCGGAACTGCATTCGCGCCGATTCCGCGCCGCCTCCGTGTACGCCCGCCGTGACCGAAAACGCCTGCAACGGGCGCAGCGGATCGCTGCCGCCGGTGGCCGCGCCGACCATCAGCAGCGCGCCGTAGAGCAGCATCACCAGCCCGAGCCCCTTCCACAGGCGGCGCCACCCCGATACGCCCGGTGCGAGGGAGTCCAGCGCCCCCATATAGATGGCCGAAGTGATCAACAGCACGGCCCACAGGGCGAGGATGACCGGGGCCGGCAGGATCCGTTCGAGGATGTAGATCGCGACGGCCAGGAGCATCACCCCGAACACGCCCTTGATCACGTCCATCCACGGGCCGGCCTTGGGCAGCAGCGTGCCCGCGGAGGCGCCGACGAGCAGCAGCGGGGCGCCCATCCCGAGGCTGAGGCTGAACAACGCGAGCCCTCCGAGGACCGGGTCGCCGGTCTGGCCGATGACGATCAGCGCGCCCGCCAGCGGCGCGGCGACGCAGGGACCGACGATCAGCGCCGAGAGCACGCCCATGACCGCGACCCCGGCGAAGGTGCCGCCCTTCTGGCGGTTGCTGACTGCGGTGATTCGGCTCTGCAGGAACGAGGGCACCTGCAGGTCGTAGCAGCCGAACATGCACAGCGCGAGAAACACGAACACGAGCGCGAAGGCCCACAGGACCCACGGGTTCTGCAGCGTCGCCTGCAGGTTCTGACCGAACAGCGCGGCGACGACGCCCGCCGCGGTGTAGGTCGCCGCCATCGCCAGCACGTAGACCAGCGAGAGCGAGAAGCCGCGCCCCGCCCGCAGTTCCTTCCCCTGCCCCACCAGGATCCCCGACAGAATCGGAATCATCGGGAAGACGCACGGGGTGAAGGCGAGGAGCAGGCCGAGTCCGAAGAACGTGGGCAGCGTGATCCACAGGTGCCCGGTGACCAGGAGGTGCGCGAGGCGGTCCTGCTCGGAGACGGGCGCGGCCGGTGCCGGTGCGACGGCCGGTGCCGGCGCAGCCGTGCCCGCGGGTATCGCCCCCGCCGCGCCCGCTGCCGCGCCCGGTGCCGCGGTAGGCGACGCGGTCGGTGACGCGCCGGACGCGGCGGTCGCCACCGGCAGGACGAACGTGCGCTCGCGGGTGATCGGCGGGTAGCAGATGCCCTGCTCGGCGCAACCCTGGTAGACGAACTGCAGCGTCACCTTCTCCGGGGCGGAGGCGGCGGTCCCGCTGCGCACGATCGGGACGCGCGCGGTGACCTCGTGATAGAAGACCTCCACCCGGCCGAAGGTGCCGTCGTCCTTCATCTTGCCGCGCGGCAGTTCGACCTTGCCGATGCGCACGCCCGAGCCCTGGAGCACGCGGAAGTGGAACCGGTGGCGGTACATGTAATAGCCGTCGGCGATCTTCCAGTGCGCGGCGATGGTGTCCGCGCCGACGACCCGGGCGCTGAGGTGGAAGGCCTGGTCCGCGGGCAAAAAGCGGTTCTCGGTGCTTAGGCCGAGGCTCTGGCCGAGGTTGGACGCCGGCGTGTCGGCAACGGCGGCCGCGGGCAGCGCGAGCAGCAAGGCGATCAGCAGGGCGGCGGAACGGCACAGTCGGTTCATGTCGGTGGCACGCTACGGTCGATCCAGTTCAGATAGGGCGCAAACCCCTTGGTGATTGAGACCGCCACGATTTCCGGCAGTTCATAAGGGTGTAAGGTACGGACGGTCTCCTCCACCGCCGAAAACGCATCGGCGCGCGTCTTGATGACGGCGAGGACTTCCTCGTCGTGTTGGCGCGCACCCTCCCATTCGTAGACGGAGACGACGCCCGGCAGGACGTTCACGCAGGCGGCCTGGCGGCGGTCGAGCAGCGCATCGGCGATGCGCATCGCGCTCTCGCGATCCGGGCACGTGCACAATACGACGAGATAGCCTTGCGACATATTCCGCTCCCGATCGCGCCGGTTGGCGCGTTGGCCCCGGAGAGCGTATCCTGCCCCTCTCACCCTGTCATCGGCCGCCACGGCCGTATCCGCGTCCGGCCCCGCCGATGAACCCGTTGCCCTGGCTTCTCGCACTGTTCCTGCTGTTCCCGCTGGCGGAGATCTACGTCCTGATCCGGGTGGGCAGCCTCATCGGCGCCATTCCCACGATCTCGCTCTGCGTATTCACGGCGGTGCTGGGCGCCATGCTCATGCGCAGCCAGGGGCTGTCGACGATGCGCCGTCTCCAGGCGAGTCTTGCCCGTGGCGAGATGCCCGCGGAGGAGTTGCTCGAGGGAGCGGTGGTGCTGGTCGGCGGCGCGCTCCTGCTGACCCCGGGGTTCATTACCGACACGATCGGCTTCCTCGCCCTGATCCCGCCGGTGCGCCGCGCCGCGGTGCGCTGGTTCCTGGCCCGGGGCGGCGTCGTCGTCCGCCGGGGGCCGGGCGGCGGCCCCCCGGGGGAGGGCAGGGGGCCGCGCGTCATCGAGGGCGAGTTCCGGCGCGAGGACGACGACTGCGGTCCCGGGCCTCGGTGACGCCCTCCCCGTCTTGACTCCCACAGAATCGCGACTATGATTAGCACTCATCCGGGATGAGTGCTAACAGGCGCCGCCCGTACCACCCAAGGCTGTATAAGCTGCGGTTTTTCAAGGAGATCAAAGTGATGAATATTCGTCCCTTACACGATCGCGTAATCGTCAAGCGCATGGAGGAGGAGCGGACCAGTCCGGGCGGGATCGTGATCCCCGACACGGCCGCTGAGAAGCCCATTCAGGGCGAGGTGGTCGCCGTGGGCAAGGGCAAGCTGCTCGAGAGCGGCGACATCCGTCCGCTGGACGTCAAGGCGGGCGACCGGGTCCTGTTCGGGAAGTACTCCGGGACCGAGGTGAAGCTCAACGGCCAGGAACTGCTCGTGATGCGCGAAGAGGACATCATGGGCGTCGTCGAGAAGTGACGCGTCCACGGCCAACCGAACGAAATTGCTCTTGAAGGGGTAAATACGATGAGTGCTAAAGACGTCAAGTTCAGTGATGATGCGCGCCAGCGCATGGTCCACGGGGTCAACGTCCTGGCCAACGCGGTCAAGGTGACGCTCGGCCCGAAGGGCCGCAACGTGGTGCTCGAGAAGAGCTTCGGTGCGCCGACCGTGACCAAGGACGGTGTGTCCGTGGCCAAGGAGATCGAGCTCAAGGACAAGTTCGAGAACATGGGTGCGCAGATGGTCAAGGAGGTCGCCTCGCAGACCTCCGACGCCGCCGGCGACGGCACCACCACCGCCACCGTGCTCGCCCAGTCCATCCTCAAGGAGGGACTCAAGGCGGTCGCCGCGGGCATGAACCCGATGGACCTCAAGCGCGGTATCGACAAGGCGGTCGCCGCTGCGGTGGCGGAGCTGAAGAAGCTCTCCAAGCCGTGCTCCGATGACAAGGCCATCGCCCAGGTGGGTACGATCTCCGCCAACTCCGACGAGTCGATCGGCAAGATCATCGCCGACGCGATGAAGAAGGTCGGCAAGGAGGGCGTGATCACCGTCGAGGAAGGCTCGGGTCTGGAGAACGAGCTCGAGGTCGTCGAGGGCATGCAGTTCGACCGCGGCTACCTCTCGCCCTACTTCATCAACAACCAGCAGAGCATGAGCGCCGAGCTGGAGAACCCCTACATCCTGCTCTACGACAAGAAGATCTCCAATGTCCGCGAGCTGCTGCCGGTGCTCGAGGGCGTGGCCAAGTCCGGGCGTCCGCTGCTGATCATCGCCGAGGACGTGGAGGGTGAGGCCCTTGCGACGCTGGTGGTCAACACCATCCGCGGCATCGTCAAGGTGGCCGCGGTCAAGGCGCCGGGCTTCGGCGATCGCCGCAAGGCCATGCTGCAGGACATCGCCATCCTCACCGGCGGCACGGTGATCTCCGACGAGGTCGGCCTGAGCCTGGAGAAGGCCGGCATCAACGACCTCGGGCAGGCGAAGAAGATCCAGGTCACCAAGGAGAACACCACGATCATCGACGGGGCCGGCAAGAAGGCCGACATCGAGGGTCGCGTCAAGCAGATCCGCGCGCAGCTCGAGGAGGCGACCTCCGATTACGACAAGGAGAAGCTCCAGGAGCGGATCGCCAAGCTCGCCGGCGGCGTGGCCGTGATCAAGGTCGGTGCCGCGACCGAGGTCGAGATGAAGGAGAAGAAGGCGCGCGTCGAGGACGCCCTGCACGCGACCCGCGCGGCGGTGGAGGAAGGCGTGGTCCCCGGCGGCGGTGTCGCCCTGGTGCGTTCCCTGCAGGCGATCAAGAGCCTCAAGGGCGACAACACCGATCAGGACATGGGCATCAGCATCGCGCGCCGCGCGATGGAGGAGCCCCTGCGCCAGATCGTCGGCAACGCCGGCGACGAGCCCTCCGTGGTGCTCGACAAGGTGGCCTCCAACAAGGGGAACTTCGGCTACAACGCCCAGACCGGGGAGTACGGCGACATGATCGAGATGGGCATCCTCGATCCGACCAAGGTCACCCGTACCGCCCTGCAGAACGCGGCCTCCGTGGCCGGTCTGATGATCACCACCGAGGCGATGGTGGCCGAGGCGCCCAAGGACGAGAAGCCGGCCCCGGTCGGCGGCGCCGGCATGGACGATATGGGCATGATGTAACACCGGTCGCGGGATGCGACCACCGGGCCCCGCCGCAAGGCGGGGCTTTTTTTCGCCGCATGGTTTGAATCCGGCGTGGTCGCCGTTGTAGGGCCGTGCTTGCCCGGCCGAGGCCGCTGCTTGGTCCGACGCTGTTCGGATCGAACGTCGTCGGCGGGCCGAGGCCCGCCCTACGGGTGCCCGGGTCGGCGTGGGATGCAGGGTAGGGCCGGGCTTGCCCGGCCGAGGTCGTCGACCAGGGCAACGCCGTTTGGATCCCGCGTCGTCGGCATTGTAGGGCCGGGCTTGCCCGGCCGAGGCCGTCGATCCGGCGCGCCGATCGGGTTTGCGGTCGCGCCCGGGATCCTCGTTTGGGGTACCCTGAATTCCCATGGGGCGGCGGGGAACTCACAGGCCGTGATTCGGGCGGTAGACGATCGCAGGGCGGCGCATGCGCCGCCTCCCTCCGCGGTGGACCTGCCTGCCCCGCTGCGCGATGACGCCCTACGCGCCTGGGACGATTACCGCGCGGCGGCGCGGGCGCAGCGGGTGCGGATTCCGGGGGATCCGCACTTCGTACGGACGCTGCAGGGGGTCTGGGCGTGCAGCGGCTTCGTCGCCCGCGCGTGTGAACGTGACCCCGCGCTGCCGGCGGCGCTGCTCGACTCCGGCGAGCTGTTGGGTGATTTTGCCGTCGGAGACTACGCACGACTGTTCGCTGTCTTCGAGCCGCGCACGCCGCTGCCGGTGCGGCTGCGCCGCTTCCGCCGCCGTCACATGGTGCGCATCGCCTGGCGCGACCTGGCGGGGTGGGCGCCGCTGGCCGAGACGCTGGCCGATCTCACCGCGCTCGCCGAGGTCTGCCTGGATGCGGCCGTCGCCGAAGCCTACCGCGGGCTCTGCCGGCGCCTGGGCACGCCGCGTTCGGCCGCGGGCGAGGTCCAACGCCCGGTGGTGCTCGGCATGGGCAAGCTCGGCGGCGGGGAACTGAACTTCTCCTCCGACATCGACCTGATCTTCGCCTACCCGGAGGAGGGCGCCACGCGCCGCCGCGGCGGGCTGAGCAACGAAGAGTTCTTCGGGCAGCTCGTGCGCGAGGTCACGGCCCTGCTGGCGGCGACGACCGAGGAGGGCTTCGTGTTCCGGGTCGACACGCGCCTGCGCCCCTACGGGGCCAGCGGCCCGGCGGCAATGGCCTTCGACCGGATCGAGGAGTACTACCAACTGCAGGGGCGCGAATGGGAACGCTACGCGCTCATCAAGGCGCGCCCCGTGGCGGGCGACCGTGACGCCGGCGCGCGGCTGCTGCGGCGGCTGCGCCCGTTCGTCTATCGCCGCTACCTCGACTACGGCGCCTTCGAGTCGTTGCGGGAGATGAAGGCGATGATCGACCGCCAGGTCGAGCGGCGCGGGCTGGCCGACAACGTCAAGCTGGGACCGGGCGGGATCCGCGAGGTCGAGTTCATCGGTCAGGCGTTTCAGCTCATCCGCGGGGGGCGCGAGGCGGACCTGCGGGCGCGCGCGATCCTGCCGGTGCTCGCGCGCCTGGAGGCCAGGCGCTGTCTGCCCGCGTACGCCGTGACGGCGCTCGGCGACGCCTACCGTTTCCTGCGCCGGGTCGAGAACCGCCTGCAGGAGTACGAGGATCTCCAGACCCACGTGCTGCCGCCCGACGACGTCGGGCGCCTGCGGCTGGCGTGGTCGATGGGCTACCCGGATTGGGATCCGTTCCAAAGGGATCTGGAACGTCATCGGGCGCGCGTGCGGGAGCAGTTCGCGCAGGTGTTCGCCGCCCCGCAACGCGACGCCGGGGCCGGCGCCGAAGGGCTCGAGGCGCTCTGGGCGGGTGCCTTGGGCGCCGGGGAGGCCGACGCCGCGCTCGCCCGCGCCGGTTATCGGCGGCCCGCGGAGGTGCGGGCGACGGTCGAACGCCTGCGCGAGGGCCCGGCGCGCCACCTCGACACCCAGGGGGCGGCGCGCCTGCAGCACCTGATGCCGCTGCTGCTGGCCGCCGCCGGGCGCAGCGCCGACCCCGAGGAGACCCTGCGCCGGGCGCTTGCGGTCGTCGAGGCGGTCGCGCGGCGCAGCGCCTACCTCGCGCTGCTGGTCGAGCACCCGGTGGCGTTGTCGCAGTTCGTGCGCCTGTGCGCGGCGAGTCCCTGGATCGCCGCCTACCTCGCGCGCTATCCGCTGCTGCTCGACGAACTCCTGGATCCGCGGGTGCTCTACGACCCGCCCGAGCGGACCGCGCTGGAGCGGGACTTGCGCGAACGGCTGGCGCAGGTGGCGCCCGACGACCTCGAGCAGCAGATGGAGGTCCTGCGCCACTTCAAGCACGCCCACGCGCTGCAGGTGGCGGCCACCGAAGTGACCGGAGCGGTGCCTCTCATGGTGGTCAGCGACCGGCTCACCGAACTCGCGGAGGTCGTCCTCGGCGCGGCCCTGGAGCTGGCCTGGGACCGGCTCACGGCGCGCCACGGCGCCCCGGGTTACCGCATCGGCGCCGGGCCGCGTCGCGCCGCCGGGTTCGCCATCATCGCCTACGGCAAGCTCGGCGGGATCGAGCTCAGCCACGGCTCCGATCTGGACCTGGTGTTCGTCCACGACAGCCGCGGCGAGGACCAGCATACCGACGGCCGCCTGCCGGTCGACAACGCCGTGTTCTTCGCCCGCCTCGCACAGCGCATCATCCATCTGTTGACCGCGCACACCCCGGCCGGGACGCTCTACGAGGTCGACACCCGGTTGCGCCCCAGCGGCGCCTCGGGCCTGCTGGTCACCGCGCTGGACGCGTTCGCCGACTACCAGCGCGAGGCGGCGTGGACCTGGGAACATCAGGCCCTGGTGCGCGCACGCCCGGTCGCGGGTGACCCCGGGCCCGCCCGGCGGTTTCTCGAGATCCGCCGCGAGGTGCTCTCCCGCCCGCGCGACCTGCGGGCGCTGCGGCGCGACGTCGCCGAGATGCGCGCGCGCATGCGCCGCGAACTCGGCTCCCGCGACCCGGGGAGGTTCGACCTCAAGCAGGATCCCGGCGGGATCGCCGACATCGAGTTCATCGTGCAATACGGGGTCCTCGCATGGGCGGCGCGGGCGCCGGAGCTGCTCGCCTGGACGGACAACGTGCGGCTGCTGCAGACCCTGGCGCAGGTCGGGGCACTGCCGCCGGAAGACGCATCGTTTCTGGCCGACGCCTACCGCGCCTATCGCGCCGCCGTGCATCGCCTGACGCTGCAGGAGCGGCCCGCCGTGGTCGAGGCGAATGCGTTCGCCGCCGAGCGCGAGGGGGTGACCCGGATCTGGCGGCGCCTGCTCGAGGACGAGGAGGGGGGGTGAAGTGGGGGTCGGAGTCACCGCCCCGCAGCCGCGGCGGGGCCTGGCGACGGTTTCCACCGGGCGTTGACTCCGACCCCTGTCCTGCGGTGCTGCGTCCGCCCCCGAAGCCGGAGCCGGCGCGCGGCCGAGTCGGGGTCGGAGTGGCGAAATCGGGGTCGGAGTCGGCGCGCCTAGGAGGAAGCGGCGGGGCGCTGCGGGGCGGGAGGCGTGCCGACTCTGACCCCTGGGCACGGAGGCGGCGGCGGGAGCCGGGGTCGGAGTCACCGCCCCGCGGCCCCGGCGGGGCTTTGCGGGGATTTCCACCGGGCGTTGACTCCGACCCCTCTCCTGCGGCGCTGACTCCGACCCCCGGGCGCGGAGGCGGCGGTGGGGGCCGGGGCCGGAGTCACCGCCCTGCGGCCCCGGCGGGGCCTTGCGGGGTTTTCCGCCGGGCGTTGACTCCGACCCCTGTCCTGCGGTGCTGCGTCCGCCCCCGAAGCCGGAGCCGGCGCGCGGCCGAGTCGGGGTCGGAGTCGGCGCGCGCAGGAGGAAGCGGCGGGGCGCCGCGGGGCGGGAGGCGTGCCGACTCTGACCCCCGGGCGCGGAGGCGGCGGTGGGCGCCGGGGTCGGAGTCACCGCCCTGCGGCCCCGGCGGGGCCTTGCGGGGTTTTCCACCGGGCGTTGACTCCGACCCCTGTCCTGCCGGGCGCTGACCCCGGCCCCTCTCCTGCGGCGCGGACGCGGCGCCTCCGCGCGGCCATTTTTGCCCCACATGTGGGAGAATAGGCGTTCATGTGCCGTTTCGACCTACGGCATCGAGGAGAACCGCAACATGACCATGGCCGATCGTGACGGCTTCATCTGGCTCGACGGGGAGATGGTGCCCTGGCGCGAGGCGCGTGTGCACGTGCTCACGCACACCCTTCACTACGGCATGGGGGTCTTCGAGGGCGTACGCGCCTACGAAAACGGTGCCGGGGCGGCGATCTTCCGTCTCGCCGACCACACCGACCGGCTGTTCCGCTCGGCGCACATCCTCGGCATGAAGATCCCCTTCACCAAGGACGAGATCAACGCGGCCAACCGCGCGGCGGTGCGGGAGAACGGGCTGAAGTCCGGCTACATCCGTCCGATGTGCTTCTTCGGTTCGGAAGGCATGGGCCTGCGCGCAGACAACCTCCAGGTCCACGTGATGGTGGCGGCCTGGTCCTGGGGTCGCTACATGGGGGAGGAGAAGATCCGCAGCGGTATCCGCGTCAAGACCTCCTCCTACACGCGCCACCACGTCAACATCGCCATGTGCAAGGCCAAGGCGAACGGCAACTACATGAACTCGATGCTGGCGCTCAACGAGGCCCTCGCCTGCGGTTACGACGAGGCCATGCTGCTCGACGTCGAGGGCTACGTCGCCGAGGGCAGCGGAGAGAACATCTTCCTGGTGCGCGACGGGCGGCTGCTCACGCCGGAGCTGACCTCCGCGCTCGACGGCATCACCCGCGACACCGTGATCCGGCTGGCCGCCGAGATCGGCGTGGAGGTCGTGGAGAAGCGCATCACCCGTGACGAGGTCTACGTCGCCGACGAGGTCTTTCTCACCGGAACCGCGGCGGAAGTGACGCCGGTGCGCGAGGTCGACGGGCGCGTCATCGGAGCCGGCCGCTGCGGGCCGCTCACCGAGCGCCTGCAGGCCCTCTACTTCGATCAGGTGCACGGGCGCCGCGAGGCCCACCCGGAGTGGCAGACGCCGGTATAATCGCGGGATCATCGCGAAGCCCGCAGCCGACCGCGCAACCAGGTGCATTGCCCATGACCAATCCGAACACCGCCGCCGCGGCGCTTGAACACAAGTACCGCGAGCCCAACGCCGAGAACTGCTACGAGGTCACGCGAGCGGACCTGCCGCTGCACTGCCCGATGGACGGCATGAGCCTGTGGAACTCGCACCCGCGGGTGTACCTGCCGATCGAGGAGACCGGCCGCGCCAAGTGCCCCTACTGCGGCGCCGACTATATCCTCAAGGAGTGAGCGGTCCCGCCGCCGGTTTGCGCTGCTGGGTGCTGAGCGAAGACAAGGCCGGCATGTTCAATCAGTGCCTCGGGCTCGCCGAGGCGCTGGGCGTGAGGCCGGAGTGCAGGACGGTGCGCCCGCGCGCGCCCTGGAGCCGCCTGCCGCCGCAGTTGTGGTGGCGCCCGTTCGCGGCCCTCGGTCCCGGGAGCGATCCCCTCGCGCCGCCGTGGCCGGATCTGCTGATCGCGACCGGGCGCGCGACGGTGGCGCTGTCGATTGCGGTGCGGCGCGCCTCCGGCGGCCGCACCTTCACCGTCCAGATTCAGGACCCGCGCGTGGATGCGGCCCGCTTCGACCTGGTCGTGGTCCCCGGGCACGACCGTTGCCGCGGCCCGAACGTGGTCGTCACGCGCGGGGCATTGCACCGCGTCACGCGCGCGCGGCTGGACGCCGAGGCCGCGCGCCGCGCGCCCGAGCTGGCCGCCCTGCCGCGCCCGCTGGTGGCGGTGCTGCTCGGGGGGGCCAATCGCTACTATCGGTTCGGGCCGGGCGAGGCCGCCCGTCTGGGCGATCAACTCGCCGCGCTGCACCGGGCCGAGGGCGTCGGCGTGGCGGTCACGCCGTCGCGGCGCACGGATCCGGCGGCGTTGCGGGCGCTGGCCGCGCGGCTTCCCGCGGGCGCCGCCGTGGTCTGGGACGGATCGGGGGAGAACCCCTATTTCGCCTACCTCGGCCTCGCCGACCACATCGTGGTGACCAGCGACTCGGTGTCGATGGTCTCGGAGGCGGCGGCCACCGGACGCCCCGTCCACGTCCTCGCGTTGCGCGGCGGCGGGCGCAAGTTCCGCGCCTTCCATCGCGGCCTGGAGCAGGCCGGCATCACGCGCCCGTTCCGCGGGCGGCTCGATACCTGGACCTACACCCCGCCCGACGATACCGCGTCGGTTGCCGCCGAGGTGATGCGCCGCTTACAATCGCGCGGATCATCATAGGGCTGGGCGTGCCCGGCCGGCGCCGCGATATGGATTGGATCAGGCGTCGCCGGCGTTGTAGGGCCGGGCTTGCCCGGCCGAGGCCGTGGATTGGGCCGACGTCGTTTGTATCGAGCGCCGTCGGCGGGGCAAGCCCCGCCCTACGGGTGCCCGCCTCGGCGTGAGATGCCGTGGTAGGGCCGGGCTTGCCCGGCCGACGCCGTGAATCGGGCCGATGTCGTTTGTATCGAGCACCGTCGGCGGGGCAAGCCCCGTCCTACGGGTGCCCGCCTCGGCGTGGGATGTCGTGGTAGGGCCGGGCTTGCCCGGCCGACGGCGTCGATCGAATCCGGCGTCACCGGCGGGGCAGGCCCCGCCCTACGGGCCGGCGGCGGTCGGGAGACCCGGCCGCGACAGCGGCGTTTCGACACGCGGCGGGCCCCGCGGCCGGAACCTATCGGAAGGACGGACCATGGCGTTCCTCGATCTCGATGCCTTCCGTGCTACACCGCTCGAACGCGACCCCTTCGAATTCGTGGTCGTCCCGGGCTTCGTGCGCGCCGCGGCGCTCCCGGACCTGCAGCGCGACTTCCCGGAGGTCGCCGGGCCCGGCAGCTTCCCGCTCCAGGGGCTGGCCCCCGGCCCCGCGTTCCGCGACTTCATCGACGAACTCGACGGCCCGCGGTTCATGGAGGCGGTGGAGGAGAAGTTCGCGATCGACCTCTCGGGCCGCCCGACGATGTTCACCGTGCGCGGCTGGTGCCGCCGGCGCGACGGGCGCATCCACACCGACACCGAGACCAAGCTCATCACGGTCCTGATCTATATGAACCCGGACTGGGAGGATCAGGGCGGCCGGCTGCGGCTGCTGCGCAGCCCGCGCCTCGACGACTACGCCGCGGAGGTCCCGCCCGCGGCCGGTACGCTGCTGGCCTTCCGCCGTTCGGAGCGCTCGTTCCACGGCCACGAGCCCTACGAGGGGCGTCGGCGCGCGCTGCAGATGAACTGGGTGACCGAGCCGCGCGTCGTCGAACAGGAACTCGCGCGCCATCGCCTCTCGGCCGCGATCAAGCGGCTCAATCCGTTCCATTGACCGGCGCGCCCCTCCCCGGTCCGGGGGCGCGCACCGGCGAGTGATTCATGGCCCTGCGGTTCGAGACCTTCGATAACCGGCGCGGCGGCAGCACCGCCTTCAAGGCCCTCGGCCACCCGCTGGCGTGCGCGCCGCTCGCCGAGTTGATCGCCGGCCTCGAAGACGCCCCGCTCACGGTGTTCGACCCCGAGGGGCTGCTCGGGGTGGTCGCCGAACTCTATGATCTCTCGGCCCTGGACGTGCGCGGCGTGTGCGTGCAGCGCATCGAAGACCTCGGCCGATCGCCGCTCGGTCACCCGGTGCGGCCCCTGACCGAGCTGAGCACGCCGGCGCGCGACGAGCGCGTGCTGATCGCCGCCTTCGACGCCGCCCGCTACGAGCGTCAGGTCCGCGCGCTCGTGCCGGAGGCGACGCGGGTCGTCACGCTCGACGCCGCGCGAATTCCGGAGCGGATGCTCACCAACCCGCGCCGTTATCTCGACCCGCTCAACTTCGCCACCAACTTCGCGCTGCTGCGCGAAGGCGGCGGCCGCCACACGCGGGTGACGCTGTGCGACTACTGGTCGGGTTACGGCGCGCCCGCCCCGCGGGTATGGTTCCGGTTGTTCGACGCCGCGGGCGAGGTGCTGGCCGACTGGGAGGAGACCCCGCCGGCGCCCGGGGGCACGCTCGTCATCGACAGCGCCGCGGTGCGCCGGCGCTTCGGTCTCGGCGAGTTCACGGGCTCGCTGTTCATCCACGCGGCGGGCATCGCCGGGCACGACGTGATCAAGTACGCGCTCGACACCTGGTCCGACGACGGTACCGAGTTCTCCTGTACGCACGATGCCAACGCTTGGCCCGCGGACCGCTACGCCGGGTTGCCGGCACCGGACGCCGATGAGACCGTGCTGCTCTGGATCCAGAACAGCCATCCCGCGCCGATTCCCGCGGGGGCGGTCGGGATCGCCGTGATGGGGTCGGAGGAGGTGCGCACGCTGGACTGCGCCCTCGGGCCCTTCGCGACCGCGGCGCTGGATGTGGGCGAGCTGTTTCCGCAGGTGCGCTGGCCGGCGCAGTTCGAGGTCCACGCGGGGCGCCACTTCGTGCGCCCGCGCTACGAGGTGCGCGACCGCACGCGGGTGCGCATCGCGCACGCCAACGTCGAGCGCACCGACCTCGAGCCGGATCCGCGCCTGCCGGAGCTGGGCCGCTGGCTCGGCCGCGGCTACCTGCTCCCGGCGCCGCTCCTGCCGCTCGCGCAGTGGCAGACGCTCGTGCTGCCGACGCCGATGTCGACCGCGCAGGCGGAGCTGCCGCTGGCGATCGCCGTGCGCGACGCCTCCGGCGCCGAGGTGTTGTGCCGCCCGCTCGGCCGGCTCCCGCGCGGGGGCTGTCCGGAGCTGGACCTCGACGCCCTGCTCGCCGAGGCCGGCGCGACGCCGCCCGCCGGTTACGGCCACCTGGAGCTGTTCTACGACTTCGGCGCGGGCGGCGCGGCCGACGGCTGGTTGCACGCGCTGTTCCGCTACCGGCGCCGCGACAACGGGCATGCGGCCGAGAGCAGCTTCGGTGCGCATGTCTACAACGTACCGGTGACCTATCGCAACGAACCGCAGTCCTATGCCGGCCCGCCGCCGGGTCTGAGCACGCGGTTGTTCCTGCGCCTCGGCGACGGCGCGACCGACACCCTCTGCCAGCTCATCTATCCGCTGTCGATCCCCCCCTTCGGCACGGAGCGGCGGGTCTGGCACGCGGAATCGGACACGCGGCTGCTGTTGCACGACGCGCGCGGCGGGAAGGTGGCCGAGCGGCACCTGAAGATCCCCGCCGGCGGCTCGCGGCTGTGGCGCTACCACGAGTTGTTCGACGCGGCCGCGCGCGCGCGCGCCGGCGTCGGCGCCTATGTCCTGGTGCGGGACACGACCTGCCGCCTGTTCGGCTACCACGGCCTGCTCGGCGCGGGCGGGGTCTTCTCCCTCGACCACATGTTCGGCTTCTGAGGCGCCGCGCGCGGCGGGCGGACATGGCCGGGCGCGCGCTGACCGTCGTGCAGCTCCTGCCCGCGCTCGAGGGCGGCGGGGTCGAGCGCGGCACCCTGGAGGTCGCCGCCGAGCTGGTGCGCCGCGGGCACCGGGCGCTGGTGATCAGCGCCGGCGGGCGCCTCACCGAGGCGCTGCGCGCCGCCGGCGCCGAGCACATCGCCTGGCCGATCGGCGCCAAGTCCCCCGCCGCACTGCGCTGGGTGCGGCCGCTGCGCGCCCTGCTGCACCGCGAGGGCGTGGACATCCTGCACGCGCGCTCGCGCCTGCCGGCGTGGATCGGCTGGCTCGCCTGGCGCGGCATGGACCCGCGCACGCGCCCGCGCCTCGTCACCACCGTCCACGGGCTCTACCGCGTCAACGCCTACAGCGCCGTGATGACCCGCGGCGAGCGCGTGATCGCCGTCTCGGAGGCTGCGCGCGACTACCTGGTGGCGGGCTACCGCGTGGCGCCGGAGCGCATCCGCGTGATCCCGCGCGGCGTCGACCGCGGCGAGTGGCCCTACGGTTACCGCCCGCCGCCGGAGTGGCTCGCGCGCTGGCGCGCCGGTCCGGCGCCGCCGGCGGGGGCGCGCGTCCTCACGCTGCCGGGCAGGCTCACGCGCCTCAAGGGGCACGAGGACTTTCTGGATCTGCTCGTCCGGTTGCAGGACGCGGGCCACGCCGTGCACGGACTGATCGTGGGCGGGACCGAGGGACGGCGCGCCCGCTACGCCGCCGCCCTCGCGCGCGCCGCGCGCGCACGCGGTCTCGACGGCGCCGTCACCTTCCTTGGACACCGGGCCGACGTGCGCGAGATCTACGCGGTCTCCGACCTCGTGCTCTCGCTCTCGCGCCGCCCCGAGTCCTTCGGCCGCACGGTGCTCGAGGCGCTGAGCCTCGGCGTCCCGGTCGCGGGCTACGACCACGGCGGCGTGGGCGAGATCCTCGCGCGCGTCTATCCGGCGGGCCGCGTGCCCGCGGGCGATCTCGCCGCCCTCGCCGCGACGGTCGGCACGCTGCTGCGCGCGCCGCCGCCGGTGCCGCGCGAGCATCCCTACACGCTCGGGCGCATGCTCGCCGATACGCTGGATCTGTACGTGCAGAGCGCCCCCGGAGGGGCGCACGCATGAATGCCGGGACGGATCGGGGTTGTGTCTGCCGGGTATGCGGCGGCGGCGTGCGGGAGCGCTTTCGCGTGCGCGAGATGATGTTCGGCAGCGGCGAGGAATTCGACTACTTCCGCTGCGCCGACTGCGGCTGCGTGCAGATCCGGGAGGTGCCGGAGGATCCGGCGGCCTATTATCCCGCCGGCTACTTCGCCTTTCGCGCCCGCCCGGGCCTCGCGCGCCGGCCGGTGCGGGCGGCGTTCGACCGGATGCGTGTGGCCTCGCATCTGTGGGGCGGCGGGACGGCCGCGCGGTGGATCGACCGCTTCGCCAAGCCCCTCGACTACATCCCGTGGTTGCGCCTCGCGGGCGTCGGCCCCGGGGCGTCGATCCTCGATGTCGGGTGCGGTACCGGGAAGCTGCTGCTACGCCTCGGGCTGGGCGGATTCGAGCGGTGTCTGGGACTCGACCCCTTCCTTCCGGAGTCCATCCGATACCCGAACGGTCTACGCGTGCTCAAGCGGGACCTGGTCGACTACGCGCGGACCGCACGGCGGCGCTTCGACCTGGTGATGTTCCATCATTCCTACGAGCACCTCCCGGACCCCCGCGCCACCCTCGCCGCCGCGGCGCGTCTGCTGCGCCCGGACGGGTGCGTCCTCGTCCGCGTGCCGCTCGCCGACTCCGAGGCCTTCGAGACCTACCGCGAGCACTGGGTCCAGTGGGACGCGCCGCGCCACCTCTACCTCCATACGCGCGCGAGCCTCGCGGCCGCGGCCGCGCACGCGGGCCTGACGGTCGAGCGCGTGACCTGCGACTCGACGCGCCTGCAGTTCGTCGGGAGCGAACTCTATCGGCGGGGGATCGCGCTGCAAACGGCGGGCGCGGTCCGCGCCCTGTTCGGTCCCCGGGAACTGCGCGCCTTCGACCGCCGGGCGCGGGAGCTCAACCGCCTGGGGCGCGGGGATCAGGGCGTCTTCTATCTGAGGCGGACATGAGCACTCGCGCGGTGGAGGTCGTCCTGATCGCCAAGCCGTGGCGCGGGGGACTCGCCGACTACGTCTTCCGTGCGCTGGACGACCTGCTGCCGGGCCGGGTGGTGTGGCTGACGAGCTACCCGCGCGGCGCGGCGCAGTGGCTCGGCTACCGCATCGACCGCGCCGGCTGGCGGCGCGCGCGGGTGCGGGAACTGGCCGGACTGAATTACCGCGCGGCCCTGTTCATCAACCACCGTCCGGAGTTCGAGGTCCTCGATCCGGACGAGCGCCACGTCCTGTGGCTGACCGACGCCCCCGCACCCGGGCCGGGCACGCTGCGCCCCTACGCGCGCGTGTTCGTCTCCGACCCGGGCTACGCCGCGGCGGTCCGCGCGGCGGCGGGTCCGGAGCGCTACGCGGGCGAGCTCGCCTTCGCGATGCATCCGGCGGTCCACCGCCCGCTGTCGGGACCGGCGCGCGGGCTGTGTACGGTCGCCAATCGCGACCCCAAGCGCGACGCGCATCTGCAGGCGTTCTTCGCGGCCGGCCTGCGGCCGTGGGTTTACGGCAACTACTTTCTCCGCCATCCTCTGGCGCTGCGCCGCCCCGGGCGTTTCCGCCCGCGCGTGGCCCCCGCGCGACTGGCCGCGGTGTACGCCCGCCACGCGGTGTCATTGAACGTCCATGCGCGCGTCGTGCGCGAGGGGACCAACATGCGAAGCTTCGAGTGCGCGGGCTGCGGCATCGCGCAGTTGATCGAGTACCGCCCCGGCCTGGAGCGCCAGTTCGAGCCGGGGGTGGAGGTGGAGATATACCGGGAGCCGGCGGAGGGGGCGGAGCGCGCCCGCGCGCTGCTTGCCGACCCGCGCCGCGCGCGGGCCCTGGCGCAGCGGGCGGCGCGGCGCGCGTGCGCCGAGCACACCTACCACCGGCGTGTGCGGCATGCCCTCGCCGGACTGGTCCCGGCACTCGACACCGCCGCGACCGCGGCGGGCAGGCCGCGCGGGGCGGTGCGTTGAGCGCGCCCTCGTCGCCCGGCGTGGGCGTCTCATGGACCGCGACCGTGCGCGCGTGGTGGCTGGAGCACTACGCCTGGCTGCTGATCCTCGCGGTACCGGCGCTGCTGCCCACCAAGACTCTGTTCAACGCGCCGTTCATCTTCATGGCGCTGATCGGGCTCGTCCGCCTCTACCGCGACCCGCGCGGCGTGCGCGCCGATCCGCAGATCCGCCTGATCGTGCTCCTGTTCCTGTGCATCTGGCTGCCGATGCTCTGGTCGCTGCCGGGGGCGGCGGACCTGTCGCGTTCGGCCAGCACGGCGCGCGACTTCCTGCGCTTCCCGCTCGCCGGCATCTTCATCGTCCAGACGCTGCGCGTGCGGCGCAACCGCGAGCGCCTGTTCCTGGGCGTGTTCGTATTGTTGAGCGCCTGGGCGGTCGACGGCCTGGTGCAGTTCTTTTTCGGGCGCGACCTGCTCGGCTATCCGTACAACGGGACGGAGCTCGCGGGGGTCTTCTATCCCTACCTGCGTTTCGGCTTGGTCATCGCGACGCTCTCGCCGCTCTACTTCGAGGGTCTGCGCCGCTACGGGCGCCGGCGGCGCTGGCTGTGGGTGCTGCTCGTCCCCTACGTCGCCTGCATCTTCCTCAGCGGCAACCGGACCTCGTGGATGATGGTCAGCGTCGCGGCGCTCGGTTACGGCTGGTTCGTCTACCGCATGCACGGCGGGATCGCGTGGTACAAGGTCCTGGGGGCCGTGATCGGTATCCTGCTCGTCCTCGGCGGGCTGGTGGTCAAGCAGCCCTGGTTCGAGTCGCGTATCGACACCACCCTGGGGCTGTTCAGCGGGAACTACGAGCGGATCGACCGCGCCACCTCCTATCGGCTGTCGATCTGGCGCACCGCCCTCAACGTCATCGAACACCACTGGGTGAACGGCATCGGGCCGCGGGGTTTTCGCTACGTTTACAAGTACTACGCCGGGCCGCACGACTTCTGGCGCAACCTGCATCCGCCGCAGACGCCGACCCATCCGCATCAGGAACTGCTCGAGATCCTCGCCGGGACGGGGTTCCCCGGGGGCGTGGGGCTGGTGCTGTTCTTCTGGATCCTCTACCGGCGCCTGCGCGCGGCGCCGGCGCAGGCGGCGCGCCGGTCGTTGCCGTGGGCGGTGGGCGTCGTCGTGGCGATGAACCCGCTCAACGTGCACATGTCGTTCTACGCGAGCTACTGGTCGACGGTGACCTGGTGGTTGATCCTGCCCGGGATCGCCCTGCTGGGCGAGGCGGTCACGGGCGGATCGCCGTCGCGCCCGCTGCGAGCCGCCGGTACAGGTCGATGAAGCGCGGCACGACGGCCGCGGCCGTGTAGCGTTCGCGATAGCGTGCGAGGGCGCGGGCCGCGCGCTCGCGGCGCGCGTGCGGATCCGCGGCCGCCGCCATGGCCCGCGCGAGCGATTCCGCATCCCCCGGCTGCGCCCACCACGCCACGGACTCGTCGAGGATCTCCTGCGGTCCCTGGGTGCGGGTGCTGACGATGGCCGCGCCGCAGGCCATCGCCTCGAGGACGACGATGCCGAAGGGTTCGTCGCGCGAGGGCAGGACGAAAATCTCGCCGCGGGAGAGGAATGCCGGAACGTCCTCGACCCAGCCGGCGAAGGCGACGGCCTCTCCGAGCCCGAGGTGCCGGACCTGGCTGCGCAGCCGGGCCTCCTCGGGACCGGCGCCCCCGAGGCGCAGGGTCGCCGCGAGGCCGCCGCGGCGCAGGCGGTGCAGGGCCTCGATCAGCACGTCGAAGCCCTTTTTGTGCACGAAGCGCCCGAGCGCCGCGAACGACGGCGGTCCGGGGGCGAAGGCGGGGGGCGCCGCGCGCGCGGGCAGGCGCGAGAAGTGCGGGATCACCTCGATGCGGGCGTCGGGGACGCCGCGGGCGTGCAGGTAGCGGCGCTGGTCCTCAGAGCCGGGTACGAAACGCTCGACGCCGCGGTAGTGCTTGAGTTTCACATAGTTGTGCAGGTTGGCGGCGACGGGGATGCCGAGGGTGGCCGCGGCGGCGGCGCCGAGGTGGGCGCCGCGGGCGAGGTGGGTGTGCACGAGCGCGGGGCGGAAGCGTGCGAGCGCAGCGCGCAGGCGTGATCGCGCGCGCAGGTCCCAGACCCCGCGTGCGGCGACCGCGGCGACCTCCACACCCGGGAGATTCGCGGCGAGATGGTGCCCGGCGAAGTCGGGGTGGCAGACGGCCAGCACCTCGACGTCGTAGGCCGGCAGCGCGTGGCACAGGTCCACGAACAGCCGCTCCGCCCCGCCGAATCCCGGCGAGAGCATGACCTGTGCGACGCGCAACGGGTCGTGCGGCCGGGCCTTCGAAGGATCGTGCTGGATCGTCACGGGCTCCTGGCCGTATGGTGGTCACGGGACGGCCGCCCGGCCCGGTGCCCGGATGCGGGCCGCCCCAACCGTTCCCGTGTGTGCGGGACATTGCAGGGATCGACCATGGCGAATCTATCGGTATTCGTGACGACCTTCAACAACGAGCGCACGCTGGCGGCGTGCCTGGAGAGCGTGCGCTGGGCGGACGAGATCGTCCTGCTGGATTCGTTCAGCACGGACGCGACCGTCGCGATCGCCGAGCGCTACGGCTGCCGCGTCTTCCGCCACGAGTTCCTCGGCTACGGGCGCCAGAAGCGGCTCGCCCTCGAACACACCCGCAACCGCTGGGTGTTGCTTCTCGACGCCGACGAGGCCCTGTCGCCGCAGTCGCAGGAGGAGATCCGCGCGCTGCTGGCGGGCGAGCCGGACGCCGACGGCTACGAGATCCCGCGCCAGGAGCAGCTCTTCTGGCGCATGTGCAGCCCCCGCGTGCGCCTGAATGCATTCCTCAGGTTGTTCGACAAGACCAAGGGCGGCATCGACGATCTGCCGGTGCACGCCGCCCCGAAGGTCGAGGGGCGGGTGCGGCGCCTGCGCCACCCGTTCTATCATTTCGGCGAGACCGACCTGCATACCAAGATCGACAAGATCAACCACTACTCCACGGGGCTGGTGCCGGAGAAGCTCGCGCGCGGGCGCGGGCGCAGTCCGTGGATCCTGGTGTTCTATCCGCCGGTCTATTTCCTGCGGTCGTACCTCTTCAAGCGGAACTTCCTCAATGGGTGGGCGGGGTTCATCACCTCGGTGTGTGCGGCGTTCTATGTATTCCTGAAGTACGCGAAGGTCTACGAGGAGCGTCAGTTCCGCCGGTATGGGACGCGCCTCATGCCGCCGGGTGCGCCGTCCAGCCCGCGCCCGGCGCGCACGCAGCGGTATTGAAGGACGAGCGCGATCGGAGGGGCGTGGCCGTCTCCCGGGGTCGCGCCGTCCCGCGGGGTCGGAGTCGGCGCCCGGAGGCGGTCGTTGCGGGGTTACGCCGCTGCCGGGGGCGCTGACTCTGACCCCCTTCCCACCGCGGCGGTCCGGGTTCGGAGTCGGCCCGCATCGTGCGGCGCGGTGCATGTCGGTTTCCTCCTGCGCGCGCCGACTCCGACCCTTGTCAGCCCGGACGTCGACCCCCGTCAGCCCGCCCGGCTCTGCGCCTCGGCGACGGCGGCGAGGACCCGCTCGGGGGTGATCAGGTGCATGCAGGCGTGATGCGGGCACGTCTTGCGGTAGCAGTTGACGCACGGGAGGTCCGCCTGCACGGTGACTACGCCCGGCCCGATCGGGCGCACGCGCCGCGGGTCGGTCGGCCCGCAGATCACCACCATCGGCCGCCCCGCGGCGGCGGCGACGTGGGCGGTGCCGGTGTCGTTGGCGATCACCACCCATGCGCCCTCGCACAACGGTACGAGGTCCGGGACCCGCGTCTCCCCGCACAGGTTGACCACCCCGGGCCCGCCTCCGGCGGCGATGCGCCGGCATTCCTCCTCCTCGTCGGGGCCTCCGAGCAACACGATCCGCCCGATGCCCGCTCCTTGCAGACGGCGGGCAAGTTGCGCGTAGCGCTCCGCCCCCCAGCGTTTGAGAAAGCCCGCGGCCTGACAGCCGGGCAGGAAGACCGCATAGTCGCCCGCGGCGAGTCCGTGCGCCGCGGCCAACGCCGCTACGCGGGCACGGCTGTCGGCAGGGACGTGGAGCACGGGACGCTCGCTGCGTGTGACGATGCCCGCGCCCTGCAGCGCCGAGCGCATGCGCTCGTGAATATGGGCGGGCTGCGGCAGCGGCTTCGGGTAGAGATTGTAGGGGGCGGCGCGGCGGTTGCCGATACGCCAGCGGGGCAGGCGCCCGCGCAGCGCGAGCAGACCGAGGAGGATGCGCGACCGGTCGGTGGACTGCAGGTCCACGATCAGGTCGTAGCGCCGCGCCGCCATGTGCGCCACCCAGCGGCGCATCTCGGCGTTGCGGCGCGCGCCGCGCACGTCGAAGGCGCTGACCTCGGAAAAGCGCGGATCGCCACGGAACAGTCCGGCCCACTGCGGCAGGGTGTTGAGGTCGATGGTGGATGCGGGGAAGGCGCGGACGACGTCCTCCATCACCGCGGTGGCGAGCACCACGTCCCCGAGGGCGCTCCACTTGATGATCAGGATACGCCGGATGTCTTCGCGCGCCGGGAGATCGTCGCGCGGCGCCGGGTAGTGGGTGGCGGGTTCCATGGCCGGGGAGTATAACGCCGGCGGGCCGAGGCCCATCCTTGCAACTTGGCCCGACGGGCGGTTGCGGCGTCGATCGGACCGATGTCGCGGGAAGAGGCCGCGGACCCACGCGGGACGCACGGAAGAACTCGTGTCGGTCCGTGGGTTCCGTGTCGGTTTCCGACCACCGGGTCCTGTGCAACCGCGTTGTCCGCGCCCCGCCCTGCGGAGGGTCACCGGCGATAGAGGACGTTCTTGCCGGCGGGGTGGGTCTTGAAGCGCCGGTGGACCCACAGGTACTGCTCGGGGGCCTTGAGGATCTCGGCCTCGATGATGCGGTTGATGCGCGCGGCGTCGGCGGCGGGGTCCTCCCCGGGGAAGTCCTCGAGCGCCGGGTATATCGTCAGGCGGTAGCCGCGCCCGCGCTCGAGTCGGCGTGGAAAGAAGGGCACCACCGCCGCGCCGCTGATGCGCGCGATGCGCGAGGTCGTGGTGATCGTTGCTGCGGGCACGCCGAAGAACGGCACATAGACACTGTGTTCGCCGCCGTAGTTCTGGTCGGGCGCGTACCATACCGCGCGGTTCTCCTTGAGACTGCGCAGGAGTCCCCGCATGTCCTCGCGCGGGATCGCCTTCTCGAAGTGGCGCGCGCGCGCGCGGCGCATCACCGACTCGAAGGCCGGATTCTTGTGTTCGCGATAGAGGACGTGGAAGGGGGCGTGCAATGCGAGCAGGCGCCCGCCGATTTCGAGCGAGGTGAAGTGCGCGCTGAGCAGGATCACGCCGCGCCCGCGCGCGAGCGCCGCCTGCAGGTGCTCGAGGCCCTCGATCTCGGCACGCCCGCGCAGGCGCCGCGCCGGGGCCCACCAGCTCAGGGCGATCTCGAACGCCCCCGCCCCGAGAGAAGCGAAGTGGGCGCGCAGCAGCCGCCGGCGGGCCGCGGGGTCGAGTTCGGGGAAGCACAGGCGCAGATTGATGCGCGCGATGCGCCGGCGCTCGCGCGCGAACGGGGCGAGTGCGAGCCCGAGAGCGCGGCCCAGGCGCAGTTGCGCGCCGACCGGGAGGCGGGCGAGGGCGCGCATGATCCCGATCCCGGCCCAGGTCGGCCAGTAGCGCGGGTGCAGGCGGCGCGGGACGGGGGCGATGGCGGGGGCTCGGTTCACTGCGGGTGCACGGCGGCGGAGGTGCGGATTCTATCAAAACCGGGCAAAAGCGGGTTTTCCGGGCTGTGCTATGATGCGCCCGAATCCCGAACGGACCGCCCGATTCGATGCACACGCCGGATTTCACCCGCGCCCGCGTGCTGGTGGCGGGTGACCTGATGCTCGACCGCTACTGGGACGGCGCCGCGGCGCGCATCTCGCCGGAGGCGCCGGTGCCGGTGGTGCGCGTGGGCGCGGAGAGCGAGCGCCCGGGCGGGGCCGGCAACGTCGCGCTCGGAATCCGCGCCCTGGGCGGCGCCGTGACCGTGGTCGGACTGTGCGGCGCCGATGCCGCGGGCGAACGCCTGCGCGAGCTGCTCGGCCAGGCCGGTGTGGATGTGCGCGCGACGCTGCTGCCCGGATACGCCACCGTCACCAAGCTGCGCGTGTTGAGCCGGCACCAGCAGTTGATCCGGCTCGACTTCGAGGACGAGGAGCCGCGGTGCGACGCGGAGGCGCTGCTCGGCGCCTTTCGCGCCGCGCTCGACGAGGCCGCGGTCGTGGTGCTCTCCGACTACGGCAAGGGTGCCCTGCGCGGCGCCCGCGACCTGATCGCCGCCGCGCGCGGTGCCGGCCGCCCGGTGGTGGTGGATCCAAAGGGTCGCGACTTCGAGCGCTACCGCGGCGCCGCGTTGGTCACGCCCAACCGCAGCGAGTTCGAGACGGTGGTCGGGGTGTGCGGGGACCACGCGCAGATGGAGGAGCGCGCCCGCGCGCTCGCCACGCGCCACGGTCTCGACGCGCTGCTGGTGACGCTGAGCGAAGAGGGGATGCTGCTCGTGCCGACCGGTGCCCCGGCCGTGCACCTGCCCGCTCGTGCGCGCGAGGTCTTCGACGTCACCGGCGCCGGCGACACTGTGGTCGCCGTGCTCGCCGCTGCGCTGGCGGCCGGGGCGGACCTCGCGGCCGGCGCGGCGCTGGCCAACGTCGCCGCCGGGATCGCCGTCGGCAAGCTGGGGGCCGCCGTGGTGAGCGCCCCCGAGCTGCGGCGCGCGCTGCGCGAGCTGGAGAATTCGCACCGCGGCGTGCTCGCCGAGGACGCGCTGCTGGAGGCGGTGGCCGATGCGCGCGCCCACGGCGAGTCGGTGGTGATGACCAACGGCTGCTTCGATCTCCTGCACGCCGGGCACGTCGCCTACCTGGAGCAGGCGCGCGCGCTCGGGGACCGGCTGGTGGTGGCGGTCAACGACGATGATTCGGTGCGCCGGCTCAAGGGGCCGGAGCGCCCGCTGGTGCCGGCGGGGCAACGCATGGAGGTGCTCGCGGCGCTGCGCTGCGTGGACTGGGTGACCGCATTTTCGGAAGATACCCCGGAGCGGCTGATCGCGCGCGTGGGACCCGACGTGCTGGTCAAGGGCGGGGACTACCGGGCGCACGAGATCGCCGGGGCCGGCGCCGTGGAGGCGGCCGGCGGCCGGGTGGTGGTGCTTCCGTATCGCGACGGCTGTTCCACCAGTTCGCTGGTGGGGCGCATCCGCGGCGGCGGATCGGGCGCGGGGGAGTAAACGCATCGTGATCGTCGTCACCGGCGGGGCCGGGTTCATCGGCAGCAACCTCGTACGCGCACTCAACGCGCGCGGGCACGCGGACGTGCTCGTCGTCGACGATCTGTCCGACGGGACCAAGTTCCGCAATCTCGTCGACTGCGAACTTTCCGATTATCTCGATCGCGATGATTTCCTCGATCGCATCCGCGGCGGCGGGGACCTCCCGGACGCGGTGACGGCGGTGTTTCATCAGGGTGCCTGTTCGGTCACCACGGAGTGGGACGGGCGCTTCATGATGCGCAACAACTACGAGTACTCGAAGATCCTGCTGCACTACTGTCTCGAGCGCGGTATCCCCTTCCTCTACGCCTCTTCCGCGGCCGTCTACGGCGGCGGGCGGGTCTTTCGCGAGGATCCGCAGTTCGAGGCGCCGCTCAACGTCTACGGCTACTCCAAGCTGCTGTTCGACCGCTACGTGCGCCGGCTCCTGCCGCAGGCGCGCAGCCAGATCGCGGGTCTGCGCTACTTCAATGTCTACGGGCCGCGCGAGTTCCACAAGGGCGCCATGGCCAGCGTCGCGCTGCATTTCCACCGTCAGATTCTCGAGAGCGGGCGCGCGCGCCTGTTCGAGGGCTGCGACGGATACGCCGACGGCGAGCAGCGGCGCGACTTCGTCTATGTGGACGATGCGGTGGCGGTCAACCTCTGGCTGCTCGACCATCCGCGGGTCAGCGGCGTCTTCAACGTCGGCACCGGACGCAGCCGCAGCTTCAACGACGTCGCCCGCGCGGTGATCGAGTGGCACGGCGGCGGCGAACTCGAATACGTTGCCTTCCCCGATGGGCTGCGCGGGCGCTACCAGAGCTTCACCGAGGCCGACGTCGGGGCGCTGCGGGCGGCCGGGTGCGACGTGCCGTTCCGCGACGTCGGGCCGGGCGTGGCCGCCTACCTCGACTGGCTGCGGGGGCACGGGGCCTGAGCGCGCGGCCGGGACCCGACACGCCGTGCGCATCCTCTACACCGCGGTCCTCTACCTGCTGACCCCGTTCGCCCTGCTGCGGTTGCTGCGGCGCGGGTTCTCGGAACGCGGATATTGGCGGCGCTGGCCGGAGCGCTTCGGGTTCGTGCCGCCGGAGCCGGAGGCGGGGGCGGTGTGGGTGCACGCGGTGTCGGTGGGCGAGGTGCAGGCCGCCGCTCCGCTGATCCGCTCCCTACGCCTGCACGCGCCGGTGATCGTGACCACCACGACGCCGACCGGCTCGCGCCAGGTCCGGCGGCTGTTCGGCGAGGAGGTGCGCCACGCCTATATCCCCTACGACCTGCCCGGCGCGGTGCGCCGCTTTCTGCGCCGCGTGCGCCCGCGCCTGCTCGTGGTGATGGAGACGGAACTCTGGCCCAATCTGTTCCACGAATGCCGGCACGCCGGTATCCCCGTGGTGCTGGCGAATGCGCGCATCTCCGCGCGCTCCGAGGCCGGCTACCGGCGCGCGCGCCGGCTGGTGCGCGCGACGCTCGACTGCCTTTCGGCCGTCGTCCCGCAGAGCCGGGTCGACGCCGAGCGTCTGCTCCAACTCGGCGCGGATCCCGCGCGGATGACTCCGAGCGGAAACCTGAAGTTCGACGTCGAACTGCCCCCGAGCCTGCTGGAGCAGGCCCAGGCCCTGCGCCGGGTGCTCGGGGTCGACCGGCCGGTGTGGATCGCGGCGAGCACCCACGAAGGCGAGGAGGAGCGGATCCTGGATGCGCACGACATCGTGCGCGGACGCCTCCCCGCCGCGCTGCTGGTGATCGTCCCGCGCCACCCACAGCGTTTCGCCCGCGTCTGCGCGCTGTGCCGCCACCGCGGATACCGCACGGTCCGCCGTACGGAGGGCGTCCCCTGCCCCGCCGAGGCGGGGGTGTTCGTGGGCGATACCATGGGCGAGCTGCCGGCGTTCTATGCCGCCGCCGACGCCGCCTACGTCGGCGGCAGCCTGGTGGACGCCGGCGGCCACAACCTGCTCGAGCCCGCCGCGGTCGGCGTTCCGGTCCTGAGCGGGCCGCACCTGGGCAACTTCGCCGAGGTGGCCGGGATGCTGGAGCGGGCGGGCGCGTTGCGCCTCGTGCACGACCCGGCGGAGCTGGCGCGCGAAGTCGGCGCGCTGCTCGCCGATCCGTCCCGGCGCGCGGGCATGGGCGAGCGCGGCCGGCTCCTGGTCGAGCGCAACCGCGGCAGCGTCCGGCGGCTGCTGGACACGCTCCGGCCCTACCTAGGAGCCTGTCGGACCTAGGTGTTCGTAGCGAGGCGGCGGGAGATCGAGTTCAGTTTTCCGATCGTTTGAGGCGAATAGTGATTGCTGTTTAACGAGAACGATCGGAAAAATGGGCCGATCTCCCACCGCCGCAGTAGAACATGCCTAGGTCCGACAGGCTCCCAGGCCCGGGCGGCGGTACGGCGGTCACTTGAGCAGGGCGGAGAGCGCCTTGAAGTGCTCGTGGCGGCTGTCGCGCAGCCACTCGAAGAGCACCGATTCGCTGTTCGTGACGGTCACGCCGGCGGCGCGCAGCCGCTGCAGGCCGTTGGCGGCGTGGGCCTCGATGCGCGAGCAGACGGCGTCTTCGACCACGAAGACGTGGTAGCCGAGCGCGTGCAGCTCGAGGGCGGTCTGCAGGACGCAGATGTGGGTCTCCATGCCGGCGAGCACGACCTGGCGGCGTCCCGTCGCCGCGATCGCATCCGCGAAGCCCTCGGCCGCGCAGCAGGAGAAGGCGGTCTTTTCGAGCGTCCGGGCAGCGGGCAGTTTCGCGGCCAGCGCCGCGACGGTCGGACCGAGCCCCTGCGGGTACTGCTCGGTGGCGTGGACCGGGATGGCGAGCCGCGCGGCCGCCTCCAGCAGCAGTCCCGCGGCGCGCAGCATGCGCGCGCGGGCGGCCTCCGGCATGGCGGCGGCGAGCCGCTCCTGGACGTCCACGAGCAGAAGCTGGGACTCTTCGGCCCGGCACAGCGGGGCGGAGGTGGCCACCTGCGCTCAGTTCCCCGGCGCGCCCAGGTCGCGGTTGAGCCGGACCAGGTCGTCGGCGCTCAGGGTCCCGGCCGCCTGCTTGAGGCGCAGGGTGCTCACGAGGTAGTCGTAGCGGGCCGCGGCGTAGTCGCTCTCGGCGCTGTAGAGGTTACGCTGGAAGTCGAGCACGTCGACGATGGTCCGCGTACCGACCTTGTAGCCGGCCTCGGTGGCCTGCAGGGCGGTGCGCGCAGAGACCACCGCCTGATGCAGGGCCTCGACTCGGGCGATCCCGGCGAGGACGTCGCGGTAGGCGTCGCGCGTGGCGCGCACGGTCGCGCGCTGCGCCTGGAGCAGCCGGTCCTGCGCCTCGGAGTAGAGGTGCGCCGCCTGGCGGGTGCGCGCCGTGACCGCGCCGCCGAGGAAGAGCGGCAGGCGCATCTCGACGCCGATGCTGCTCTGCTGCTGGCGCAGGGGAAAGAGGCCGAACGCGGTCTGATCCAGATACTGCGTCCCCGCGACCAGGTCCACCTTGGGATAGTGGCCGCTGCGCTGGACCCCGATCTCGCGCTGCGCCACGTCGACCGCGCGCAGACGCGCGAGCACCAGGAGGTTGTGCTGCAGCGCGGTGTCGACCCAGTCCTTCATGACGGCCGGCCGCGGCCGGATCAGCGCGAGCTTGCCCGCGAGGTCGTCCAGCCGCCCGATCGGCACGCCGGTGGTCTCCTCGAGGGCCTCGCGCGCGCTGTCGAGGGCGTTGCGGGCCACGATCTCGCGCGCCGCCACCGCGTCGTAACGCGCCTGCGCCTCGCGCACGTCCGTGATCGCCCCGAGGCCGACGCGGAAACGCTTGCGCGCCTGCTCGAGCTGGCGCCGGGTGGCCTTGAGGTCGGCGCGCACGAACTCGAGCGCCGAGCGCGCCTTGAGGACGCCGAAGTAGCGCACCGCCACGCGCAGCATCAGGTCCTGGCGTGCGGCGGCGTACTCGGCGTCGGCCTGAGCGACGCGGCTGTCGGCCTGCGACAGCCGCTGCCACGCGCCCCAGTCGAACAGCGGCTGGCTCAACTGCAACGAGTAGGACTGGTTGGTGGCGTAGTCCAGGGTGCTGTTGAGCTTGTTGTCGTACTGGGTCCGGTTGACGTCCAGGTTGAAGTTCAGCGAGGGCAGCAGGCCGGCGCGGCTCTCGGGGCGCGTCTGCAGCACGGCCAGGCGCGCCTGCGCGGCGGCCTGCAACTGCGCGTCGTTGCGCACGGCCAGGCGGTAGACGTCGAGCAGGTCGGAGGCGCGCGCGCACGGGAGTGCGAGCGCCAGGGACACGGCGAGTGCGGTCCGCAGCAGTGCGTTCAATTCGGACCTCTTCGGTTGCGGCTCCGGGCGGTTTCGAGCCCGACCCGACGCATCAATAGACGGGCATCGCCGGGTCGACCTCGCGCGCCCAGGCGTTGATGCCGCCCCGCAGGTTGATCACGCGGCGGAATCCGATTCCCGACAGGTGGCGGGCGACCATGAGGCTGCGGATCCCGTGATGGCAGATGGTGACCACTTCCGCGTCCGGGTCCAGCCCCGTCGCGGCGGCGGGTACGCTGCGCATGGGCACGAGCCGCGAGCCTTCGATGCGGCAGATCGCGTATTCCCATGGCTCACGCACGTCGAGCAGCAGCGGGGCGGGATCCGCCCGCTCCAGGTGTGCGCACAGCTCCTGCGGCGTGATCTCGCGCACGGCGTTCAGAACTCGAAGCGCGGCGGCCGCGGGGCGTTGACCAGCGGCGGCAGATCGGTCTCGAACAGCGCCTCACGCACCCAGCCGTCCGGGGCCGTGCGCCGTACCAGCAGCGCCTCCATCACGGGCGGCTCGCCGACCACGGCGAACAGCCGGCCGCCGATGGCGAGGCTCTTCTGGAAGGCGTCGACGTAGACCGGCAGGGAGCCGGTCACCGCGATCACGTCGTAGCGCCGCTCGGGTTCCCAGCCGCGCGCCGCGTCGCCGACCCGCAGCGTGGCGTTGGCGATGCCGTGCGCGGCGAGCTTCTCCTGCGCGGCGTATTTCAGCTCCGGGACGATCTCCACGCTGAGCACGCGCCCGCCGAGGCGCGCCAGGCAGGCGGTGACGTAGCCGCTCCCGGTGCCGACCTCGAGCACGAAATCGGAGGGTTGCACGTCGAGCGCCTGCAGCATCCTCGCCTCCACCTTCGGGGCCATCATCACCTGTCCGTGGCCGAGCGGGATGGCGAGGTCGGCGAACGCGAGTTCGCGGTACTCCGCCGGGACGAAGTCCTCGCGCGGGGTGTCGGCGAGCAGCTCGAGCACGCGCGGGTCGAGCACGTCCCAGGGACGGATCTGCTGCTCGATCATGTTGAAGCGGGCCTGCTCGACGTCGAAGGAGGGCATAGGGCGCCACCTGATCCCGCCGCGGCCGGCCGAAGGGGGCGGGCGCGCTTGGGGGTTGGTCCATGGGTATGTTCCGCCGCCTGCGGGCTGCGACCCGGGGGGCGGAAGCGGCTACAGGGTACGGGCTTTGCCCCCGGCGGGCAAGCGCCCGGCGGCGTGCCGGTGTCCGGATTCCTGATTGCGGTCAAGAAACTACGTGCGCCGCCCGCCACGGGTCCCGCCGCCCCCGCCTTGCAAAGGCGCCGGCCTTCCGATACCGTGACCCGATCCAGCTAGGGGTGCCGCCGCGGTGCGGGGGCTGAGAGATCACCCTTGGAACCTGATCCGGGTAATACCGGCGCAGGGAAGCTGACCCCCCTCAGCCCGTCCCGTGCCGTCCCGGTCCACGCCACCAGGGAGAACGGCCATGAGCGCGATTCCAGAGGGATTCATCCGCCGCACCGCCCGTCTGCGCGAGGAGGCGGTACGTCCGTTTCCCAATTCCCGCAAGTGCTACGTCACCGGCAGCCGGCCCGACCTGCGCGTGCCGATGCGCGAGGTCGTGCAGTCGCCGACCCGTACCGAGCGCGGCCGGGAGGCCAACCCGCCGATCGCGCTCTACGACACCTCGGGCCCCTACACCGACCCCGAGGCCGGGATCGACCTGCGCCGCGGGCTCGCGCCGTTGCGCGCGGGCTGGATCCTGGAGCGCGGCGACACCGAGGCGCTCGACGGCCCGGCTTCGGAGTACGGGCGCCGGCGCCTGGCCGATCCGGAACTGGCGGCGTTGCGCTTCGAGCATCTGCGCCCCCCGCGTCGCGCGCGCCCCGGCGCCTGCGTCACGCAGATGCATTATGCGCGCCGCGGCATCGTCACGCCGGAGATGGAGTTCGTGGCCATCCGCGAGAACCAGCGGCTGGAGCAGGTACGGGACGAGGGGCTGCTGCGCAGCCACCCGGGCGAGGGTTTCGGCGCGCGTATCCCGCGCGAGATCACCCCGGAGTTCGTGCGCGCCGAGCTGGCCGCGGGCCGCGCCATCCTCCCCGCCAACATCAACCACCCGGAACTCGAGCCGATGATCATCGGCCGCAACTTCCTGGTCAAGGTCAACGCCAACATCGGCAACTCCGCGCTCGGCTCTTCGATCGAAGAGGAGGTGGAGAAGATGATCTGGGCGATCCGCTGGGGCGCGGATACGGTCATGGACCTCTCCACCGGGCGCAACATCCACGAGACGCGCGAGTGGATTCTGCGCAATGCACCGGTGCCGATCGGCACCGTACCGATCTATCAGGCCTTGGAGAAGGTCGACGGTAAGGCCGAGGAACTCACCTGGGAGGTCTTCCGCGACACGCTCATCGAGCAGGCCGAGCAGGGGGTGGACTACTTCACCATCCACGCCGGCGTGCGTCTCGCCTACGTGCCGCTGACCGCGCGTCGCGTCACCGGGATCGTCTCGCGCGGGGGCTCCATCATGGCCAAGTGGTGCCTGGCGCACCACCGGGAGAGCTTCCTCTACACGCATTTCGAAGAGATCTGCGAGATCATGAAGGCCTATGACGTCTCCTTCTCGCTCGGCGACGGCCTGCGCCCGGGCTCGATCGCGGACGCCAACGACGAGGCGCAGTTCGCCGAGCTGCGAACGCTCGGGGAACTGACCCGCATCGCCTGGGAGCACGACTGTCAGGTGATGATCGAGGGGCCCGGGCACGTACCCATGCAGCTCATCAAGGAGAACATGGAGCGTGAACTGAAGGACTGCCACGAGGCGCCGTTCTACACGCTGGGCCCGCTCACGACGGACATCGCCCCCGGTTACGACCACATCACGTCCGCGATCGGCGCGGCGATGATCGGCTGGTATGGCACGGCGATGCTCTGCTATGTGACCCCCAAGGAGCACCTCGGCCTGCCCGACAAGCACGATGTACGCGAGGGTATCGTCACCTACAAGATCGCCGCGCACGCCGCGGACCTGGGCAAGGGTCACCCCGGCGCCCAGATCCGCGACAATGCGCTGTCCAAGGCGCGCTTCGAGTTCCGTTGGGAGGATCAGTTCAACCTCGGCCTCGATCCCGAGAAGGCGCGCGAATTCCACGACGCCACGCTACCCAAGGAAGGCCACAAGGTCGCCCACTTCTGCTCGATGTGCGGCCCCCACTTCTGCTCGATGAAGATCACCCAGGACGTGCGCGAGTACGCCCGCGAGCACGGCATCGGCGACGGGGAAGCGGCGATCCAGGCGGGGATGGAGGAGAAGGCGCGCGAGTTCACCGCCGAGGGCGGGGAGATCTACCGCCGGCGGTGAACCTCGCAGGGCCGGGCGCACAATCGACGCCGCCGGATCCAAACGACGCCGGCCGGATCGATGTCATCGGCCCGTGGGGCGGGCCTCGGCCCGCCGGCGCCGCCCGTTTCAAACGACGCCGGCCCGGTCCACGATGTCGGCCGGGCAAGCCCGGCCCTACCGCATCTCCCACGCCGATCCGGGCACCGGTAGGGCGGGCCTTGGCCCGCCGACGAGATCGGCTCCAAACGACGTTTGCCGGATCGATGTCATCGGCCCGTAGGGCGGGCCTGGGCCCGCCGGCGCCGCCCGTTTCAACCGACGCCGGTCCGGTCCACGATGTCGGCCGGGCAAGCCCGGCCCTATCGTATCTCCCACGCCGATCCGGGCACCGGTAGGGCGGGCCTCGGCCCGCCGACGAGGTCGGATCCAAGCGACGCCGGCCGGATCGATGTCATCGGCCTGTGGGGCGGGGCTTGCCCGGCCAACGGCGTCGGTCCCCGCGTCAATGCCCGTGCGCGCCCGCCTCGTGGACGTGGCCGTGCTCGAGTTCCTCGGCGGTGGCGTCGCGTACGCCGACGACCGACACGGCGAAGTTCAGCGTCGCCCCGGCAAGCGGATGGTTGGCGTCGACGGTGACGTTTTCGCCGTCGACCGCCACCACCGTGATGACCTGGACCCCCGATTCGGTCTGCGTCTGGAACTGCATCCCGGGCTTGACCTCGTCGGCGGATTCGAAGCGCTCGCGCGGCACCTGCACGACCAGCGCATCCTGCCGGGGCCCGTAGGCCTGCTCCGGAGGGATCGAGACCTCCAGGGAGTCTCCGGCGGCCTTGCCCTCCAGGGCGGACTCCAGGCCCGGAATGATGCTCCCGGTACCCTGGATATAGGACAGCGGCTCACGCCCCTGCGAGGTGTCGACGACCTCGCCGGCCTCGTCCGTGAGCGTGTAGTCGATGGTGACGACGGCGTTTTTGGCAATCTGCATGGTGCTTCCCCGCGCAATTCGGATCCGGTCACCATACACCCGTTCCCCGCCCGTTTCCACGCCGCGGCCGGGCCGCCCCGCCGTTGACGCCGGTCAGCCCTACGCCGTGTCGGCCCGACTATACTTGCGCCCCAGCGGGTACCGGGTTTCGCCGTCGGGGCGGCGGCTTCGCGGAGGGTCTGGCAGGTGCACGATTTGCAGACGGTGGTGGATTTGTCGCGGTGGCAGTTTGCGGCCACGGCGCTGTATCACTTTTTGTTCGTGCCGTTGACGCTGGGGCTGAGTTTCATCCTGGCGGCGATGGAGACGGTGTATTTCACGACGGGGCGTGAGATCTACCGGGAGATGGCGCGATTCTGGGGTAAGTTGTTTGCGATCAACTTCGCCCTCGGGGTGGCCACGGGGCTGACGATGGAGTTCGAGTTCGGGACCAACTGGTCGATGTACTCGCGCTTCGTGGGGGATGTGTTCGGGGCGCCGTTGGCCATCGAGGGGCTGATGGCGTTTTTCATGGAGTCGACCTTTGTGGGGCTGATGCTCTTCGGCTGGGAGCGGATGAGCCGGGGCAAGCACCTGCTGGTGACCTACATGGTGGCGTTGGGCTCGAACCTCTCGGCGCTGTGGATTCTGATCGCCAACGGGTTCATGCAGTCGCCGCACGGGGCGGTGTTCGATCCGCACACGATGCGGATGCAGTTGACCAGTTTCACGGATCTGATCTTCAATGCGGATGCGCAGGCGAAGTTCGTGCACACGAGTATCGCCGGCTACGTGACCGCGGCGATCTTCGTGGCGGGGGTGAGTGCGTATTATCTGTTGCGCAACCGGCACGTGGAGCTGGCAAAGCGCTCGTTTCGCATGGCGGTGCTGTTCGGGGTGTTTGCGAGCATCGGGGTGATCAGTCTGGGCGATGCGCTGGGGTTTGTCTCGGGCAGCGCGCAGCCGGCGAAGCTGGTGGCGATGGAGGCGTTGTGGAAGACGGAGAAGCCGCCGGCGGGGTTCAACCTGATTGCCATTCCGGATCAGGCCGAGCAGCGCAATCTCTACGAGCTGCAGATCCCGAAGGTGCTTACGCCGCTGGTTACGCACACGATGACGGAGGTCATCCCGGGGGCGGATGCGATCGAGCGCGAGGCGATGGTGCGCATGCGCGATGGGATCCCGGCGGCGCTGGCGCTGCGGCGTCTGAGCGCGGATCCGAACGATGCGGCGGCGCTGGCGCAGTTTCGGGCCCACGAGAAGGATCTGGGCTACGCGCTGCTGTTGCAGCGCTACGCGCCGGATCTGAGGAAGGCCACGCCGGCGGATTTCGAGCGCGCCGCGCGCGATGTGATCCCCAATGTGCCGGTGATCTTCTGGTCGTTCCGGATCATGGTGGCGGCGGGCTTTGCGATGCTGGCGTATCTGGTGCTGGCGACGATCTATTCGCTCAAGGATACGATCCTGGACAAGCGCTGGCTGCTGCGCCTGGCCCCGTGGATGATCCCGGTGCCGTTTATCGCCTGCGAGGTGGGCTGGCTGGTGGCCGAGCTGGGGCGCCAGCCGTGGACGGTCTATGACGTGCTGCCGACCTGGATGTCGGCCTCCACGCACAGCGTGGGCTATATGATCTTCTCGCTCACCGGTTTCGTGCTGCTCTACTCGGCCTTCATCGTGGTGGAGATGTACCTGATGGTGAAGTTCATCCGTCTGGGGCCGGGTCCGGCGCCGGACGCGGCGGGGCCGCGCGCGGCGGGGCGGGCCGAGCCGGCGGCGGTCTGATCGAGGGGGTCGGGCGATGGAACTGTACGCGCTGCTGAAGGTGATCTGGTGGCTGCTGCTCGGCGTGCTGCTCGTCGGGCTGGCGGTGATGGTGGGCATGGACATGGGGGTGGGCGCGGCGCTGCGCTACCTGGGGCGCACGGACGCGCAGCGGCGCGCGGCGCTGAACATGATCGGCCCGCACTGGGACGGCAACCAGGTCTGGTTCATCCTCGGGGGCGGGGCGATCTTCGCGGCTTGGCCGACGATCTACGCCACGGCCTTCTCCGGGCTCTACGTGGTGATGCTGCTGTTGCTGTGGACGATGATCCTCCGTCCGCTGGGCTTCGAGTACCGCAGCAAGCTGCCCTCCGCGCGCTGGCGCGCGCTGTGGGACTGGGGGCTGTTCGTCAGCGGGGCGGTGCCGATGATCGTCTTCGGCGCGGCCATCGGCAACATGCTCGAAGGCGTGCCGTTTCACTTCACCTGGGATCTGCAGTCCTACTACACGGGCAGTTTCATCGATCTGTTCAACCCCTTCGCTATCCTCTGCGGGCTCATGGCCCTGGCCCTGGCCCTCTACCAGGGGGCGGCGATGGTGATGAACCGCGGGGAGGGGGAGATCCGCGAGCGCGCCCGTGCCCTGGGCAGCGCCGCGGGGCTCGCCGCCCTGGTGCTGTTTCTCATCGGCGGGTTCTGGCTCCCGCATCTGCCCGGCTACGTCATCCGCGCCGGGGCCGCCCCCGACGGGCCGGCCAACCCCCTGCACAAGAGCGTGGCGGTGCTCACCGGGGCCTGGATGGACAACTTCCACGCCCACCCCCTGCTGTGGCTGCTGCCCGGTGCGGTCTTCGCCGCCGTGCTGCTCGGCGTCTGGGCCCTGCGCCGGGGCCACTCGCACCTGGGCTGGTGGCTCGGGGCCGTGGGCTGGGCCTGCACGATCGGCACCGTGGGCGCGGCCATGTTCCCGTTCATGATGCCCTCCAGCTCCGACCCCTCCCAGAGCCTGACCGTCTGGGACGCCTCCTCCAGCGAGCTGACACTGATCTGGATGCTCGGCTGGACGGCGGTGTTCGTGCCCATCATCCTCATCTACACGAGCTGGGCGTTCTGGGTCATGCGCGGGAAGGTGCGCCCCGAGCAGGTCGAGGCCGACGAGCACGCCTACTGATTGCGGAGGATCCCCCCGATGGGAGTGCTGCAGTTTCTCTTCTACTTCGCCGTGGCCATCGTCATGCTGTTTCTGACCATCGTCCTCGGCGACAAGGGCGCTTGGTACCTCGCCTGGGTCTTCGGTACCGTCATGATCGTGCTCATCTCCGCCGCCGGCGGCGCCCTCATGGACGAGCAGGAAGAGCAACGGCGCCGGCGCGGGAGCGATCACTGAAGGCTTGCGGAAATCCCCAACCCCCGACACCCGTAGCACCCGCAGCCCGTATATGGTCTCCTCCCATTTTGCAAGGCCGTGAGCGGGTCGATGGCAGGGACAGGTTGCGTCCGTATATTCGGCCTGTTGGTGAGGACCCGCGAGGGGTTCTCTGGCCACGATGAAATTCG
>JALUXX010000010.1 GCA_027013145.1 Gammaproteobacteria bacterium | reverse complement strand
CTGGCGGAGGCTCGCCGACGAAGCCTGACCAGTCCCAGACCTGGATCGCAGGCCTCGCCGCCGTTTCCGCTGGCTCGGGCGCTCGCGCACGCTCGATGCCCTGCCGCACCGCGCCAGCGCCTTGTGTTTGCGCCACGTCGTTCCAGTCGCCCGGCGATTCCGGGATCGCCACCAGGCCACCGACCGCACGCGCGGCCTCCTGCGCCGCACGCTGGCCGGTGCCTCCCGCGTCGTTGTCTCCGGCGATGACGATCCGCGCCTCGGGAAACTTTATGCGCAGCGCCTCGGCGACGGGCCGCAAGTTTCCGGCGCTAAACGCATCCGCAACCGTGTAACCGGTGGCCTCGTGGACGGATGCGGCGGTAGCGAACCCTTCCGCGATTGCCACCGTGCTGCCGGGGTTGCCGATCAAGTACGACAGCCCCTTCACGCGGCCGCCAGGAAGAAACCGCTTTGCGCCGTCAGGCGCGATGCGCTGCACGTTCCACAGTTTGCCGTCCGTGTCGCGCATCGGGACCAACAATCGCTCGCCGTCTGTGCGGATTCCGTGAGGGCGAATCCCTTTGGCCTGCAAGTAGCGGTGCTCGCCGCTCTCGGGCTTTGCACGATCCCACAAATCACGCGCCCGCCCGGCGGCCTCGGCCTGCGCGCGCTCACGTTCGGCTTCGGCGGCCTTCCGGGCCGCTTCGATCCGACGCCGGTGCGCCTCGCGCTCTACGGGACTCAACGACGCCGGGGACCGCGCGCACCAGGTCCCGGTGACACCAGACCGCCAATCGCCGAACGTGCCCGCCGGGATGCCGTCGACGTGCAGGACGTACCAGCCGGCATCGTCGCCGCGCTTGCCATTCGTGGTGAATCTGTGCAGGCGACCGTCGGCGATGATCTCGTCCGGCGGCGCGATCCCGGCGTCGGCGACCGCGCGGGCGAACGCATCGGTTGGGTCAACCGTGAGCGCGCTCATCGCACACCCCCCGCCCGCAGCGCGGCGGCCACGGCGCGCGGGTCGAACCGCACCCGGCGACCACGACCCACGCCGTCGCCGCCGATCACCAGCGCCGGCGCGGGCAGCCGCCCGGCGAGAACCCACCGGCGAACGGTTTTTTCAGATAAATTAAGGACTTGCGCGAGGCGGGACTGCTCTATCCAGCCGAGCGGCCACGATTCGAGACGCGCGAGAGGATCCCTCCGGGAACCGGAAAACGCGAGATTATTCAGCGACATAGGGCTCACCTTTTCGGTAGAGCCCACTGGGGTTCCCTGTCAGGACACGTAACTTATTGACCTGTCAGGGTTTTTCCGCGGCCCACCCCTCGGGCCGGGTCCCGCCGGCGCGGGGTGTCGGTTACCTAACCGACTGTTTTTACTCTGAAAACCGGGCGCGGTGGGGAACTGCGGCCCGGCGAGTCTGAGTGCGCCGCAGCCCTCGCCGGAGGACTGCGTGAGCGGCTACCTGCCTTCTCCTTCCCAATCAATCACTTACGATTGGGACGATTCTCCGCCAGCTTGCAGGTCAGCGGTAACCCGCTGATTTAACGGGTATTTCCGCTCCCGTGGGCGTCGTCGATTTCTCGACTGTTGTTAGATTACCCCAAAATCAACGTGCTGTCAACACGTACAGTATTGACGCAGCGTGCTGTTTGTGCGTACCCGCCTACCCCCCCCGGGTGCTCGTTTGTGTCCGTTTATGTCCGTTTAAGAGATATTTTCAATCGCGCACCCCGGACCGATAGTTAGATTGCATGGATAGCAAAGGGCTCACCACGCACAGGGATGTGCCTCACCTAGATTAGAGGTACACACCATGAGCACGAGCATGAGCACGACGACAGAGACGAACACGAACACACAGCAGACGCAGCGCCGCACGACGTTTATCCCGCATTTCCGGACCGCGCCGTCGGGGTCCTGGCGCCGGCCCTCAGGTCAATCACGCGGCTGGTGGCGCGTATTGGAGGTGTTCGACCCAGCCGGCTCACTGAATCGCAGATCGAAAAACGTTGTCCGGGTTGTGTGGGAGGGCCGCGAGGGAATTCGCGGGGTCACTCAGCGCAGTCGTTTCTTTCTGGGTGCTGACGAGGCCGCGGCGCAGCGGCTCGCAGATGCGCTGAATCGCGGCGAGGACGAGTCGCACGCGCTCGACGAGATGTTCGACTGATACCCCCCCCCCGGCGCAGGGACGCGCCGCTTTCTCTGCATCGGCCACGGGCGGCGCAGAGAAAGTCACACACACGGAGGACGTAACGTGAAAACCGCACTCGCACTCGCAATCGCCGCCGCGCTGGCGGCCCCGGTACCGGCACTGGCCGGGCGGCACTCACGCGGCCAGCCGATCGTGTCTGAGCCGTTCGGCTCGTATTCGTATCTGCTGCCAGCAGATCGCCCACTCACTCGGCGCGATCTCGACCGCGCCGCGCGGGTAATCGCGCGCGACGCCGGGCCCGGGCGCGCACCGGAGATCGTGATCGATCGGCCTGGGCGCGATGGGCGCGCGGGCGTGTATCTCGGCTCGCGCGTGCTACCTGCGCGCTATAGCGCCGGTGCGGTTATCAGCAGTCGCGGCCCCCGGTTTGCGAGTGGCGACGTAGCGACTGTATGGGGCGCGGCTGGCTATAAAGGTTGGGCCGCGTCGGCATCACTCACGACGGGCCTGGGCACTGTGAGCCACGGCGGCTACGTGGGCGGCGTGGCGTCGCTGCGGAAGGCAACCCGCGTCGGCGACCTCGCCGCACAGATCAGCGGCGCTCACTACAGAGACGGCGGGCGACTCGCTCCGGCGGGAATTAGCGGCGATCTCGGGTCGCTGACGATCTCTGATGCAGTGCATCTCGGCCCGCAGGTCACTGTCACGCCGCTGGTGCGGTACGGGACTTTCGGGCAGGAAATTGCGGCGATCGGCTACGGACTGCACGAGCGCTACTCGCTCGCCGGCGTCCGCACATCAGCGCACGGGCTCGCACGCATCGGCGGCCCGCTCGCGTGGTCGGTGTCCGCGTCTGTGATGCAGCAGCTATCGGGATCGGCGGATGTGTACCTGCGATCTCCGACCCCTCGTGCGGGGAATATGTCGAGCCACGCGCAGATCTTCCGTGCGGACGTCGGCGCGGTCTGGTCCCCCCGCGTACTGTTCGGCGGCTCACTGAGCGCTGCGATTCACGGCCAGCGCGCGCCCGGGGACGTGCCGGTTCCGCTGCAGTTTTACGTCGGCGGGCCCGGTCGCGGCAGCGCGTATCCTGTCGGCGTCGCCGCCGGCGGATCGGGCGTCGCCGCGAGCCTGCGGCTCACGAGCCCGGCTATCATGCCGCGCACGCTGTTTGCAGATGTCGCTACGCTCGACGCGCGCGACGTCTTCGTCGGCCTCGACGCCGGGCGCGTTATCGACAGCACGCTGCCCGGCGCTCCGGCGCTGCACGTTGCGAGCTACAGCGTGGGTATTGATTGGCACCCCGTGCGCTGGCTGCGCGGCAGCGTGAGCTACTCGCACAGCGTCGGCTACGGGCGGCTCGGGCACGATCACGCAGTGAATTTCGAGATCAGCGCGCTGTTTTGAGCGCACGCGTATATACAGGAGACGAAAATGCGCAAACCATTGCTCAGCACGATTGTTTCCGCGCTGCTCGCCGCACCGGCGGCGGGCGTGGCAGCTACCGCCGGCGCGCTGCCGGCGACAGGGGTTGTGCTGCCAGCGGGGCCGGCAAATATCAGCTCGATCTCGGCCACGCAAAACTGGACCGCGACTATCTCTGGCTCGACGGAAACAGTCGATCTGCAAAACGGACAGGTCGCGGGCATCGACTGGACACGGGGATTCGATATCGGCTCCGGCGGCACGGTCGATTTCACGAACAGCGCTCCCGGGGTCACTGCACCGATTTACATCAACGTAGACGGCTCGGGAACGGCTAGCACGATCGACGGCGCGATCAGCGCGCCGAGCGACAGTCTCGTACTGATCGCGAACCCGAGCGGTATAACTGTCGGTTCCGGCGCGAGCGTCGGGACCGCACCCGCAACGCTCGATTTGCTCGCCGGGGGCTACACGAGCGGCAGCGGAACGGGGCCGTACGATTTTTCGGGAACGACCGCGCCGGTCACGATCGACCCAGCGTTTGTCTCCGCGCTCGCGTCCGCGACCCCTGCGTTTCCGTCCACGTCGCCGCCGCCCGTCGGCGTCAGCGTGTCGTACCCGTCGTCCGCCGGTGCGTCGTCGAGCGCGCCGATCGAGACACCCTGGGTTTACTCGCCGTACGCCTACGGCGTCGGCAGCGTTACGGTCTCGGGCGGATCCGGGGCGTGGTTTACCGTGCCGTCGGAATCCGGCGGCACGTACTACGTAAACGGAAACGTGGTTGAGAACGGCCAGTCGTGGCAGACGTTCGGCGTCAGCGTTTTCCCCACCGGCTCGGCGATCGTCAAAAACGTCACAGTCGGCGTGGCAGGGAATACGAACTGGTTGCCCTGGGGCCCGCCGGGGTTCAGTATCTCCCCGCTCGTCAGCGCGAGCGGCACATACACAATCGACGGGCTGACGGTGCAGGGGCAGGGTGGGGCGGCTATCGGCAGCGGCGCGTGCGCAGTTGCCGGCTGCACACCCCCGCAGCCGGTGATCGATATCACCGGGCCGGTCACTGTCGCCGACGACGGACAGCTCACGATCGCCGGCTCGCAGATCGCTATCGATACCGCGACGCCGATCACGCTGTCCGCGCCGGCGTCCGGGGTCGGCATGCCGTATCTAACGCTCGCGAGCACGTGGAATACCTCGTCAACCACGACACCGCTGTTCTCCGGCTCGGCTCCGCTCTCGATCTCCGGCCCCGGCGCGGTCGATATCGAGGGCTACGGTCAGCCTGTTGATCTGTCCGGCGCGTCCATCACCGGTTACAACTCGCTGCACATCGCGGGTTTAGCGGGCGTGACGGTCGCCGGATCGACCCTCGCCGGCGGCTCGGCGAGCACCGGAACCGCGCTCGGCACGCAGGGGTCGGCGCTGGCTCTCTCCGGCTCGACCGCGATCTCCGATCCGGCGCAGGTGGTGCTCTCGACCAGCGGCAGCAGCGGCAGCATCGATATCGGCGCGAGCACGACGGTCACGGTGATGACCGGCGGGCCGATCGAGACTGATTACAGCGGCGCGCTCACGTACCAGCCGGGCGCGCAGGACCTCGGCAGCAGCAGCGGCGGCGTCTGCTACAACCCGCTCGGCGCGTCTTCGCCGACGCCGACCGGGCTGAGCAATCTCGTCTCGTCGCCCGCAATCGTACAGGGCCAGGCGTCCGGCTCGCCCGCGATCCTGGTAGAGGCGACGTCTGGCGGGACCGTAACGCAAGCCGGCACGCTCGAGACCCAAGCGCCGGCCCCGGCCCCGACGCCGACTCCGGCTCCGACCCCGGCTCCGAGCCCGGCTCCGGCTCCGGTGTCTGCCGCGCCGACGACGATCGAGCCGGGCGATGTAGATCATGCGCAGGTCCGCGGGCACACGGTTGTGGTACCCGACGGGCGGACGCGGGCGCAGGCGCAGGCAGAGCAGTCACCGCCGGCTCCGGCGGCACCGGCGGCTCCGGCGGCTCCGGCACATCATCATCAGCAGCAGCGGCAACACAACCGCCGCAGGAGAAATGATCATGAATAAACGCACGATCACGACCGTGCTCGCAGGCGCACTCGCGCTCGCAGGCTGTGCCCAGCCCTACAACGCGGGGGTGTACCACACAGGGTTGCAGTCGCAACAGGTCGAGTTGGGCCGCGTGCTCGCGGTGCAGCGAGTCCGCGTCGCTCCCGGCGAACAGAACGGCGGCGCACTGCTCGGCGCGCTCGGCGGCGCGGCGGCTGGCAACGCGATCGACAGCCACGGCCTCGGCGGGCTCGCGACGACACTCGCTGGCGCGCTCGCCGGCGGCTGGGCTGGTAGCAAAATCGAGCAGAGCGCTGGGCAGGACACCGGGTATCAGATCACTGTTCGTTTGCTCGGCGGCCCGACGATCGCTGTGGTCGAGCAGGGCAAGCGCGCTGCGGGACTACGCGCAGGCGAGTGCGTCCAGGTCGTCGAGAGCGCCGGCGGCGGCGGCTATCTCGGCAACGGCGGCTCGAAAACTCGCGTGATGCCGATGCCGTCGAGCGCGTGCGCCGGGCGCTAAGGTAGCGTTTTTCGCATCAGACGGAGGATTCAGCTATGCACGAGTCGAGAATCCGGATCATCGATATGCTCCCCGCCGCGCTCGCTGGCGGCGCGGGCTACGCGGCGGTGCGCTGGGGCGGCGAGATCGTCGCTGCTGTCGAGCGCCTCGCGCCGCACGCGCACGTCGCCTCGGCGGCTAGCAGCTACTGGCCGCTGATATTCGAAATCGCGCTCCCTGCGGCGGCAATCGTGCTGATCGTCGCCGCGTGGGGCGCGCTCGCCGCCGAGCGGGCCCGGGCGCTGCTGCACCGGCGCGAGGGGTTCGGGGCGGACGATCTGGCCGAAATCGAGTTAATGGTCGCGGATGCCCGGCGGCGCGCCGGGCTGCCGGTTTGATGCCACCACTACTATAGGAGATACCGATGGACGCATCAGCAGCAAGAAAAGATACGACAGCGTGGGAATCCTGGGCGAACACCTTGATCGCGAGTGTCAGTGCGTCGCTGCGCGAGGCAGACGATACGCGGCTCGCGGCAATTCTGATCGAGTCGCTGCCTGCGCCTGCACTCCGCGCGCTGATCGAGCAGGGCGCGGGCGCGGGCGGAGGCGCACTGGGCACATTATTCGAGCCCGCTGCGCTCCACGCGCTGGCGGCGGTCCGCACGCTCGCGTGCGGCGTACTGCGGGGCGGGTTGAGGGAGTGATGTATGGGTCTGCACGCACTGCATCTCGATCTCGGCGTCGCTGTGCGTTGGAGCGCGCGGCTCACAGCTACGCTCACAGCCGCTGGCTACGCGGCGGAGTATCTGTTTGCCCCAGGCGGCGCGGCGTCACTGCGGCTCGCATGGCGCTCGCTGGTCGCGTGGGCGACCGGCGGCACGCCGAGCGCGAGCGTCCCGCAGGCGGCGTGGCACGCGATGCTCGCGACTGTCGCGATTCCACCGGCGGGCGCGCTCGCGGTAGTCGCGGGCGTCTGGCTGCTCGTGCTCGCCCGGCGTCTGCGTCGGCCACGGCGGCGACCGGCGGGCGGTGACGAGGCGGACCAGGAACGCGGAGCGCGGATCGTGAGCGCGGACACACTCGCGCGGCGTATAAACGACAGAGGGCACGGTGGTGTTTGATTTATTGTTTTTTCTACACCGGGGCGCAGGCAAGCGCGCGTTGCGCGGGGTCGGACGGCTGTTTCTGGCTCTGTTTGTACTGTTTATTGCGCTCGCTGCCGCGTGGCTCGCGGGCCCCGGCGTGCAGCGCGTCGGGATCGACGCGAGCGGGTATCTCGTCCCCGGCGCGCTCGCCGGTGCGGCGTGGGCGTGGGCTGAGTCGCGCTCGCCGCGTGTGCGCGTCGCAGTGCGAGTCGTCGTCGCGCTGTTCGCGCTCTCGTCACTGTCCGCCGATCCGCTCGCTGCACTGCTCGGCGGCGGGGCCGGAGCTGCTGGCGGTGTCTGGCTCGTGCGCCGCCGGCGCGAGCAGCGCGACAGCGACGAACAGGTCCGCCGCGGGTCGCGTGTCGTAGACGCCGGTAATCTCGCGCAGCGTGTTGACGGAGCGCCGGAGCAGGCGCAGGCAGCGAGCGGCGACGGCGAGGTCCGGCGCGGCTCGAGTGTCGTTGCCGCCGACGATCTCGCGCGGCGCATCGATGGGGGCGGGCAGTGACGGGGGCTTGCATTTTTTCGCGGATGAGTACCGTGGTAGAGGGACTATCACCAGAGGTTAGCCATGAGCATCAGCATTAGTTACTCGAACGGGCAGTATGTCGTCCGGATGGGGTACGAAGATTCGGCTGCGCGGGAAGATTTGAAACAGTCGGTCGGGGGCCGCCGGTGGGACGGCGACCGGAAGGTCTGGCGTGTCCCCGGGGCGAGCGCGGCGCAGCTCGCCGAGTGGGCCGAGCGGCATCTCGCCGAGGTCGACGCGAGCGCGCGCGAGGCGATGACCGGGTATCACCGCGCGATCGATGCCTCGCAGGCGGCGGAGACGGCCCGGGAGATCGAGATCCCCCGCCTCGGCGGCGAGCTGCGCCCGTTCCAGCGCGCGGGCGTCGCGTACCTGATCGATCATCCGCAGGCGATCCTGGCCGACGAGATGGGCCTGGGCAAGACGGTGCAGGCGCTCGCCGCGATCGAGGCGCGCGCCGGCTCGGGATACCCGGCGCTGGTCGTCTGCCCGGCGTCGCTGCGGTTGAACTGGGAGCGCGAGGCGCAACGGTGGCTGCCGGGGCGCGCCACGCGGGCGATCGGCGTGCACGGCGGGGGCAAGGCCGCGAAGGCGGAGGACGAGCGCGCGATCCGCGAGGCCGATATCGTGATCGTCAACTATGAGACGGTCGGGAAGCATGCGCCCGCCCTGCGGGGGCGCGGCTTCGCGTCGCTCGTCGCGGACGAGGCGCATTATCTCAAAAACGGCAAAGCGCAGCGCACCCGTGCCGTCGCGGAACTCGCCGAGGCGATTCCGGCGCGGTATCTGCTCACCGGCACGCCCGTCGTGAACCGCCCCGCCGAGCTGATCTCGCCGCTTAGGATCGTTGGGCGGTTCGAGCAGGTCGGCGGCTCCTGGCGGCGGTTCGTCGAGCGGTACTGCGACGGGCACAAGGGGCGCTACGGTTGGGATATTTCCGGCGCATCGAATCTCGACGAGCTGGGTCAGAAGCTGCGCGCGACGTGTTTCGTGCGGCGCGAGAAGGCGGATGTGCTCGCGGAGCTGCCGGAGAAGACCGTCTCTGTCGTGCCGATCGAGTACGACCGGCGCGCATACGAGCAGGCGCACAAGGCGGCGCGCGACGAGATCCGCGCGAATCTCGGGGCGGGTTCCGGTGAGCATCTGGCGGCGATCACGCGGTTGCGCCACGCGGCGGCCGAGGCGAAGCTCGGCGCGGCGGCCGGCTGGGTCGGGGATTTCCTGGAGTCCGGCGAGAAATTGGTGGTTTTCGCGCACCACCGCGATATCCAGCAGCGGCTGTACGAGGCGTTCGAGGACCGCGCGGTCCGCGTCACTGGCGAGCAGAGCGCCGAGGACCGGCAGCGGGCCGTGGACCGGTTCCAGTCCGACCCGGACGTGCGGCTGATCGTCTGCTCGATCCAGGCCGGCGGGGTCGGGCTGACGCTTACGGCGGCGTCGAACGTCGCGTTCGTCGAGCTGCCCTGGACGCCGGGCGAGCTGCAGCAGGCCGAGGACCGGGTGCACCGGATCGGGCAGCGCGACGCGGTGACCGTGTATCGGCTGGTCGCGCCGGAGACGATCGACGAATCGATGGCGCGGCTGCTCGAGGACAAGCGCCGGGTGATCGACCAGGCCGTGGGGCGCACGGCGATTATCGATTCGATTGTCGCTGACGTCGCAGGCGTCCCGCTCGACGAGATCCGCCGCGCGCGGCGCGAGACCGCGAGAGAGCTGGCGGCCTCGCCCGATGCGCCAGCAGAATCGGCGGCGCGCTCGGCAGACCCGGCCCCCGACGCGCGTAAGGCGACGGCGCGGGATGCAGAACTGGATCTCGGGCTATGAGCACGGGGCCGACACTCGCCGACGCGCTCCAAGCCGCCCTGCTCGCCGCGGGCGTCGGCGCGGTCGTTTGGGGCGAGCGCAGGAAGCGCGGCCACCCCCGCCCCGCCGCGCAGGACGACGGGCGGATTCGTATCGGCGGCGTGCCGATTCCGCCGGAGATTGAGCCGCTGCATATCCTGGTCTCGGGGTCCACGGGCACAGGCAAATCGCAGATGATCTCCGGGATCCTCGACACGATCCGCGCCCGTGGCGACCGCGCTATCGTCGCAGATCCGGGCGGGCAGTATATGAGCCGGTGGCACGCCGACGGCGACACGATTCTCGCGCCGCTCGACGCGCGGAGCGTCGCCTGGTCGCCGTTCGCTGAAATGAGAGCGGCGCAGGACGCGGACCGGATTGCGCGCAGCATGATCCCGAGTATCGAGGGGCAGAGCGACGCGGCGCAGTGGCAGCTATACAGCCAGGGGCTGGTCGCGGCGGCGTTGCAGCGCCTGCACGAGTCGCAGGCGGGAACGAATAGCGCGCTGGTGCACACGCTCACGATCGCTAAATCAGACGAAATCGAATCTGTCGTGCGCGGGCTCCCAGCGCAGACGCTATTCGATACCGGCGCGGCTAAAATGGTCGCGTCTGTGCGTGGCATCGTCGGTAGCTATCTCCCGCCGTATCGGTTTCTGCCGCCCGACGCGGGCGGTGACGCGTGGTCTATCCGCCGCTGGGTGGAGGCTGGCGACGGCTGGCTGTGGATGCCGTACCGCGACAGCGAGCGCGCGGCACTCGCACCGCTGATTGCCGCCTGGATCGGTGAGGCAGTGTCGGCGGTGCTGGACCTCGAGCCGAGTCGCGAGCGCCGCGTCTGGTTGATTCTCGACGAGGCACCGCTGCTGGGGCGCGTGCAGGCGTTGGCGGACGCGCTCACCAACGGGCGGAAATACGGGTTACGCGCGATCCTCGGGGTGCAGTCGATAGCGCAGCTCCGGCAGGCGTACGGGCGCGACGGCGCACAGGTTCTGCTCTCGTGTCTGAGCAGCGCGCTGGTGCTCAGAGTCGGCGACGCTGAGACAGCGGACGCGATGAGCAGGATGCTCGGCGACAGACAAATCCGGCGCGAACACGAGTCGCGGCAGCTCAGTCTCGCTGGCGGGGCGTCGGCGTCGGAGCACATCACAATCGAGCGCGCGGTTCTGCCGAGCGAGATTCAATCGCTGCCAGACCGTCGCGGGTACCTGCGGCTCGCGGGCGACTATCCGATCGCTCTCGTAGATATCGATATCGTCGAGCGCGAGCAGCGCGTCCCGCCGCACGTCCGAGTCGGCGACGAGACCGCCGAGCGGCGGCGCGTCGCGCAGGCCGAGGCTGAGATGCAGGAGGCTCGGCGAGAGGCCCGCGAGGCGGGCGTGCCTACCGGCGCGGTCCCTGCGCCCGGGCCCGCCATCCCTGCCGGGCAGGAGGACGGCGAGGTCGAGCGCGACGGGCCGGTGACGATCCGGCCGATCTCTGCCGCAGAGGCGGTCGAGATGTTTTTCGGCCCCGGCGCTATGCCCCCGGAGCCGGAGCGGGAGCGGACGCCGCCAAAGCTCACAATCGAGCTGGTCCCGAGCACGGCGTGGTTCTCGAACGTCCGCGACCACGTGACCAGTACCGACTGGGAGCGCATCAAAAAATTCACGTCCGCCGCCGCCGGGGGCCGGTGCGAAATCTGCGGCGGGCGCGGGCCGCAGTGGCCGGTCGAGTGCCACGAGGTGTGGCACTACGACGACGAGCGGCACGTGCAGACGCTGGTTAGGACGCAAGCACTCTGCCCCGACTGCCACCGGGTCAAACACATCGGCCTCGCGGATGTGCACGGCAAAGGCGAGGCGGCGCTCAAGCATCTGGCGAAGGTCAACGGCTGGACGCTCGACCAGGCGCGGCGCTACCGGGACGAGGCGTTTCGCACGTGGCGCGCGCGGTCGCAGCACGAGTGGATGCTGGACTTATCGTGGCTCCGCGAGCGATTCGGTATCTCAGTCGCGGAGAAGCGGTAGCGGTTTGCATTTAGCGCGGCTCCGATCAAGGATCGGATAGGCACACAGCACGAGAGGGCAGCACGATGGAGATGACTGGAGCAGTACGAGACGGGGCGGCGCTGGCGCAGGCGATTCGCGGCGCGAGTCCGTGCGACTGCTGCCGGTACGCGGCGGACTGCGCGGCGGAACAGATGGCTTGCGGCGACTTTCGCGTTTACGTCGATACCGGACGCGTCCGCGTGCACAACCGCGCGCCGAGCCGGTGGCGGTATCGGCTGCTGTTCCCGGAGGACTGATGAGCAGATACGACAGGTATATCGAGCGTCTCGCGCGGCGCGGTGTGCGGCGGCGGTCGCTGCTGTTAGACGATGCGACGTGGCGGCGATTAGGTCTCGCGGCCAGGTCCCGGAGAGTGAGCCGGTCGCGGATCGTGGCGGATCTGGTCTCCGGTCTCGGTCCGGAGAGTGTGGAATCCGAGCGCGCTACGGGGTCCCCACGACCCGCGAGCACCGCGAGCCGGGACGTGGGGGTGCGCGAGGAGCAGGGCGAGGAACGGGGGTCGGGTCGGTGGGTGTAATAAACGTATGTAGCAGCATCACACACCACGCCCCTTCGGTGCAAACAGCGGACCTGCGGGACGCGGTGCAAGTGGTTGATTCGGTGAAGTTTTAGGCCTGTAAACACCTGTTTACAGGGTGTAACGTAAGCGATTGATTCGCAAGGAAAGGAGCGTAAACAGATGACGAAACGGAAACTCTCGCGGAGCGAGCGGCTCCGGCAACAGATCGAGGCGTTGCGGCAGGCTGCGGTCGAGGCTGAGCGGCAGGAGCGTGACGCGCGGCGGCGCACGGTTGCGCGCGCGGCGGTGCGCGCCGGGCTCGACGATCTCGGACTGTCGTTCGACGAACTGGTCGCCGAGTTTTCGGCGATTGTGACCCGCAACGGCGGGACCGTTCCGGCCCGTGCGGCGCAGGACGACGCCGAGAGCGAGAGCGCGGCGGACGAGCAGCAGGAAGCGGGCGGATATGGCTACTAAAACGGTGTCGGTCAGGCTGACCGCAGCGGAACTCGACGCGCTGGCGCAGTACCCTGGCCGGACGACGGCGCAGAAAATCCGCGCGGCAATCCTGCGCGGCAGCGTCGCAGACGAGATTGCTGGACGGGTCGCCGATGCTGCCGCCGACGCGCTGCGTGCCGCGCTGCACGAGCAGACGACTGATCTGATCGACGCGATGCGCGACTCGGAGCGCGCGCTACGCGATGAAATCTGGCAGGCGGTCGAGCGCGTGGCCTCGCCGCCTGCGCCGCGCGGCGCTGGGCATGGGCAGCGGCCCGAGCAGCCGGAGCCGGAGCCGGAGTCGCCGACGCAGGCTGTAATCAAATCGCTGCGCGAGCGAGGGATTATCTCGTGATCAGCATCAGCGCCAGAGGGTCGGCGGCCGAGGCGGTGCGGTACTACGAGCACCTGGCCGGCGACTACGGCCCGAGCGACTACTACTCGCGCGAGTCCGCCGGACATTTCACCGGCGCGGGATTGGCCGCGCTAGGAATCGAGGAAGGGACTGCGACGAACGTCGAGATGTTCAAGGCGCTTGCGGAGGGGCGGCACCCGCTCACGGGCGAGGCGCTGGTGCAGAACGCCGGCGAGGACCACCGCAGCGGCTGGGACGTGACATTATCCCCGCCGAAATCGGTTTCGACGATCTGGGGACTGGCCGACGCCGACACCCGGGCGGCCATCGAGTCCGCACACCAAGCGGCGGTGCGCGAGGCGCGCGAGTATCTTGAGAACCACGCGGCCTATACCCGCCGTGGTGGCGGGTGGCAGAGCGAGGCGGAGCGGCGCGAGCAGATCGACGGGTTTGTAATCGCGAATTATCAGCACGGCACAAGCCGCGAAGCCGACCCGCATCTCCACACTCATATGATGGTGTACAACCTCGCGCACCGCGCGGATGGCACGTGGGGCTCGCTCAACCCACGCGAAATCTACCAGCATCAATCCGCCGCCGGGGCGATCTACTCCGCCGCCCTGGCCGGCGAGCTACAGCGCCGGGGCTACGCGATCGAGCGCGTCGATCGTGAGTTCGAGGTTGTCGGCGTGCCGCAGGAATTGCGCGATGAGTTCTCGACCCGCCGCCAGCAGATCGAGGCCGAGCTTGCCGAGCGCGGAGCATCCGGCTCCCGCGCATCCGAGCGAGCGACCCTGGCGACCCGCCGCGCGAAAGAGGCCCGCGATATCGACGGCCTCCGTGAGCAGTGGGCAGAGCGGGCCCGCGAGCGCGCGCCGGACTGGTCGCCGGAACAGGCGCTCGGGCAAGAACAGCCGCCGCTCGACCCGGTGCCGCCGCACGCGGAAATTTTGCGGTCTCTCACTGAGCAGAGGTCCACGTTTGCGGCGCAGGACGTGACGGCGGCGGTCGGAATCGCAGCAATTGGTACGCTGACGCCCGAGCAGATCGAGTCCCGGGCGCGCGAGGTCCTCGCCGACGCCGAGGTGGTCCGCCTTGAGGGGCGCGACGGCCTGCCACGCTACACGACGCATGAGATCCTCGCGCTGGAGCGCGGCATCGTGGAGCGCGCGGAGCGCATGTCTCGGAGCGAGACCCACGCTGTAGAGGCGGACACGGTCGCGGCGGCGCTGGAGAGCCGACCCACTCTCTCGGACGAGCAGCGCGAGGCAGTCGTGCACGTCACCGCCGCCGGTTCCGTCGCGGCGGTGCAGGGCAGCGCGGGCTCCGGAAAATCGTACGCGCTCGGGGCCGCGCGAGAGATCTGGGAGGCGTCCGGCTACCGAGTCCGGGGCGCGGCGCTCAGCGGCAAAGCCGCCGCCGAGCTGCAAGCGGGATCCGGGATCGAGGGCACGACACTACACCAGTTGATTGCGGACACCGCGCCGGAGACAGTGCGGGGCGTCGAATACGCCGCCCGCGATCCGCTCCGTGCCGGAGACGTGATTGTGATCGATGAAGCGGGTATGGTCGGCTCCAGGCAACTCTCCGAACTGATGCGGCGGGCGGATGAAGCAGGGGCCAAAGTCGTCCTCGTCGGCGACACGCGGCAGCTCCAGGCCATCGAGGCCGGAGCGCCTTTTCGCACGATTCTCGAGCGCACCGGCGGCGTATCTATAGACGATATTCGCCGGCAGAATCACGAGGCAGACCGCCAGGCGGTGCGCGATCTGAGAGACGGACGGGCCGCGGAGGCGCTGAAAAATCTCGCCGGGCGCGACCGGGTACACGAATACAAATCCGCTGCTGCCGCAATCGAGGCGGCAGGCAAGTCCGTGGCCGCCGACCTGGCAGACGGGAAATCGTCCGTCGCGGTAGTGGCGACTAAAGCCGAGGCCAGGCTGCTCAACGAGGCCGCCCGCGCCGAGGCCGTCGAGCGCGGACTGGTACAGCGCGAGGCGGTATCGGTCGAGACCGAGCGCGGCGCGCGGGACCTCGCCGCCGGCGACCGCGTGGTGCTGTTGCGGAATGATCGCGACCTCGCCGTGAAAAACGGTGATTTCGGAACCGTGGTCGCCATCGAGCGCACCGGCGACGAGGCGGCGCGGGTCACACTGCGGTTAGACCGCGACGGGACGGAGCGCGTGATCTCGACTGACAAATACGATCACATCGACCACGGCTACGCTGCAACCGCCCACAAACTGCAGGGCGCGACGGTCGAACGGGCGCATATCCTGGCGAGTGACTCGCCGCTCAGTAGCCGCGAATGGGCCTACGTGGCCGGGTCGCGGCATCGTGAAGAAGTTCACGTCCACGGCGAGCGGCACGCGATCCACGATCTCGCGCCCGACTGGTCGAAATCTCGGCAGAAGGACGCCAGCGTGGACTACCAGGTCGCTGCCGGGCGCGAACAGTCCGCCGAGCGCCAGGCCCCGGACCGCGAGGTGGCGGTGCGCGAGGACCCGGCGGCGCAGCGCGAACCCGACCGCCGTGAGGCGCGGCAGGAGCGCGGCCAGGAGCGCGAGGCCCCGCGGGACTACGTCGTCGCGCGCGAGGCGAGCGAAGTGCTGCGCGACTACCAGCGCGCAGCGGATCTGCGCCGCGAGGCTGCGTGGATGGAGCACGCGGCGGGACGCGAGCCGGACCGCGACCGGGCCGAATATATGCGCCGGCGGGCGGACGGGCTGCGCGCGGATGCGGACGGAATTCGTGCGCGCGCAGAGTCCCGCGAAAAATCCCTGCCGCGGGAGTACCGCCGCGACGTGCGCGAGGCGGACCACCGGGCGCGGGGGTATGAGCGCCGGGCCGACAAGCTGCGTTCGCGGGCAGACGAGCACTACCGGGATGCCGGACGCGCGCTCGCGCGGGCGCAGGATCCGCGAACGGGGCTGATATCAGCCGTCGGCAGCGCGATCGATTATCGCGAGTCGCGCTGGCGCGCTGAGCGCGCGGAGCGGATGGCCCGCGAGATGCAGTCCGACGCGCGAGAGTCGCGGCGGAGCGGGCAGGACGCGGCGTGGGATCGCGCACGTGCCGCCGACGCCACGCGGCGGGCGGAGCGCGCGGCGGAGCGGGCGCAGGAGCGCGAGGCGGCGGCGAGGATGCGGGATGCCGCGCGGGAGCGTGGCGCGGATCGAGGTGGACCGGAACTGGAGAGAACGTTATGACGCACACAGACACGGACGATTGGGTAGAGGACATCGACGACGGTTCGGTGGTATACGCGCCGACCGCGAGCGGCTGGGTTCACGAGCGGCTACCGGGCGGAGTGACCGCCGAGTACGAGTACCTGCTGCCGCTCCCGCCGGGCGACTGGGATATGACCCGCGCCGCCGAGGCGCTCGAGATCGTCGACCGGATACTGCCGCGAGCCGCAGGCTCGACCGACCGCGTGATCTGGCTCGCGCGCGTCGGCGAGGACGACAGTCAACTCTACGGCGGCCACCCGCCGCGGCTGTACCGGCTCGACCGCGCGTGGCTCGCGGCGGTCGGGGACGGAGGCGACGACAATGACCCGGTTGCTGCGTGATCTCGCCGCCGGCGCGGCGTTCGCGGTCGGCGCGATGCTCGCCCGCGCGCTTGCCGTGCCCGCGCTGATTACTTTTGTTATCGGCAGCGCATGGGCAAGTGGCTGGGCGCTTCTGCATCACGTGCCGTGGCTCGCCGGGGCGCGTCATGTAATCGCTACAGTCGAGCACGCGGCGCGCGTCGCGCTCGCGAGCAGGAGGGTAGGCCGATGAGTAAAGGAATGTGGGCGGCGGTCTGGTTTGTGGCGGCGGGACTAGTTGCCGCAGGCTGGTATCGCGTCGGCGACGCGATCGCGCACTCGCCGTATCAGCCCGCGATCGTGCGTCTCATCGAGTCGCAGCGGCCCCCGCGCCCGCTGCCGTGGACGCCGGCCAGGGTGCGCGAGGCGCACGATCTGATTTTGCGGCGGTGCGAGCACGAGGCGAAATCGATCGCGCCGCAGGATCGCAGGATGTGCAAAGCAGAGGCCGCGCGGAGAGCGCGGTAGGAGACGGGCCATGGAAACGAAAAGTGAAAGCAGCGCCGCCGCGCGCCACTATCACCACTGCCCGCAGTGCAAGGCCAGGCTGAAGCGCGTCTACAGCAAAAAGCGCGAACGCTGGTACTGGCACTGCCCGCCTGAAAGCGGCTGTGATGCGTGGTACGCGGACCGCGACGGTGAGCCGGTGCTGCGCCCGGTCCGGCGCAGCGAACCAGTTGATGGCGTCCAGTGCCCGGAATGCGGCGAAGCCATGGTCTGGGTCGAGGGCGGGCGGTACGGGCCGTTCTGGTCATGCTCAACGCGCCGTGAAACCAACTGCCCAGGCGTCCGCGACTGTCTCGATCCGGAGCGCGGCGCTGTCGCCGGAAACGTCTCGCCGAACTGCCCCGTGGACCCCGACCACGGGCCAATGCGCAGGCGCGACGGCGTGAACGGCGTGTTTTTCGGGTGCAGAAAATATCCGGACTGCGATGCGACGATCAATTTTGAAGATATGATCACGGACGCGGAGGCCGCCGATGGCGCGGGCGTTTGAGTTCAGGCTATACGAGATGCCGCCGGGACAGTCGGCTATCGTGATCCTCCCCGGCGACCCGTCGGCTGCTGCTGCCCGTGCGGCACTGGAATGGAGGTTCGGCCCGGACCGCGTCGAGTCTGTCCGCGAGCACGTGCCAGGCGCGCGACGGTGCGGGCAGGAGCTGGAGCAGTTGAGATGAGCGCGCCCGATCTCGTCGATCTCGCGCTGTCCGCCGCACCCGCTGAGGCAGTGGAACCGGTTTATGATCACGGGCGCGAGGCAGATCGTGATCACGATTTGCCGCCCGAGGTACTCGACTCGCCGAAGCTTGCTCCGCTCGTCCGCGCCGAGATAGACCGCCAGGACGGCCCACGGCCCGGATATCTGCGCGGACTCGCGGCGGTCGAGGCCCGCCACGGCTCCCGCGACGCTGCGGACGCGCTGCTCGCACTCGCCCGCGCACTCGGCCAGGCGCGCCGTTAGTCTCGAAACTGGCCCGGAATCGCGGAGATTTCTCCCGGCAAACCGCCCGGAAACGGCTCAGAATCGCGGAGATTGGCCCGCCTCGCCGGACCCGCCCGTGCCCGCAGCGATCTGTTTTTTCCGCCTTCCCCGATCTGTTTTCGCCGTCCGGCTCTCCCGGCTGTCGTCCCCCGCCGCCCGTCCACGCGCAAAAACGCCGGCAACTCTCCCGCCGGAACCGCTGCTCGCTGCGCGGCGCAGGAACCCGTCAGTCGAGCCGCAGACCCGCGCGCCCCTGGGGCGAAGGCGGCGGGGGCCGCCACCAGCGGGAGAGCAGAGATGGACGCAAAAAAGGCTCGGGAGGATCGGCTCATCAATCGTGCGCTGCGGGTGCTGGAGCGGCGGATGCACTACGGCGAGGCGCTACAGTGTCCGGCGGACACACGCCGCTACCTTGCCCTGCGGTTCGCCGGGCAGCCCCGCGAGGTGTTCGCGGCCCTGTTCCTCGACCAGCGCCACCGGGTCATCGCCTGCGAGGACCTGTTCCTCGGGACGATCAACGAGGCCCGGGTCCACCCCCGCGAGGTGGTGCGGCGGGCGCTGGAACTCAACGCCGCGGCGGTCATCCTCGCGCACAACCACCCGTCGGGGAACCCCGAGCCCAGCCGGGCGGATATCGCGCTCACCGGGCGGCTCAAAGCCGCGCTCGATCTCGTCGAGATCCGGGTGCTCGACCACCTGGTCGTCGGCGGCGCGGCGGCGGTGAGCTTCGCGGAGCGGGGGCTGATCTAGCCCCCGCATCACCCCAACCGCTCCACCAAGTCCTCCGCCCGCAGGTGGGTGTACCGCTTGAGCATCTGGAGCGTCTTGTGGCCGGTGACGGCGGCCACCTCCATCGGGTTCAGTCCCTTCTCGAACAGCCGGGACGTGGCCTCGTGGCGCAGATCGTGGAAGCGAAGATCCCGCAGCATCCGCGGGTCCGGTTGCACCGGGGCACCCGGCTTCTCGCCGTGCTCCCGGCACTCGGTTTCGTAGTCCGCCCGGGCCCGCCTCACCGCCCGGTCGAACGCCTGGGTAATCGAGTCGGCCCTGATGCCCCAGACCCAGCCGTCCAGACGGCGGGGCAAACCGGCCAGGACCTGGCGGGCCCGCGAGGACAGCGGCACCCGGCGCGGCTCGCCGGTCTTGGTTTCCGGCACCGACAGCACCTTGCCGTCCAGGTGCTCCCAGCGCATCGCAGCGAGTTCCCCGCGCCGCATGGCGGTCTCCAGGGCCAGGATGACCAGGGATTCGATGGGCCCGCCGTAGGCTCTACAGGCGGCCAGGAGGCGGGTTTCCTCGCCGGGCAGGAGGCGGCGGTCGCGGCCCGGCGGCAGCCTCGGGCGCGCACCGCGCACCAGGGCGACGGGGTTGCCGAGCGACTCCATGCCCCACCGGGATCGGGCGACGGTGAACAGGTGGGAGAGCAGGGCTAAATCGAGACGAATCGTGTTCGGTCCCGCCCCGTCCGCTTCTCGCGCCCGGATATAGTCGGCGATATCCTTGCCGCGAACGGACGCGAGCGACCGGGCGGCGAGAGGCTGGCGCAGCATCCGCTCGACCCGCCGCGACTCGCGCTGCGCCTGTCGGCGGGCGGGCACGATCTCGCGCAGGTACCGATCGAGCGCCTCGCCGAGCGTGGTGGCCTCGGCCTCAGCGCGCGGAACGAACGTCCCGCGCTCCATCTCGGACTCGATCTGGCGGGCCCAAGCCTCGGCGGAGGCCTTGCGGTCGAACGTGCGGGTGAGCGGGGGATGGCCCTTTTTCCGGATCCTGGCCTGCCAGACGCGCCGCCCGCCCGGGCCGGGACGCCGCACAAATGTCGCCATGTCCGCTCCCCGCTCCCCGACTGTCGCGTCAGTGTCGCAAATTCGATGGCGGCTGGTCCAGCATTTTCGTAACTTCTTGTTTTATTGGCTCCCCGGGACGGGCTCGAACCGCCGACCCGGTGATTAACAGTCACCTGCTCTACCGACTGAGCTACCGGGGAATGATGCTGGATGGAAGGCCCGGAAATGGTACTGGATCGAATCGAATCCGGTCAACATACCCGGATGGGCAGACGGTACGGCCACCCCGGATTGCGCTTCGCTTCATCCGATGGGATGGTCTCCTCCCCCTCTACTTCGGCGTCGTGATGCGCCAAGATGGAGTGGATTCTGGGACCATCGGTGAGAGTGAGGAGGAGACCATGGGTGAGCTTAGCGTGATTGGGT
>JALUXX010000009.1 GCA_027013145.1 Gammaproteobacteria bacterium | reverse complement strand
GCTGCTCAAGGATCTCGATGCTACCGAGACCCACGCGGCATGAACCCAGATTGGGACCACCGCCAAACAAAAGTGCGAAAGATTCTGGACACTACCGAGCCTCGACGAGGTTCGCGAGATCACCTGGCAATGGATGCAGGAGTACAACGACGAACGCGGACACGACTCGCTGGGGAGAATGACCCCGGTCGAGTTCTACGAGAACGCCAGCAAGTCTACTTTTGAAGTGTCCACTTGACGGGGAAGCTTACGATGCCGCTATCGTCATTCAACGTTGACATAAAATCGGTCACTTCTCGCAATGCAAACATTATTTTGATGAATGAGAAAACATTCTACCCAGTGTGTACCGGTAAAGGCGACGTGCTCCCAATTGACTTTTCCCGACTTGTCGAAACCACCTCTTAGCTGTCCGGCTTGTCGTGCGGCTACACCCGTGTTAACCACTTGCCATACTATCTTTTGCCCACGCGGAATGGGACGGTCGATTTCAAACTTTATCCACGTCCCATGTTTCAATTGGGGTCCATCGGATCTTAGGGAGCCAAGGTACTCTCCATCTTCATCAGTATAGATCGATGCTCGAATTCCAATTCTTGCATGTTGCTGATACGGCCACTGCAGAGGCTGTACATGCGAGAGATCTTCGGTATAGTCAATAGTTGCTGATTTGCTGGTAGACTCGACCACCACTTCCTTTGCAAAGTCGTCGCCGAATATTTTTCGCCACTTCAGAATGCTCTCGTCACGATCTGGTTCAGCGATGGCGTCTTCTAACCACTCTCGATACCTGTGAATACAGTTCCGAAAGTTATCATATTTTTCCTGATTCCAGTGTCGATTAAAGTCCTCGGTAGAAAGGCTGGGGTTCCTGATAGTAGGCATGGATGGATTATCTTGTAGATAATCATCAAGCCGATAGAAGATGGTCGAGAGTGACGTAGATAAGTCACAAAAACCGCTGCCCAGACCATCCAATGCATTTACTCTTTCGGCAAGAATAGTCGTTAGCAATATTGATTTTGCAGAGAAGGTCTTCTTGTGGTCCCTTAAATACTTGAATAGCCTCGCGACTTTTATTAGATAGCCATCTGTGATTTTTGATTTTCCTAGAAACCATTCCGAGTAACCATTAGGGTTGGTCTGTTCTTCCTTGTTCTCTGTCCGGTTAAGAATCCATTCCGTTACCCCGCTCCATATGCTTTTACGCCTGATGCAGGGGACAACATCAAGATGGAAGTCACCTGAGTAGTCCAGTGTGACGCATCGAGTATTACGGCCTACCATATTCTCGTATGTTTTACTGCTTTTGAAGCCGCGGTATAACGAGTCGATGTAGTCTTTGGGCTCCCAATCTTCGTTCTCTTCGAGAAAGACGACGATATCAGCATCAAACTCGCCATTTCTCACCGGTTTGATTATAGTGCCATGCGCCCATGACCCTTGCGGTTTTGCCTCGATAAATAGATCCTTAAACTCTTCAAGTTGCTTAACGAAAGCTATGATTGTTTCGGCACGTTGTTTTAATGTGTCAATCCTAGTCTGATTGAGATTAACCGTGTCCCTCAAAAACGCCTTCAAATGATGGTCAAGCTTCATGGCCGCCCCTCAGCAAACGTTCAATATCAGTAGATGCAGTGGTGAAATCGCGATCTGCTCGCGATTTCAAATCGGGGAGCATGTTGGGATCATCAAGAGGCAATGAACGGTCTGTTTCAAAATTTATTCGAACGAATTGCTCTCCACTCAAAAGTAGGCTTACTACGTTGTGGGAGTGTATAGACTGGAGATTGAGAAGCATTTCAATGAACCGTCGCAATCCCCAACCCGTTAAGAAGCCCCACAAGCTGTTAACTCGTTTTAAGGAGTAGTAATTCCTGCCGATTCCTGTGCCAATCGAAAGTAGGTGGATTGAGTCTTTTGGTTCATCAAGTCGTGTTAGAGCTTCTGTTACTGCGACGAGACTTGGGTTGTTGGCCCATAGGCCACCATCAGCAAGCAGGTAGGGGTCAATATATGCCGGTCTGAAATATTTTGGCGCTGAGCATGAGGCCAAAACAGCGTCAGATATTTTTACATTCCCGTCTCGCGTGAAATCAGGACTATAGGTTGATTTAAAAACATGAACCTGGCCATTACCTATATCGGTCGATGGAATGATTAGTCTGGTTTTGGCATCCTTTAGCGCCAGCTCACCAAACTCCTGTTCAAGTATGCGTTTGAGTGTTCTCTGACTATAACTCGGTTTAAGCATGCCGCCGATAGAGAGTTTATCTGGCTTGAAAATCTTATGTCCATGGGCTTCATAGAGACTGCAGACTCGTTCGATAGGAATGCCTACAGCAAGAGCGGCGGCGATGATCGAGCCTGTGCTAGTGCCGGCTATAAGGTCGAAATCTTTATGGAATTCAGAGCCGATGGTGTCCTTTATTCTTCGTAGAACGTGCGCTGCGTAATAACCGCGAATTCCACCTCCATCAATTGCTAATATCCGCACACTCAATCCTTATTATTTTTTCGTTGAAGCAAACATCAGTGCGGCCAATATGCTACGGTTGGTATCCATTCGTAGCTTCCGTTTTAGATTGGTCGTCTGATTGATAGGTCACTCCAAAAATCGTATCTCCCAGCCACTTCTTGAACGACGGGTTGTCGCTGAACTGCTTGAACAATTCCGTGTGGTCGGCCAGTAGTTCCAGAATGACCCGTTGCAAGGCCTTGTCGTGCTCGATGCGGGCATTCTGCTTGTCCGAATGCTTCATTGCATTCTGATAGGCCGGATCGGCAGCTACCTTGGCCGGGATCTCCTCGGCAATCACTTTGCGTATCTTGTCGGCATCCTTCCAGTCGATGTTGCCGAACTGGTCGTTGAATGACTTGATGATGTTGCTGAGCTGATCGAGTTCGGGTTCCGGCTTGAAACCGCCACCGCCCGTCGGCACAGGCTCCAGTTCACCGTCCTCGTCCGTTAGCGAAATACGCAGGCTGGACTGCACCTCCACCCGGTAGCTGTCCATATCGATGGTCTCCAGGATACCCTTGGCGAGGTCTTCTTCCTTGGGGGCAGGCAGCTTGGGAATCAGGAAATTGAGGAAGATTGAGAGCTTCTCCCACTCGGCATTGGAATACGGCAGAATCGACGCCAGAAAGCCGTAGGTGCGCACAAAGGCCTTGGCCTTGCCCTTGAATCCACCTGGGCGTCTTCGTCCAGTTCGGCGTTATATACGGCCACACATGCATCGAGGATGGGATCGAGGCGGTCCCGGTCTTCTCCCCGCAGATAGCGTACCACCAGTTCGTCGACCTGGTCGGGCGAATAGACCTGATAACCATCCAAGGCTGCCTTGAGATCATGCAGCTTGTTGGGATCGGTCTCGTCGCTGAGGATCGTGGTGCGGTAATAGGGCTCGAAGGCTCTCTGGATGGTATCCGAATCGTTGTAGAAATCCAGGATAAAGGTGTCGTGTTTCTGTGGATGGGCCCGGTTGAGGCGGGAGAGGGTCTGCACCGCCTTGATGCCTGACAAGGGCTTATCCACGTACATGGTGTGGAGTAACGGTTCGTCGTAGCCGGTCTGGAACTTGTCGGCCACGATCAGGAACCGGTAAGGGTCTGTTCGAACTTTCTCGGGTATCAGATTGCTGGGAAAGCCATTGAGGGAGGCCTCGGTGACCTTCTGCCCGCCATACTCGTGCTCTCCCGAGAAGGCCACGATCGCCTGATAGGGGCTTCGCCGTTCCTTCAGATAATCCTGAAAGGCGTGAAAATACTGGATGGCCCGTTCGATGCCATTGGTGATCACCATGGCCCGTGCCTTACCGCCAATCTTACCACGCGCGATGACTTGCTCATGAAAATGGTCAATCATGATCTCCGCCTTCTGGCGGATGGCGTGCTGATGGGATTCCACATACCGTCGCAGCTTCTTCTGGGCCTTGCGCACATCAAACAGCGGGTCGTCCTCTACTTTCTTGGCCAAACGGTAGTAGCTGGCCACCGGTGTATAGTTCTGCAATACATCGAGGATGAAACCCTCCTCGATGGCCTGCTTCATGGTGTAGCTGTGGAAGGGTACATGGCGGATGGTACCGTCCGGCTGTGGATCTGGCTCGCCAAAGATCTCCAGTGTCTTGTTCTTGGGCGTGGCGGTGAAGGCAAAGTAGCTGGCATTCTTCACCATCTTGCGCCCTTCCATGATGCGGTTGATCTGATCCTCCAGGGTTTCGTCGTCCTCATCGTAGTCCGGGTCCGTCTCCAGCACCCGGTTCATGGCAGCGGTGGCCTTGCCACCCTGGCTTGAATGGGCCTCGTCGATGAGAATGGCGAATCGCTTGCCCCGGTGTTCCGAGCCGATCTCGTCGAGGATGAAGGGGAACTTCTGCACCGTGGTGATGATGATCTTCTTGCCCTGGTACAGGAAGGTCTTGAGATCGCCGGAACGCTCGGCATGGCCGACGATGGCCGAGACCTGGGCAAACTGTTTGATGGTATCGCGGATCTGCTTGTCCAGTACTCGCCGGTCGGTGACCACGATCACCGAATCGAACAGTGCGCTATCCTCCTGTTCCAGCCCCACCAACTGGTGGGCCAGCCAGGCGATGGAATTGCTTTTGCCGCTGCCGGCCGAATGCTGAATGAGGTAGCGTTTGCCCACGCCATTGACCCGCACGTGTTCCAGCAGCTTGCGCACCACAGCGAGTTGGTGATAGCGGGGAAAGATCTGCTTGCGCGACTTACGGCCGCTCCGCTCGTCCTTCTCCTCGACGATCTGGGCATAGTTCTCGATGACATCGGTGAGGCTGCCTCGAGTCAGGACTTCCTTCCACAGATAGTCTGTCGCCAGGCCGGCAGGGTTGGGCGGGTTACCTGCGCCGTCGTTGTAGCCCTTGTTGAAGGGGAGAAACCAGGAGTGCTTGCCCTTCAGGTGGGTACAGAAGCGCACCTCGTGATCATCCACCGCGAAATGCACCATGCAGCGCCCGAACTGGAACAGCAGCTCCTTCGGATCACGGTCGCGTTTATACTGCTGCACCGCGTCTTCCACAGTCTGCTTGGTCAGCTTGTTCTTCAGTTCGAAGGTCGCTACCGGCAGGCCATTGATGAAGATCGCCATGTCCAGCGATAACTGCGTCTCATCACGGGAGTAGCGCAACTGGCGGGTGACGCTGAAACGATTGGCCTCGAAGCGTTCCACCGCCTTGCGATTGTTTGGAGACGGCGTACCGTAGAACAGATCGATGTGGTGCGGCCCGTGCTTGACGCCCCGGCGCAGCACATCGATCACACCGCGCTTGGCCACTTCGCCCTGCAGCCGGTGCAGGAACTGGGTACGGCGCGGTCCGGCTTCCTCGACGCCCAGCTTCTCCAGCGTCTCCGGCTGAGTAGCTCGTAGGAAGGCGATCAAATGGGCTAGATCCACCCCGTGCTCGCGGTCGTAGTCGCCGGAATCGCCGGGCAGATAGCCCGCCTCGTCGATCAGCGAGCGGACGATCAGGGTTTCCAGCCCCTTTTCCGTGGTGTCGGTCGGATGCATCCTCAGTGACGCTCCTCCAGTGGCGCCACCCAACCCTTAGCCGTCAGCACATCAATGGCCAGGTTGATCTGGCGTGGGGTGAACTGGCGCTTGCGTTCATTCCAGGCATAGGTCTTCAGCAGCACATCTTCCCGGCTCTGCGGCGCCTCGCGCTTGATGACCCAATGCACCGTGGATAGAAGCTCCAGTCCAAAGGGTGATTCAAATCCTTCTACCAGCTCGGTGACACGTGCGTAATGGGCGCGCGTCTCGGGGTGGGCGTCGAGAAAGCGCGACGCCTCCTCTACCGCGCCTGGTACCAACTGTAATGGCTTCTCCGGGGCATCACCCCCATCGGCATAGCCGGCGACAAAGTGCCCTTCAATCTTGTTGAGCACATGCCGCAGGTTCTCGGCATAGGGGCCATAGGGCGCCTTCTGATAGCGAAGCCGCAGCGGCTCGCCCGCCTCCTGCATGAAGTACATCAGCTTGTGCAGCTCCAGCAGGGTAATGAAGGGGTCCAACAGACCGCGGAGGTAACGGTCCATCAGCTCCACCAGAGCGGCACGGCCTTTGGTCATTGCAGGCACTTCCCGGTTGCGTGGCATCTTCTTGGCGTCTGGGGCACCCTTCGGTTCGAACACGACGACCCGCACATCTTCCAGTTTTCCAAGCGCCTGCTCGATCCTTGCACGCACTTCATGCCATTCGAGACCACCGAGACCCGCGCCCAACGGCGGCAAGGCAATCGAATGGATTTGTTTTTCCTGAATAACGCGTACAAGATCTTGTAACCCAGCCTCGATATCCTCAATACGGCTTTTTCCCCGCCAATGGCGCTTGGTCGGAAAGTTGATGAGATATCGCGGATTCGTCAGGCCGCCTATTTCATAGACGAACATACGGCCTGGCCGCACTTCCTCCCGCTTACAGGCCTCCGCATAAGCCTTGAAGTTCTCCGGAAAGGCCTTCTTGAACTGCAGGGCAATGCCGCGGCCCATCACGCCGACACAGTTGACCGTGTTGACGATGGCCTCGGCATCCTCGATGAGCAAATCGCCCGTTTTGTATTCAATCATCGCCGCTCCCCTCAGTAATACCAATCTCGCTTGATCTCGACAGGTGGCAGATGGGCCGCTCCAGCCAAGGCATGCATAACCTGGGTGTAAATCGTGCGGTTCATTACGCCGATCCGCTCGACCAGGTGCCAGGGAAAACTATGTTCAATCAGAAACTCGGCCTGTTTACCTTCCTTCTTACCTTGCCAATCCCTGGCCTGAATTGCATCCCAGTCAAGCTCGTGCAATTGCGTGAGACTATCCCTGTCCTCGAAATAGTAGGCACCTGCGTTCGACAGCGTAAAGGCCCAGCGTCTCCCGTTCGCATTGGCCCATGCCACGGTCACCCTAAGATCCGCCTCCAGATGAATGATCGGGCATTGCCCACCTCGATAGGCCAGCTCTGGATGGTTGGCCCGGTGAATCAGATACAACATAATCGACCGAGGGCAGAAGTAGAACGGCACACACTGACCTACATGCAGGCCTGGGTGACTGGTCAAAGTCAGCTCATTGAGCCGCCGTTGCTTGATACTGTTCATGCCGATGGTCGTGCCAGGCGGCGCCCTTCGTGCAATCTCGGCATCACACCATAGGCACCCGTCCGCAAGGACCGAAGCCAGCCGATCCACATGCAGGATGTGATAGATCTTCGGGTTGGCTGGAACGGTCACATCGCAGCCTCCAGCTTGTCCTGCGTTACCGCGTCATCGCTTATCACGGCTTCGTCCATGGCTTCTTCCGATTGATCAACTTCAGGTACTTCCACCCCGCGCACATCCAGTTTTCCGGTGACCACATCGGCGATGAGGCGGGTGCGGTATTCCTGGATGAGGTCGATTTCGCGTTGGGTACGGGTGATGGACTGATCGATCACTGCACACTTACCCAGAATATGTGAGACAATGTCTTTCTGCTCAGGTAAAGATGGAACAGGTATTCGAAGTGATTTAGTCTCTTCCTGATTGATTATTGGCATTGTTGTATAACTGCCACATGAAATAATAAAATCTCTCAAAACGCTAAGGGAAAGAGCCATATATTCAGCAACCACCTTCTCATTAGGAATGATGGCATTTATTTGCTGATTGCAGCTTGCCATATATCTGCTAATTGCCACTTTCCCTATTGTCGCTCCGATTCCAATCATCATGACGGTATTTTGAGGGAATACCTGAACTTCCTTTTTTCCGATTTCAGATAGCCGCCGCTCCGATTCAGAAAGATAAAGATCATCTGTGAAATCACCTGGTGTAAACCAATTGAATCCAATTGAATCGAAGTATTCATCGCCAGCACCTGCAGGAGTGCCACCAGTCTTCACCTTCTTAGCGCACCTCCGCACAGGTAATACCTCCCACCCCGCCGGCACCTTGCCCAGCCAGGGCACGCCGGAGTCCTTGTATTCTGGATAGGGCTTGCCGGTGCGCACATCGATAGCGCCGGTGACGGCCTGGTTGATGAGGACCTGCTTCTGCTCCTTGAGCCGCTCGATCAGTTGCCGCTTGGCGCGGATAAAGCGGTCGATCTGGGCGGTTTTCCATTCGAGGAAGAGGGCGATTTGGGTTTGTTCATTCCTTGGGGGAACGCAAGTATAAATCGCTTTGAAATGCTCCGGCCTTAGACTCCATTGATCCGACGTGATTCCATAAGACCACCGCTCGGCCTCTTTCGCAAATCGGGGCGTGCGGAACAGATAGTGTGCGTATTCACCAATGATCTCTTTGCGGGGCCGCTCTACTATATATGCAGGGCTTACAATTCCACGATAACGCGATAAGCCTATGGCTCCTTGCCATGCCCGCATTTTGTTATACACAAGCTCACCGGGAGTAACCAGCTTATATTTTGATTTATCTACATTCGAAGAATCCTTCTTGGAAGTCTCCGATAATAACTCACTTTGGCGTATCACGCCCTTTGTGATTGTGACAGATAACATCTCCTCATTAGGATGATTTGCTTCCCTGATCTCTTGGAACAACGCTCGATTCGGCTTTATCTGCCAGCCCTTTGGCACTTCCCCCAACCACGGCATCCCCGAATCCATGTACTCGGGATAAGGCCTGAACTTCATCGCTCCACCTCCACCAGAATCTCATCCAGCAGCCCCTCGGTCTCGCGCTCCAGCGCCCGGATGTCGGCGACGATCTCTTCCAACGGCCGCATGGGGGCGGGCTTGTAGAACTCGCGGGTGAAGCTGATCTCGTAGCCGATCTGGGTTTTGGTCTCGTCGATCCAGGCGTCCGGCACATAGGGCAGCACCTCGCGGCGGAAGAAGGCCTCGATGCCGCCTTCCTCCAGCAGGGGCACCTGCTCGCTGTCGCGCAGTTGGGTGTCGGGTTCGTATTCCACTACGGCGGGTTTGCCATCGATTTCCGCCTCGAACCGGCCGTGCAATGGGTCGGGTTCGATCTTGCCGGGCTTGTGCGCCTTCTTGATGACCGGCTCGGCGTTCTCGTCGCTCTCGGTCAGGTACTCGCGCAGTAGCTTTTCCTTCTTGGCTGTCCAGCGGAGATTCATGGCCTTGGCCTCTTGCCTGGCGCGGGCGATGAAGGCGTTGTAGTCCCTCAGCGGCGCGGTGCCGAAGTGTTCGGCCAGCTTGATGGCCAGGCGAGACAGGTCGGATTCCTTGGCCTGCTCGCAGGCTTCGTTCAGCGCCACCAGACGATCTCCGCCGAGGTCCACCCGCAGGCGCAGGGGGCGTTCGACGGTGATCTTCCAGTAGCCGAAGTGTTCGTTGGGGAAGATCTTGCTCTGCTCGGTCTCGTGCGGGTTGACGATCAGCTCGCAGATGCGCTGGATGTGTTCCTCGCCCAGGCGGCAGTTCTTCTTGCCCAGGTTCTTGCGCAGCGGTTCGAACCAGCCGGTGGCGTCGATGAGCTGAACCTTGCCCCGCCGCTCGGGCGCCTTGCGGTTGTTGAGCAGCCAGATGTAGGTGGCGATGCCGGTGTTGTAGAAGAGGTTCTCCGGCAAGGCGACGATGGCTTCCAGCCAGTCGTTTTCGATGATCCAGCGGCGGATGTTGCTCTCGCCGGAGCCGGCGTCGCCGGTGAACAGGGCCGAGCCGTTGTGCACCTCGGCGATGCGGCTGCCGAGCGGGGTGTCGTGCTTCATCTTGGCCAGCTTGTTGACCAGGAACATGAGCTGGCCGTCCGAGGAGCGAGTGATCATCTTGTATTCCGGGTCGCCGGCGTGCTCGACCACGAAGCGCGGGTCGGTGATGCCGTCCTTGCCGCCCAGGCGCTCCATATCGGTCTTCCAGCTCTTGCCGTAGGGCGGATTGGAGAGCATGAAGTCGAAGGTCTTCTCCGGGAAGGCGTCCGCCGAGAGGGTGGAGCCGTGTTTCATGTTGTCCGCCTCCATGCCCTCGCCCTTGAGCAGCAGGTCGGCCTTGGTGATGGCGAAGGTTTCGGCGTTGATCTCCTGCCCGAACAGGTGAATGGAAACCCGCTTGCCGTGTTGGTCGGCCAGTTGCTGCAGACGCTCCTCGGCCACGGTGAGCATCCCGCCCGTCCCGCACGCCCCGTCATAGACCAGGTAGGTGCCGGATTCGATCCGGTCGGCAATGGGCAGAAAGATGAGGTCGGCCATCAGGGTGACCACGTCGCGGGGGGTGAAGTGCTCGCCAGCCTCCTCGTTGTTCTCCTCGTTGAAGCGGCGGATCAGCTCCTCGAAGATGGTGCCCATGGCGTGGTTGTCCAGGGCCGGTAGACGCTCCGTGCCGTCGGGGTTCCGCACCGGCTCGGGACTGAGGTTGATGGTGGGGTCGAGGAACTTCTCGATCAGGTGGCCGAGGATGTCGGCCTCTACCAGAGTGTCGATCTGGTTGCGGAACTTGAACTTGTCCAGGATCTCCTGCACGTTGGGCGAGAAGCCATCCAGATAGGCCTCGAAGTCGGCCCGCAGTTGCTGTGCCTTGGCGCGGGCCTTGAGGTCGCGCAGGGTGAAGGGCGAGGCGTTGTAGAAGGCCTGTCCCGACGCCTGGCAGAGCGCGGCGTGCTGGTTGGCGATGCCGGCCTCGTCGAGCTGTTGCTTCATGGCCAGCACAGCCGGTTTGGTGGGCTCCAGCAGGGCATCGAGCCGCCGGATCACCGTCATGGGCAGGATCACGTCCCGATACTTGCCGCGCACATAGACATCGCGTAGCACGTCGTCAGCGATGCCCCAGATGAAACTGACGATACGGCTGTGGATGTTGCTGTTCATGAAGGTTCCTTGTTCTTAATGTTTGAGCCGCAGAATCGCCTCATGAGCGTCTGGCCTGCTCACGAATCCACTGATCGATGTCTGCCCGGGTAAAACGCCACGCGCCCCCAACCTTGAAAGCTGGGATCTTCTTCTCCGCCACCAGCCGGTAGATGGTGCGCTTGCCGACCTTCAGATACTTGGCCACTTCGTCCAGGGTGAATATCTCACCGATTTTCTCGGACATAGGTTTTGCCTTTGACGGGATCTCGACCGGTAATTTTGGCAATCATACGACAACGAAAGGCATATTGAAACAGCAGCTTAGCTGGACGTGGCTGAGCGCAGGCAGGATTCCTCGCAGGCTTCGACATCCACCAGGCGATAGAGGATACGCCCCGGTAATTTCAATTAGTTGGGAGTGTAGCCCTGGTGGCTGACCCGGGGGACTACTTCCCAACCATCATTCGGACTGCGAGGCCCAGCGGCAGCTTTCCGGGCCGAAGGCGAAGCTCACCGTTGACGACACAATATTCCAGCCCCTCGTTGGTATACCGGAACTCGGGCGGGATACGGAGGCTGAGTAAGTCGCCACGGACTTCGGCGTCGACCGTGTGCCACTCTGGCTCCGACAGGCTAACCAGTGGAGCGGGGCGGGAGTTTGATAGCGGTTCTGCGTCGTCGGCTTCTCCAAGGAGTGCGGCACGCTGTCTTGAGCGGGTGGATTCGTAAAGATGCTCGGCCTCGTACTCGAGGATGTCTTCGACTCGATAAACCACCCGTCCGCCGATCTTGATGTATCTTGGCCCCCACCCGATCGAGCGCCACCGTTCGAGCGTGCGGGCGGAGATTCCCCAGTATTCGGCCAGCTGCTGCTGGTTCATGTGGCTGATCATAGCGTGCTTGTGCTTCATGGCTCTGTCCTCCTGCAGTCCGTTCAGGCGCCATGAAGGCTCATAAGGCATTGAAAGGCAAGTTGATCCGTGCCAGAGGGGGGGATGACGGCCAATGAGTATTTGCGTATTCAAGTGGTGGGGGCTGTTGGCTACCAGTGGGCGTTCTCGTAAGACGGCACTGGATGGTACGGTCTGGTTCGTCAACGATTTCAATGAGAGATGTCTTCCCACCGCCATTACACGAAAACGCCGGTTCTCTGAAGCCGGCTTTGTTGCTCGCATCCGCTCGTTCTTGCCCTTCCTATCGGCTGACTATCATCGTGGTGTGTCCACCTTCCGCGGTGGCTTTAGGCCCCTGCGTCAACCACCCGCACGCCTGCGCCGTTTCGCCGATCCCGCCGCCCGGATGCTCCGGGCCGACTCCCAGCGGCGGAAGTCGTCGAGCAGTTTCAGGAGGGCGGGGTCGGGCAGGCAGTAGTAGATGAAGGGCCCGCGTCGTTCGGGGCGCACCAGGCCGGCCTCGCGCAGGGCGCGCAGGTGGAAGGAGACGTTGGTCTGGCTGAGGCCCGTGGCCTCGACCACGTCGGAGACCGGCCGGCATTCCAGGCCCAGGCTGCACAGGATCTTCAGGCGGTTGGGTTCGGCCAGGAGCTTGAAGATCTCCCCAAGAGCCCGGATGGAACCACAATCGTATGCGGTATTGCGCATCGGTCGGCGCCCTCCCACGGCGACGGCGGGGATCCTTGCGGCGGCTCCCCGCGATGGTGACCTACTTCCCCATCCTGCCCTCGACATAGGGCTTGTAGGCCTCGATGTAGAACTCCGGCGGCCGGCGATTGGCCTGCACCGAGGGGCGCGCCTGCATGGCGTCGAGCCAGCGGTGTACCCGGGGCAGGTCCTCGGGCAGTCGGAACCCGCGGTATTCGGTCAGCGCCGGCATGTGCTCGAAGAAGGGGTAGTAGGTCAGGTCCACGAGGCTGATCGCATCTCCGAGCCAGTAGGGGCCGGGGGTTTGCGACAGCGCGGCCTCGATCGTCCGGAGGCTGTCGAGCAGGGCGGAGCGAATGCCTGCGTGCCGGCTCGCGTCGAGTTCGAACACCAGGCCGCAGCAGTTGGGCTGGAAGGTGGTGTTGCAGTATTCGATCCAGATGCGGGCATGGGCGCGGGCGACCGGTTCCCGCGGCAGCAGGGGAGGGTCGGGGAAGGCGTCCTCCAGGAACTCGTTGATGACCGTGCTCTCCCACACCACGTCATCGCCGTACTTCAGCAGCGGCACCTTGCCGGTGGGCGAGATCCGGGCATACCAGTCCGGGATGTTCCGCAGGTCGATGACCCGCGCCTGATGCGGAATGGACTTCTCGGCCAGCGCCAGGCGTACCCGGTAGGCGAAGGGGCAGACATCGTTGTAGTAGAACTCCACGGCCGTCATGGCTTCCCCTCCCGGAGCGGAACGATCGATTGATCCGTCGCTCTAATATGTGTAAGCTCGCATATGCGTAACAACGCATATGATCGCCGGATCCCCCGGCGCTGTCAAACGGAGTACCACCATGAGCGACGAGGCGCGTTTCCCGGCCACCCTCATGCCGGACAAGGACTGGTGGCAGGCGCTGTGGCCCGATCCGGCCGGCGTCCTGCGCGCGGTGGGCATCCGGCCCGCGATGAAGGTCGTGGACCTGTGCTGCGGCGACGGGCACTTCACCCGCCCCCTGTGCGTGCTGGTCCGGCCCGGGCCCGTCTGGGCGCTGGATCTCGATGCCGACCTGCTCGGACAGGCGCGGCGCGAATGCGCGGAGTACCCGAACTTCCATGCGATCCTGGGCGACGCCCGCGAGCTGCCTCGGCACGTCGGGGAGCCGGTGGACTTCGTGTTCATGGCCAACACCTTTCACGGCGTCCCCGACAAGACCGGCCTGGCCCGGGCGGTGTACCGCGCGCTCGCGCCCGGCGGCCGCTTCGCCCTCGTCAACTGGTACCGCCGCCCGCGCGAGGAGACCACCGTGCTCGGCCAACCCCGCGGGCCCGACACCGACCTGCGCATGGAACCGCCCGAGGTCCGTCAGGCCGTGGAGCCGGCCGGTTTCGGACTGGAGCAGATCGTCGACGTCGGCCCCTATCACTACGGCGCCGTATTCCGCAAGGCACAGGCGCCCCAGCCGGAGAAGGAATCATGAAGGAGACGATGCAGAAGGTGATGGAGAAGATGATGTCTGGAATGATGAAGCCCGAGGAGATGCCGCGGATGATGGGGTCCATGATGGACAGCGTGTTCAAGGAGATGAGTCCCGGGGATCGGATGGAGTTCATGCAGAACATGATGCCCCGCTGCATGAACATGATGTTCTCCGAGTTGAAGCCGGAAGACCGCAAGGACCTGGCCCGGGCCATGCTCGAGCGGATGATGGGGGAACTCGGGAAGCAGTTGAAGGGAGCGTGAGCGCGAAAACCGAATCGCAAACGGGACAGATTTATTTGCATCAACCTGATGTTCCCCGGTTTGTCCGCATGGTCTGGGCCAAATAAATCTGTCCCGTTTGGTGCGCGTTTGGGGCGGTTGTTGGTGCACCCCGCCCCCGCGCGGCACCGGCGCTTGAGTCCGTAGCTCACTCCACGCTTGACGGGGGCTATTTCGCTACTAGACTGCAATACTCAGGCGCGATCGAACAGGGAGGGGACACATCGTCCCGCGCTGTTGAACCCGCACTCCAGGGAAGGAGGTTGGGATGGGGATCCGTTTCGTTGCGGCCGCCGCCGCGTTTGGGGCGGCGGTTGCCGCGCTCTGTCTGGCCGTCGTCGCGCCGGTGGTCTTCGCGACCGACTCCGCCGACGGGTACATGCCGTCTTTGTGGATCCTTCGCGGCGAGACGCTCGAACGGCACTCGGCGCGGGACGGGAGCGTCATCAAGGTCTTCGCTGCGCGCGAAGCTGCGGCATTCGGGGTCGACCGCAAGAGCGGGCGGGTGTGGGTCTTCGGTGAGCACCGCTTGCGCATCCACGGTCCCGACGGCGCACTGCAGGCCCAAATTCCCGTATCGCTGCCCGGTGTCGGTCACGCACGCCGGGATCGGGAGCGCGGGGAGACTGCGGACGAACGGGGTGAACGCGACGAGGGCGAGGATGATGCGGTCCGTTCGTCTCCCGCCCCGGTGGTTGACGATGCGGCCGGGTTCGCCTGGGTCGTCTTCGGGAGTGCGTTGCTGCGGATCGACGCCGTCGGCGATGCAGCCGAGGTTCCGGGCCTGCGCGGGCGACCCCTGGGATTGGCGCTCGATCGGGGTTCGGCGCGGTTGTGGATCCTGCGCCGCGGCGGCCTGACCGCGCTCGAGCGGGACGGCGGCGGGCGGCGCGGGTTCGCATTCGCGCGCGGCGCGCGCCCGCGGGGGCTGGTCTTCGACGGGCGCCGCGGCCGGCTGTGGGTGTTGTTCCGGGGGCGATTGCGCGCGTACGGACGCGACGGCGGGGCGGTACTCGAGGTCGCTCTCCCCAAGGGACTCGACCGGCGTGCGGCGGCTGACGGCGCCGGCGGGGTCTGGATCGCGGGGGCGCGCCGGCTCGCGCACGTGGACGAGAGCGGACGTATGGCCTTCGTGCTGCGTCCGTTCGCCGGTGAAGAGGGGGGCGGCGCGATCGTGGGTCTGGCGGCGAACCCGGAGGACGGCTCGGCCTGGGTGGCCGGTCGCCGGCGGCTGCATCGCTTTGCGGCCGACAGCCGCCTGCTCGCGCGTACCCGCATCGGCGGCCGTGGGGCGGCGCACGCGCGGGGCTACGGCGAGGACGAACGCCGCGAGCGTTCCGGGCGCCCGCTTCAGCTCGTCGTATACGCCGATGTCGATCCGCCGTCGGTGCGCCTGACGGCGCCCATCGACGACGCGGTCGTTGCGACCGGACGGCCGCGCGTCGAACTGAAATTCGCCGACGACGGATCGGGCGTCGACATCGCCCGTACCGTGCTGTCCGTGGACGGCCGGCCGTTGCCGGCGCGCTGCCGTGCGGATTCCGCCGCGCGCACTCACTGCACCCTGAATGCGCGACTGCCCGAAGGGCCGGTGACGCTCCAGGCGATGGTCACCGATGCGGCCGGCAACACCTCGCCACCGGCTCGGGTCCGGTTCCGCGTCGACACCGTGCCGCCGGCCGTCACCGTGGACGCACCCGCGGCCGGCGCCTTTCTGAACCGCTCGCCGGCGGCGGTGCGCGGGACGCTCAGCGAACGCGCGTCGCTCGTGCTGAACGGCAGTCCGGTCGAGGTCGGTCCGGACCTGCATTTCGTCGCCGCCGCCAAGTTGGCGGAAGGCCCGAACACGCTCGCTCTTGCCGCCGTCGACGCGGCGGGTAATCGGGGCGGGCGCGTGATTCGGGTCACGCTCGATACGCTGCCGCCGGCACCGTTGCGCGGTGACCGGGTCGTGGTATCCGCCCCCGCCGCCGACGGCAAGGTCGAAGTGCGCGGCGGCGCCGGCAGCGTCGAGGCGGGCGTGCGCGTCACGGCGGTCGACGTGCGCTCCGGACGACGGGTGCAGACCGTCGCCGATGCGATGGGGGGCTTCTCGCTTCGGATCGAGGCGCGGCCCGGGGACACCGTTCGCCTGGTACTCACGGACGCCGCCGGAAACGCTGCTGCGCCGCACGAGCTCGCCGTCGGCAACCGGGCGCCGGTGCTAGCGCCCGTCGGGGACCGCACGGTGGCGCCCGGCGCGACGTTGCGGATCGCCTTGCGCGCCACTGATCCGGACGGGGATGCGGTGCGTTATGGGGCCCTGCCCTTGCCGCTGCCTGAAGGGGCGACGCTGGATGCGGCCGAGGGAGTGTTCACCTTCCGCCCCGACGGGCGCACGTCGGGGTTGCTCGAACTGGAATTCTACGCCACCGACGGTATGGCAGTCAGCCGCCGGGCCGTGCGGATCGATGTCTCCGCGCCGGATCCCGGAACGGCGGCTGCGGTGAGCGGCATCGTGCTCGACGCGAATGCCGCGGCCGTCGGGCGCACACGCCCGATCGTGGGCCTGACGGTCACGATTGCGGGCAGCGGTCTTGCCGCGCGCACCGACGCGCGCGGTCGGTTCGCGCTGAGTGGACTGCCTGCGGGTCCGCAGGTGCTGGCTTTCGATGCCGCGACGGCGCGACCCGCGCCGGGCGGCGGTTCGTACGCGGGGTTCCGCCGTCGCATCGACGTGGTGGCGCACACCGTCCGTCAGTTGGCGCGACCCGTCTATCTGCCGCGCATCGAGACCGCCAGCCGGACGCCGGTCGACCCCGGCGCGCGGACCGTGGTGAGCAATGCGCGCCTCGGCGTCACGCTGACGGTCGCCGCGGGGTCGGCCGTGGGGCCGGACGGCGCGCCGTTCACCGGTATGCTCTCGATCAGCGAGGTCCCGCGCGGCTTCGCGCCCGCGACGCTCCCCGAAGGTGTGGAGCCGGGGTTGCTGGTGACGCTCCAGCCGGTCGGCGTGCGGTTCACGACGCCCGCGAAGCTGGCATTTCCGAATCTCGACCACCTCGCGCCGGGTAACGAGGTCGACCTGTGGTCGGTGGATCCGGACCGTGGGGTCTTCGCCGTCGTCGGCACCGGTCGCGTGAGTGCGGACGGCGCCCGCCTCGAGACGGTCGCCGGCGGTGTGCGCGCCACCGACTGGCATGCGCTGCTGCCGCCGGCCGGCCAAGGCAACGGGGAGACCGACGAGAGTCAGAGCCCCGATCGCTGCCCATGCCGGCAGGATGGCTCGCCCGCAGGCTCGCGGGTGCTGTCGAAGTCCGGCGCGCTTTTGACCTCGGTGGCCCTCCCGTCGTACACCGTCTTCGGCCGGACGATGCGCCCGACGCTGGTCTACGACAGCGCGCGCGCCGATCCGCGCCCGCTGCTGCCGTTCGATCTGACCGTCCCGCTGCGCGCGGCGGTCCCGCCACGGCTCTCCTACCGGCTTTCGGTGGGCGGTGTGCGCGGCGCACGGGAGGTCTTCGTCGCCACCACGGGCCTCCGGGAAGACATCGACGAGACGCTGCGAGGCGTGGCCGACGTCCCTGCGGGCGCATTGCGCACGGGCCTGTATCCGTACCGGATCGCCCTGACGAGCTATTACGATCGGACCCGGATCGGCTCCGATCTGCGGGGGACGGTGGCGGTCGTGAACGGGCGGCGCAGCCCGTTCGGTGCGGGGTGGGGGCTCGGCGGGCTCGAGCGGCTCCATCCGGCGCCCGCGGGCGACGTGCTGCTCAGTGCCGGCAACGGCGAGCGCCTCGAGTTCAGCGCCGCCGCGGACGGGACGCTGCGCGCGCCCCCCGGAGACCGGTCCGTACTCACGCAGGCGCCGGGTGGGGGCTATACGCGCACCCTGAAGGACGGCGCGCGCATCGACTACGACGCGCGCGGGCGCATGACCCGGCGCACCGACCGCAACGGCAATGCAACTACCTATCGCTACGATGCGCAGGACCGGCCGGTGGTCATCGTCGGCCCCGCGGGCCGGGAGACCCGGCTCCGCTACGCCTCGGGCCGGCTCGCCGCTCTCACCGACCCCGCGGGGCGCACGACCACGTTCGTACACGACGCGGCCGGCGACCTGGTCGGCGTCACGTTACCCGACGGCGCGCGGCTGCGCTTCACCTACGACACCCGGCACCGGCTGCTCACCGAGACCGACGCGCGCGGGTCGGTCACCCGGCACCACTACGACGCACTCGGGCGCCTGATCCGCGTGACCGCGCCCGATGGGGCGGTACGCCTTGCGACCACCAACCAGGCGACAGGGTGGGTCGATCCGGCGCGCGGTTCGGGAACCACCGGCGCGCCGGCGTCCGTGGTGCGTCCGCCCCCGCTCCTCCAGGCCGGGTTCGTCGACGGCGAGGGGCGCACGCGCCGCGTCGACCTCGACCGCCTCGGGCTGCTCACGCGCATCAGCGACTTCGCGGGGTTGGTCACCACAATCGAACGCGATGCGGCGGGCGACCCGTTGCGCATTCGTCGCCCGACCGGCGAGCGACGCTTCACCTACGACGCGCGCGGTAACCTCCTGTCGCGGTTCGACAGCTCGCTTGGCGGCATGCGGAGTTTCGAGTACGAGCCGGTACACAACCGCATCACGCGTATCGTCGATGCACTCGGTAACGCCACCGCGCTGCGCTACGACGGGCGCGGAAATCTGGTCGAAGTGACCACGCCCGAACGTCGTACGCTGCGGATGAGCTACGACGCCCGCGGCCTGCGCACGGGCCTGGTCGACGCCCTCGGAACGCCGACGCGCTTCACCTACGACGGCGACGGCAATCTCACCGGAGTGATCGAGGGCGACGGTCCCGGCCGCAGGGTCACGAGCCTGGAGTATACGGCGGCGGGCGATCTCGCCGCCGTAACCGACGCTGCGGGGCGGCGCCTGCGTTTCGCCTACGACGCGGCCGGGCGGGTGCTCGCCCAGACCCTGCCCGACGGGCGGCAGATCCGTTACGGCTACGATCCGAAGGGCAACCTCGTCTCACTGACACCGCCCGGGCGTTCGGCCCATCGCTTCGCCCATACCCCGCTCGACCGCACGGCGGTCTACACGCCGCCGGACGTCGGTCGGGGTGATCCCGCCACGCGCTTCCGCTACAACCTCGCCGGACAGCTCACGCGGATCCTGCGCCCCGACGGGCGCGCGGTGGATCTCGCCTACGACGGCGGCGGTCGATTGGCCCGGGTGGAGGTCGCCCGGGGCCGGTACGAATACCGTTACGATGCGAAGGACTTTCGCGGGCGACCCACCGGGCAGTTGAACCGGGTCGTCGCGCCCGGAGGCAATGCCCTCGATTACCTGTATATCGGGGAACGGCTGACCGGCTACGTTTGGAGCGGCGCGATCCGCGGCCATGTGACCTGGGTCTACGATCGCGCCGGGCGGATCAGGAGCCGACGGGTCAACGATGAGCCGGCGTATTTCGCCTACGACCGGGACGGCCTCCTGGTGCAGGCGGGACAACTCCTCGTGCACCGCGACCCCGCGGGCGGACGAATCGCGGATACAGAGTTGGGACTCGTGCGTACGGCCCGGACCTACAACCGCTTCGGGGAACTCGTCGGACAGAAGGGTGCGGGTGCCAGGGGTGACGCAATCACCGCCGAGGTGGATGTCGGCATCGCGAGCGCCGGGCCCCTCCGCGTCCGCGGAACGCTGGCGGGCGCGGGCGCGGCGCGCATCGGCGCGACCCGGATTCCGGTGGCCGCCGACGGCAGCCTCTCGGGTGAGGTGCCGTTGTCTGCAGGGGACAACCGGCTGGTGATTGAGGTCCTGACTCCTGCGGGGACGGTGATCCGCAGCCTGGAGCGCCGCGTGCTCGCGCAGCCGTCCACCGCCACGGGCGTCCGCGTCGTCGCGCTGCGCGCGGTGGCCGCCGACGGTGCCGCTTACTTCGAGGACGACACGGGCCTGTTGCAGCGGGTGGCACCCGGCGGGGGGCGCCCGCAACGACTCTCCTGGCTCGATGGGGCATCAGCGGTGGCGCCCGCCGCCGGAGGGGTCGTCTACATCGTCAAGGGCGGCCGACTGTGGCGGCACGACGGGGCCGGCGATCGGCCGCTGGCCGACCTCGCCGGACTGTCGCCCGGCCTGCGTCCCGCGATCGCCGCGGTATCCGGCCGCGGTGTGTATCTCGCCGCCGATCACTTCATCCACCGGATCGACCCCGCGGGTGCGGTGACGCCGTTCGCGACCCTGCCCGCGACGGACACGGATCTGCGGATCGCAGCGTCCACGTGGGGGGTCGTCGTAGGCAGTCGCACCACCGGCAACGTCTACCGCGTGGGTACCGACGGCAGCCACACCCTGATCGAACGCCAGCCGGACTTCGTTGACCTCGCCGTCGACAGCACCGGGCGTCTCTGCTATCTGCGCCCGTCGGCAACGCCGCCGATCGGCGGCGCCGGGCTCGGCGCGAGGGTGCTCGCCGCCCTGGTCCGGCCGGCGGCCGCGGCGACGCCCCCGCTGTTGTTTCCCGTCATCGGGTGCCACCTGCCCGGCGCACCCTTGCGCACACTCACGCTCGATCGGATTCCCAACTCCCTCGCCATCGACGCCGCCGACCGGATCTATTACGGGCGCGGCGACAACATCGTGCGGATTAAGGGCGGGCGCCTCGTGCCGCTGATCGCCGGCCGCCCTGTGTTCGCGACCCTGACCCTTTCCGGGACAGTGCACAGTGTCGGTTTCCGGCAGGCGTTCCAACGTGACGCCGTCGGCCGCATCACGCGCCGGACCGAAAGCCTCGGTGCCAGGACCACGGTCTCGGAATACACCTACGACCCCGCCGGCCGCCTCGCGGAAGTGACCGTCGACGGCGCCGTCGCCGAGCACTACGCCTACGACGCCAACGGGAACCGGATCGCCGCCGTCACAGCGGCCGGGACCGTCACCGGGACCTACGACGCCCAGGACCGGATGCTCACCTACGGCGGCGCCACCTTCGCCTACAACGCCAACGGGGACCTGGAGGCCCGGCGCGAGGGCGGGAAGACCACCGGCTACCACTACGACGAGTTCGGCAACCTGCTCGCCGTCGATCTCCCGGATGGGCGCCGCCTCGAATACCTGGTCGACGGCGAGAACCGGCGCATCGGAAAGCGGGTCGACGGCTCCCTGGTGCAGGGCTTCCTGTACCGCGACGGCCTCAACCCCGTGGCGGAACTCGACGCGAGCGGAACGGTGGTCGCGCGCTTCGTCTACGGCACCCGGCCCAACGTTCCGGACTACATGGAGAAGGGCGGCCTCACCTACCGGATCCTATCCGACCCGCTGGGCAGTCCCCGGCTGGTCGTCGATATCGCCACGGCGGTCGTCGTGCAGGAACTCGAATACGACAGCTTCGGAAACGTCACCAGGGACACCAACCCCGGCTTCCAGCCCTTCGGCTTCGCCGGCGGCCTGTACGACCGGGACACCGGCCTAGTCCGCTTCGGCGCGCGGGACTACGACCCACGAACCGGAAGATGGACCACGAAGGATCCGGTAGGGTTTTTTGGGGACAGCGCGAATCTCTATGATTATGGGCTGGGGAATCCAGTAAATTTTAATGATCCATCGGGCGAATTCGTTCCTTTACTGGTTTTGATCCCCGCAGTTGGTGGGTTGATTAGCGGCGCATTCGAAGCTTTCAATGAAAGCCGGAAATGCAATGCGGGCTTATCGGATCTTCTGAAAGGATTTGGTCGTGGTTTTGTAGCGGGGGTGCTCGGGACACTGTCCGGTATAGGTGCTGGTGTTGCTACTGGGAATCCATTTGTCGGTGGCGCCGTTGGCGGTGCAGCAGGTTCTGCAGCTAACCAGGTTCTGGCTTCCGAAGATTTCAGTTTTAGCGGATTAGTCGGAGGGGCGGCGCTTGGGGCTGTCACGGGTCCGTTTGCCAGTAGAGTGTTGCCAACTAAGGGGCGCCTTCCAAGCTTGTTAACGCCAAGGACAACGAGAAACTTCGGTAGGAACTCCGCCAGGCTTCTCGGGCAAGAGGCACTCTCATCCGGTATTGGCGGTGGTATAGGCGCAGGAGCAGCTGGATTTGGTTCACGGGCGTGTGGATGCAATTAACGACTTCGCGTAGCGAGAAAACTGTGGAGAAGCGACGAGTTAATCATAGGCGAGAGCATTTCGTGCGTCTGGGAGCAGTTACAAGAGGGCATTTACCCAATCGAATTCGATGGCGCCCCATCCGGGAGATATTCATAGATGGCCAGGGTATTACTTTGGTGAAGGGAGGAAAGAAATATTGTTATTCATGGAAGGATGTCAGATCCGCCTTTATAGATCAGCGGGCCACCTTCAAGGCATATGGCGCCGGCTCCTGGGGCAAGACAGTGAGAAGGACCTTTGTTCTTAAAATGGTCGATGGTAACAAATTTTTGTTTGATGTCTCCCGGGACTTCCCGGATTTTCGGAATGGCGTCCAGCTGGAAGAAGATTTAAAGCGCTATATCGACGTTAATGTGCGGCCCGTAAGAAAGTTCAGCTATGTTTCGGGGTTCGCGCTGCTTCTTGTGCTCATCCTTGTCTGGTTATGGCTGAAGAAGATGGGATGGTAGACGCAGATCCACAGTTCGGATGGAGGCCCGGTGGACCGTAATCTGGAGTGAGTGGCCGGACTGTTCCCGGCTTCGGCTTTGCTTCATCTGGGCTACGAGTCCGCAGCGCCTGCATAAGTCTCAGTAATCGGTGCCCGTGAATTCGGTGCGGAAAAATGGCCAAGATCGCGCAAGCTCTTCTATCCGTAGGTATCGCATGGTTCGTCGTCGGCTTGGGCGTGGCGGCGATCGTTCCACCGGACACGCGGGGATTCATAGGTCAGGTCGCTGTCGCGGGTTGGTTTGTTGCAGCCATCGGTATAGTGGTGCATCTGCTTTCGCTGGAGTTGCGTGGCCTGAAGGGGATTGCGATCGGCTTTGCCGCGGTCGCAACGGGCGCAGGGCTGGAACTGATCTTCGGCGAGACGCCTTGGACACGCGGTTTGGTCGCTGGGGGTGGTGTGTTGATGGGCGTCGCGGTGTTGGTTGGCATATGGGAGGTTCTTCGGAGAAGGGTGTAGGCCGTGTAGCCCGAATGGAGGCCCGGCGGGCCGTAATCCGGGGAATCCGCCCGACTGCTCCCGGATTCCTCTTCGCCGCGGCGAAGCGGGACCGGCGAGGCGGGACAGGCGAGGCGGGACAGATTTATTTGGCAAATGTGTGCGAACTTTGAGTGCCCACCGATCCTGGAGTCCACCCGCGCGGGCCCGGCCACGGCCGGGAAGACCGCCCCCATCTTGGACGACACCGTCGCCTTCAGCGCGCCAGGTCGACACCGCGCCCTGCCGAATTCCGCTCGGAGCGCTGCCAAGCCGAGTCGCGATCACCGCCAACGCGCCGCAGGCCTGCTACGGCAACTTGCGTGAGATCGCCATGCCACGGAATATTCGATAACCCGTCACTTTGCCCTATATTCAACCGAGGGCCATCGCCGGGGACGAGGCCAACATGCTCATTCCAGGCTTCGATTTTCTTCCTGCCGCCGATGCGCCGTGGCGATTAACCGCGATTGATCCGGCTGATTGTCGTTATGCCGCAGGGTTGACATAACATAAAGGATATATATACTAATTAAGGTATGTGGGAGATATACGAGCACAGGAAGGCCGTAAAACAGCTTGCGTCACTGACGGTTGACGTGGCCAAGCGGTACGAAAAATGGAAAGATATCATACGCATAAGCGGCCCTGATGGACTAAAGCACATCAAGGGGTTTCATGATGAGGCGCTTCGTGGTGAATGGAAGGGGTATCGTTCATCCCGTCTTAATATCCAATATTGCGTCATCTATAAAATCGAGAGAGATCTTGTGCTGGTTCGAGTGGTTAACGTGACTCCGCACGATTATCGGAGGAAGTGATATGAAAGATTATCGGAAAGCGAAAAAGTTGGTAGATGTATCTGTCGGGGAGTCGGTACGGATTCTTCGGGAGTTGCAGGAAATGAGTCAGAATGAACTTGCTGAGCTTACTGGAATCCCTCAGTCCACTATCTCCGCCATTGAAAATGATCGGGTTAATCTGGGCGTCGAGAGGGCGAAGATTCTTGCCAGAGCATTAAAGTGTCATCCGGCAGTTCTTGTCTTTCCAGGCTGGGATGTCCGTCAGGAGTCTGCGGCATGACCAATCGGCCCAGTCCGACGCGCTGATGCGCGCGGCTGGCCTCAATCATTCGACCGGACACGCAAAAAACGGCGCGCGGGTGCACTCTTCGTTACACGGACCCGATACACGGGGGAGAGTGATTCTGGGAAGGGAGACGATTGTACGCTGGTTCGGATTGCGTACACCAAGGAGGGCGTGCGATGGATGCGAGCTTGCCAGAATTCTTCGACGAAGGACACGGCTACGTGCGGGTGTCATGGGGCATGCAAGTCCTCACCAGTTGAGGCGGTTGATCGAGTTCCTGCGCACCGCGCTGCGCCGGTCGGAGTCCACGACGGCGGGCGGTTGACGCCGCCGCCGGGGTTGGGGATACTGCCGGGACCGCGCCCGGGGCGGGGGCGGAAAAGTACAGTATTTCAATAGGCTGGCGCCTGGCCCGGGGAGCGGTCGGGGGGGCGTCGGTCGCGGCGGGAAGAATCGGGGCGCCTGCGGCGTCCGAGTTGGGGACGGGGAGCGAGGGCGGGGCGATGGGCAAGGACTCGGGCGGGGGGCGCGCGCGGCGGCGGTGGTGGTACCTGCTGCTGGTGCTGCCCTACATCGCGGTGCTGTGGGTGCCGTTCTACAACCGTTTCGACCCGCAGGTGGCGGGCATCCCCTTCTTCTATTGGTATCAGTTCCTGTGGGTGCTGCTCGGTGCGGTGCTCACCTGGGTGGTCTACCGCAAGACGGACTGACCGGATCCGCGGGGGCCGTCCGCGGCTCGCGCGCAAGAACGACAACGCAAGGGGCGAGGAGGGCGCGTGAACTGGACGGCCTTGACGGTTTTCGTCGTTCTGTTCGGCTTCGTCACGGTGCTGGGGTTCTATGCCGCGCGCTGGCGGCGCGGGGACCTCGACCGTCTCGACGAGTGGGGGCTGGCGGGGCGGCGCTTCGGAACGCTGGTCACCTGGTTTCTGCTCGGCGGGGATCTCTACACCGCCTATACGTTCATCGCCGTGCCGGCGCTGGTGTTCGGGGCCGGGGCGATCGGCTTCTTCGCGCTGCCCTACACGATCGTGGTCTATCCGCTGGTGCTGGTGGTGTTTCCGCGCCTGTGGTCGGTGGCGCACCGCCACGGCTATATCACCGCGGCGGACTTCGTGCAGGGGCGCTATGAGAGCCGGCTTCTGGCGGTGCTGATCGCCGTGACCGGCATCCTCGCGACCATGCCCTATATCGCCCTGCAGCTCGTCGGCATCGAGGTGGTGATCGCGGCGATGGGGCTGCACGGGACGGGGCTGGTCGGCGAGCTGCCGCTGATCGTGGCCTTCGCCATCCTCGCCGCCTACACCTACACGAGCGGGTTGCGCGCCCCGGCGAGCATCGCGATCGTCAAGGACGTGCTGATCTACGGCACGGTCATCGCCGCGGTGATCGTGATCCCGGTGGAGCTGGGCGGCTATTCGCACGTGTTCTCCGCGGTCGACCCGAAGAAGCTGATCCTGCCGCACCCGCCCGCCGGGAGCTGGGGGGCCTACAGCGCCTACGCCACGCTCGCCTTCGGCTCGGCGCTGTCGCTGTTCCTGTATCCGCATTCGGTTACCGGCGTGCTCAGTGCGAGCAGCCGGCGGGCGGTGCGCCGCAACGCGGCGCTGCTCCCCGCCTATACCTTCGTGCTCGGCCTGATTGCGCTGCTCGGCTACATGGCGGTGGCCTCCGGCGTCGCCCACATGCCGCGCTTCAAGCCCTACTTCGAGCAGTTCGGGCCGAACTTCGCGGTGCCGGCCCTGTTCCTGCACTACTTCCCCTCGTGGTTCGCGGGCGTGGCCTTCGCCGCGATCGCCATCGGCGCGCTGGTGCCCGCGGCGATCATGTCGATCGCCGCGGCCAATCTGTTCACGCGCAACATCTACCGTCCCTATCTGCGCCCGGACTGCACGCCGAAGCAGGAGTCGGGCACGGCGAAGCTGGTCTCGCTGGTGGTGAAGGTCGGGGCACTGGCGTTCATCCTGTTCCTGCCGCTGAAATACGCGATCCAGCTCCAGCTCCTCGGCGGGGTGTGGATCATCCAGACGCTGCCGGCGATCATGATCGGGCTCTATACCCGCTGGCTGCACCGCTGGGCGCTGGCGCTCGGCTGGCTGGCGGGGATGGTCTCGGGGACCTGGATGGTCGCGGCGATCCACTTCAAGGGCACGGTCTATCCGCTGGAGGTCGCGGGCCTGACCATTCCCGCCTACGCGGCGTTGTACTCGCTGCTGATCAATCTCGCGGTCGCGGTGCTGCTCACCCCGCTGCTCGACGGGTTCGGGGTGGGGCGCGGGCGCGACGAGACCGAGGCGGCCGACTACCGCGGCCGCGCCCCGGCCGAAGCGGAGGCCCCGGGGGACGCCGACTGGGAGGCGCCCTCACTGCGCACCGGCGAGGCCTGACCCCGACCTCACCCCTCCCGGGGTGATAGAATCGTCCCTCGCCGGTGCGGCGGCTCAAGCCGCGGCCCCGGGGCGACGCTACGAGAGAGAGGAGGCGGCGCCGGGGGAGCGGCCGGCGCCGCGACCGGGGCCGCATATTCATGATTCCTGAGAGTTCCGACGAATCCCCGCGGGCCGCGGGCCTGGAGCGGGTCGCCCCCGGCGCGCTGCTGTGCGTGGTCGGGGCGCGCCCCAACTTCATGAAGATCGCCCCGATCATGGAGGCGCTCGCGGCCGGGCCGGCGCCGGTCCCGGCGGCGCTGGTCCACACCGGGCAGCACTACGACGCCGGCATGAAGGCGGCCTTCTTCACCCAGCTCGGCATCCCCGAGCCGGATGTGGATCTCGGCGTCGGCTCGGGGAGCCACGCGGTGCAGACCGCCGAGATCATGCGCCGCTTCGAGCCGGTGGTCGACGCCGCGCACCCGGCCGCGGTGCTCGTGGTGGGCGACGTCAATTCCACCATCGCCTGCGGTCTGGTGGCGGCCAAGAAGGGCGTGCCGTTGATCCACGTCGAGGCGGGCCTGCGCAGCTTCGACCGCGCCATGCCGGAGGAGGTCAACCGCGTCCTCACCGACCAGATCTCCGATCTGCTCTTCACCACCGAGGCCTCCGCGCAGGCGAACCTCGAGCGCGAGGGCATCGACCCGGCACGGGTCCACTTCGTCGGCAACGTGATGATCGACACCCTGCGCCGCCATCTCGAGCGCGCGGTGCCGGCGGCGACGACGCTGGCGGGATGGTCGGCGCCGGATCTCGAGGACGCGCGCGGCCTGCGCTATGCGGTGCTCACGCTGCACCGCCCGTCGAACGTGGACGACGCGGCGACGCTCGAGCGGCTGGTCGCGACGGTCGTCGAACTCGCGGGCGCGATTCCGGTGGTGTTTCCGGTGCACCCGCGCACGGCCGGGGCCCTGGCGCGCGCCGGTCTCGACGGGCGTCTGGCGCAGGCGCGCGGCGTGCGGATGCTGCCGCCGGTGGGTTATCTGGAAATGCTCGGGCTGATGGCGGGGGCGCGCATGGTCCTGACCGACTCGGGGGGCATGCAGGAGGAGACCACGGCGCTCGGCGTCCCCTGCATCACCCTGCGGGAGAACACCGAGCGGCCGATCACGGTGGAGGAGGGGACGAACACGGTGGTGGGGACCGACCGGGCGCGCATCCTCGCCGCGGCGCGCGACATTCTGACCACGGGGGGCAAGGGGGGGCGGGTCCCGCGCCTCTGGGACGGGCAGGCGGCGCGGCGCATCCGCGCGGTGCTCGAGGACTGGCTGGCGGCGCGCGGCGCGGAGCCGGCGACCCGCGACTGACCCGCGGGCCGCGCAGATCGCCCGGCCCCGATTGTCGAATCAATGGACACTGCGCCAGACGAACTCGAAATCCTCGAACTGGGGGACGGGGAGGCGGGGGCCTGGGACGCCTTCGTCGAGGCCCACCCGGAGGGGACCTTCTTCCACCGCGCCGGCTGGCGCACGGTGCTCAGGCGCGCCTTCGGCCATCGCGCCCACTATCTCTATGCGCGTCGCGGCGGGGCGATCGAGGGGGTGCTGCCGCTGGGGCGGGTGCGCAGCCGGCTTTTCGGCGACGCCCTCGTCTCCACGCCCTTCTGCGTCTACGGCGGGGCGCTGGCGCGCGCGCCCGCGGTCGCGCGCCGGCTCGAGGACGCCGCCTGCGCACTGGCCGCGCGCCTCGGCGTCGGGCACCTGGAGCTGCGCAACCGCCGCCCGCAACGGCCCGACTGGCCCGCCAAGGACCTCTACGTCACCTTCCGCAAGGCCATCGATCCCGATCCGGAGGTCAACCTCGCGGCGGTCCCGCGCAAGCAGCGCGCCATGATCCGCAAGGGGATCAAGGCGGGCCTGCAGGGGCGCATCGACGCGGAGACCGACACCGTCTACGACGTCTATGCCGAGAGCGTGCGCAACCTCGGCACGCCGGTGTTCTCGCGGCGCTACTTCCGGGTGCTCAAGGAGGTCTTCGGCGAGCACTGCGAGGCGCTCACGGTGACGCACGACGGGCGCCCGGTCGCGGGCGTGCTGAGTTTCTATTTCCGCGACGAGGTCCTGCCGTATTACGGCGGGGGTACCGAGGCGGCGCGCGCGCTGGCGGGCAACGACTTTCTCTACTGGGAGCTGATGCGCCGGGCGTGTGCGCGCGGCTGCCGGGTATTCGACTTCGGGCGCAGCAAGCGCGACGTGGGCTCCTACCGGTTCAAGAAGCACTGGGGGTTCGAGCCCGAACCGCTGTCCTACGAATACCACCTGGTGCGCGCGCGCGAGGTCCCCGACGTGAACCCCCTCAACCCGAAGTACCGCCTGTTCATCGCCGCCTGGAAACGCCTGCCGCTGGCGGTCAGCCGCCGGCTCGGCCCCTACCTCGCGCGCAGCCTGGGATGAGGGTGAGGGGCGCGCGCGAGGCCGCGGCGGCGGGGCGGGGCTGACATGGAAGAGCTGCTGTTCCTGGCGCACCGCATCCCGTATCCGCCCAACAAGGGCGACAAGGTACGCTCGTTCCATATCCTCAAGGCCCTCTCCGCGCGCTATCGCGTGCGCCTGGGCGCCTTCGTCGACGATCCCGCCGATCTCGTCCACGCCGACAAGCTCGCGCGCTACTGCGAGGAGGTGCGCCTGCTGCGGCTGCGGCCGGTGTTCGCGCGCCTGCGCAGCCTCTCCGCGCTGGCCTCGGGGCGGGCGCTGACGCTGCCGTATTTCGGGGACCGGGCGATGGCGGCCTGGGTGCGCGCGCGCCTCGCCCCGGGCACGGTGCGCCGGGTGCTGGTCTTTTCCTCGGCGATGGCGCAATACGTCGAGGGCGGCGGCGCGGCGCTGCGCCGCGTGGTCGACCTCGTGGACGTGGACTCGGACAAGTGGCGCCAGTACGCCGAGCGCGCGCACGGGCCGATGCGCGCCGTCTACCGGCGCGAGGCGCGGCGCCTGCTCGCCTACGAGCGGCGCATCGCCGCGGCCTTCGACGCCGCGGTGCTGGTCAGCGGCGCCGAGGCGGACCTGTTCCGCCGCCTGGCGCCGGAGGCCGCCGGGCGCGTGCACGCGATCGAGAACGGCGTCGACGCACGCTACTTCGCCCCGGAGCGCGATTATCCCGATCCCTACGGCACCGGCGGACCGGTGCTGGCGTTCACCGGCGCGATGGATTACCGCGCCAACGTCGATGCCGTCGTCTGGTTCGCGACCGAGGTGTTTGCGGCGCTGCGCGCGCGCGTGCCGGGCGTGCGCTTCTTCATCGTCGGCGCGCGTCCCGCCGAGGCCGTGCGCCGGCTCGCGCAGCGCCCGGGCGTGCACGTGACCGGCTCGGTCGCCGACATCCGCCCGTACCTGGCGCACGCGGCGCTCGCGGTGGCGCCGCTGCGCATCGCCCGCGGGATCCAGAACAAGGTGCTCGAGGCGATGGCCATGGCGCGCCCGATCGTGGCCTCGCCCGAGGCCCTCGACGGCATCGATCTGGGTCCGTGCACGCCGGCGGCGCCGCGCACCGCGGGCGAATGGGTCGAGGCGATCGAGGCCGGGCTGGCCGCGCCCGGCGCGGCGCCCGAGGCGCGCGCCTGGGTGCGGGCGCGCTACGACTGGGCGGTGGAGGGGCGGCGCTTCGCCGCCCTGCTCGACGGGGCGGCCGATGGCTGAACGCGCGGTCGCGCCGCTGATCGTGCATCTGGTGCATCGCCTCGACGTGGGCGGCATGGAGAACGGGCTCGTGAACCTCATCAACCGCCTGCCGCCGGAGCGCTACCGGCATGCCGTGGTGTGCATGACCGGATTCACCGACTTCGCCCGCCGCATCGAGCGCCCCGACGTCGGGCTGCACGCGCTGCACAAGCGTCCCGGCAAGGACCCGGCCGTGTACGTTCGGCTGTGGCGCCTGCTGCGCCGATTGCGACCCGACATCGTGCACACGCGCAACCTCGCCACGCTCGAGGGCATGTTGCCGGCGGCGCTGGCGGGCGTGCCGGGGCGCGTGCACGGCGAGCACGGGCGCGACGTGCACGACCTCGACAACACGCGACGCCGCTACCGCTGGCTGCGCCGCGCCTACCGCCCGCTGGTACAGCGCTACATCGCGCTGTCGGCGGAACTCGACGACTACCTCCGCGGTGCCGTGGGGGTGCCGGCCGCGCGCATCACGCGCATCTACAACGGCGTCGACACGGCGCGCTTCCATCCGCCCGCGGCGGCGCGCGATCCGCTGCCGGTGGCGGGATTCGCCGGGCCCGACGAGGTCGTGATCGGCTCGGTCGGGCGCATGGAGGCGGTCAAGGACCCCCTCAACCTGGTGCGCGCCTTCCTGCTGCTGCTCGAGCGGCGCCCGCAGGCGCGCGCGCACCTGCGCCTGGTGATGGTCGGCGACGGGCCGCTGCGCGTGCGCGCCCTCGAACTGCTCGAACGCGGCGGGGCGGCGCGGCTCGCGTGGCTGCCGGGCAGCCGCGACGACGTGCCCGCGCTGCTGCGCGCGCTCGACGTCTTCGTGCTCCCGTCGCTGGCCGAGGGTATCTCCAACACCGTGCTCGAGGCGATGGCGTGCGCGCGCCCGGTCGTGGCCACGCGGGTGGGCGGCAATCCGGAGCTGGTGATCGAGGGCGAAACGGGACGGCTGGTGCCGCGCGCCGATCCGCAGGCGCTGACGGCGGCGCTGGCGGGCTATCTGGATGAGCCCGGGCGCGCCCGCAGCCACGGCGCGGCGGGCCGGCGGCGGGTGGAATCGCAGTTCGGTCTGGAGGCGATGGTGGCCGCGTATCAGGCCGTCTATGATGGGTTGACGCGCCGGCGGGGCGCGGCGGAGGACTGAGGCGGGATGTGCGGGATCGCGGGGATGCTGTTGCCCGAGGCCGGGGCGCCGGTCGACGAGGCGCTGTTGGTGCGCATGCGCGACTCGCTGCGCCACCGCGGCCCGGACGAGGGCGGCGTGCACGTCGAGCCCGGCGTCGGGCTCGCGCACCGGCGCCTGTCGATCATCGACCTCTCTTCCGGGCAGCAGCCGCTGTTCAACGAGGACGGCTCGGTGGCGGTCGTCTACAACGGCGAGATCTACAACTACCCGGAACTGACGCGCGAGCTGCAGGCCGCGGGGCACCGCTTCCGCACCCACAGCGACACCGAGGTGATCGTGCATGCCTGGGAGGAGTGGGGCGCGGAGTGCGTGCGCCGCTTCCGCGGCATGTTCGCCTTCGCCGTGTGGGACCGCCGGCGCGCGACGCTGTTCCTCGCCCGCGACCGCATGGGGATCAAGCCGCTGTACTACGCGCGGCTGGAGGACGGCGGCGTCGTTTTCGGCTCCGAACTCAAGGCGCTGCAGGTGCATCCGCGCCTGCCGCGGCGCGTGGATCCGCGCGCCGTCGAAGACTACTTCGCCTACGGCTACGTGCCCGAACCGCGCACGATCCTCGCGGGGGTGAAGAAACTGTCCCCGGGACACACGCTTCAGATCGTGCGCGGACGCCCCTGGCCGGAGCCGGTGCGTTACTGGGATCTGGAGTTCTCGACGGCGGGCGGCGGCGACCGCGACGCGGCGGCGCGCGAGCTGATCGAGCGCCTGCGCGAGGCCGTGCGTGTACGCCTGGTGGCCGAGGTGCCGCTGGGGGCGTTTCTCTCCGGGGGCGTGGATTCAAGCGCGGTGGTGGCGATGATGGCGGGTCTCAGCGCGGAGCCGGTCAACACCTGCTCGATCGCCTTCTCCGATCCGCGCTTCGACGAGTCCGACTACGCCGCACGCGTGGCGGCGCGCTATCGCACCCGCCACCGCACCGAGCGCGTGGAGGCGGACGACTTCGGTCTCGTCGACCGGCTCGTCTCTCTCTACGACGAGCCCTTCGCCGACAGCTCGGCCATGCCCACCTACCGCGTGTGCGAACTCGCCCGCCGGCAGGTGACCGTGGCGCTGTCGGGCGACGGTGGAGACGAGTCGCTCGCCGGCTACCGCCGCTATCGCGGCCACCTGCTCGAGGAGCGCATGCGCTCGGCGCTGCCGCTGGGGCTGCGCCGCGGCCTGTTCGGCACCCTGGCCGCGCTCTACCCGAAGGCCGACTGGGCCCCGCGGCCGCTGCGCGCCAAGGCCACCTTCCAGGCGCTGGCGCGCGATTCGGTCGAGGGCTACTTCCACGGCATCTCGATCCTCAAGGACGACATGCGCCGCCACCTGTTCAGCCCGGCGCTGCGCCGCGAACTCCAGGGCTACGGGGCGATCGAGGTGCTGCGCGCGCACGACCGCAACGCACCGGCTCATCCGCTCTCGCGCGTGCAGTACCTGGACTTCAAGACCTATCTGCCGGGCGACATCCTGACCAAGGTGGACCGGGCGAGCATGGCGCATGCGCTCGAGGTGCGCGTGCCGATCCTCGATCATCAGCTGGTCGAATGGATCTGCACCCTGCCGCCGGAGTGGAAGGTGGCCGGGGGCGAGGGCAAGCGCCTGCTCAAGAGCGCGCTGGAGCCCTACCTGGACGCGGACATCCTGTACCGCTCGAAGATGGGCTTCGCGGTACCGCTCGCCGCGTGGTTCCGCGGGCCCTTGCGCGAGCGCATCCGCGAGGCGATCCTCGGGCCGGTCCTGGGCGACAGCGGGCTGTTCGAGCACCGCTATCTCACCGCGCTGCTCGACCGCCACCAGAGCGGGCGGCGCGACCACAGCGCACCGCTGTGGTCGCTGCTGATGTTCGAGGGGTTCCTGCGCGCGCTCGAGGGCGCCCCTGCGGCCGGTGCCGCGGTCTGAGGCGGCGGCGTGCGCATCCTCCACGTGCTCGATCACTCGCTGCCGCTGCACAGCGGCTACACGTTCCGCACCTGCGCGATCCTCGCCGCGCAACGGGCGCGCGGCTGGGAGACGTTCCACGTCACCAGCCCCAAGCACTATGGGGCGCAGGCCGCGGAGGAGGAGGTCGACGGCTGGCGTTTCTACCGCAGCCCGCCGCTGCCGCGCGCGGCGGCGGCGCTGCCGGCGGTCGATCAATGGGCGGTGGTCGCGCTGCTGCGCCGGCGACTGCTGGCGCTCGCGCGTGAGTTGCGTCCAGACGTCCTGCACGCGCACTCGCCGGCGCTCAACGGTCTGGCCGCGCTCGCCGTGGCGCGGCGACTGGGACTCCCGCTCGTCTACGAGGTGCGCGCCTTCTGGGAGGACGCCGCCGTCGATCACGGCACCTGCCGCGAGGGCGGTCTGCGCTACCGGCTCACGCGCGCCCTGGAGACGCGCGTGCTGCGCCGCGCGGACGCGGTCACCACCATCGCCGAGGGGCTGCGCGCGGACATCCTCGCGCGCGGCGTCGACGCCGGGCGCGTGACGGTCGTCCCCAACGCCGTCGACACCGCGCGCATCCGCGCCGGCGGCGCCGCGGACGCGGCCCTGCGCGCGCGTCTCGGTCTCGACGGCGCGACGGTGCTCGGCTTCATCGGCTCGTTCTATGCCTACGAGGGCCTCGATCTGCTGATCGAGGCCCTGCCGCGGGTGTTGCGCCGGTACCCCGGGGCGCGCGTGCTCCTGGTCGGCGGCGGACCGGAGGAGGCGCGCCTGCGCGCGGCGGCGGCACGCGCCGGGGTGGACGGACAGGTGATCTTCACCGGGCGCGTCCCGCACGCCGAGGTCGACGCCTACTACCGCCTCGTGGACGTGTTCGTCTATCCGCGCCGCTCGATGCGTCTGACCGAGCTGGTCACGCCGCTCAAGCCGCTGGAGGCGATGGCGCACGGGCGCCTCGTGGCGGCCTCCGACGTGGGCGGGCACCGCGAGCTGATCCGCGACGGCGAGACCGGGACGCTGTTCGCCCCCGGGGATCCCGAGGCACTCGCGCAATCGGTGCTGGCGCTGCTCGACGATTCCGAGGGTCGGCCCGGGCGCCTGGGTGCGGCGCGTGCCTTCGTCGAGCGCGAACGGAGCTGGGAGGCGGTGGTGGCGCGCTATGCGCCGATCTACGAGCGCCTGGCCGGGGCCGCGCGCCGCTGACCGGTGCCGTTCGCCTGACCGTTCAGGACCCGGTTGCGGCGACCAGGGCCCCGCCCGCTGCGGGGCGCGGAGCCGCGGGGTGCGTTTCGTGCAGGCTGGTGCCGGCGCCGCGGGTCTTGCGGTCGATGTGGCCGGGCGGGTCGGCGCGCTGCACGCCGGCCGCGGGCGGCGACGCGGCGGCCGGGTCGGCGGCGCCGTCGGCGATCCCGGGGCGGGCGTGGATCACATACTGATGCGCGGCGAATACCGCCGTGCCGAGCGCGGCGACGGTCAGCGCGAACGCGAGCACGCGCCCGCCCATCGCCCGCAGGCGGCGCCGCTGTGTCGCGGGTTCCGCCCGGCCGGGCGCGCGGTGGCGGTGCGCCTCGATCTCGTCGTGGTCCGGCGCGAGAGGCGGTGCGCGCGGCGGCGTCTCCCCGGCCGGGATCGCGCTCACCGTCGCCGGGGTGCGCCGGCGCGGAGTGGTGTTCCTTCCGCGTCGCGTCGGGCCGGCGCGCGGCGCCGGGGCCGTGCGCCACTGGGACGCGCCCGGTCCGGGCGGCGTCGCCGCCGAACCGCGCCCGGACGGGGGCTCGCGCAGGCCCGCACCCGCCGGTGGTGCGGGGGCGGGTTCGCCGCCGGCGTCCGCGGGACCCTTGGGATCTTCCTCGCCCGCGGCGGAGGCTTCCTTCGCGACCGGACCCGGCCCGCCGCCGGGTCCGGGATCGGGGTCCGGATCGGGGTCCGGGTCGGGATCCGGATCGGGGCCGGCGGCGGACGCGGCGGTTCGGGGTGCATCGGGTGCGGGCTTGGTCGCGGCGGCGGGTTCATCGGCCGCCGGCTCCGGTGTCGGGGCGGGCGGTTCGGGCGGTACGTCGGAGAAGTCCACGTTCCCGTCGATGGGAAACATCTCGTCCTGCAGCTCTTCCAGCGCCGTCTGCACCACTTCGCGCGTGATGCGCCGTTGGCCTTCGAGCGAGCCGGACAACAGGGTACGGTCGCAGACCATGTTGATCTTGCGCGGCAGCCCGCCCGTGGCGCGATGGACCATCCGGCAGGCGGTGTCGGTGAACAGCGGCTCGGCATCGCTCCAGCCCGCGCGGCGCAGGCGGAAGTCGATGTACTCGCGCGTCTCGATCTCCGACAACGGCTTCAGCCGGCAGGTCGCCGTCACACGCTGGCAGAATTGCTCCATGCCCGGTGCGCGCAGGATATCCAGGAAACGCTCCTGACCCAGGAGGAAGGTCTGCAGCAGCGACCGGTTGCGCAACTGGAAGTTGGAGAGCATGCGCAGCTCCTCCAGCGTGAACGCCGGGAGATTCTGCGCCTCGTCCACCACCAGCAGGACACGCCGCCCCTCGTGGGCACGGGCGTTGAGGAAGGCCCCGAGGACGTTGAGCAGCGTCGCCTTGGCCACCCCCTCGGAGGGCAGCTTGAAGGCCGCCGCGACCATGCGCAGCAGGTCCGAGGCGTCGAGCTGGGTGGTGACGAGCTGGCCGACCACGAGCCGGCGCGTGTCGAGCTGGGAGATCAGGGTCTGGGCGAGCAGGCTCTTGCCGGTGCCGGCCTCGCCTGCGACGACCACGAATCCCTCGCCCTGGTTGAGTCCGTATTGAAGGTAGGCGAGCGCCTTTTTGTGGATCCCGCTCGGAAAAAAGCAGTGCGGATCCGGGCTGAGCCGGAACGGCGCCGCATTCAATCCGAAGTGGGCTTCGTACATGGTCGAATGTCCGGATCCGGCACGCGGGTGCCCGGCACGATGGTCCACCGACCCCGGTGCATCCGGCCGGTCCGCGCGGTCGCGGCCCCGCTCACCCGGGGTATCGGCGCCAGCGGCGGCGGGTTGAAGACGGCCGGGGCGGCGCGTCGCGTACAGGGGTCGATCGGCCCCCGTACGTTAGCACACACGCCCGGCAACCGCAGTGCCCGGGGGTACAGGGGCCAGACCGGGCGGCGAGGCACCGGCGCGGCGGCCCGGCGGGACAGCGGCAGGGATGTGGGCTAGAATCGCGCAAAAGCGGGAAGCGCACCGGGCCGGAGGCGGCGCAGCGTCGCTCGTTCGTACCCGGCCGCCGGGGGGGTTGTCATGTTTGCCACTTCATCGTCGCGCGGCCCTGTAGGCCGGCTCGTCGCCGCCGTGCTGCTGGGGGCGGCCGTGCTCACCGCCTGCAGCGGCCGGCTCGACGCGCGCGGGCACATCGAGCGCGCGCGCACCTATCTCGCCAAGGACGAGGTGCGCGCCGCGGTGATCGAGCTAAAGAGCGCCCTGCAGCAGCAGCCGGACAACCGCGCCGCCCGCTCCCTGCTGGCCGACACCTACCTGAAGGCCGGCATGGGCGCGGCCGCAGAGAAAGAGCTGCGGCGCCTGCGCAAACTCGGCGGCACCCCGGCCCAGGTCGATCTGCGCCTCGCGCGGGCCCTGGTGATGCAGCGCAACTACAAGGAGGCGGCCGCGCTGCTCGCGGATCCCGGGCGGCTCCCGCAGGACCAGAGGGCGCAGGCCTACTACGAACGCGGCGAGGCCGAGCTGGGGCTCGGCGAGCGTGCAGCGGCCGCGGCGCAGTTCCGCAAAGCGATCGCCATCGACCCGAAACTCGTCGCCCCGCGCCTCGGGTTGGTGCGGGTGGGTCTGTCCGGGGGCGACGACGCGCTCGTCGCCAAACAGCTCGATGCGGTTCTGCGCATCGAACCCGAAAACCGCGAGGCCTGGGCGCTGCGCGGCGAGTCCGACCTCAACGCCGGGCGTAAGGAGGCGGCACGCTCCGATTTCGAACGCGTGCTGGGCAAGGACCCGAATTACGCACCGGCCCTGCTCGGGATGGCGCGGCTGAGCCTCGCGACGGGGCGGCCGAAGGAGGCCGAGGCCTACGCGGAGAAGGCGCGCAAGGCGGCGCCCGGGAGCCTCGTCGCACGCTATCTGCTGGCGCTGGCCTACTACAACCAGCGCGAGTTCGCCAAGGCCAACCCCATCCTGCTCACCGTCCTCAACGACGCCCCGAACCACCTGCCCACCATCCTGCTGCTGGGCGCGACCAACTACGCCCTCGGCAGCTACGAGCAGGCGGCGATGTACCTCGAGCGCTACCTGGCCGCGCGGCCCGACGACGCGGCGGCCCACAAACTCCTGGCGGCGGTGCGCCTGAAGCTGCATGAACCCAAGCGGGCGCTGCAGCTCCTGCAGCCGATGGCGGCGGGAACCAAGGATCGCGCGCTGCTCGCGCTCCTGGGCGAGGCGGCGTTCGGCGCCGGCCGCTACGCCGATGCGACGTCCTATTTCAAGCAGGCCGTGGCCCGGACGCCGAACGACGCCCGGCTGCGCACGCAGTTGGCGCTGGGTTATCTCGCCGCGGGCAAGACCGAGGCCGGCATCCGCGAGCTGGAGGAGAACCTCAAGCTCGGCTCCGACGTCAACGGTACCGCGGGGCTGCTGGTGCGGACCTATCTGGCGCAGAACCGGCGCGACAAGGCCTTCGGGGTCGCGAAGGACCTGGTCCGCAAGGAACCCGAGAGCCCCGCGGCGTGGAACATGCTCGGTGCCCTCAACCTGATCTTCGGCCGCGACGCCGAGGCCCGCAAGGACTTCGAGCGCGCCGTCTCGCTGGATCCGAAATATGCGCTCGGGGTACTCAATCTGGGTCGCCTCGACCTGCGCGCCAAGCGCACCGAGCAGGCGCGGGCGCGCTTCGAACAGACGCTGCGGATCGATCCGGCCAATATCAGCGCGATGATCGCCCTGGCCGCGCTGCGCTATCAGGCCGGTGATCTCGCCGGGGCGGACCGCTGGCTGCACAAGGCGCGCGCGGCCGATCCGGCGGCGCTGCGCCCGCGTCTGCTGCTGGTCGAACTGCGCCTGGCGCGGGGCGACGCGCCGGGTGCGATGGATCTGGCGCGCGAGACGCTGGCCGCCCATCCCGACAATCCGGTCGTGCTCAGCGTCGCCGCCGGCGCGTTCGAGGCCGGCGGCGACACCACGTCGGCGTTGCAGGCCCTGCGCCACCTCACCGAGGTGGCGCCGCGCTCGGCGGCGGCCTGGTTCCGGCGCGGCGTGCTGCAACAGCGGGCCGGAGAGCCCGCGTCGGCCGCGAAGTCGTTGCGCGAGGCGCTGAAGTTGCAGCCGGACTTCGACCTTGCGCGCGGCACGTTGGCGCTCCTGCTGGCCCGGCAGGGGCAGCCGAAGGCGGCGATGGCCCTTGCCCTGGAGGCGCAGAAACGCCACCCGGACGCCGCCTTCGGCTACGAGCTGGCCGGCGACCTGGACGTTCGCGCCGGGCGCTTCGGCCCGGCGGCGGCCGCCTACCGGACGGCCTATTCCAAGGCGCCGCAGGGCGGGTTGGCGGCGAAGTGGTACGCCGTGGCGCGTCGCAGCGGGGTCCCGGAGAAAGCGGTGCTGGCGCGGTTGCGCGCCTGGACGAAGGCGCGCCCGGGCGATGCCGGGCTCGCGCTGGTCCGCGCCGGTGCGCTCACCGATTACGGGCGCCGCGAGGCGGCGGTGCGGGTCTATCGCGCGATCCTTGCGCACGATCCGAAGAATCTCGTGGCCCTCAACAACCTCGCCTGGCTCTACGCCGAGGCGGGCGATGCGAAGGCGATCGAATACGCGCGCCGGGCGCACACGCTGGCGCCCGACCAGGTCGCGCCGATGGATACGCTGGGCTGGGCCCTGGTCCGCCAGGGACACCCGAAGGAGGGACTGGCGCTCCTCTCCCGCGCCGTGGAGAAGGCGCCGAAGAACGCCGAGATCCGCTACCACCGCGCGGTGGCCCTGGTGAAGACCGGGGATCCCGCCGCCGCGCGCAGCGATCTGCAACTCCTGCTGAAGTCCAAGGCCGACTTCCCCTCGCGCGCGGCGGCGGAGAAGCTGCTGGCGGAGATCCCTCGGGGCCGCTCCTGACGCCTGCCGGCGACGGGAAGTCCTCCGCTGCGGCCGCGCCCGCCGCGCGGCGTCCCGGCTCGTGAAGCGCGTCCTTGTTTCTCCATCGGCGGGCGGCTACGCTTCGCGGCCGGATCCCGAACCCGCCGGAGTCTGAGCGATGAACGCCGCCCCGCCCCCCGCCGATGCGGTGACCGTCCACACCGACGCGCACCGGACGACCGCCGCCGTCGTTCAGCCGGCGCCGCCGAACCCGTTCCGGATCTCACTCTACAAGCCGAATTTCCTGATCCCGTATTACTACGTCACCGCACCGGACCGCGCGGTGTACGCGGGCCATACGCCGGACGGGGAACGGATCTCGCACAGCGAGGTGAAGTTCCAGTTCAGCATCAAGATCCCGGTGCTGGCCGACATCGCCCGCTCGCGGGTGAGCCTCTATGCCGCCTACACGCAGCTCTCCTACTGGCAGGCCTATAACCATTCGGCCTTCTTCCGCGAGTCCAACTACGAACCGGAGGTGTTCCTCGAGTACGCCTGGCAGCGCCCGCTGCCGGGCGGCTGGCAATGGCAGCTCGCCGACCTCGGGCTGGTCCATCAGTCGAACGGGCAGGGCGGGACCCTCGAGCGTTCCTGGAACCGTGTCTACCTCGGGGGCACGTTCGTGCGCCGCCGGTGGAGGCTGCGCGTGCGGGCCTGGTACGCGATCCGCGCCGCGCAACTGCTGCGGCACAACCCGGACATCAGCCGCTACCTCGGCTACGGCGACTGGGTCGTGAGCTACCACCGCGGCCGGCAGACCATCGCCCTGATGTCGCGCAACAACCTCACCAGCGGTTTCGCGCGCGGGGCCTGGGAGCTGACCTGGAGCTTTCCGCTGGTGCAGCAGTTGAAGGGCTACGTGCAGGTCTTCACCGGATACGGCCAGAGCCTGATCGAATACGACCATCGCACGACGGCGTTGGGCATCGGTTTCGCCATCAACGACTGGTGAAGCGGCGCGGAGGCCGGTCGTTTCAGGATTGTACCCACGCGCGGGCGGCGTCGAACTCCTCGTTGGCGAAGACCCGTACCTCGCCGGGGAGGGCGAAGGCGAAAGAGCGCACGGCGGCGCGGATCCACTCCACGTCCGTGACCACTGCGATCTTTTCCCACGCGTTCCAATGCGCGAAACCGAGGCGCGCATCGTCCCACATGGCCCCCGGCGTATAGCCCTCGAACTCCGGGCCGAGACGGTAGAGCAGGCGCAGCTTCGGATTCGACTTCAGACGCTCCTCGACCGCCGGGATCAATACGCGTTCGTAGTCCTCGGCGCTCACGCGTCCCCGGGCATCGACGCCGAGGACGTGTTGCGGGAGATCCGGGATCGTTTCGAGCATGGCCGCGTTCCGTGTCCGGGGGACGAATGGGTCCACGATACACTGAAGGCCTGCTCCCGTGAACTGCGTCGGAATCCGGGTCCCCGCCGCCCTCAGCCGCCGCTTAGGTGTTCGAAGATGCGGAACCCCGCGAGATAGGTCCCTACGGCCGAACCCAGTCCGCTCAGCAGGAACACGAGCAGGATGCGGGCGACGCGGTTGCGCCACCAGCCACGCCAGTGCGCGGTGTCGGTACGCAAGCGGGCGAAATCGCCGACGCTGGGCTTGCGCAGCCAACCCTCGACCGCGCCGGTGACCATCCCGGCGCCGATCATCGGATTCAGGGAGGTGATCGGGGCGGCGACGAAGGCGGTGACGACGCTCAGGGGGTGACCGCCGGCGAAGATCGTACCGAGCGCCGAGAGACTCCCGTTGATCAGGATCCACTCGGAGACGAGCCGCCAGCCCAGCGCCGGGCTGCGATGGAAGCCGAGCGCGAAGCCGGAGAGAATCAGGCCCACGACCAGCCAGGGGAGCAGTCGCGGCAGGAGGCTGGGCGCGGGCACGCGGTCGAGTTCGGCGAGGGTCGTTGCGGTGTCGGCGATCCCCGCCTCGAGACTGCGCCGGATTCCGTTGACGTGGCCGGCCCCGACGACCGCGAGGATGTGCCGGTAGCGGCCCGATCGGGCCTCGTCCTGCAGGCGCGCGGCCATATAGCGATCGCGCTCCTCGATCAGCGGCACGAACAGGTCCCGCGCCCGGTCCGCGAACTGGGCGAAGATGGACTCGAGCAGGTCGCCCTCCTTGAGGCGCTCGATCTCCGCTTCGCTGACCCGCTCGCGGGTGATGACACTGGCGACGAGACCAGAGACGAGATACAGACGCCGCCACCACGGGACATTGCGATAGATCCGCTTGAGGGTGGTGCCGACCTCGCGGTCGATCAGCAGGACCGGCAGACCGGCCGTGCGCGCGCCTTCGACCGCCACCCGCATCTCCTCGCCGGGGCGGATATCGAACTGCTCGGCCAGGCGCTGCTGGTAGGCGCCGAGGGCGAGGTTGGCGGTGACCATGGCGGCCTTGCGTTCGCGCAGCACCTGGAGCAGATCCATCTTCGCGAGCGCATCGGGGTCGATCAGGGCCCGGTGACGTCCGGGACACAGTTCCACGGCGATCGCGTCGTAGTCCCCGGCGGCGAGTTCCGCGCGCACCTGATCCGCGCTCGCCCGAGAGACATGCGCGGTGCCGAGCAGGGTGACGTTGCAGGCGCCCAGGTCCAGGCGGACCCGGGGACCGGTCGGTGCGGGGGATGTCATGAAGGGGGCTCGCCGCGGGCTGTGGTGGATAGCGACATTATAATCGGTACCGCACACCCCCGTTCGCCGCGGGGCGGGCGTCCCGGTATCGACGACAGGGGCGCTGCAGGAGTCAGAAGCTGTAGAACACGCCGGCGTAGGGGCCGCGCCAGGACGCGTCGACGTTCACGTTCTGGAAGTCGTTCAGACGCATTTCCTGATTGCGCCAACCCAGTTCCGCACCGAGGCCGAGTGGCGTCTCGTAGGCACCCTTGAACGTGTAGTCGAGCAGGCGGTTGCCGCCGTAGGTCACGTAGCTGGCGTCGGCCGCGATCGACACGCCGCGCACGGGCAGTGGGATTCCGGTGTGGAGATAGAGCATCGGCACCGCGCCGCTGACACGCGCGTTTTCGGTGCCGGCGGCGTCGCTCACCTGGACGCTGCCGTCGATGTAGCGAAGATTGAGGCCGAGATCGAGCCGGACCCAGGCGTCGACCAGGGGGTAGAAGAGGGTCGCGTCGTATTGGTCGAAACTGCCCTGGCTGCTCACCGTTGCGGAGGACGGGTAGGTGGCCCCGCCGAAGGTGATACTGTGTTGCAGGGTGTTGACGCCGTCGGTGGCGGCACTGGAGTAGGCCAGGCGCAGGCGCGGCAGCAGCGGCACCGGCGGGGCGATCTCGATCCAGGCGAAGCCCTCGGATCGGACTTCGGTGCCGAGGTCGCGGTTCAGATCGACGGGGTTGCCGCGATCCTGCACCCGCCCCGCGGGATCCTGCCGCCACAGGCCGGCGCCGAGGGCGATCCCGGGTGACGCCTGGACCGCCGGGGGCGCGGCGAACGCACCCGAGAGGGCGCACAGGAGGGTCGCGGCGGCGCCCGACACCCGTCCGTCCCGCAGCCCCCGCATTGCCGTTCCTCCCGCCGGTGTCGAATCGTTGACGGTTCCAAGCTACGGGCGGGGGGCGGTCTGGGCTGTGACCCGCGTCACGTTTTCCCGCGCGTCAGACGCGGGAGGACAGGCCGCGGGCGCCGGGGGGTGGGCGGCGGCGGGGCGTCAGCGCGAGGCCCAGGAGACCAGCAGGGCCTCGGGGATACGCTCCTGGAGGGCGTCGGCGATGTCGCCGCAGATCCCGGGCCGCGGGCGGTGGGAGATCCAGAGGAGGTTCAGCTTGAGGTTGAGTTCCACGAAGACCACGACGTCCTCGAAGCGGGCGCAGACCGCCTCGATCTCGCGGATGCAGTGCTGGATCAGGCGTTGCGGGCGGGTGCGCAGGCCGGGGATGATCATCATGAAATCGGCGAGGGCGCGGCCGTGCTCGTCGCGCAACGGGATGCGCTTGCGCAACGGCTCCATCGGTGCGAGTCCGGCGCTGCGCATCAGTTCGGAGTCCTTCATCTCCGTCCTCCCGTCCGGTCGGTGCCGCGCGACGCCGACGCATATCAACGAATAGGATAGCCCAACCGCGCCCCGAGTTCCCGGCCGTCGCCCCCCCACGACAAGCAAGGTTCGGGCCAGAATCCGGCATTTTCCTTGAATTGCACGTAGTTGATCGGATCGACGCGATACGAAACAGGGCGTCCTTTGCGCGCAAACGTGGCGCATCGCGACGGGGGCGTTGTGGTATCGTATGCGCGAACCGGCCCGCGGGGCGCGCGCGACCGTGGCTCGGCCGCGGCCGGCGGTACCGGCCCGGATCGGCCGCGTATTCCGGCGCCCCGGCTTGCGCGGGGAGCGACGGAGGCGCGGACCGTGTGGTTGCGATCAGCGGGGTCGAAGGTCAGCGAAGGAGAACGGAATGGGTGACGGCAAAGAAGTGCTGGTGGTCGCATCGAAGATCAAGAACTACATCCGCGAACGGTCCGGCATGAACACCTCGGCCGGTGTTCTCGATGCGCTCTCGGACCGGTTGCGGGCGATGTGCGATCAGGCGATCGAGAACGCCCGTCGCGACGGCCGCAAGACGGTCAAGGACCGCGACGTCTAAGGCCGGACGGGCGGTCGAATGAGGGCGGCGCGCGGCTTCGGGATGAGGATTGCGCGCCGGGCGCGGCGCAGTCGGGGGCGCGTGCGGTACGATTCGGGAGCGGCCCGATTCCGGGCTCCCGCCTGCGAACAGCGGTGACCGGCGGGCCCGGGCGGGCCCGCCGGCGTTCGCGGGATTGGGTCTCGCGCCCGCGCGATCGTCTTCTCGATACGCGCATCTGCGATCTCGGCCTGCGCATCGAAGGGACCGAACTCGAACGGCGTACCGAACAGTTGACGGCGGAACTGGCGCGACGCGGTTTCGTGTTCCGGCCGCACTTCTGGCTCTCCGACGACTGGTTCTGCCCGGACGGCGTGCCGGGAGTCGCCATCCCGTTCTATCTGGCGCACCCGCGCCTCAAGCGTCTGGAACGCGCGCAGATGCTCGAGGTCGAGGGCGGGACGCGTTCTTCGTGCATGCGCCTGTTGCGCCACGAGACCGGGCACGCGATCGCCAATGCCTATCGTGTCCATCTGCGCCGCGCGTGGCGGGAGCATTTCGGAAACCCCGCACAGAAATACCCCGAGACGTACCTCCCCAGGCCCTACAGCAAGCGCTACGTGATCCATCTCGACGACTGGTACGCGCAGAGCCACCCGCACGAGGATTGGGCCGAGACCTTCGCCGTCTGGCTCACCCCCAACTCGGGCTGGCGCACCCGCTATCGCGGGTGGTCGGCGTTGCGCAAGCTCGAGTACGTGGACCGCCTGATGGAGGAGATCCGCGCCCGTCCGCCGCGGGTGCGCACGCGGCGCCGGGTCGCGCCGGTGCGCACCTTGCGCATGACCCTGCGCGAATATTACGCGGACAAACGGTCCCGCTACGGGACCGACTACCCCGAATTCTACGATCGCCATCTGCTGCGCCTGTTCTCCAACGACGAGGCACATCGCGGCGGAGAGCCGGCGTCCCACTACATCCGCCGGATGCGCACCGAGATCACCGGGATCGTGACGCGCTGGACCTACGAGTACCGCTACCGGATCGATCTGGTCGTACAGGAGATGATGCGTCGCTGCGACAAGCTGGACCTATACGTCGTGCGCGACGATCCGCGCATGAAACTCGATCTGGTCTCCTGTCTGACGACGATCGTGATGAACTACCTCCATAGCGGAAATTTCATGGTGGCGCTGTGAGACGGCTGCGGGTGATGATGCTCGTCCACCCGAGCCTGATTCCGCCCGAGGGCCCCCTCGATCCCTCGGATCCGCAGTTGCAGAGCGTCGAGACGGAGTACGACGTGCGCAACGCCCTCGTCGATCTGGGCCACGAGGTGCGGGTGGTGGGCGTGTACGACGACCTCGCGCCGATACGCGAGACCATCGAGGAGTGGCGCCCGCACATCGCCTTCAACCTCATGGAGGAGTTCGCCGGCCACGCGGATTTCGACTACTACGTCGTGAGCTATCTGCGCATGATGGGGATTCCTTTTACGGGTTGCAATCCGCGTGGACTCGTCCTCGCGCGGGACAAGGCGCTCTCCAAGAAGATCCTCAAGTATCACCATATCCGTGTGCCCGATTTCATCGTCTTCCCGCGCGGCCGTGTGCGGCGGCGCCTGCCGAAAGTCCGTTATCCGATGATCGTGAAATCGCTGATCGAGCAGGGATCGGTCGGTATCGCGCGGGCGTCCTACGTGGAGGACGAGACGCAGTTGCGCGAGCGTGTCGCGCTGATCCACGAGAAGTTCGACAGCGACGCGATCGCGGAGCAGTACATCGACGGACGCGAGCTCTATGTGACGGTGGTGGGAAACTCGCGCCTGGAAGTCTTTCCGATCCGCGAGCTGACTTTCAACAAGCTGGACGAGGGCATGCCGCGCGTCGCCACCTACAAGGTCAAATGGGACGCCAAGTACCGCGAGCGCTGGGGCATCGACTACCAGTTCGCGCGCACCCTCCCCGAGGGTGCGGCCGAACGCATCGTGCACCTGTGCAAGCGCATCTATCGCGTGCTCGACCTCAGCGGGTACGCGCGCATGGATCTGCGGCTCGATCCCGAGGGCCGCATCTATGTCCTCGAGGCGAACCCCAACGCCGGCATCGCGCGCTCGGATGATTGCGCCTGGTCGGCGGAGAAGGCCGGCTTGAGCTACGAGCGCTTCGTGCAGCGGCTGCTCAATCTCGGGCTGCGCGCCGGCCAGGTGGGCCGCTAGCCCGGTGGGAGATCCGGGCCAGGCCGGTCGCCTTCGATGTGGAACAGTTCCAGTTCGGTGCCCCGGAGCACGATGGTGCCGCGCCGGCGGTCGAGTCCGGTTCCGCTGTACTCGAAGCCGTAGACCCGCCGCAGCCCCAGGCGGCCCGTGGCTTCGCGCCGCAGCCGCAGGCGCTGTAGGGCGACGGTCTCGTCGAGGAGCTGGTAGCCGAGTTCGGCGCAGGCGGCCGCGCAGATGCGATTGGCGGTCTCGCGTGCGCGCATGGTGTCGCGCCAGATCCACACCGCGACGGCGAGCAGCAGGAGTCCTGCGAGTGGGAAAATCATCCGCGCGTCTCGACCCTTGCCGGAGCGGGACGGTCGCCACGGAGCCGCCCTTCCGACAGCGTACCGGATTCGTGTCGGCCTGACCCCGTTGCACGCCCACTCGGGCCTGGCGTAGGCTGAATCGGTCGGCGCGCGGGCCGTGTCAGGGCCCGGGAGGGGGGTCCGCAGGGCGGGCCGGGAGCGGGTACCATGGCGAAATCGATCTATGTGGGTAATCTTCCGTTCGAAGTCTCCGAGGAGGAGGTGCGGGCGCTGTTCGCCCAATACGGCCCCGTCCGCTCCGTAAAGCTGGTCGCCGATCGCGAGACCGGGCGCCCGCGCGGTTTCGGGTTCGTCGAGATGGAACCGGCCGATGCCGATGCGGCGATCGGCGGACTCAACGGGTCTTCCTTCCAGGGCCGCACCCTGCGCGTCAACGAGGCGCGCGAACGCAGCGCGCGGGCGGGCGGGCCGCTGCGTCGCCCGCGCCAATGACGCCGCGCCGGGTCGCGCCGCACCTCCTGCGGGTATCTGCGCCCTCTGACATCCCTCGTCCCGGGTTCGTGGGCGGGCGCCGGGCTGCGCCGCCGCCCGCCGGACCCGCGACCTGCGCATAAACCGCTTATCCCATCGGGAGCCGCCGCTTACCCATTCCGGGGGGGTGCGCGGTTGACGCAGGTCAAATCGCCCGGCGGGATCCTTGGCTATTGTCCCCCAACGTTTCGCGTCGCGGAAGGGCCGCGCGGCGCGGGGTGCCGGGAACGAGGCCGGATTCAGGCCCTGCGGATCAGCGAGGACTCCCCATGCCCAAGAAGACCCACGATACACCGATGCTGGATCAGCTCGAGGGCGGCCCGTGGCCGAGCTTCATCACCGGGTTCAAGCGCCTGCGGGACGAACATCGCGACGAGCGGATCCGCGGGCTCGCCAATGACCTGCTCGGCCAGCTCGAGCATTCCTACGAAACCCGCAAGGGCTACTGGAAGGGCGGCACCGCCGGGGTGATCGGTTACGGCGGGGGCGTCATTCCGCGGTTTTCCGAGGTCGCCGACCGGTTCCCCGAATCCGCCGAGTTCCATACCTTGCGCATCATGCCGCCGCCGGGGATGCACTACGATACCGCGATCCTGCGCAAATTCTGCGACATCTGGGAACGTCACGGCTCCGGATTGATCGCGCTGCACGGACAGAGCGGCGATATCATGTTCCAGGGCTGCCGGACCGAGAGCATCCAGGCGGCGTTCGACGAGATCAACGAACTCGGCTTCGATATGGGGGGCGCCGGCCCGTCGGTGCGCACGTCGATGTCGTGTGTGGGACACGCGCGCTGCGAGCATTCGTGCTTTGATGAGCAGCGGGCGCATCGTACGATGATGAACTCCTTCACGGACGATCTCCACCGTCCGGCGCTTCCGTACAAGTTCAAGTTCAAGTTTTCCGGTTGTCCGAACGACTGCATGAACTCGATTCAGCGCGCCGACATGGCCGTAATCGGCACGTGGCGTGATGACATCCAGGTGAAGCAGGACAAGGTGCAGGAGTTCGTACAGGAGCGCGGGCGCCAGTATGTGATCGACAATGTCGTCAGCCGCTGCCCGACCCGCGCCCTGAGCCTTCAGGATGACGACACCCTGAAGATCGACAACCGCAACTGCGTGCGTTGCATGCACTGCATCAACGTGATGACCAAGGCCCTCTCCCCCGGTAAGGATCGCGGGGTGACGATTCTCGTCGGCGGCAAGCGCACGCTCAAGATCGGCGATCTCATGGGCACCGTGATCGTCCCGTTCATGAAGCTCGAGAGCGACGAGGACTTCCAGCGCATCGTCGAGCTGGCGCAGACCATCATCGAGTTCTGGGCCGAGAACGGGCTCGAGCACGAGCGTTGCGGCGAGATGATCGAGCGCATCGGCCTGGCGAATTTCCTCGAGGCGGTGGGCCTGGATCCGGATCCGGCGATGGTCAACAATCCGCGCGCCAACTCGTTCATACGGACCGACGGTTGGGATGAAGAGGCCCGCAAGTGGAGCGAGCGCAAGGCCGCCGGGTGATCCCGGCCGCGCCCCCGTAGCGTCCGTGTGCCCAGAGATCTGAACGGAGGTATCGATGTCCGCGCAACCACGCATGCCCATTGAGAGCGGTGTACCCGATGCGTTTCAGTACATGCATCCGGCGCTGCGCAGGAACTACGGCCAGTGGGACTGGCATGACCGCCCGCGCCCGGGGGTGCTCCACCACGTCGCCACGACCGGGGAAGAGGTCTGGACGGTGCGTGCCGGCACCCAGCGGCAGATGGACGTCTACACCATCCGCAAGCTGTGCGATATCGCCGACCGCTACGCCGAGGGACACGTGCGGTTCACGATCCGCAGCAATGTCGAGTTCATCCTCTCGTCCGCGGACAAGGTCGAGCCGCTGATCACGGCGCTCGAGGAGGGCGGCTTCCCCGTCGGCGGCACGGGCAACTCCGTGTCCATGATCTCGCATACCCAGGGGTGGCTGCACTGCGATATACCGGCGACCGACGCCTCCGGGGTGGTGAAGTCGCTGATGGACACGCTCTATGAGGAGTACATCAACGAGCGCATGCCCAACCGCGTGCGGATCACGACCTCGTGCTGCCAGATCAATTGCGGCGGCCAGGGGGATATCGCCATCAATATCCAGCACACCAAGCCGCCGAAGATCAATCACGACCTGGTGGCCAACATCTGCGAGCGTCCCTCGGTCGTGGCGCGCTGCCCGGTGGCTGCGATCCGGCCGGCGATGGTCAACGGCAAGCCCTCGCTGGAGGTCGACGAGCGCAAGTGCGTCTGCTGCGGGGCGTGTTATCCACCCTGTCCGCCGATGCAGATCAACGACCCGGAGAATTCGAAGCTCGCGATCTGGATCGGCGGCAAGAACTCCAACGCACGCACCAAGCCCACCTTCCACAAGCTCGTCGCCGCCGGCCTGCCGAATAATCCGCCGCGCTGGCCCGAGGTGGCGGAGGTGGTGAAGAAGATACTGAAGTGCTACCAGGAAGATGCGCACGACTGGGAGCGCATGGGCGAGTGGGTGGATCGCATCGGATGGTCGCGCTTCTTCGAGATGACGGGACTACCGTTCACCCGCTACCACATCGATAACTGGCGCGGGGCGCGTCACAGCCTCAACGCCTCGACGCACATTCGCTTCTGAGCGGACAGCGGTCCGGCCGGCCCCTGGGGGCGGGTGCCCCCGGGGCCGGGTCGTCAGCCGCGGGTCTCGTTCAGCAGGATCCGGGTCCCTTCGGTGTCGGCGCCGTGCTCGTCGACATAGCGGAACTGCTGCGTGCCGATGCGGATGAGGTCGCCGTGCTTGAGCAGGTGGCGTTGCACCGGGCGCCCGTTGACGAGAGTCCCGTTGGTACTGCCCAGGTCTTCGAGGCAGACGTCGTCCAGACCTTCGAGGTAGGGGCTGGGTCGTATCGTCACGACCGCGTGACTCGCGCTCACGGTCGGGTCGTCGACGCGCAGGTCGTTGTCGGCGCCGCGTCCGATGCGGAACGTCTCCGCGGCGAGCGGGTACTCCCGGATGGCGGCATCCCCCAGCGTGTGTACCAGTTTCGGCATCGTCGTACTCCTCTCCGGTCGGGATTCAGTCGCGGGTCGCGGCTGCGGCGGGGCGGCGCCCGCCGCGAACACGTGCGCGGCAGCGGCGCAGGGCCGCGGCCATCTCGCCGGCGCCCGCGAAGCGTTCTTTCGGGTCCTTGCGCAGGGCGGTGTTGAGCACGCGAGCGGCGCAGGCGGGCACTCCCTTGCGTCGTTTGCGTACGTCGACGTGGCGCTCGTTGCCGATACGGTACATCAGGGTCGCGATCGAATCGGCGCGGAACGGCGCTTCACCGCACAGCAGTTGATAGAGGGTCACCCCCAGGGAGAACTGATCCGAGGGACCCTCGACCCTGCGGCCGGCGACCTGTTCGGGTGACATGTAGGTGGGCGTGCCGAGCACGGTGCCGGTGCGGGTGCGCGTCCCGTCGGCGAGCGAGGCGATGCCGAAATCAGTGACCTTCACCGTCCCGGTCTCGCGCTGGTAGAGGATGTTCCCCGGCTTGATGTCGCGGTGCACGACGCCGTTGCGGTGGGCGTAGTCGAGGGCGTCGGCGACCTGGGCCCCGATCTCGAGGACCTCCCAGACGGGCAGCAGCCGCCCCGGCACGGCATAGCGTCCGAGGTCCTCGCCCTCGACGTAGTCCATGGCGATGTAGGCGAGGTCGTGCTCCTCACCGACGTCGTAGATGGTCACGATGTTGGGGTGCTGGAGGCGGCCGGCGGCGCGCGCCTCGCGCAGGAAGCGCTGCTCCGACTCGGCGGCGCCGCTGCCGTCGGCGGCGGTGCGCGGCAGGGTCTTGATCGCCACCGGCCGCGAGATCTTGGGGTCGGCGCCGAGATAGACCATGCCCATCGAACCCCGGCCGAGTTCCCGTTCCAGGCGGTAGCGCCCGAGCATCGGCCGCTCCACGTCCGGGTCGTGGAGGACCAGCGTGCCGCCGGCCGCCCCGGGGGCTTCGGCGGCCGCCGGAAAGCGCTCGGTCATCCGGGCGAGGCGCCGGTGGCGCTCGGCCGCATCGCGGTAGTGCGGCGCGAGCGCCTGGAGATGGGCATAGACGGCGAGCGCCCCCGGGTACTGCCGGCGCCGCTCGTACTCCTGCCCGAGGCGGTAGAGGGCCTCGCGGACCGGTTCGTCGGGGGGCCAGCCGCGCAACAGCTCGAAAGCCTCGTCGAGCCGGCCCTGCGCATGGTACTGGGCGGCGAGGGCACAGTGCGCCGCCTGGGCGCGGGCGTCGGCCGCGGCCAGGCGCCGGCCGCTGCGGTGCCGGACGGCGACCAGCCCCTGGGTCGCCACCAGAAACAGGGCGGGGACGGTCAGCGGCAGCCACAGCGACCGGGTGAGCAGCGCCAGCAGTTCGGTGTTGACGAGCAGCAGCGCAAGGGCGGCGGCGAGCCAGAGCCCGGCGCGGCCGCGCAGCCGGGACGGGAGGAACGCAAGCCACAGCGCGAGTGCGAGGACGATGCCGCGTTGCGCCCCGTAGAACCAGTGTGGGACGTGCACCGCGTCGCCGGCCAGCAGGCTGCGCACCGAGGCCGCCGCCCAGGTCACCGGTGTGAACGCAACCCCGGCGGGCCCCGCGAGTTCGGGGGCGAGGCCGGGGGCGGTGAGGCCGATCAGCACGGTGCGCCCGTGCAGGCGTGCCGCAGGCAGGTCTCCGCTCCACCACCGGCCCAGCGAGTAGACCGGAGGCTCGCCGTGGGCGCGATAGCCGCGTCCGATGCGCGGGTACCAGCGCCCGCCGGGCCCCGTGTCCCAGCGCAGGGGGCCGGCCCGCACCCCGCGACCCGGGAGCGGGGTGATCGCGCGCGCGTCGACGCCGGCGGCGAGCACCGCCAGGCGCAGCGCGAACGCGGGCAGGGTGCGGCCGTCGACGGCGACCGTCAGAGGCAGTCCCCGGACACGATGGGGGTAGGCTTCGAGGAAGCCGATGCCCGCGGCGGCGTCGGCCAGCACCGGGATCGGGGCCTGCACGTGCGGCGGCCGCGTCGGCGGGGGTGCCAGGAGCGGTCGCAGGATCGCGGGGTCGGGCGGCGGGAGCAGGTCGCGCGCACGGATCGCCGCGTGCTCGAGGGACGGCGGGAACGGCGGCTGCGGGCCCCCTGCGGGTCGGGCCGGCGCCGCGAGCACGACCCGGGCCGCGGTGCGGATCGCCGCCGCGAGGGCGGCGTCGGTGTCCAGCCGCGCCAGCAGGGCCCCGGCCTCCCGCCCCGCCGCCGCGGGGAGCCGCGCCGCGCGCTCGCGCAGGGCGGCGAGCCCGGCCGGGGTCTGCGCGGTGGTCAGGGGCAGTGTCAGCCCGATCGCGCGCGGCCGCGCCAGCCGCAACCGATCGAGGATGCGTGCGATCCGGTCGCGGGACCAGGGCCACGGGCCCATGCGCGCGAGCGTAGGGGCGTCGATGGCGAGGACCGCCACCGCCCCATGGCCGCCCGCCGCGGGAAGGACCCGCGCGGCGAGATCATAGACGCCGCCCTCGAGCGCCTGCAGGGCGTTCGTGTAGGTGCCGAGCAGCGTCGACATGGCCGCGGCGGCGATCAGAATTCGGTGGCGGTTCCAGAACTTGGCGCGCACCGGGGGCGGATCCTCGTGACGGTGACCGTGGCGCCGGACGGGCGCCATCCAAGGTCATAGCGGCAGGAGGCCCGGGGGTTTGACGCTCAGATCGTCCGCGGGCGGGCGCCTCCGCCCGCCCGCGGATATCACCTCAATCTGCGGTCGGCTTGCCGGCGTCCGCCTTCTTGATCGACAGCAGATCGATCGTGAACACCAGCGTCTGATCCGGCCCGATCACGCCGCCGGCGCCCTTGGCGCCGTAGGCGAGCTTCGGCGGGATCACGACTTCCCACTTCGAGCCCACGGGCATCCGCTGCAGCGCCTCCTTCCAGCCGGGGATCACGCGTCCGACCGGGATCTCGGCGGGCTTGCCGCGTTTGTAGGAGCTGTCGAACACGGTGCCGTTCGTCAGCGTGCCGCGGTAGTTCACGACCACCGTGTCCTCGGCCTTGGGCTTGGGACCCTTGCCGGCGCGCAGCACCCGGTACTGGAGTCCGTCCGGCAGTTCGACAACTCCTTTCTTCTTCTTGAACGCCGCGCGAAACGCCTCGCCGGCCTTCAGATTCGTCTTGGCCTGGGCGGCGCGCTCCCGGAGCGCCGACTGCTGGAACTTCAGCACGGCGGTCTGCATCTGCTCCGGGCTCAGGCGCGGTTTGGCCCCGGTCATGACGTCGCGTACGGCCTGGGCCAGCGCGTCGGCGTCGATCCGGGTCACGCCCTGTTCCTTGAGATTGTGGCCGATCTGATAGCCGATGGCGTAGCCCAACCGCGCCTGCTGCGTCTCGAGGCGGGCGGGGGACTTCGCCGCCGCGGCGAGCGGCAGCGTACAGGCCACGGCGGCCAGCAGTAATCGCTTGTTCATCCTGTTCCCTCTGGTGGTTGCGGAGGTGGGTACGGCGGAACCCTGCGGGCGCCGGACCGCGGTATGGTCCCACAACGGCTGCGGCGATCCAAGGGCGCGACGGGTCGCGCCCCGGGCGGCGGCCCCGATCGGTCGCCGCCGGGACCGGCTACGCTGAATCAAGGATGGCACGCGCGCTGCCGACACCCGGTAGGGGGCGGTGCCGTGCCGCCGCCCCGGGAGGTCGCAGTCATGAGCGTTCACTATCCGACGCCGGAGGAAGTCGGCCTGAGGATCGCCCCGCATCTGCGCGGGGAGCGCTACCGGGCCGGGTTCCGCCACGCCCTGCGCGGCGGACAGATCACCCGCAGCGAGCACCTGCGGCTGTCCTTCCGCGAGGGCTTCCGTGCCGCCAAGCTCTACCTGCGCGAGTACCGCCGCGGTCAGGGGATCGTCGCCTTCCCCTTCCGCGCCCGGGTCCGCCTCCGGGTCCGCTGACCCGGGGCGGTTCGCGCGCCCGCACCGGGGACCGTCCGGCGCGGGCGTCCGCGCGCGGGCGGAGGCGAAGCGTGCATGAACCGGGCGCAAAAAGCGGTTATGCTGCCCTCTCGTTTCCCGGCCGCTCGTGCGCATGGACATCGTCGACCTCAAGCAACCCGACCTGTATTTCAATCGCGAACTCAGCCTCCTGGAGTTCAACCGGCGGGTCCTGGCGCAGGCCCGCGACGAGGCCACCCCGCTTCTCGAGCGCCTGAGCTTCCTGTGCATCGCCAGCACCAATCTCGATGAATTCTTCGAGATCCGCGTGGCGGGTCTCAAGCAGCGCGTCGAGTTGGGCCTCGGTCCGTCCGGTCCCGACAACCGCACGGCGCAGGAGGTGCTCACGGCGGTCAGCATCCAGGCCCACGAGCTGGTGGATGAGCAGTACCGGGTGCTCAACGATGAACTGATCCCGCTGCTGGCCGCGCAGGAGATCCGCTTCATCCGCCGCACCGAGTGGACCCCCGAGCAGGAGACCTGGGTGCGGAAGTACTTCGAGGAGAGCCTGCTCCCGGTGCTCTCCCCGCTCGGTCTCGATCCGGCGCACCCCTTTCCGCGGATCCTCAACAAGAGCCTGAACTTCATCGTCTCCCTGGAGGGGAAGGACGCCTTCGGTCGCAGCGCCGAGGTCGCGGTGGTGCAGGCGCCGCGGGCGCTGCCGCGCATCATTCAGCTCCCGGCGGAGGAGAGCGGCAGCGGGCCCTACGACTTCGTCTTTCTCTCCTCCGTGATCCATGCCTTCATCGACCAGCAGTTCCCCGGCATGCAGGTGACGGGCTGCTACCAGTTCCGCGTCACGCGCAACAGCGACCTGTTCGTCGACGAGGAGGAGATCGACGATTTGCTGCGCGCGGTCGAGGGGGAACTCGCCTCGCGGCGCTACGGCGCCGCCGTGCGGCTCGAGGTCGCGCACGATTGTCCGGAGGAAATGGTGGATTACCTCCTGAACAAGTTCCAACTCGGGCGCGACGATCTCTATCAGGTGAACGGTCCGGTGAACCTCAACCGGCTCGCGGCGGTGTGCGACCTGGTCGACCGCCCGGATCTGAAATACCCCGCGTTCACCGCCGGCCTGCCGGCGCGTCTGGTGTCGGCGCCGGATCCATTCGAGGTTCTGCGCAAGGGCGATGTCCTGCTGCACCACCCCTTCGAGTCCTTCGTCCCGGTGGTCGACCTGCTGCGGCGCGCGGCGGCCGATCCCGGCGTGCTGGCGATCAAGCAGACCCTCTATCGCACCGGCCCCGACTCGACTATCGTCGACGCCCTGGTCAGCGCCGCCCAGGCGGGCAAGGAGGTCACGGTCGTCATCGAGTTGCGGGCGCGCTTCGACGAGGCGGCCAACATCGAGCTGGCCGCCCGGCTGCAGGAGGCGGGGGCGCATGTCGTCTACGGCGTCGTGGGCTACAAGACTCACGCCAAGGTGATGCTCATCGTGCGCCGCGAGGGGCGCAGCCTGCGCCGCTATACGCACCTCGGGACGGGCAACTACCACCCGCGCACGGCGCGCACGTATACCGATTACGGGCTGTTCACCGCGGATCCGGTGATCGGCGACGACGTGCACCGCATCTTCCTGCAGCTCACCAGCGTTGGCCGGGCCCCCCGGATCCGCAAAATACTGGCCTCGCCCTTCTCCCTGCACGCGGCGATGCTCGAGCGTATCGAGCGCGAGGCGCGGCACGCGGCCGAGGGGCGCGAGGCGCGCATCATTCTCAAGATCAACGCGCTCGTCGAGCCGCAGGTGATCCAGGCCCTGTATCGCGCATCGATGGCGGGGGTGCGGGTGGACCTGATCGTACGCGGGATCTGCTGCTTACGGCCCGGGGTGCCCGGCGTGTCGGAGCGGATCCGGGTGCGCTCGATCGTCGGGCGCTTCCTCGAGCACACCCGGGTTTATTACTTCCTCAACGGCGGGGATTACGAGGTCTTCTGCGCCAGCGCCGACTGGATGGAGCGCAACTTCTTCCGCCGCGTCGAGCTGTGTTTCCCGATCGAGTCCCGGCCGTTGCGCGAACGCGTCGTGCGCGAGCTGAAATTCTATCTGCGGGACAACACCCAGGCCTGGATCCTGCAGAGCGACGGTAGCTACCGGCGGCGTACACCGCGTGCGGGCACGGCGCCGTTCTCGGCGCAGCAGCGCCTGCTCGAGCTGTTGGCGGCGTCCGCCACCGTGTGATCGGCGCGGCCGCCGGCCGCGCTCACGAGAACCTGAGCTCGAAGCCGACTTCGGCGAGGTAGGCCGCCTCCTGCTCCAGGTCCGCCTGCGTGAGCGGGTGCTGGTCGAGCCACCCGGGGGGGAAGACCAGGGCGAGCGAGCGGCGCGCGGCGATCACCTGCAGCGGCGGGAGCGGGACCGGGCTGCGGCCGCGGTGCAGGACGACGGCCACGCGCAGCAGTACCGCGAGGCGCCGCGCATCGTCGATCCAGGCGGCGGGCAGCAGATCCATCTCTGCGACGGGGAATTTACGCCGGTGGGCGCGCACCAGCGTCGCCAGGAGCGCCTGGTCGCGGCGCGAGAATCCGGCGAGGTCGGCGTTCGCCAGGATATAGGCGCCGTGCTTGTGATAGCCGCTGTGGGCGATCGCAAGGCCGATCTCGTGCAGTTCCGCGGCCCAGCCGAGCAGTCGCGCGGCCGATTCCTCCTCCAGCGACCAGGGTTCGGCGGCGCGCGCCAGCAGCTCCAGGGCGGTCTCGCGCACGCGCGCGGCCTGTTCGCGGTCGACGTTGTAGCGCGCGGCCAGGCCGGTGACCGTGCGCGTGCGCAGCCCGTCGTGCTCGTGGATGCGGCCGAGGAGGTCGTAGAGGAGCCCCTCGCGCAAGGCGCTGTCCGAGACGCGCATGCGCTCGATGCCCAGCGCCTCGAAGGCGGCCGCAACCACGGCGACACCACCCGCGAACACCGGCAGACGGCTCGCGCTCACGCCGGGCAGGTCGAGGCGCTCGACCTTGCCGGCCTTGAGCAGGACCTCGATCAGCCGCTGCAGCCCCGCGGGGGTGATGCCGGCGTCGCTCCAGCCCGATTCCACGACGCTGCGGTAGACGGCGCGCAGGGTCCCCGAGGCACCGATCGCGTCGGTCCAGCCGAGGCGCCGGAACAGCTCCTCGTGCGGTTCCAGCTCCCCGCGCGCGGCCAGCACCGCCCGGCGCCAGCGCTTCGGGGTGACCTCCCCGTCGGGGAAGTGGGCGTGGCTCATGCTCACGCAGCCCATGTACAGGCTTTCCATGTGCAAGGGTTCGGCGCCCTCGCCGACGATGAGTTCGGTGCTGCCGCCGCCGATGTCCATCACCAGGCGCCGGCGGCCGTCGCCGGCGATCCCGTGGGCGACCCCGGCATAGATCAGGCGCGCCTCCTCGACGCCGGAGATCACCTCGATGGGGTGGCCGAGGGCGCGCTCGGCCGCGTCCAGGAATTCCTTCGCGTTGCGCGCGCTGCGCAGCGTATTGGTCCCGACCGCACGCACGCTGCCGGGGGGCATGTGGCGCAGGCGCTGGCCGAAGCGCTCGAGACACGCGAGCGCACGCGCGGACGCCTCGGGCGTGATGCGCCGTTCGGCGTCCAGGCCGCCGGCGAGGCGCACCATGTCGTGCAGGCGGTCGAGCACGCTCAACTGCCCGTCGAGCGAGCGGGCGACGAGCATGTGGAAGCTGTTCGAGCCCAGGTCGACTGCGGCCACTGTATCGGGTGTGGTCTTGGGCATGGGGGAGGCGGGGAGGCCGGAACCGGGTCGCTGATCCGGGGCCCATTCTGTGCGCTGCGGCGGCGATGGGCAAGCGCCGTGCGCCGGCGTGCACGGACGGCCGCGCACCGTTACCGCGCGCGGGCGATCCCCCGCCGTACGGGTTCCTCGTCTTTGGGTGCGAGTGCGACGCCGACGCCCCGCGCCGTCGCGACCGCTCCGCCGTCCGCGCAGCGCCTGTGCAGCCCATCCCTGCACCGTGCGCGCCGCACTCCGACGGTGCGCGCCAGCGCCAGCAGCCCGGGCAGGGAGTCCGCGTCGGTTGCGGCGCCCGGATACGCGTCGGGGGCACCGTGCAGCGCCGCATCGACTCGTCCGCGCCCGCCGGCGCCGCCGGCGCGGCGCGCCGCGGCGCGCAGCCGCGCGGCGAGCACGCGCAGGTCCTGCAGTTCGCCGAGCAGGTCCTGCAGCGCCTTCAAGTCCGCCAGCGCGCGCCCGACCCCGGCGGCCACCGGCATCGCGGGCGTTTGCGCGCCGAGGGGTTCGAGCAGATAGCGCAGGCGCTTGGCGCGCAGTCGGGCACGGTGCTCGCGGCGCCCGCGGCGCGGCCCGTGGAGTGACTCGAGCGCGCGTTCCAGGCGTTCCGCCTGTGCGAGCACCAGGGTACCGGCGGCGTGCCCGAATTCCACGCCCGCGGGTTCCGTCGAGCGGGCCAGGCGCCGGCGCAGCCGCCGCTCGAGGCGGGGCCAGCGGTCCGCGACGCGGCGGCGCGCGCGCCGCAATCCCCGTGTGCGGCGGGCCTCAACCCGGCGCGCGAGGCGCCGGGCGCCGACGCGCTCATCCGGCGCCAGGCCCTTGCGCTGCCGGTCGATCCAATCCAACGCGACCTCGGCGTCGCGCGCGGCGTCGGTGGCCCGCGCGAGCCGCCGCATCCGCCGCAGATTGCGCCGCCCGGGATGCAGCGGCGGCGACCAGGCCTGCAACCACGAGTGCAGCCTGCGGACGGCGACGCGGAAGTCGTGCACGGCGTCGCGCTCCCCCGCGGTCAGGCGCCGCGCCGCCTGCGCGGCGGTGTCGAGCAACTCCGCGGCGACCTCGCGTGCACCGGCGGCGGCGTCGCCGTGCAGGCGATCGGAGTTCACGCCCCTTCCCCCAGCGCGCGCAGTTGCCGCGGCGTGAGCAGCCAGCGGATCCGACCCTCCCCCGGCGCGCCGACTTCGAGCCGGCAGGCGGTCCCCTTCTTGAAGACGACCGGGGTGCCCGCACCGCATCCGGTGCACCACGCCACCCAGCGGCCGAGGTCCGGCTCGTGGCCGACGAGGATCACGGGGGTCGTATCCGCGCCTTGCCCGTGCAGCCAGTCGAGAAGCCCGGCCGGGTCGAAGCCGGGCGCGAGCCGGTCCGTCTCCGTCGGCGCGGCCGACTCATAGGCGTGTGCCAGGATGGCCGCGGTCTCGCGGGCGCGGACCAGCGGACTCGAGGCGATCCGCCCGGCCTCCGGCAGGACGCGACGCAGGCCCGCCGCGGCCGCCTCCATCTTGCGCCGCCCGGCGGCGGTCAGCCGGCGCTGCGCCTCGGAACGGCCCGCGCGTGCGGCGGCGTCCGGTTCTTCGGCGATCGCATGGCGGACGAGGACGACGTCGAGCATCTGCGCGCACTCCGCAACGGAAGGGGTTCGGGACGAAGCATAGCCGGCGCGCGCCGGGGCGGCCAACGTGCCGGCCGTCCGCGATTCCTCTCCGGTTTCCCCGGTTCCCCCGGTTCCCCCGGTTCCGGTGGGCACCGGGGCCGCGGTATTCAGCGCAGGCAGCGCTCGCGGATCGCGGGCATCAGGTACTCGGTCGCGCGGGCGCCGGCGGTGATCGCCTCGCGGGCGCGGTCGAACTCCATCAGACCGATGTGCCCGAGCCGTGGGCTGATGACCACATCGGGCGGGTCGCCGGCCATGCGGCTGCGGGTGATGCGGTCCTGCATGATGTTGAGCGCGCCCGAGAGGACCTCGAACAGGCCTGGGGCCGGCGTCGCGTCCGGTCCCGGGGGGCCCATGAGCGCGGCGGCCCCGGCGCGCAGGGTATTGGTGACCTGGGCGGCGAACTGGGCCAGCAGGCTTTCCTCCATGGCCTCCTCGGCGGCCTCCTCGGTGCTGCCCGATGCGCCCGCCCCGTCCGCGCCGAGTCCCGGGCGCAGGCGCCGTCCGACCAGGTCGCCGTTGAGGTTGACGGCGATGACCACCTCGGCGCCGAGCGCCCGGCACACCGACACCGGCACCGGATTGACGAGCCCCCCGTCCACCAGCCAGCGCCCGTCGCGCAGGACCGGAGTGAACAGCCCCGGCAGGGCGAAGGAGGCGCGCACCGCCTCGAGCAGCGATCCCTCGCCGAGCCAGACCTCGCGCCCGGTCGCGAGGTCGGTGGCCACCGCCGAATAGGACCGCGGGAGCTTCTCGATCGGCACGTCGTAGGCGCGCGAACGGAAGAAGCGCATCAGCCGTTCGCCCTGGATCAGCCCGCCCCCGCTCAGGCGCAGATCGAGCATGCGCAGCACGTCGCCGCGGGTGAGGGACTGCACCCACTCACCGAGCGGGTCCAGGTCGCCGACCGCGCAGGCGGCCCCCACGAGCGCGCCGATGGAACTGCCGCAGATCACGTGCGGGTCCACGCCGCCGGCGCGCAGCGCCTGGAGGACCCCGATGTGGGCCCAGCCCCGCGCCGAGCCGCTGCCCAGGGCGATTCCGATTCGGGCCGCCCGGCGCGCGCGCTCCGTCGGGGCAGGGGGGGTCATCGTCCGTCCTCCTCGGCTCGGGTCCGCCGGGCGGGCGGCCCCGCGGGGTCCTGCCGATAGAATAGCCGCAGTTGGCCGTAGAGTTCCGGTTGCGATTCGCGCAGCGCGACGGGGGCGGCGAAAAACGCCTCGCTGGCGACGGCGAAGAACTCCGCCGGGCTCTCGGCCCCGTAGGGATCGAGGGAGGTCGGGGCGCCGGCCGCAAGCTGCGCCTCCAACGCCTCGTAGGCCCGCGCAAGCGTCGTGCTCCAGGCGCGGGCGTCCATCCCGGGGTGCAGCGGCGGGTGCCCGTTGGCGGCCCCGTCGAGCATGTCGAGTTTGTGCGCGCATTCGTGAATCACGACGTTGCCCGCGGGGCCGTAGGGATGCGCGTGCGGGCGTGCGTCCTCCCACGAGAGTACGAGCGGGCCCCGGTCCCAGGCCTCGCCGCTGAGCGCATGGCGCGTGCGGTGCACGACCCCGTCCGCATCCGACTCCTCGCGCCGCGCGACGAACGTGCCGGGGTAGACGATCACGGATGTCCACCCGCGGTACCAGTCGATGCCCAACCCCAGGATCGGGACCGCCGCCTGGATCGCGATCGCCAGCGCCGCCCCGGCATCGACCTCCAGCCCCGCCGCGCCGTGGAAGCGCTTCGTGGCGAGGAACAGGGTGGTGAGTTCGCGCAAGCGCTCGCGCCGCGCCGCGTCGAGACCGGCGGCGAGCGTGCAGTGCGCGAGTGCGGCGCGCCACGCGGAATCGGCGATGGCGTGACGCCGGAGCAGCCGGCGCCGGCGCCAGGAACGGAAGGCCGACAGCATCACCCCCTCTCCGCAACCCGGACGCCTCCACAGTAGGGAAAAACCACGCCTGCGGCTACTCGCGGGGCGGCGGGTGCGGCCGCCGGCAGTGCGGCCGCTTCCGTTATACTGGACCTCTGGGGCCGGAGTCCTCGCGGGTGCGGTCTGCGGCGGGGCGAAGGGGGTAAACGTGCACCGGGCGGTCTTTCTGCGACACGGCCACAGCCGCTGGAACCTCGAAGACCGGTTCACCGGCTGGAGCGACGTGGATCTGAGCACCCGCGGCGTGCAGGAGGCGCTGGAGGCCGGTCGCCTGCTGCGCGCGGCGGGGATGCGCTTCGACCGCGGTTTCACCTCAGTGCTCAAGCGCGCGATCAAGACCCTGTGGATCGTGCAGGACGCCCTCGATCAGATGTGGCTGCCGGTGGAGCGCGACTGGCGGCTGAACGAGCGCCACTATGGGGCGCTGCAGGGCCTCTACAAGAGCGACATTCAGGAACACTACGGCGACGAGCAGCTCCACCGTTGGCGGCGCGGCTTCGTCGACTCCCCGCCCCCGCTCAAGCCCCGCGACACACGTCATCCGCGCCGGGACGCGCGCTACCGGCACCTTCCCGCCGAGATGCTGCCTCACGCGGAGTCACTCGCCGACGCCATGCGTCGGGTGACGGCGTGCTGGGAGGAGGCGATCGTACCGCGGATCAGGCGCGGCGAGCGCGTGCTCGTGGTCGCCCATCACAATACCTTCCGTGTGCTGATCAAGCACCTGGAGGGGCTCTCCGATGCCGAGGTGATGGACCTCAGCGTCCCGACCGGTGTGCCGCTGGTCTACGAGTTCGACGCCGGGATGCGGGTCGTGGAGCGGCGTTGGCTCGGCGATCCGGAGCAGGTGCGCGTACGGATCGAGGAGGCCGGCCGGCGCATCCCCGCCTGATCGTCCCCGGCGCGGGCGGCGGCTGGCTCAGCGCCCCGCGCCGGGGCGTAGCGTGCCGCTGTTGTGCGGATTCTCCGCCGCCGACATCCCGGCCGTCACCGCGAACCGCATCGCCGCGTTGATCGACAGGTCCACGGGGGTCAGCGCCGAGCGCGGCACGAAGGCCGTATAGCCGCCGATCTGGTAGCTCATCGGGAAGTACACGGCCACGGAGTCCGCGGGCGCCAGCCCCGGCGCGACCTCGTCGACGCGATCGCGGGTGACCAGGCCCATCAGGCGCAGGTCGCTGCCGGGGAGGGCGACGGAGACGACCTGGTTGAAGCGCCCGGCGCTGGAGCCGGAGAAGAAGTTCATCAGGTCGCGTACCGACCCGTAGAGGGTCTTCACCAGCGGGACGCGTTCGAGCAGCGCCTCCCCCCAGGAGAAGACGCGCCGGAAGATCCACGCCTGAAGAAACAGGCCGACGAGGAAGATCAGCACCAGCCCGATACCGACCCCCATGCCCGGCCGGTACACCCCCGGAGGGAGGACGAGGCGGATCATCCCGCCGAGCACCGCCTCGGCCGAGGATCCGAGCCAGTAGAGGATGTAGAGGGTGATGACGATCGGGATGGTCGCGCCGAGGCCCGACAGGAATGTCCGGCTGATGCTCTTCATGGGGGATCGATGCCTCCGAGTGGGACGGCCACTGCCGTCGTGCTGGACCGGGACGGCCGCCCGCCCGCGTACGGCGCGTCGCGGGTGCCGCGGCTTCAGCCTACCCGCTTCGGCGGCGGCGCGCACCCGGCGCCCACGTTCAGCCGGCTTCGAGGTCCTCGTAGCAGTCGGGCGTGAAGCGCGGCGTGCAGATGGCATAGAAGACGAGATCGCAGTCGCCGGGATTGCGGATCGACTGTGACCGCCCGGGCGGGATGACCACCACGTCGCCGGGTCCGACCGGCTGCGACGGGCCGCCGTCGATCGTCACCTCGCCGCGGCCGGAGACGACGAGATAGCGTTCCCGGACCCCGTGCAGTCGGTGCGCACGGGTGGCCGTCCCGGGCGCGACGCGCGCACGCGCGATCGACACCGCCGGGTCTTCCGGGCAATTCCAGGACTCCAGGATGCGGCAGCCCTCGGGGATGAGAATCTCGTCGGCGGGATCGGGATGTACGATCCGGGCGTCGGTTTCGCTCACGGTTCGATGCCGGTGCGTGATGGGTCGCGCCTGGAGCGCACGCCCGCCCCTCCAACCAAAAGCCCGCCGGGTGGGCGGGCGTTGGCGGCTCGTAAAGTCGTCTGAGACTGCCTTCCGACTTTTTGCCGGATCGCGATCGGCAATCCGAAGTAAAGCACATCGCGCCGGGATTGCAAGTGTGATCGCGCGGGTACGCGGGGCCGCCTGCGCCGGTGTCAGTCGAGCATCGAGGCGGCCGGCACCGGCCGCGGCTCCGGCGCGATCGCGACGTGCAACTCCCGCGCCCGGGCGATGAGGGTCACGTCGCCGTGCAGGGCCTCGGCGGGGGGATCGGGTTCCCGGGCCGCCCGGGCGAGGCGCAGCAGGCGGTCACGCAGCGTCGGTTTCATGTCGTTTCGCTCCCGTTCACCGGCCGGATCCGCCGGGGTCCGGGCCCCGATCACACCACCGCCCGGTGACGGGGCGATGACGCGTCGGTCACCATTCGATGACCGTGCTTGCCGGTGCGCCCGCTCCGGGACTAGGCTGAGATGAGGCACGAACCCGATCGCAGGGTCGCGGTATGGTCGAGCGCATCATCTCCGGCGGGCAGAGCGGCGTGGACCGTGCGGCCCTCGATGCCGCGCTGGACCTCGGCATCCCCTGCGGTGGCTGGTGCCCCAGGGGGCGGCGCGCGGAGGACGGACCGATTCCGGCGCGTTACCCGTTGCGCGAGACGCCGGACAGCGACTACCGCGTGCGCACGGAGTGGAATGTGCGCGACGCGGATGCCACCTTGGTCCTCGTGCGCGGCCCGCTGCGGGGCGGGACCGCGCTGACGGTCGAACTCGCGCGATCCGCCGGGCGTCGCGTCTACATCGCGGATCCGGGCGGCGGCGCGGCGGAGGCGGCGGCGGTGCGCCGCTGGCTGCGTGAGGGGCCGGTTCGGATTCTCAACGTCGCCGGCCCGCGCGCGAGCACCGACCCCGGCATCTACACGCAGGCGCGGCGCTTCCTCGAGGCGGTGCTGACGCCTGAATCCTAAAGACGACCCAGTAAAGGCCAGTACAGGGGACAGATTTATTTGAGGCCAGTACAGGGGACAGATTTATTTGAGCAATCGCTCAAATAAATCTGTCCCCTTTGGAAATAGGTATACTGTCCCCGTTTTAGTGGGCGAAGAACATCTGGTACAGCGTGAGCACGATCTCGATCAGGATCAGGGCCACGATGTACCATTCGACCCGCAGGCTGCTGCGGGTCTGTTGCAGTTCCAGGACGGTTTCCGCCGTGCGGGCGATCAGGTCGAGCTTGCGGTCCAGGGCGCGGTGGCGTTCGCGCAGTTCGTATTCGTCGCGCAGGCGGTTGTACAGCCGCTCCAGTTCCGGTCGTTCCCAGAGCAGGTCCGGTTTCTCGGCGACCTCGACACGCCCGACCATGTTCTGCTGCGTGAGGAGTACGTCGCCGATCTGCCGCAGGACCTCGCGTCCGGCGCGGCCGGAGTGGCCGCCGCGGCGAAGGTTCGCCGCCAGAGGCTCGATGCGGTCGAAGACCTGCGCGACGCGCGCCTCGTAGTAGGCCAGGACGACGCTCTTGGCGAGGATGTCGGCGACGATTTGCAGCCGGTCCACGCCGGCGGCCGTGAGGACGATGGCCCCCTGCGGATCGACCCGCTCGCTGCCCTCGGGCTCGATCCGGATCTCCACCTCTTCGCTCTCCGGCGGGTCGACGCGTTCGTCGATGAGGGGAGCGACGGAGTCGATAAAGTCGGTCTCCTCGCGCGCCTGCACGTCGAAGAGTACCAGCACGCCATAGCGGAACAGGACGGCGACGCCGTGTTCCCCGGCGCGCACGACGGCAGGGGCGTCGGCCAGTCGCTCGACGCGGTCGAGGGCGCGCACGTCGATCCGCCGCCCGACGAACAGGGCACGCGCGGAGAGGCGCTCGCGGGCGGAGAAGGGCGCGGCATCCATGGCGTTGAGGGATTGTCCCCCAACCGCGGCGGCGAAGAAAGCGCGGGCGGTGCGCCCGGCCCCCTGCGGCGGCGGGCCGGGGGCGTTATACTGGCGGTACGCGATCGCGCCGGTGTTCGGGCCCGGGTCGGCGCCGGATCGCGGATGCCGCGGCGTCGGGCAGGAGTTGCGCGTGCGCGGCCGGGTGGCGGAGGTGGTCGTGCCGAAGGCGTGTGATGCGGTCCTTCACATCGCAGCCGCATTGCGCCCGCGCAGCGTGCTCGCGGTAGGGGCGGCGGCGGAAGACTGTCTGCGCACGGGCCTCGGGGCCGGGCCGCCTGCGGAGTGGGAGTGTCTCGCCGGGGCGCAGTTGAGCGCGCGCCTGGCGCGGTTGGGGCGTTTCGATCTCGCCTATGTGGCCGGTGTCCTCGAGGACCTGCCGCGGGCCGAGGCGGCGCGCCTGCTGGCCCGCTTGCGCGACGTTCACGCGCGGCACCTGGTGGTGCTGGTACCGGACGCGGTGGGGGAATGGGACGAGGCGGCATTGCGCGCCTACGGCCTGCGCCCGTCGGCGCATCAGCCCGAAGGCGGCGACGGGCGGCTCTACGAGTTCGATCTCTACGACTATAAGGAGACTCCGGATTGGCTCAACGCCCGGTACTGGGCGCACCCGGAGTTGTGGGACAAGTATCGCTGGTGAGCCCGCGGTGCGGGCGCGGAGGGAGCGGGACGATGCGGCGGATGCGGATGACGGTGCACGGCGCGGGGGCGTTGCTGCTGTTGGCGGCCCTGGTCGGTCCGGGGGCGGCCGCCGCCGGGGAGCGGGTGGCCTTCGACACCAGTGATGGTCGCTTCGTGGTGCAGCTCGATCCCGCCAAGGCACCGAAGACGGTGGCCAACTTCCTGCGCTATGTGCGTGCCGGATTCTACAAGGGGACCATCTTCCACCGCGTGGTCCCGGGCTTCGTCATTCAGGGCGGCGGTTACACGGTGGACTTCAAACGCAAGCCCACCCGGGCGCCGATCCCCGACGAGGCGGACAACGGCCTGAAGAACCTGCGCGGGACGATCGCCATGGCGCGCACCGCGGACCCCGATTCCGCCACCAGCCAGTTCTTCATCAACCTCGCCGACAACCGCTTCCTCGACCGGCGTTCGAATACCCCCGCCGGGGCGGGCTATGCCGTGTTCGGCCGGGTCGTGAGCGGCATGAAGACCGTCGAGCGCATCGCCGCGACCCCGACCGGGGCGGGTGGCCCGTTCCCGCGCGACGTGCCGGTGCATCCGGTCGTGATCCGCTCCGTCACCCTGTTGCCCCCGCGCGGCAAGGCGCGGGCGCACTGAGGCGGGGCGCCGGTCTTCGCCGTCCGCTGCCGGAGTCGCCGATGAGTCACGAGCCGCCGTTCGCCATCGACGCCCTGGAGCTGGGGCCGATGGAGAACTTCGTCTATCTCATCCGCGATCGCGCCTCGGGGCGCGCCGCGGTCGTGGATCCCGCCTGGGAGGTGGGTCGCGTGTTGGAGCTGGCGCGCGAGCGCGGGGTACGGATCACCGATGTCCTGCTGACCCATAGTCACCACGATCACGTCAACGGTCTGCGCGAGGTACTGGAGGTCACGGACGCGCGCATGCACCTGCTCAAGGAGGAGGCGCGGTTCTGGGGCCGCCACCTCGACCTGCCCACCCTGCACCACGGCGGCGACGTCATCGAACTCGGCGACACGTCGATCGAAGTCCTGCACACCCCGGGGCACACTCCGGGCTCGGCCTGTTACCGCATCGGCGACCGGCTCATCACCGGTGACACGCTGTTCGTCTACGGCTGCGGGCGCTGCGATCTCGCCGGCGGCGACCCGGAGCGGATGTACGCGACCCTGCGCCGCATCGCCGAGCACTTCCCGCGCGAGACCGTCATCCATCCCGGCCACAACTACGCCGCGACGCCCACCTCCACGCTGGCCGAGCAGATCGCGGGCAATCCCTTCCTGCATTTCGACAACGTGCGCCGCTTCGTCGAGTATCGGATGCACTACCATGACCGCCACCGCGGCAGCCCCTACGGACCGGTGGCGCCGGGCGAGGAGATGCCGTGAGCGGAGCGGCCACGGCGCGCGCCTTGACCGCCGGGCGCCGGCGCCGGTAAGGTGGCCCGGCGCGGCCGTGAACCTGCGCCGAGGTGGCGGAACCGGTAGACGCGCTGGTTTTAGGTACCAGTGGGCAACCCCCGTGCGAGTTCAAATCTCGCCCTCGGCACCAATCGCCGCGGCGCCGCGGCCCGGCCCGTCGCGCCCGTCCCCCCGGCTTACACTCCGATGAACGATACCGCCGCCCGCACCGCCCTCGACGCGGAGGCGCTGCACGAGCGCCTCGAGGCGCTGGTGTACATGGTCCTCAGCGTTCGTCGCAGCGTCCGCGCCCCGGCGCTCGAACTCGCGCGCTTCGGCGCCGATGACCAGCAGCGCTTCCTGCAGGCCGTCGAACGCATCCGCCGCACGAGCGACGAACTCGCCTACAACTTCGTGAGCTTCGCCGTGCCCGCGCTGCGGCTGTTGCAGGGCGAGGATTGGGACCAGTGGCTCCTGCATCTGCTCTCACGCTACGACCAGGGCGGCGTGCTCGCCGCGATCGTCGCCATGCAGAAGGTCGGCGAATACGCGGCGGCGAACGCCGGCGCGCGGGTGCGCGTGCGCTTCGAGGAGGTGGCGCGCGCGCTCGAGTGTTTCGTGCTCGGTCTCAACGGGCGCGCCCTGCGGCCGGTCGCGGGCGAGGTGTGCTGGACCGACACCGAGTCGCTGTATCTGCCCGCCGCCATCGGGCGCTTCCCCGAGCGCGAGGCCAACCGGCTGCTCTACAAGGCGATGGCGGTGCACCAGTGGGCGCAGACCTGGTTTGGGACCTGGCGCCGCCCGTCGGACCTGGACACGGACCGCTACCCCGATCCGGCTTTCGCGCTGCACTGTCTGCACCTGCTCGAGACCCTGCGGCTGGATGCCTGCATCGAGCGTGAACTGCCCGGTGTCGGCCGCGAGCTGCGCGCACTGCGCGCGCGCGTCGCAACCCCCGTCCCCGCGACCGGGCTCTGGGCACGGGCGGCGCGACGTCTCGGCGCCCCGGGGGCGACGGTGGCCGACAGCCTCGATCTGCTGCCGCGGGTCCTGGGGTGCGGGGAGGAGCCCCCGGAGCCGGCGCCCTATGCGGGAGAACTCAACCCGCAGGGTGTGGCGCGAACACTCGCCGCGCGCGTGGCGCGGGAGCGCCGCGACCTGGCCGCCTGTCTGGTCGCGCTCGAGCGCGAACGCCGCGGGCGCGATCCCCACGCGCCCGCGGCGCCGCCGCGGTTCCGGGCCGTGCGCGAACCGGCCGCAGACATACCGGAGGGGTTTCGCATCCGTCTCGAATGCGACGGCGAGGCACTCGCGCCGCGCGCGGACGTGCAGCGGCTGCTCGATTCGATCGTCCAGGATCTCGGCGAGCTCCCCGAGGAGTACCTCGTGCCGGCCGGCCCCGGGGGCTACCGGGCGGCCGCCCCGCGGGCGGAGGACGCCGCCGCGCCCGCCGCCGACGCGGGGGCCTACCGCTACGACGAGTGGGATTTCCAACGCGGGGACTATCGCAGCGACTGGTGCCTGCTGCGCGAGCGCGACGCCCATCCGCAATGGGACGGCTTCGTCGCCGAGACGCGCGCACGCCACGCCGGACTGCTCAAGCAGTTGCGCCGCAGCTTCGAGGCGGTGCGCGGCGCCGATCGCAGGCTGCGGCGCCAGCCCGAGGGCGACGACGTCGATCTCGACGCCCTGGTCGAGAACTACGCCGATCACCGCGCCGGGCGCGAGGGCGGTGCCGGGTTGTTCGTGCGCCGCCGGCGCGCGGAGCGCGACATCGCGGTCCTGTTCCTGGTGGACATGAGCGGGTCGACCAAGGGGTGGGTGAACGACGTCGAGCGCGAGGCGCTGGTACTGCTGTGCGAGGCCCTGGAGACGCTCGGAGACCGCTACGGCATCTACGGATTCTCCGGCTTCACCCACCGCCGCTGCGAACTCTACCGCATCAAGCGCATCGACGAGCCGTATTCGGAGGCGGTGCAGGCCCGCATCAGCGGCATCCGTCCGCGCGACTACACGCGCATGGGCGCGGCGATCCGCCACCTCACCGGTCTGTTTCGCGGCGTGGAGGCGCGCACCCGCCTCTTGGTCACGATCTCCGACGGGCGTCCCGACGATCAGGACGGCTACCGGGGCGCCTACGGCATCGAGGATACGCGCCGGGCGCTGATCGAGGCGCGCGCCTGCGGGGTGCACCCCTACTGCGTGACCATCGACGAGGAGGCGCTGGAGTACCTCCCGCACATGTTCGGGCCCGCCGGGTTCACCGTCGTCGACGACGTGCGCCGCCTGCCCTATCGCGTCGCCGATATCTACCGGCACATCACCACCTGAGCGCGGGCGGGTCGCGTCCTGCGGTTCCAGCGCCCGGCGCGCGGCCCGGATCCGCTCCCGCGGCAGGGTGAGGTGCGCTACCATGGAGCGGCCTGGAGCCTGCCGAAATGTCCGTACCGGTCGAAGATCCTCCGCCGGGCGAGGGGCGCGCCGCGCTACGCGCCGCCGGGCGCCGTGCCGAGCTGCGCTGCCTGGAGCCGTTGCGCGATGCCGTTCGCCTGGACGAGCCGGCGGCGCGACGCGTGCACGAGCGGGCGCGTGCACTCGCGCTCGGGGCGCGTCGGCGGCTGCGCCGCGGCGGCATCGAGGCCTTTCTGCACGAATACGACCTGTCCACGCACGAGGGCGTGCTGCTGTTGTGCCTCGCCGAGGCGCTGCTGCGCATTCCCGACACCGTCACCCGCGAACGGCTCGTCCGCGACAAGCTCGCGCGCGGGCACTGGGACGGGCACCTCGCCCGCGGCGGCCCGCTGCTGGTCAACGCCGGTACCTGGGGCCTGCTGCTCACCGGCCGGGTGCTGTCGCCTGCGGCGGCACCCGATCCGGAGGGGACCCTGCACCGGCTCGCGGCGCGCATCGGCGCGGGCGCCACGCGCCTGGCCCTGGAGGCGGCGGTCGCCATCCTCGCACGCCAGTTCGTGCTCGGGCGCGACATGGACGAGGCCCTGCGCCGCGCACGGCGCGAGGCGCGCGCGGGGACACGCTATTCCTATGATCGCCTGGGTGAGGCGGCGCGCGGCGCCAGCGACGCCGCCCGTTACCTCGACGCCTACCGCGGGACGATCGCGGCGCTGGCGCGTTCCGGTGGCGGCGGCGCCGATCCCTGTGCCGCCGCGGGCGTGTCGATCAAACTCTCCGCGCTCCATCCGCGCTTCGAGTTCGCGCAGCGCGCGCGCTGGCGCGGCGAACTCGTCGCGCGCGTGCGCGAGCTCGCGGCCGCGGCCCGCGAGGCGGGCATCGGTCTGACGCTCGACGCGGAAGAGTCCGAGCGCCTCGAGCCGCTGCTCGACGTCTTCGAGGCCGTCTTCCGCAGCCCCGGGCTGCAGGACTGGGAGGGGTTCGGGTTGGCGGTGCAGGCCTACCAGAAGCGCGCGCCGGCGGTGCTCGACTGGCTCGCGGCGTTGGCGCGCCGCGGCGGGCGCCGCATTCCGGTGCGGCTCGTAAAGGGGGCGTACTGGGACCGCGAGATCAAGCGCGCCCAGCAGCTCGGGCTCGAGGGCTACCCGGTGTTCACGCGCAAGGCGGCCACCGACGTCTCCTACCTCGCGTGCGCGCGCCGCCTGTTCGCCGAACCGGAGGCGTTCCGCCCGCAGTTCGCCACCCACAACGCGCACACCGTCGCCTTCGTGCTCGAGGCGGCCGGAGAGCGGCGCGACTTCGAGTTCCAGCGCCTGCACGGCATGGGGGCCGGGCTCTATGACGCCCTCGCCGAGGACCTCGGCGAGGGCGTCCCGTGCCGCGTCTATGCTCCGGTGGGGGGCTATGACGCGTTGCTGCCCTATCTCATGCGCCGCCTGCTGGAGAACGGCGCGAACACCTCCTTCGTCCATCGCCTGGTCGACGCGCCGGTGGACGAGGTCATCGCCGACCCGCTCGCGCGGCTGGAGGCCTCGCCCTCGGGTGGCCTGCCGCTACCACCCGATCTCTACGCGGCGGAGGGACGGCGCAACGCGCGCGGGATCGACCTCGCCGATCCGGCGGACGCGGCGGCGCTGGCGGCGGAGCTCGAGGTGGCGGCGCGCCGGCGCTGGTCGGCGGCGCCGCGGGTCGCCGGCGACTGTCCCGGCGGCGCGGAGCGTGCGGTTACGGACCCCGCCGATCGCACGCGCACGGTCGGGACCGTCCTCGAGGCCGACGCCGCCGCGGCCGAGGCGGCGCTGGCGGCGGCCGCGCGGGCGGCCGCGGCGTGGGACGAGACCGGCGGTGCCGCGCGCGCCGCCTGTCTGGAGCGGGCCGCGGACGCCATCGAGGCGCAGGGCGGGGAGCTGATCCACCTCGCGGTGCGCGAGGGGGGACGCGCACTGCGCGACGCGGTCGCGGAGTGGCGCGAGGCCGTCGACCACTGCCGCTACTACGCGGCGCAGGCGCGCCGGCGCTTCGCCGATGGGCTGGAGTTGCCGGGACCGACCGGCGAGCGCAATCGCCTGTACCTGCGCGGGCGCGGGGTGTTCGTGTGCATCAGCCCGTGGAATTTCCCGCTCGCGATCTTCACCGGCCAGGTCACCGCGGCCCTGGCCGCGGGCAACGCCGTGATCGCCAAGCCGGCGCGGCAGACGCCGCTCGCGGCCGGGCGCATCGTCGAGCTGTTGCACGCGGCGGGGGTCCCGCCGGAGGTCCTGCACCTGTTGCCGGGCAGCGGCGCGGTGCTGGGGCCGCCGCTGCTCGACGACGGGCGCGTGGCGGGCGTGGCGCTGACCGGTTCCATCGACACGGCGCGCGCGGTACAACGCCGGCTCGCGGCGCGCCCCGGCCCGATCGTCCCCCTGATCGCCGAGACCGGCGGCATGAACGCCATGATCGTCGACAGCTCGGCGTTGCGCGAGCAGGTGGTGGCGGATGTGATCGAGTCGGCCTTCGACAGCGCCGGGCAGCGCTGCTCCGCGCTGCGCCTGCTGTTCGTACAGGAAGACGTCGCCGACGCCGTCCTCGGGTTGCTCGCCGAGGCCATGGACGAGTTGTCGATCGGAGACCCGGCCGCCCTCGCGACCGACGTCGGTCCGGTCATCGACGAGGCGGCGTGCGCGGCGCTCGCGGAGCACGCCGCGCGGATGGACCGCACCGGGCGGCTGCTGCGCGCGCTCGAACCCGGCCCGGACTGCGCCGCGGGGAGCTTCTTCGGACCGCGGCTCTACGAGATCCCCGACCCGCGTCTGCTGGAACGCGAGGTCTTCGGTCCCATCCTGCACGCCGTGCGCTACCCGCGCGACGGACTGGACGCGGTCATCGACGCGATCAACGCCGGCGGCTACGGCCTCACCCTCGGCGTGCATACGCGTATCGATTCGGTGTGGGAGCGGGTGCGCGCCCGCGCGCGCGTGGGTAACCTCTACGTTAACCGCAACATGATCGGCGCGGTGGTCGGCGTGCAGCCCTTCGGCGGGGAGGGCCTGTCGGGCACCGGCCCCAAGACCGGCGGACCGCACTACCTCGACGCCTTCGCCGTGGAGCGTACTGTGAGCGTCAACACCGCCGCGGTCGGCGGCGACGCCGCCCTCCTGTCCGGCGGCGGGGACTGAACGCCGCGGGCGCCGCTTCAGAGGCGCTTGCAGTAGATGATCTTGGCGTCGCCGGGCGCGTAGAAATCCTCGAGGCGCGCGGCCTCGCGGTAGCCGGCGCGGGCGTAGAAGCGTCGTGTGGCATCGTAGAGCGCGCGCGCGGAGGTCTCGATGTAGAGCCGCGCGCCGCCCAGCCGGCGCACGGACGCCTCGCAACGGCGCAGCAGGAGTCGTCCCACGCCGCGTCCCTGTCGGGCGGGATCGACGGCGATCCAATATAGATCGAAGCTCGCCGCGGTCGCCGGGACCGGGCCGTAGCAGGCGTAGCCGACGGGGCACCCGTCGACGTCGGCGAAGAGGAAGCGGTAGCCGGCGGCGAGCCCGCGGCGGCGGCGCTCCTCCACCAGCTCCACCGCCACGTCGGTCTCCGCGGGGGTGAAGTGTCCGGTGGCGGTGACGATGCGCCGCACGGCGTCGGCGTCGGCGGCGCGCACCGAGGCGCGCAGGCGCAGGGTCTCAGTCATGCGTCCCGCGCACCCCGGCGGCCGCACCCGTGAGGCCGAGGAAGAAGTGCCTCGCGTTCACGCCGATCGAGCGCGTGCGGTAGCCGCCCTCCTGGACCACCAGGGTCGGCAGGCCGAGGGCCGCGATGCGCCGCCCGTTCTCCTGGAAGTCGCGCGCACCGAGCAGCCAGGAGCCGGTGGGGTCGCCCTTGGCGGTGTCCAGACCGAGGGCGACCACCAGCCACGCGGGACGGAAGCGGCGGATGCGCCCGAGCGCGCGCTCGAGCGCCTCGCGGTAGCGGGCGCCGTCGATGCCTTCCGGCAGCGGCAGGTTCAGGTTGGCGCCTTCCCCGGCGCCGCGCCCGCGCTCGTCGTCGAAGCCGCTGAAATAGGGGTAGGTGTAGCGCGGATGGCCGTGCAGCGAGACGGTCAGTACGTCGCCGCGCTCGTAGAAGATGTCCTGGGTGCCGTTGCCGTGGTGGTAATCGACGTCCAGCACCGCGGTGCGTCCGTAGCGGCTGAGATAGTGCGCGGCGACCGCGGTCGAATTGAAATAGCAGAAGCCGCCGAAGGCGCGGCGCTCGGCATGATGGCCGGGCGGACGCACCAGGGCGTATGCCAGGCGCGCGCCGGCGACCAGGCGCTCGGCGCCGGTGAGCGCGCAGTCGACCGCGGCGGCCGCCGCGGGATAGGCGTTGCGGTGGATCGGCGTGAAGGTGTCGATGCAGAAGTAGCCCGCGCGCAGCGACAGGTCTTTGGGCGGTCGCTGCGGATTGCGGATCGGGAACACGTAGGGGTACACCGATTTGCCTTCCGGAGCGGCCTCGCAGGCTTTTTTCAGGTATTCGACGAAGGCCGGATCGTGAACCGCGCGGATGTGCTGCTCCCCGAAGTGCGTCGCGCGCACGCGCACGAACAGGCCGGTGCGCTCGAGTTCGCGCAGGATCGCATCGACCCGGACGGGCGATTCGACGTAGCCGCGCTCGCGCACGTGGTGGATGTTGTGCCGGTCGTTGACGATCAGCGGCACCGCGCCGCCGTTCGCGGGCGCGGGGGCGGGACGGCGGGTGCGGTAGCGCGGCGGGCGCAGGCGCACGGGATCGTCGCGGAATGAATCGACGACGCGGTCGACGTAGCTGCGCGGGCACAGCTTCGCGTACTTGCGTTCGAGGATCGCACGCACGATTGTGCGCGCGCTCTGCGCGGACAGCGGTTCGCCGCTGCCGAGATCGTCGAACACCAGATACGGGGGGCAGTCGTCGCCGGGACGCACCGGGGTCTCGTAGGCGGTGCCGGCGATCGGTCGCGCCCCGTAGCGCTCGTAGAAGCGCAGGCGCGCGGCGTTCTGCTCGAGCGTCGCGGCGTCGCGGCACAGGGCCGGGTCGTCGGGCAGGGCCTCGAAGAACAGCCCGACGACGCCGAGCGCCGCCGCCTCCTCGCGCACCCGCTGATAGAGTGCGCCGCCGATCCCGCCGCCGGTGATCCCGGGCGCGGTGGCGAGGTAGTCGAGGAGGCAGAAGCGAAGGTCGGGTGCGTGCAGCAGCAGGGCGAAGCCGCGCACCCGCTCGCGGCCGTCCTCGGCGACGAACAGCACCGAACGGAAGCGGTACTTGAGAGGGTCGCGCAGGGCGGCGGGGATCTTGGCGATGTCGGCCGGGTCCAGTCCGGGGAGCTGCGCGCGCAGGATCTCCTGGACCTGCGCCAGCGCCTCGCGGTTGGCCGGGGTGGTGTCGTCGAACAGTCGGCGGATGCGGAACACGGCTCAGGACACCGCGCGCGCCGGCGCCGGCGCATGGGCGCCGGCACCGCGCAGGGCCGCCGCGACCAGGCGGGCGATCATCGCGTCGAAGTCGAGCCCGACTCGGTCCGCGGCCGCGGCGAGACCGGCGTCGGGCGCGAGGCACGGGTTGGCGTTGACGTCGATGATCCAGGGCCGGCCGGCGGCGTCGACGCGGAAGTCGATACGCGCGCACCCCTCCAGGCCGAAGGTCCGCGCGCAGGCCGCGGCCAGGGCGTCGAGTTCCGCGAGCAGCGCGGCGTCGGCGGCGGCGAAGTCGAACCGGCGCGGCGTGTTGCGGAAGGCGTCGGATCGCGGATCCCACTTCGCGGCGTGGCCGACGATCCCGCCGCCGTCGCCGGCGCGGCCCTCGAAGCGGATCTCCGCCGGCGGCAGGGGGCGCAGGGTACCGGCGCCGTCGTCCAGCAACGACAGATTGAACTCGCGTCCGGGCACGAAGCGTTCGACGAACCACTCGCCGCCGTGGCGCGCCCGCATGGCCTCGAGGCGGGCGCGTACCGCCGCGCGCCCCGTACAGACCGCGTCCGGGTCGATGCCCAGGGAGGCGTGCTCCCAGACCGATTTGACGATCCAGCGCCCGGGCCCGGGACCGCTGCGGGCGAGACCGGCGCCCTCGTGCCAGTCGGGGGTCGGCAGGCCGTGCGCGCGCAGGGCGCGCTTGACGCGGCGCTTGTCGGCGCTCGCCGCCAGGGCGGGGAGCGGACAGCCGGTGCAGGGGAGGGCCTCGGTTGCGGCCAGCGCGGCGCCGAGGTGCGCGAGCGGGCCCTCGCCGGGGCCGCCTTCGAAGAGGTTGAACACGACGTCCGGGCGGTGTGAGCGCAGGCCGGCCCGTGCCGCGCCGGCCCGCATCGGATCGAGCGCGAGCGTGCGCACGCGATGACCCGCGCGGTCCAGCGCCGCCCGTACCGCGGCGACCTGGGCCAGGGTGTCGGCGTACTCCGGGCCGGCGTCCGGCGCGACGCGATCGTGCAGGATCGCGACCTCGAGCGGTCGGGCGGACACGTGGACGCGCCTCAGGAGGCCGCTGCGAGCGGGGCGGGCGCGGCGCGCCGCGCCAGGGCCTCTTCGACGATGGTGGCGATCAGCCAGTCGTACTCGATGCCGAGCAGCCGGGCGAGGATCGCAAGGTCGGAGCGCTCGGGATGCAGTCCGGCGAGCGGGTTCGCCTCGAGGAAATGGGCGCCGCCGTTCGCATCCAGGCGCACGTCCACGCGACCGGCATCGCGCGCGCCGAGCGCCCGCCACGCGGCCAGCGCGACGTCGGCGGCCGCCTCGGCCGCGGCGTCGACGGCGCGCCGGTAGTGGACGCGGCCTTCGTAGTGTTCTTTGTTGTCGAAGGAGTAACACCCGGGCTCGGCGTTCGCGCCCAGCAGGACCTCCAGGACGCCGAGGGTGCGCGCCCCGCGCCCGCCGCCGAGGATCCCGACGGTGAATTCGCGACCCGGCAGATAGCACTCCACCAGCGCCGGCTGGCGGTGGCGCGCCCATACGTCGCGCACGGCGCGCTCCAGGGCCTCGCGGTCGGTGACGCGCGAGGTCGGCGCGATGCCCTTGCTGGTGCCCTCGGCGACCGGCTTCACGAACAGCGGCCAGGGCAGGGAGACGGCGGCGAGGTCGGTCTCGTCCTCGACCACGGCGAAGTCCGGGGTCGGCACTCCCGCCGCCCGCACCACGCGCTTGGCCATGCCCTTGTGCAGCGCCAGGCACAGCGTCAGCGGGTCGGAGAAGGTATAGGGGATGTCGTGGCCCTCGAGCAGCGCCGGGATCTGCGCTTCACGGCCGTAGCCGTGCAGCCCCTCGGCGATGTTGAACACCAGATCCCAACGCCGCCCCGCGGCCAGCGCGCGGGTGAGGGCCGCGAGGTTTCCGACCGTCTGCACGCGATGACCGAGCCGGCGCAAGGCACCGGCGATCGCCGCGATGGTCTCGGGGCGGTCGAATTCGGCGGTCTGCTCGGCATCCAGCCCGGCGGCGAGATACTCCTCGCGCAGGTCGTAGGTGACAGCGATATCCATGGCGCTCAGCCCTCCACGGCCGGATCGTGATAACGGTAGACCTGCCCCGCATAGTTGCGCAGCAGGAGATCGTCGCCCTCGCGTCCGACGACGTAGTCCGGCGTCAGCGGGATCTTGCCGCCGCCGCCGGGGGCGTCGATCACGTAGGTCGGGACCGCGTATCCGGTGGTGTGCCCGCGCAGCCCGCGGACGATCTCCAGTCCCTTTTCGACCGGCGTGCGGAAATGCGCCGAACCGGAGATCGGGTCGCACTGGTACAGGTAGTAGGGGCGCACGCGGATGCGCAGCAGGCCGTGCATCAGCCGACGCATGGTCTCGACGTCGTCGTTGACGCCGCGCAACAGCACCGTCTGGCTGCCGAGGGGGATTCCCGCGTCGGCCAGGCGCCCGCAGGCCTCGGCGACCTCGGGCGTGAGTTCGTCCGGATGCGTGAAGTGCAGGCTCATCCACAGCGGATGGTAGCGGCGCAATACGCGGACCAGGGCCGGAGCGATGCGCTGCGGCAGCACCACCGGGTTCTTGGTGCCGATGCGCACGAACTCCACGTGCGGGATGGCGCGCAGCCGCGCCAGCAGCCAGTCGAGGCGTTCGTCGTCCAGACTCAGCGGGTCGCCGCCCGAGATCAGCACGTCGCGGATACACGGCGTCGCCGCGATGTAGTCCAACGCGCGTTCGAGCTGCGCCTTCTTCAGGCTGTATTCCCCGCCGGCGCCGACCATGCGCGAGCGCGTGCAGTAGCGGCAGTAGACCGAGCACAGGCCGGTGACGAGAAACAGCACGCGGTCAGGATAACGATGCACCAGGCCGGGTACCGGGCTGGTGTCGTCCTCCGCGAGCGGATCGTCGGCCTCGCCGGGCGCGCGCAGGTACTCGTCGGGCACGGGCACGGCCGTGCGGCGCAGGCCCTGCAGGGGATCGTGCGGATCGATGAGGCTCGCATAGTACGGCGTCAGTCCCACCGGCAGCGGGCCGGTGTGGCGCAGGATCGCCTCGCGTTCCTCCGCCGAGAGGTCGATCAGACGCGCGAGCTCGACGGCGCTGCGGATACGGTTGCGCACCTGCCAGCGCCAGTCGTTCCAGTCCGAACGCGTGGCGTCCGGAAAGAAGCGCCTGCGGAACGCATCGCTGCGTGCGCTGATCGTCAGGCGTGGCGCACGCGCGGCGGTGCGGGATACGATGCGGAGCGGCGGGAGAGATGCGGGCGAGTCGAGGAAGGATGCTGAAGAAGAGTATGAAAGGTCGAATCCGGTACGACTGGATCCCGGAGGTTCGGCGTCATCGTCGCACATGCGTTCCACAGTCATTGCGGCTCTCCTGTATGCGTAGGGGCAGCACCCTCGGCTGCCCACCCGCCGCCGGATAGCGGATCGGCGCTGCGGAACATTAGGGCCTTTCCCGGTGGAACACAATAGGCCCGCCGGGCGGCGGGCGCGGGGTCGGGCGGCACCGCCGCCCGGGGTTCAGGAGGCGCGGGCGTCGACGGGGCGGGGTGCGGGCTGCCAGCGGCGCGGTCCGCGTCGCTGCGCCCGGCAGCGTTCGACCACGGCGGCGAGGGTCTCGACGTGTTCGTGGGCAGTGAACTGATTGCCGACCAGCCAGCGCCCGGCCGCCACCAGCCGGGCGCGCAGCGGCTCGTCGCCGCACAGGCGCCCGAGGGCGGCGGTGAGCGCGCCCGCGTCGCCGGGCGGGACCAGCAGGCCGGTGCGCCCGTCGCGGATCCACTCGTGCGTGGCTCCGGCGCGGGTGGCGATCACCGCGGCGCCGCGCACGAGCGCCTCGGCTGCCGCGAAGTCGGGGCCCGCGCCGCGCAGCCGGGCGATGACGAGGACGTCGGTGCGGCGATAGAAGTCCTCGACGCCGGCCGCGTCGAGCGGGCCCAGGTGCAGGATTTCGATCCCCGGATGCGTATGCCGCAAGGCCGCGATGCGCGCGCGGCAGTGGGCCCAATAGCCGGCATCGGTCTCCGATCCGGCGATGCGTACCGTGAGCCGGAGGGTGGGGGGCAGGCGGCCGAAGGCCGCCAGGAGCACGTGGAGGCCGTGAGCGTAGTCCAGCGGCGCATGGAATCCGATGCCGGGCGGCGCGGCCGCCGCGCGGGGCGCCGCCGGACGGCTCGCCACCGGCGGCGGGACGATGTGCACGCGCGGCTCGAGTTCCGGCAGGCCGGCGAGCAGGGCCTCACGGATCGACGCGCTCGGTACGAGGACGGCATCGGCGCGGCGCGCGGATTCGAGCAGCTTGAGCCGCGCGAACAGGTCCGGCATGCGGAACCGTCCGGCGGCCGGTGCCGCGTCCGTCGGGGCGCCGCCTGCGGCGGGATCCGCGGCGCTGCGTGCGCAGTGTCCCCGGGCAGTCTCGACCAGACACGACATGGACAGACGGCGGCGGCACGCGGGCGGGTCGCCCGCCGTCGATTCGCGCAGCCCGGTCAGGCAGGTCGGATAGTGATCGTGGATGTGCCAGAAGAACAGGTAGGAACGCGCGGGCTGCGCGAGGGCGTGCACCAGGCGGGCATGGCGTCCGTCGTGGAGACAGACGACGTCCGGTGCGAGTCGGGCGATCCGTTCGCGGAGGCGCTCGAGCTGCCCGTCGTCGGGCTCGCAGTGCTCGCCCAGGCCGGGGACTACGGTGTCGTCGTCGCGGCCGGGCGCGGCCCCCTCGCCGCGTAGCCGTATCGGGTGGATGCCGCGCGCCGCGAGGGCCGCGTCGACGTCGGCGATGCATCGGGCGACGGAGAGGCGGCCGGGCCCGGAGGCGTCGACCTGCACGATCCGGCCGATACCGGCGAATCGGCGTGTGCGGGAGCGGCGTGGCGGGTCGCAGCGGGTTTCAGGGCGCATGTCGGGGATTCCTGCTATGGGGCCGCAACCACCCTATCCGGGGTTTGTTTCGCGGCGCTGACCCGGGCATGACATTTGCGTAACCCGCGCCGCGCCGCGCCGCGCGCCGCCGGCCGTCATCCGCCTGTCATACATCGGCGCTACGATGCACGCAGGCAGGAGGCCCCGCGCCCCGCCGGGACCCAGGATCCCGGCGGGGCGCGCCGCAGGGAGCGGAGCTCGCACGGGTGGTTGGACGCCGCCCCCGACCCGCCGCACGGAGGCGGCGGTCGGGCGGGCTGTTACGACCGGGCCCTGCGCCTGCCAGCGGGCGCGACGTAAGCATTTCGGCTCAACATTGCCCGCCGGCGCTGCGGGCGGGCGTCGCCGCCCGCGCCGTCGCCGGGGTCTCGGCCTCCACGCCGAAGCGGGCCCGGTAGGGCTCGAAGCGCTCCGCGAGACGCTGCGGATCGAGTCCGAAGCGCTGCGGATCGTAGCGGTGGACCCCGTTCCCGCCCGCCGGATGTGCGCGCAGGTAGTGCCCCATGCGCGTCTCCGCCTCCGGCGTGAAATCCAGATCGAGTTCCCGGTAGATCCGACGCACCTCGCGCAGCGGAAAGCGCGCCAGGTCCCGGTAGTGCACGTGCACCATGCGCGGGTGCGACGATGCCGCGGCGATGATGCGCCGCGCGCCGTCCTCCCAGCGGGTCGCGATGCGCTCGCCCACGCGCACGGGATCGACCGCGTCGCTGAACGCGGCCTCCAGCATCACCGTGAGGCTCGCCACCGACGGCAGCACCTTCAGCGGGTCGCGGTGCGTCATCACGATGCGCGCGTCCGGATAGACGCTCAGCAGCGCGTCGAGCGCGAAGACGTGGTCCGGGGACTTCAGCACCCAGCGCCGCGGCGGTGCGCCGTGCTGCAGGTGCTGGAGAAATCGCCGGTGGAAGCGGTACGCCGGCTCCAGCCCCTGACGGTCCAGCCACGCCCGGTAGCTCGGGATCTCGTAGGTCGTATCGAAGCGCAGGCTCAGAAAGACGTTGCTCAGGATCTCGGTGCATTCCTGTGGATCCTCGGCGGCGAGCGCGTGTGCGGTACGCAGTTCCGGCGCCAGATAGTCCATCCAGGCGAGTTCGCGCGCGGTCCGGCGCACGCGCGGATCGGACCCGCGGGAGGCGAGGCCCGGCGGGGGGGACGGGTGCATGACCTCCCAGTGCAGCGGACTGCGCAGGGCCGGGTCCTGCGCGAGCAGGGCGTGCAGGAAGGTGCTCCCCGTGCGCGGCAGGCCGAGAATGAAGACCGGCGCCCGGACCGGCTCGGCCGCGATGCCGGGACGGAGCCGTCGGTCGGCGGCCAGGCGCAGCAGGTTGCCGAGCAGCCGCACCGTGTCCCACCAGGTCGCCACGCGGCCGATGAAGTTCAGCCCGGCCTCCTCGTCGCAGGCGCGCAGCAGGACCTCCAGCGGCGTGCGGTAGGGCTCGCCGCCGAAGTCCTCGAGACCGGTGCGGGCGATCGCCGCCGCGACGAGCCGGTCGGGATCGAAGTCGAGACGCGCGATGCCGCGGGCGCGCAGGTGCGGGCCCAGGCGGTTGGCGCCGCGCAGGGCGGCCCGCGCGAGTCCGGTTCTCAGCCGGGCGACCGCGCGCAACGGGGCTCGCGACCGTCCCGCGTGCGACCGAGGTCCGTGCGTGTGTCCTTCGACTTCGATTTTCGCGTCGCTCATCGTCTCAACGCTCCGTTTCGGTTGCTTCGTTCCCGCGGACGCGCCCGGTGTGGAGCCAGCGGCGGCCTTCCTGCCACTGCCAGCCCGCCAGGACCGGCAGGCCGAACACCAGGTCGCGGAAGCGGGTGGCGAGCGAGAGCGCGAGCGCGGCCGGCGCCGGGAGTCCCGTGACCTGTCCGACCAGGGTGTATACCGCCTCCTGTACGCCGAAACCGGCGGGGATGACGAAGGCGAGGCTGCGCGCCGCGCGTCCGACGCTCTGCAGCAGCAGTGCGAAGACCCAGCTGCGCGGCTCACCGAGCAGGTGCAGCGCCACCCAGATCTCCACGGTCCCCGCGAGCAATCCCGCCAGCTGCCAGAGCAGGCAGCGCAGCAGCGCGGCGCGGCGCGCGTAGAGGTCCACGAGCACGCCGTGCAGCCGCTGCGGTCCCCCGGCGAGGGCGGCGAAGCGCGGGTTGCGCGCGATCCGGTCGGTGAGCCGGTTCAGGGATCCGAATACGCCGCCGTGAACCTGCAGGGCCAGGATCAGCGCCACCAGCGCGGTTGCGACCGCCAGCGGCGGGGCGGCGGCCAGGAGGATGCGCCCGTCGCCCGCGGTGGCGAAATAGAGGCCGACGCCGAGGGCGACGAAGAGCAGTTGGGCGCCGAGGGTGAGCGTGCCTTCGACGATGACGCTGGCCGCCGCCTCGAGCGCGGGCACGCCGCGCAGCGACAGCAGCCGCACCCCAAGGATGGGCGCCGCGGCCCCGCTGAGGGGGATGTCGGCGGCGACGGCGTCGCGTACCGCCGCCGCCCAGGCGACGTAGCCGCGCCCGGCGCGTCGCCCGTGCCGCCCCAACAGCGCATGCCAGCCGAGGCTGTCGAGGCCGACGGGGAGCGCGTGGAGCGGGACCAGCCACAGCAGCGCCCAGCCCGCGGCGCGCAGCGCGTCGAGTATGGTCGCGGCGCCGGCGCGTGCGATCAGCGCCGCGGTCAGTGCGATGCCGAGCAGGAGCAGCAGGAAGGCGGTGCGCTTCATGAGGGGACCGCCGTGCGCTTGGGGGCTGCGGGGGCGGGCCGGTCCCGTGTCGCCGCCTCCGGGGGACGCGGCCGGGGCGTCGCCGAACGCCCCCGCCCGCCGAACAGCGCGAGCAGCGCGGGGAGCACCAGGAGGCTGCCGGCGAGGACCAGCGCGAGCGCGAGCGCGAGCGTCTTGCCGAGCGAGGCCATCGCCGGGTCGGGGGAGATCGCAAGGCTGCCGAAGGAGGCGAGCGTCGTGAGGCCGCTGAACAGCACGCCTTCGGGCGTGCTGCTGCGCAGCACCGCCTCGATGTCGGGTTCCGCCCGCCAGCGCAGCACGACGTAGATGCCGAAGGCGACGCCGAGGCCGATGGTCAGGGGGATGACGATGATGTTGGCGAGCGTGAAGCGCATCCCGAGCAGGACCATGCCCGCGACCGTGAGGACGATGGCGAGCGCCAGCGGCGCGAGCGTGAGCAGGGCGTCGCGCAGCCGCCGCAGCACCGCGAACAACAGCAGTCCGATCGCCGCGAGGGCGATCCACGAGGCCTCGCGGAAGGCCGAAACGACGACGTGCCCGCCTTCGACGAAGAGCACCGGCGTGCCGGCGGCGTCGGGGAGGATCCGGCGCACCTCGGAGACGAAGCGCTCGAGTGCGCGGTCGCGGTCGAGATCGAGGCGCGAGAAGACCTCGATGCGCGCGCGCCCGTCCGCGGTGAGCCAGCGGCGGCGCAGCGGCGCGGGCAGATCGCCGAGGGTCACGCGCTGCGGGTGCAGCGCGAGGCGAAGGTCGCGGATGCGCCCGGGCAGCGAGCCCATGACCGCCCGCTGCAGTGCGAGCAGCGCGGCCGGGGAGCAACCCTCCTGCGCCTGGAAGCGCGCGAGCGCCGCTCCCAGCGCGGCGGCCTGCGGGGCGAGCGGCCCGGTCCGCGCATGGCCGGCGAGGGTGCGCCGGAACGCGGACAGCGCGGTGCACAGCTGCGCCGCGCTCGGCGGCGCGCGCGTCTGTCCCGGATCGAGGACGAAGGGCGGGATGAGCAGCGCCGCGTCCGCGATGAGGGCGAGCTTGCGCGTCTGGTCCGGCGGGATATAGCTGGCCAGCGTCATCACACGTCCCACGGAGTCGAGTGCGCGCAGACGACGGGCATCCCGTTCCGCCGTCGCCAGATTGGGGGCGAGGGCCTCGATCGCCAGCGGCGAGAGGCGGCTTTCGCGTTCCAGCTCGCGCAGGGTCCGTACCGCCTTGCTGTCGGGGTTCTGCAGCCGCGTGAGGTTGAAGTCGAAACCGGCGTGGGGCAGCAGCGGCAACGCCGCCAGACCCAGCAGCGCCGCGCCGCCCGCGACGGGACGGGCGAGCCGGCGCACGGGCAGGCGGGCGAACGGCACCGGCGGGCGCGGGATCGCGGCGCGACGCACGCGCAGGGCGGCGAGCAGGGCGGGGAGCACGGTGAGGTTGGCGAACAGGGCGAAGAACATGCTGCTCCCGGCGATGACGCCGAGGTCGACGATCCCCGCGTACGCAGTCGGCACCACGGAATAGAAACTGGCGGCAGCGGCGGCCGCCGCCAGCGCCAGGGCCGGGCCGATGCCGCGGGCGGCCGCGGGCAGGGCGGCGGGGAGGTCGCCGCCGCGCGCGAGTTCCTCCTGGTAGCGCATGCAGAACTGGATGCCGAAGTCCACGCCCAGACCGATGAAGAGTACGGCGAAGGTCACGGAGACGAGATTGAAGGGGCCGACCGCGGCCACGGCGAAGGCGGTCGTCCACGTCAGGCCCATGAGGAGGGTGAGCAGCGTGGCGATCACCAGGCGCACGCTGCGCAGGCCCCAGACGAGCAGCCCGGTGATGAGGACGAGCGCCAGGGCGGTGGACAGGCGCGCGCCGGTGGTGACGTCCGCGAGTTGATCCTGTGTGAGGACGACCGAACCGGTGAGCCGCACGCGCACCCCGTGCGCCGCGTCGAGACCGAGGGCGCGCGCCGTCGCGCGCACGGTCGCGATCGCGCCCCGCGCGGCGGCGGGCGAGCGGTCGTGCGCGTCCGACGTGAGCAGCAGGATGCGCCGCGTCCCGGCCAGGGGCCCGGTGTCGGCACCGCTGAGCAGGGCGCTCCACGGCATGGGCGTGAAGCGCCCCCCGAGACGACCGTCGACCGTTCGTCCGAGGTCGGTCAGCACGCGGCCGAGGACGGTGGTGTCCGGGTTGAGCGCCTTGGCGTGATCCAGCGCGCGCCCGAGGACGTCGAACAGCCCGCGCAGGCTCGGGTCGCGCGCCAGAGTCCCGAGCAGCGGCTCGGCGTCGACCAGCCGGCGCGTCACGCCGCGCAGTTGCGGCAGGGACAGATACAGCAGCCCGTTACGGCGGAAGAACGCGCCGCCGCCGGGTTCGTAGACCTCGGCGAAGCGCCCGGACCCGGTGCGCAGGTGTTGCGCCAGGCGTTGGGCGGCGTCGGCGGCGATCCCCGGCGTGGCGCCGTCGACGACGACGATGATGCGGTCGCCCAGGCCGGGGAAGGCGCGGTCCAACTGCCGGTCGAGCCGCTGGAGTGTGTGGTTGCGGAAGAGGAGATTGAGGGTGTCGGTGTCGATGCGGAAGTGTCCGGCCACGTAGATCCCGCACAGCACACTCAGCGCCGTGGCCGTCGCGAGGACGGCCCACGCGCGCCGGCGCGCGGCCTCCGCGATCCGCGCCGCCGGCCCGGCGGCGCGCGCGGCACTCGAAATCGGCTGCCCCGCCCGTCTCATCACTCGACCTCGGACCCTGCCGGGTGCCATCGGTTCACGCCGTCCCACTGTAAACGTTCCTCGCGGCGCCCCGGCTGACTGCGGTCAACCGGGGTGACGGTGCCGCGGTATTCGGGAGTACCGCGAAGCGCCGCGCCGGCGCGCGGGTCGTCGCACGGATTGCGCACGCGCTCCACCCGGCGCGGCGGGCGGTCACGGACGTCACGGTGCACGGTAGACGGCGGTGTCCGGATGGAACGCGTACCATGCGAACCAGTAGCCGGTTATGCCCGCGAGTTCGCGTCCGGCCGCGTCGAAGATCCGCGCGGTGCGGTGCGTCGCATCGAAACGCACCGTCACCGTTCGTCCGCCTACGGTGTCACTGAGCGAGCGGGCGCTGCGGGCGAGTTCCGGAAACGGGTAGGCCTTGGCGTGTCCCCGCAGCACGACGCCCAGAACCACGGTCTTGGGCGCGAGACGGGGATCGCTGTGCCGAACGGGAAACCATGGACGACCGTCGGTGGCGTAGCCCGCGTAGGGGTCGCGGCCGTAGTCGCGGCGGAAGCCGGTGCGGGTCGAGAGCACCCGGGTGTCGGGGTGTCGGCGGCGCCAGTCGGCCCAGGTGGTCGTGTGGACGACCAGCATCTGCAGGCGGGTGCCCAGAGAAGGTCCGCTGATCGCACGGCCGGAGACCTGGGCCCAGAGCGAGTCGGTTTCCCGGTCGTAGAGGAGAACGTCGCTGTTGTAGAGCAGGCCCGAGACGCCGAAGGTCCGCCGGCGCCCGTTCACCGTGGCGCGAAACGCGATGCCGGTCCCGCACAGCGGACAGTAGGTGATCACCACCGGCTCGCCGCCGACGGTGTCATTGACGATCTCGTGCCAGTTGAGGATGCGCACCGGATAGGCCCGCGCCTCGCCGTGGTGCGTCAGGCCGAGGATGCGGTCGGCGGGTGCGAGGAAGCGGGCCTGTGCCGCGGGAACGAATCGCGGCCGGTCGATCGACGGGATGCCGTCGCGCGGCGGGCCGCCCGCCACGATCGCTTCAGGCGGCACGGACGTGCGGGAGAGGTCGAATCCGTTGCGGGCCGCGGCGCAGTCCGCTGCGCCGGCGGCCAGCGCGCCGGCCAGGACCGCACCGACCCACGTGCGCCACCCGTGCCGTCGGTCGGTTCGTGCGCGGCCCGCAGGAATCGGATGGTCCGGGTTCCGGCCCGCGCGCGGGGCGCGGGGCGCGCGCGTCCGGATGCCGCCTGACGGTCCGTCAGGTCCCGGGCATGAGGGAGGAAGAGGGCCCATCGCTCATCGGCGCCGCAGCGCGTCGATCGCCCGGCATTGTCTCCAGCCGAAGGTGGGCGACGCCCAGCGTGAACCCGTAGACGAGGAACGGGGTCAGCAGCGCCGTCTCCAGGAGGGCCGTGGACGCTGCGAACGAGGCCGGCGGCGCGGGCAGGAGCGCGAGCCGAAGCGCCAGCCACAGGGCCGCCCCGAGCAGCGTGCCGAGCGCGCCCGGGTGCGCTCGCCGCAGGCGCTTCGCCAGGCCGTGAAAGAGCACGCCCCCGACCGGGATGGTCATCACAAAGTACGCCAGCCAGCCGGTGCCGAGCGCACCGGGGCGACCGAGACCGTGACTCAACAGTGCGATCGGATCGAGTCCCGGCGTCGCAGCCGAGAGCGTCAGGACGATCACCATGGCGGCGCCCGCAGCGCTGGCGACGCAGGCGGCCAGCAGTCCCCGGCGGAATCCCTGCATTCCACACCTCCCGGGCCCCGGCCGGCCCGCGCAGTCCGTGTTCGGTGTCCGTTTGTCGTCGGGTATACGGAGGATCTTACGGCCGCGCCGGTGCGTCGTCCGGACGGCGGCTACGGGTTTCCCGTGTGCTCGAAGCGACGGCCGTGTGCCCCGCACCCGAGCCGCACGCCGGACCCGCCTACGGCGTGGTGCGCGCTTGCACGGCACCGCGGACCGGTGTTTCCATAGGCGCGGGGGGCGTGCACGCGCGCGGTTGCGCGCGGGAGGTGACGACCATGACGTGCGATCCGCGCCCGCCCCTGCGGGTGACCGTGTTCTCCGATTACATCTGCCCGTTCTGCTACATCGGCTTTCTGCGTCTCGAACGCCTGCGCGCCGACTACGACCTGCGTGTGAACTGGTGCCTGATCGAGATCCACCCCGACAATCCGCCGGAGGGACGCGCGGTCGCGGAGCTCGGCTACTCGGAGGAGGATTGGAGCGCGATGATGGGCAGCCTCGGTGAGATGGCGCGCGAGGAGGGCGTGACGATCCGCCCGCACACGTGCACGACGAACTCACGGCGTGCATTGCTGCTGGCGGAGGCGGCGAAGGAGGAGGGGGCGGAGGTGTTCTACGCCCTCCACCGGCGCCTGTTCGAGGTCTATCTCGGCGCGGGCCGCAACATCGCCGAGCCCGACCTGTTGCGCACGCTCGCGGCCGAGGCGGGAGCCGCTCCCGGGCTCGCCGAGCGCGCCTGGAGCGAGCCGCGCTATGCCGACCGCCTGCAGCGGAATCTCGCCGCCGCGCTCGAGCTGGGCGTGACCGGGACGCCGACCTTTTTCATCGGCGAGCGCCGCCTCACCGGCGCCCTGCCCGTGGAGGTGCTCCGTCACGTGGCGCGGGCGGTCGCCTGATCGAGGCGCCGCCGCGCCGGTGGGGACCGCCCCGCGGCCGGGGCGGGTGCAGTCAGCGGACGACCTCCCAACTCCCGTCGGGTCGGCGGCAGGCCCGTCCATACACCTGATCGCGGCGTCCGCCGATTTCGGCGTCGGTCACGTATTCGCGGCAGTAGCGCCCGTCGCTGCGGTAGGTCCGCAGGGGCGTCACGGCATAACGCTCGCCGGTGTCGGGATTGCTCCAGATCACGGGCCGGCGCGTGACCCCGTACTCCAGGGTCTGCCCGATGCAATAGCGGTCGGTCTCGTCCATCCGGCGACCCACGGAACTTCCGATGACCATACCGATGATTGCGCCGGCGACGGTCGCGGCGGTGCGCCCGTCTCCCTTGCCGATTGCGGAACCGATGGCACCGCCGGCCACTCCGCCGAGGATCGCCCCGGCCGCGGCGCGGTTGCAACGACCGGCGGCGATGGCGGCGGCCAGGCGCGGGCGCGCGTCGGGCGGTGCGCCGTCGTCGAAGCGCGCCCGCCCGCCATCCTCGTCGTCGTGTTCGTGTTCGTCGTCGCCGTGACGGTAACGCGGGTAGCGGTCCTCCTCGCCCCGGCGATCGTCGTTCTCGCCCTCGTCGCCGTGGCGGTCGCGATGACCGTAGGCCGGGGCCCACGGCGGCGGGTCGGCAACCGCGGCGGGCGGGAGGGCGAGTCCGAGCGTCAACACCGTCAGCAGCAGGGCGGGCGGCAGCAGGGTCAGGCGCCGGCGGGGAACGGACATGGGGACCTCCGGAATAGCCGATGGATCGGGGCTCACGGCCCTGTATCGGTCGCCCGCGCCGAAACCGGAATCCCGTTTCCCGGCGCCCTCGGAGGATGGCCGTATAAACGAAAAACTATATGGATATACAACACATTATTCCAGCGTTCGGGTCCGGTGCAGTCGGCTATACTTGGTCGTGATGATCCACTCCACCGTGGTTTCGCCCGATACCCTGCGCGCGCACCTCCAGGATCCGGGGTGGCGCGTATTCGACTGCCGGTTCGATCTCCGCGACCCCGGGGCCGGGCGCCGGGCCTATGCCGAGGGGCACGTCCCGGGCGCCCGCTACGCCGATCTGGACATCGACCTCGCCGGGCCGCGGGGAGAGCGCGGGGGGCGCCATCCGTTGCCCGATCCGGGGCACTTCGCGGCGCGCCTGGGCCGATGGGGGGTCGGGCCGCAGACCCAGGTGGTGGTCTACGACGATGCCGGCGGCGCCTATGCGGCGCGGCTGTGGTGGATGCTGCGTTGGCTGGGACATGAGGCCGTCGCGGTACTGGACGGCGGTTGGGGCGCCTGGACGCAGTTGTCGGCGCCGGTGCAGACCGCCGCGCCCCCGGCGCGTGAAGCGCCGCCCTATCCGGCGCGTGTACACGCCGATTGGGTGGTCGACGCGCACGCCCTGCAGGCGGAACTGGCGGCGGGCCGCTGCCGCCTCGTCGACGCCCGCAGCGCCGAGCGCTTTCGCGGCGACTGCGAGCCCTACGATCCGGTCGCGGGCCACGTGCCGGCGGCGCGCAATCACCCGTACCAGAGGAATCTCGACGGACACGGCCGTTTTCTGCCGCGCGCGCAGTTGCGCGAGGCGTTGGCGCCGTGTCTGGAAGGCTGCGTACCCGCGCAGGTGGTGCAGATGTGCGGGTCGGGGGTGACCGCCTGCCACAACCTGCTGGCGATGGAGCTGGCCGGCCTCGCGGGCGCACGCCTGTACCCGGGCTCGTGGAGTGACTGGATCGCGGATCCCGCGCGCCCCGTCGCGCGCGGGGAATCGTAGTCGGCGGGCCGGGCGCCGAAGGGTTTCCGGCCAGGGAAAAACCAGGGGGAACGGGCAATGCAACTACCGCTTCAGGTGACGTACCGGGATCTGGCGCCTTCCCCGGCGGTGACCGCCAGGATCCGGGAGAAGGCCGGGAAGCTCGAACGCTTCTACGACCGCATCACCGCGTGCCGCGTGGTGATCGAGGCGCCGCACGCCCACCGGCACAAGGGGAGGATCTACCACGTCCGCATCGACCTCACCGTCCCGGACGGCGAGCTGGTGGTCAGCCGCGAGCACCACGACCGCGCCGATCATACGGATCTGTATGTCGCCCTGCGCGACGCCTTCGACGCGGCCGGACGCCAGCTCAAGGCCTACGCGCGGCGCCGGCGCGGGGGTGTCAAGACGCACGAGGGCCCTGCGGCCCCCGCGGCCGGGCGCGCCGCGCGGATCGGGACCGAGGCCGTCGACGCCGGTGCGTTTCATCTCCATCGATGGATTGCGGGCGCGGATGCCGTCGGGGGCCGGCGGTTCGGGCGTGACGACGCCCGCGCGGGTACGCTGCGCGCCGCGGGCAGGCGCTAGCGCGCGGATCCGCGTTCAGCGACCGCCGGAAAAGAACTGCTTGCCCTGAACGCGGTCGTTGAGGAACTGGACGCTGATGGTGGTGCCGTCGCGCGCCTTCCAGGTCGCGACGGTGCCCGAGAAGTCGCCGAATTGCATGGCCGAAGACTCGGAGGGTGGGCCGAGGATGGCGCGCACCTGCGCGCGCGTCATGCCGGTCCGGATGCGATCGAAATTCGCCTGATTGATCTGCGACGTGCAGCCGAGCAGGGCCAGCACGCAGAGCGTGGCCGCGGCGCGGGTCAGCCGACGGGCGAGCGGGACGTGCATCGCTTTTCCCCAGTGCGGTTGCGACGGCCCGCGGCGGCTGGCCTCATGAAGCGGGCGAGGGGACCGCGGTCCCCTCGCCCCTTGCACGCCGGCGCCGGCAGGCGGATGCCGCTTGCCGGCCTACTTGACCTCCTCGAACGCCGAGAAGTCCACCACCGTGCGCCGGTTGGGGGCGAGGCAGTGGATCAGCGTCTTGCCGCGTTTGCCGGTGCAGCTCACCACCGGCGAGGACGCGCCCGCGCCCTTCACGGTGATGTAGGCGGCGGGAATCCCGCGGCTGACCAGATACGCCTTCACCGCTTGCGCGCGCCGCAACGAGAGCTTCTCGTTGTAGGCGGCGCTGCCGATGCGGTCGGTGTAGCCGGTGATGTCGATGCGCGGTTCCTTCACGCCCTTTTTCAGCGTCGCTGCGATCTTGTTCAGCTTCTGCTTGCCGGCGGCGTTGAGCGTGGCCCGGTTGAAGCCGAAGTAGGCGTCGGCCCCCAGGGTGATCGCCTTGAGCTGCGGCTTCGGCGCCGGCTTGGGCGCCTCCAGCGCCGCCATCGGGACGGGCGCGGACTTCTTGGCCATCAGACCCGGATCGCACTCGGCGTTGGCGTCCGCCTTCCTCCAGAAGGGCGTGCGTACGCAGTGACCGGAGCCGTCACGTACATAGTGGCCGGAGGCGTCGGTGACATAGCCGGCCGTACCCCCCGCCAGGGCGACGCCGGTGCCGGCGAGGCACAGGCCCGCGGCGGCGGCGAGCGTTAAGGCACGATTGGTTTTCCTGCACACGGTCATTGGACTCTCTCCTTGACGGGAGTGATGCCGCATGGTGAGGTGCCCTGCAGGAGTGGGTCCCCGTCGACTCCACCCTGCACCGAATTCGGTTTTCGGCGGTGCGGCGTTGCGGTTCGGTATGGCACGGTTCGAGGCGGTAAAGGATCCGGCGCTTCCGCTCGGAGGCGGGGCGGGCGCGGGAGGCACCGCACGAACCGGGCTCCCTCCCGCGCGCAAGAGTACTGCGGCGCCGGTGGCTGTCAAGCTGTAGGGGGACGGCGACAAATCGCGGCCGTTGCACGCCGGAAATTTGGCGCGATGTGGCGGCCGGTCAGGAGGTCGCGCAGTTGCTGACGACCAGGCGCGGTGGGCTCGTCGAGAACAGGAACGGCGCCGCCTTCTCGAGCGCGCTCAGCCCCAGGATCGGGCGCACGCGGTGAGAGAACACCGCCGCATCGATGTCGCGCAGGACACATCCGCGACCCAGGGTGATGGAGCGGATCCGGTACACCGGCACCACGCGCCGGGTGCCGTCGGCCAGCATGCCCGTCAGTGTGCGCACGAAGGTCGCGTCGCCGGAACGGCGCAGGATCGCGAGCGTATGCTCGCTGATGGTGGTGTACCCGGAACCGGTGTCGACCAGAAACTCGACGCTTCCGTAGCCGGCGATCGTCCCGCGGACGTAATAGGTCGACGCCCCCTTGTGGGTCATCGGGATCGCATGATCGGGGGGCGCCGCGCGCACCGCCCCGAGCGGCACCGCGATGAGAAGGGCGGTCAGGAGGAGGGGATGGAGTCGGGGTCGTGTGCCCACTTCGGGCCTCCCGGGCCGTGGTTGCCGGCGGCCGCGATCCGGGCGTCGCCCGGCGCGGCCATCGAACCGGATAACGGCGGCGGCCCCCCCGGGCTTGAGCGTCGGCCGCGTGCCCGTTGCCGGCCGTCACGCCCTCCCGCCCTTGTCTCGCCGCCGATATTTCCGAATAATCAAAACTTTTCGGAGTGCGGTCCGGGCCACGCCGCGTGCGGCCCGGGGCCTGCCGCGGCGCGTGGCACCCGCGGTTGGCGCGGAGTTTGCAAGCCGTATCGCCGGCCCATACCCAGCGAGGGGACGACACGCGATGAGCCTGTTCCGGACGAAGGCGATCAATGCGGATACCGAAGCCCATCACGGCCTGCACCGGGTGCTCGGCGCCACCGACCTGGTGTTCATGGGGATCGGGGCCATCATCGGCGCGGGGATCTTCGTGCTCACCGGTCAGGCGGCGATCCAGGCGGGGCCGGCGATCGTCGTCTCCTTCGCCATCTCCGGACTGGCCTGCGCCTTCTCGGCCCTGTCCTACGCGGAGCTGGCCGCGGCGATCGGCGGCTGCGGCAGCGCCTACGGTTACGCCTACGCCGGACTGGGGGAATTCGTCGCCTGGATCATCGGCTGGGACCTGATTCTGGAGTACGGGGTCGCCACGGCGGCGGTGTCGATCGGCTGGTCGGGATACGTGAACAGCGCATTGGCCGCCGTCGGGATGCCGCTGCCGGCGAGCCTGCTCAACGGGCCGATCGACGGCGGGATCATCAATCTCCCGGCGGTGCTGATCATCTTGGTGCTCGGGCTGCTCCTGGCCGCGGGCGTGCGCACCAGCGCGCGTTTCAACGCCGCCATGGTGTTCGTCAAGCTGCTGGCCATCGGCGTGTTCATCGCCGTGGCCGCCTTCCACGTGCACCCGGAGAACTGGCACCCGTTCTTCGCCCGCGGGTGGACGGGAATGATGCACGGCGCGGCGCTGATCTTTTTCGCCTACATCGGCTTCGACGCCGTCTCCACGGCCGCCGAGGAGACGCGCAATCCGCGCCGCGACCTGCCGATCGGGATCATCGTCTCGCTGGCGGTCTGCACGGCGATCTACATGGCGGTCGCGGGCCTGCTGACCGGGATCGTGCCGTTCCGGACCCTGACGGGGGCCTCTCCGGTCGCCGACGCCATGCTGCACATCGGGCAGCGCTGGGTGGCGGCGGTGATCTCGGCCGGCGCGATCGCCGGCCTGACCACCGTCATGCTGGTGCTCTATTACGGGTTGACGCGCATCTTCCTGGCGATGTCGCGCGACGGCCTGCTCCCCCCGGTGTTCTCCGCCGTCCACGCGCGCCGCGGCACGCCGGTGCGGGTGATCCTGGCGAGCGGGGTGTTCATGGCGGCGGTGGCCGGATTCACCCCCATCGGGGACGTGGCGGAGTTGGTCAACATCGGCACGCTCGCGGCCTTCGTCATGGTGTGCACGGGCGTGATCGTGCTGCGGCGTACGCGTCCCGATCTTCCGCGGCCGTTCCGCACTCCGTGGAGTCCGCTACTGCCGCTGCTGGGGATCGCCTTCTGTCTGTATCTGATGTTCAGCCTGCCGCTGGTCACGTGGCTGCGTTTCGTGATCTGGATGGCGCTGGGGTTGACCGTCTACTTCAGCTACTCGCGCCAGCACAGCGCGCTCGCGGTGGAGACCTGATCCGGCCGCCGGAGGAGAGTCCCTCCCCGGATCGCGTTGCGCTTCATCCGGGCTACCTCTTTCGTAGCCTGGATGCAGGCCGCAGGCCGGAATCCGGGGGTCGCGGTGTGAGGAGAGACACCGTTCCCGGATTGCGCTGCGCTTCATCCGGGCTACCTCTTCAGCCGCCGTTCGTATCCCGGATGCGGCCCCGGCGGCGCGGGACCCGGAGGACCCGCCGGCCCGGTCCCGGTTTTTCCCGACGCACGGTCAGAACGACTGCAACTGCTCGCGGGTCGGTTCGGCGCAGCAGTACCACGCCTCGGACAGGTGCGCGGCCGGAGTGCCGATCGGCCCCGGCGGCAGCGCCGGGGCGGTCCGCCCGAGCGCCGTGTACGCCAGCTCGCGGATCGCCGCGAACGCCGCGTGCCGCCCCAGCGCCCTGGCCTCCGCGTCGGCGGCCAGGTCCTGCACCTGTTGTTGCAGCGCGTCCACGCGCGGGTCCTCATGTCGCCACGGGTAGCCGAGGAGCGCCGGATCGAACGGCCCGAGACGCTTTCTGAAGTCCTGCAGGTCGAGCAGGCGCGAACCCTCGGGCACCAGGAGCCGGATGCTGAGCTGCACCGGGGGCACGCTCTCGACGAGTTCGAGTTCCACCAGCCGTTCGAGGAGTTCGACGTAGCCCTCCAGTCCGGTCCACGGCGTGAACGGTACGAAAGTCGGTGCCAGCGCCACGCCGGCCGCGCGCAGCAGTGCGACGGCACGGGCGAAATCCGCCGCGGTGTGGCCCTTGGCGAGGCGCTCGAGCACGCGGTCGTCGACCGATTCGACCGCGCTGGTGACGAACCGGCAGCCGGTCTCGCGCAGCACCGGGATCAGTTCTGCGTGGTGCACGAGGTGCTCGATCTTGACGGTGACGTCGTAGGTGAGCGTCGGGAACTCGCGGTGCAACGTTTCCACCAGCCGGCGCGCATGAGTGGGTCCGTTGAAGAAGTCCGGATCGCCGAAGGAGATATGGGCGGCCCCGGCAGCGACTTGACGGCGGATGTCCTCGATCACGACCGGGATCGGCACGATGCGGAAACGCCCGTCGTAGACCGGCACCACGGGGCAGTGGCGGCACCGGTGCTTGCAGCCGCGGCTGCCCTCGGTGAAACCTGCGACTTGTGTGCTTCCGTCCGGTAGCACGAGCGCCGCGTAGCGCTCCAGCGGCGGCAGCCCGGAGCGGTCGGGGACGAGGAAGTCGATCTTGTCCAGCCGCACCCCGCCCGCCGGCGGCACGCGCCCGTCGCGCAACGCCTCGGCCAGCGCCAGCAGGTCCGGTTCGGATTCGCCGCCGAAGACGGTGGCGACGCCCAGGGTGTGCAGCAGCGTCGCGTTCATCGGGGCGTAGAGGCCGTAGGCCGCGAGGTGCGCGTGCGGGGCGAGCGCACGCAGCTTCGGCAGGGCCTCCACGGCGATCCGTGTCGCCGTGTGCATGCCGAGATACACCCCCACGAGCGCGGCCCCGGCCAGCTTCTCCGGTTCGAGGCGCTGGCGCGAGAGATCGATGCAGGCGACCTCGAAGCCGGCCCGTCGCAGCCAGGCGGCCGGTTCGGCCAGGGCGAAGGGCTGGCGGCCGAGCTCGTAGGGATTCACGAGCACCACGCGCGCGGTCGCGGCGGCGGGTGGGCGGGCGGATTGGTGTCGAAGGGCGGACATCGCTAACGCGGCATTGTAACGGAACGGCTGCGCACGACGGCCGAATCCGGAGGGCGGGCAAGGGAATGGCGGGTCGCGGCCGCGCACCGACTTGCCGCGAATCCCGCGCCGATTCCCCGCCGGTTCAAGCGTTTGTCCCGTCGGCCGATAGGGTACGGAACCCCGAATCCGCAGTCGGCGGGGCGGGAATCACGCGCAGCGAGCGGGAGGGACGACGGTGAACGACATCGGTACGGCGGCGGGCCCCGGTGGGCCGGCGGCGGCGACGAATGCCGGAGCACCGCGCGCTCGTACCGCCCTGTGGGTCGCGGCGCTCGCCTGCCTCCTCCTCGGCGCGTGGTCGTCGCGCTCCCTTGCCGAACCGGCGACGGGCCATCCGGGCGTGGACGCCGTGCTGGTGCTCGACAGTTCCGGCAGCATGCGCCACACCGACCCGCTGCGCCTGCGGGTTCCGGCGGCGAAGCTGTTCATCTCGCTGCTCGGTCCCGGGGACCGCGTCGGGGTGATCAGCTTCAGCGGCCGCGCCTGGCCGATCCTCGGACTCACCCGGGTGGACACCCTGTCCGCACGCCGCCGCCTGTTCGCGGCCGTGGACAAGGTCTCCTCGCGCGGCGCCTACACCAACCTCGACGCGGCCCTGGAGGCCGGGCGCAGAATGCTCCTCGCGCAGGCCCGTACCGGCGCCCGGCGCTACCTGATCCTGATGTCCGACGGGCACATGGACGTGGGCGACCGCACCCGCGACGCCGAACTGACCCGGCACCTGCTTGCGCAGGAGATCCCGGAGCTGCAGCACGACCACATTCAGGTCTTCAGCATCGCCTTCACCGCCGCTTCCGACGTGGCGCTGCTCAAGCGCATCGCGCGCGCCACTCACGGCCTGTTCCGGCTGGCGGCCTTCGATCGTGACCTCGACTCGACGTTCACCACTCTCTTCGAGCGCGCCAAGCGCCCCGAGATGGTCCCCGTGAAGGGCGGGGAGTTCACGACGGATCCCTCCATCCACGAGGTCACGCTGGTCGCGACGAAGCAGGATGCCGACGTGCGGATCGTGCTGCAGGCACCCGGTGGAAAGCAGTGGTCGGCCGCGCATCCGCGCGCCGGCATGCGCTGGTTCCGGTCGGCGCGTTTCGACATGATCACCGTTCCGGATCCGCAACCGGGCAGGTGGCGGATCCTCTCGAGCAGCGGCAGGGACAAGGCCTATATCGTCACCGATCTCAAGCTGCGGACGAACGTCGGCGAGAAGGACGTCACCGCCGGCACGCCGCAGCCCGTCAGCGCCTGGTTGACCAAGGGCGATACGGTCGTCACTCAGCCGCAGATCCTGCACGACACCCGCTTTACGCTGGAGATCCGGCGCCCGGACGGCGTCGTCGCGCGGTACACGATGCCCGCCCGCGGCGGGGGCGGCGCGCCCGGGGTGTTCACCACCGGGTTGCAGTACTACGAACCCGGGCCCTATACCCTCACGATCACCGCAACCGCGCCCACGTTCCAGCGCCGGATCACGCGCTTTTTCCACGTCGTCGCGCCGCCGCCCGCGAAGCCGCCGGCCGTGGCGGCGCAGAAGCCCGCCCCGGCCCCGGCACCGAAGCCGGTGACGGCGCCGCCGCCGAAGCCCAAGCCCAAACCCGCGCCGAAGCCGAGGCCCGACGTGAAACCGGTCCCGGCGGCGCCGACGCTGAGCGTATGGCGCGTGGTGGCCGTGTTCCTGCTCGTCAATACCGTGCTGTTCGGCCTCGGCGGCGGCGGGTTCTGGCTCTGGCGCCGCATCGGGCGCGGCAAGTCGGGTGCGGCGGACGCCCCGGCCGAAGAGGCGCAGGAGGAGGAAAAGAAGTGATCGCCGTCCCGCCGCTGCTGGTCCTCGCGGCACTGGAGCTGCTGCTGCTCCTCGCGGTCCTGACGGGCTGGCTGTTCTGGCGCCTGCGCCGGGAACAGCGCGCGGCGGCGCCGCAGCCCGAGCCGGAGCACGCACCCGCTGCGGGTCGCGTCCAGGGCGTGCGGCTCGACGTCGGCAACTATCTCGGCGAGGAACTGGAGCGGACGCGGGCGCGGCTGCACCATCCGGTCCCGGGGGAGGCGGAGCCGTCGAAGGACGGTGATCCACCGCGGCCGGCCGCGTGGCTGGCGCTGCGTGCGGACTACCTGCAGGTGGAACTGGACTTCGCCAACCACGAACATCGCGACGACGCGGCCTGGGCGGCGCTGGGCGAGCGCCTCGAGGCGCTCCTGCAGAGCCGCGCCGGTGCCGGCTCCGCGCCGACGGCGGATACGGATTCCGAACACGATTCCGAACGCCTCAACCTAGAAGCGTAGATTCACGCTGCCGTTTCTATGTAATCTGTTGTCCTGACGACACAATCTGCTGAGGAGGCGTTCACCCGATGGGTGAGGCGAAAAGACGGGCCCAAGCGGCGATGGCGGCGATCA
>JALUXX010000008.1 GCA_027013145.1 Gammaproteobacteria bacterium | reverse complement strand
GTGATGTTCTGGCAGATGGCGCCGACCCTGGCGTGGAACGTGAATCCCCGCCTCAGTCTGGGCGTGGCGCTCAACCTGGATTATCAGTCGGTCTCCCTGCTCCAGGAGATCGTCCAGCCGGGGATGGGGACCTATCGGGCCGACCTCAGCCGGGGGGCCTCGGCGTTCGGGATCGGCGCAGGGATCGGTGTGCTCTACGACCTCTCGCCCCGAATCACGCTCGGGTTCGCATACAAGACCAAGCAGATCTTCCCGCGCCTGGAGTACCAGTTGCGCCGGGGCGACATCGACACGACCCTGGCCGGGGGCGGGCCGGCGCCGGCCGGCACCTACTCGCTGGGATTGGATTACCCGCGACAGGCAGCCGTCGGCGTGGCGTTCCGGCCGACCGATCGCCTGACGGTGTCGGCGGACGTGAAATGGATCAACTGGGCGGACACGATGAACCGCCTGGGGATCCACGGGCCCGGCGGGTTCCGCCTCGCGATCGATTCGGGGTGGTCGAATCAGACCGTATTCGCCGTCGGGGCCGCCTACCGCATCAGCGACCGCCTCACGTTGCGCGTCGGATACAACCACGGCGGATCGCCGATCGACGATGCGCACGCCGCCGACAACCTGATCCTGCCCGCCGTGGTCGCGGACCACTTCGCCGCCGGCGGGAGCTACGCCTTCAACGCCCGCTGGGCCCTCGGTTTCCACGTGATGTACGCCCCGCGCCGCAGCGTGACCGTCCCGTCGACGGACGCACTGGCGCCGCTGCTCGGCGGCGCGAAGACCTCGCTCAAGGAGGTCTCCGCGGGGATGAACATCGGCTACCGTTTCTGACCCGCCCCCGTGCGTCCTCACCAGCGCCAGTTCAGGACGACGGCGGTGGTGATCAGCAACGCCATCGACTGGTGGAAGGCCACGACGGCGCCGGGAGACTTCGGTTTGAGGTTGACGGCGTGGAACAGGAAGAAGCCCACGGCTGCCTGGATCAGGGCGAGGACGAAGGCGACCGGGTAGGCCTGGCTCAGCCAGCCCAGCGTCCCCACGACGAGCAGGGCCGCGAGGCCGTGGACCGTGAAGATCCACTGGGCGCCGCCCTGCGGGCGGACGAATGCCCCGAGCGGGCGGCCGAAGCCGCGCCCGCCGGTCACCATGCCCCCCATGAAGACGGCGAACAGGATCGCGTGCAGTACAATCGTGCCGGCCAGGTAGGCGGGCAGCCGCACGCCGGGGGCGCTCAGCGCGAGCAGGTAGGTCAGGAACACCAGATAGGCGAGCAGCCCGTGCGTCCCGTGCACGAACGCGGGCGCCCGACCGGCGAGCACGTACAGGGTGCCCATGCCGAAGAGCGCCGTGACCACGACCAGGGACAGGCCCAGCAGGGACGCGTAGTCGGGGGCCAGCACCGCGAGGGCCAGGGCGGTCAGGCCGACCGCCGTGGCGAGCACGCGGTGCGCCGCCTCCGGATCGCCGCGGACCATCAGCACGAGGATGTTGCGCGTGTACGGCCAGCGCGTGCCGAGCGAGAGCCCGTAGCCGAATCCCTCGACGATGCTCCCGAGCAGGATGAGTGCGGCGGCGAAGATCACCTCGGCGAGTTTCAGGCCGTCCACCACCGCGGCCCGGCCCGCCACCGGATCGGTGAGGCCGCGCCACAGGCCGAGGACCACGGCCAGCGCCACCATCGCGGCGATACCCGCCCCGATCACGCGTACCGTCGCACTCATCTCGCCCTCGACAGTGTGGGGCGGCGGTGCCTCGGCCCGTGCGCGGACAGTCTCGCCGGGGACGCGGTTCACTTCCGGGTCCCGGAGGGCATGGTGTTCAGGGTCGCGGTGTGTGATCTCCAGATCCCAAACGGACCGAAGCCGAGCCGACGACGACACGGGACCGGCCGCCTGCCGGTACGCGGGCGGGGGCATCCGCCGCCCGTCCGGGGGGCGGGCCGCTGTCCGGGGAGGTCCCCTCGGATGGCATAAATCATCGGATCACACTCTGTCTAGAGATCGATTGGGCGCAGGTTCCGATTGCCGTTCGACGGCACCGGAAGGATTCGCAATTCGGCAGCCGATCGACGATGGGTCCGCGGAATCCTACTGCCCGCATCCGGGCGGAATCGTCGCGATCAACCAAAACATCCGGGCGGTGCGTACGCCGGGCGGCGTTATTATGCTCCAGCGGGCGGTGAGGAATCCACCGCGCGCTGCGACGGTCCGCGTGGCGGGGATGCCCGCGACTGCGGTACCCTCTTGCAACGGCGGGTGGTCCGGTCGGCCCGGCGTTCGGGTGCGTCTGCAGGCGCGGGTTCGGGAGGCGGGCATGCGGCGGCGTGAACTGCTTCGGGCGTTCGTGATCGCTCCCCTGATGGCCTGCACCGACGTGGCGGCCGGGCCGGGGAGAGATCGGAGGACTGGAGTGGCGGGAGAGGATTGGCGCAAGCTGGTGGCGCCGGGAGCGCAGGTGACGGATTCGACCGCGACGCTCGAGCGGTCGGAACAGGAGTGGCGCGCGCTCCTCGGCCCGGAGGCCTACCACGTGCTGCGCGAGGAGGGGACCGAACGCGCCTTCACCAGTCCGCTCAACGGCGAACACCGTTCCGGCGTCTACGCCTGCGCCGGTTGCGGTCTGGCCCTGTTCACCTCGGCGATGAAGTACGACAGCGGCACCGGCTGGCCGAGCTTCTTCGACTGCATCCACGGTCACCTGGCGACGAAGCGCGATTTCAAGCTGATCCTGCCGCGCACCGAGTACCATTGCGTGCGTTGCGGCGGCCATCAGGGGCACGTCTTCGACGACGGGCCGCCGCCGACGGGGCGGCGGTGGTGCAACAACGGCGTGGCGCTGCGGTTCGTCCCCTTGAGCTAGCTCGGATTTTCACCGGACGGCCGCTCCCGGCACCGGGTCCGCCGCGCCCCGCCGGGGTGTCGTCGACTCCGGCGGGGCGGCCCCCGTCAGTCCTTCCCGCCGGGCTTCTCCTGGTGACCGCCGAACTCCGCGCGCATCGCGGAGAGCACCTGCGCGGCGAAGCGTCCTTCGGAGCGCGAGGCGAAGCGCTCGTAGAGGGCGGTGGTCAGCACCGGGGCCGGGGTGCCCGACTCGACCGCGGCGAGCACGGTCCAGCGTCCTTCGCCCGAATCGGACACCCGGCCCGAGTAGCCCTCGAGCGCGGGATCGCGCGCCAGGGCGTCGGCCGTGAGATCGAGCAGCCACGAGGAGATCACCGTACCCCGGCGCCAGACCTCCGCGATTTCCGGAAGATCGAAGTCATAGCGGTAGGCTTCGGGGTGCTGCAACGGCGAGGTCTCGGCGTCGCGGTCGAAGTCGCGCTTGCCGACGTTCGCGTGGCGGAGTACGTCCAGGCCCTCGGCCAGGGCGGCCATCATCCCGTACTCGATCCCGTTATGGACCATCTTGACGAAGTGGCCGGCCCCGGAAGGCCCGCAGTGCAGGTAGCCCTCGGTGGCCGGTCCGCCGCGCCCGCCGCGCCCCGGCGTGGGCGGCGCGGTCGCGACCCCGGGGGCGAGGGCGGCGAAGGCCGGATCGAGGTGGCGGACGGCGTCGTCGTCGCCGCCGATCATCAGGCAGTAGCCGCGCTCCAGACCCCAGACCCCGCCGCTCACCCCGACGTCGAGGTAACGCAGGCCACGTTCCGAGAGTTGCGCGCTGCGGCGCAGGTCGTCGCGATAATAGGAATTCCCGCCGTCGATGATGATGTCGCCCGCCTCCAGCAGCGGGGCGAGTTCCTCGATGAGCCCGTCGACGACGGCCACGGGGACCATCATCCAGACGGCGCGGGGTTTCTCCAGCGCCGCGACCAGCTCCTTCAGCGTCGCGGCGCCGCGCGCGCCCTCCTTCTCGAGCGCCTGCACCGCCTCCGGCCCGTGATCGTAGACCACGCACTCATGACCCGCTCGCAGGAGCCGGCGTACCATGTTGGCGCCCATGCGCCCCAGTCCTATCATTGCGATCTGCATTGGACATTTCCCTCCTGTTCGAAGACCGGATCGTAGCGAAACTACCAGGTGAGTACGCGCCCGGCGGCGCCGAGCGACGGCAGGGCCTGAGT
>JALUXX010000007.1 GCA_027013145.1 Gammaproteobacteria bacterium | reverse complement strand
GGCGTGTGGAGCCGTTTGCGGGTGCGGTGAGCATTGCGGGGCGCAAGGCGACGCTGACGCTGGTCGACGGGGGAGCGGGCGATGCCGACGGGGTGGTCAACGGCGTCATCGTCGACCCCAGCGGACCCCTGCTGCCGACGGCTTCCGGCGCCGCCACCGGCGCCTCCGGCGGCGGCGCGCTCGGTCCGTTCGCCCTCGTCCCGGCCGCCGCCTCCCTGCGCCGCCGCCTGCGCCGGCGCCGGCGCGACCCCTCGGCCCGACCCCGGAGCGCCGCCTGACGATTCCGGGTCGCAGTCACGCCCCCCGGCTTCTGGTATCGTTCTCCTCGTGTGCCCCGCTACGCCCATGAGGATCCTCCTCGTTCATTACGACGAACTCGACACGCTCGGTGGCGTGGAGCTGCTCGTGCGCCGCCTCTCGGGCGCCTTTACGCGTGCGGGTCACCCGAGCGGGGTCGTGGAGATCGGCGCCGGCTGGCTACCCCGTAGGCCGCTCGAAGGGCAGATCCCGATCTGGCGTATCGCGGCGGCGTCCTTCCCGTCCGTGACGCGGCCCCGCTCGTGGCTTGCGGCGGCGCGTTCGGCGCGGCAGTTGCGGCGCGTGATCCGCGAGTGGGGGGCGGACATCGTGCACGTGCAGTTCCCGATCGGCCAGTCGATCCCCGCGGTGCTCGCCCACTGCCTTCCCCACCGCTGGCCGCTCGCGGTCACGGTGCACAACAGCGAGATCCGCGTCGCCCCGCAGGCCGACCCGCGCCTGGTGGCGTGGCAGCGGCGCCTGTTCGCGCGCGCCGACGCGGTCACCGCGGTGAGTGCATCGATGCTGGAGGACACCCGCGTGCGTTACCCCGCGGTCGCGGACAAGGGCAGGGTGATCTACAACGGCATCGGTGAGGACTGGTTCGGTACGGATCGTCGCGAGGCGGGTCGCGGCGCGGACGGCGGGCGGTTCGTATTGTTCGTCGGGCGACTCCATCCGATGAAGGGCGTCGACCTCCTGCTGCGTGCGTGGTCGGACCTCGCACACGCACACCCCGGCCTGGAACTGCGGATCGCGGGGGACGGGCCGCAGCGCGCGGAACTCGAACGTCTCGCCCGGGACGCCGGGGATCGCGTGCGCTTTCTCGGTGCGCTGGAGAACGCGGCGCTCAGACCGCTCTACCGCGATGCGGCGGCGGTGGTCCTGCCTTCGCGCGCCGAGGGCTTTCCGCTCACGCTCCTGGAGGCCTGCGCCTGCGGGGCCCTGTGCGTGGCGGCGGGGGTGCCGGGCGTGACCGAGATCCTGGAACACGGACGTACGGGCCTCGTGTTCGCGCCGGGTTCGTCGCAGGCGCTCGCGGGTGCGCTGTCGGATGCGCTCGCACTCGAAGTGGCCGCCGCCGGCGCGATGCGTTCGGCCGCCGCGCGGACGATCCGCGAGCGCTTCACCGAATCGGCGATGGTGGGGCGTTATCTGAAGCTCTATTCGGACCTGCTCGCACGAACCGCCCGGTTGGGAGGATCGGTGCACGCACGGGGAGACCGGTGAGACATGCAGAATCGCGACGCGCGTGAGGCGGGGGCGGGGGACCCGCCGCGACGGTCGGCGGCGTGGCCGGGCGCCGCCGCGCTGCTCTTGGTGGCGCTGGCGTTGCGGCTGATCCACCTCGACCATACACCGGTCTACGACGAGTTCTACCATCTGCTCGCGGCGCGTTCCTGGATCGAACACCACACCCTGTCGATCGGGGGCGGTACCTACACGCGCGCCGCGCCGTTCACGATCCTGGTGGCGTGGTCGATGCGCTGGTTCGGCGACGACCTCGCCGCGGCGCGGTTGCCGGCGCTGGCCGCCGGCGCATTGCTGGTGCCGTTGGTATTCCTCTGGGTCCGCGCGACGGCGGGTGAGCGCGCGGGCTGGGTTGCGGGGCTGCTGGTGGCGGTGAGCCCGACGCTGATCTTCCTCTCCCAGACGGTGCGCTTCTATACTTTGCAATCGTTGTGCGTGCTCCTGGGCGCGGTCGGCGTCTTTGCGCTGGCCGACGGGCGGGTCCGCGGAGCCCGGGCCGGCTGGGCCGCGGCGGGGACGGTCGCGGTCTTCGGGTTCGCACTCATGCTCCAGATCACCACGGCGATCGCCGTCTTCGCGGTCCTCGTCTGGGCGGCGGCGCGCGTCCTCTACCGGCTGCCTTCCCTACCCGCACGCGGGCGCCGCGTGATCGTGCGGATCGCGATCGGGATCGTGGTCGCGGGCGCGCTCCTGGCGTGGTTTCAGCGCGGGCGGGTCGCCGGCCTGTGGCAGACCTTCCGGGTCCCGCCCTATTGGGAGGCCGGCATGGTCTCCAATCACCGGTTCTATTTCTATTGGTTCATGGATCAATACCCCACGTTGTGGAGCCTGTTTCCGCTGGCGGCGCTGTGGGCCGCGATCCGGCGCCCGGCTCCGGCAGTGTTCGCGGCGGTCGTTTTCACCGTCGCGATCGTCGTGCACACGCTCGCGGGTCCCAAAGAGGCCCGGTATATCGCCTACACGCTTCCGTTCTTCTTCATCGTCTGGGGGATCGCGGTGGCGGAACTGCTGCCGGCGTTGACGGGGCTGGCGCGCGGCGCCGCGCGCGCGCTGGTGGGAGTCCGGGCGGAACGCACTGGCGCGGCTGCGTTTCTCGCCGGACTCTTCGGTTTCGTGCTCGTCTCCAACCCCGCCTTCCCGCTGACCTACCGGATGCTCACGCGCACCGACGCGCAGTGGCGCGGGCCGGCCGGATACCGCGGCAACGCCGATTGGCCGGCGGCGCTGGCCGTGCTGCGCCCGCTCGCCCGGCGCAGCGACGTCGTGTTGACCGACTCCGGGGTGAAGGCGCTCTACTATCTGGGGCGCTACGACTACGAGATCAACGCCAGCAATCTGCGCGAGACACACACGCGGCGCGAGTTCGCGGTCGATCCGCGCACCGGGCGCCGCGTGGTCGGATCCGCGGCGGCGGTACGGAGGATCATGGCCTGTTATCCGACCGGGCTGGTCATCGCCGAGCGCCGGCGCTGGATGCGCTCGCCGCGGATCGTGCCGCCGGCGGTCGTCGCGGCGGTGCAGGCGCAGGCCCGACCCGTCGCGCTGCCCCGGCGCTCGCGTCTGGTCGCCTACGAGTGGCGCCATGCGGTCCTGCCCGGGGCGCACTGCGGCCGGCTGCCGGGAGCGACCGGGGACGGGGAAGGGGGCTAGGTTTGCGCAGGGATCCCGAGGCGCTCGCCCGCGGGCGCTACGATCTGATCGTGGTCGGCGGCGGCATCTTCGGTGCGTGCGCGGCCTGGGATGCGGTGAACCGCGGGCTCACGGTGGCGTTGGTCGAGCGTGCGGACTTCGCCGCAGGCGCATCGGCCAACTCCTTCCGCATCGTCCACGGCGGGATCCGCTACCTGCAACACGGCGATCTCGCCCGTATCCGCGCCTCCTGCCGGGAACGCCGTGCGCTCCTGCGCGTGGCCCCGCACCTGGTCGTACCCCTGCCGATCGTCATCCCGACCTACGGCCGCGGCAAGGACGGGAAGGGCGTGTTGCGCGCCGGGATGACGGTCTATGACCTGCTGACCTGGGACCGCAACCGCGGGCTCACGGTTCCCGGGCGCGCCATTCCGCGCAACCGCGGCCTGAGCCGCGCCGAGGTGCTGGCGCGCTATCCGGGGATCGAGGCGCAGGGGTTGACCGGCGGCGCGATGTTCAGCGACGCCCAGATGTATAACCCGACGCGCCTGGTCTGGTCCTTCCTGCGCGCGGCCGTCGAGCGCGGCGCGCGCGCGGCCAACTATTTGGAGGCGCGCTCGGTGCTGGTGCGCGGGGGGCGCGCCGCGGGCGTGGCGGTGCGGGATGTCCTGACCGGGCGCGAGTTCGAGGTCGAAGGGCGCGCCGTGCTGCTCGCCGCAGGCGCCTGGACCGAAGCGCTCGCGGCGACCGCGGGACAGGAGGGCGCCCCGCCGCCGCGCACCTTCTCCAGGGACCTGTGCTTCGTGGTCGACCGCAGGCCCGCGCGCGCACCTGCCCTCGCGGTGCGTACCCGGACCCGTGATCCGGACGCGATCTTCAGCCGATCGGGGCGGCACCTGTTCATCGTCCCGTGGCGCGACTGCACCCTGGTGGGCGTTTGGCACAAGGTCTACACGGGGGCCCCCGACGCGCTCGGGGTGAGCGCCGGGGAGCTGGGTCCGCTGCTGGCGGAGGTCAACGCGGCCTACCCCGGGTTGCGGCTGAAACCCGGAGAGATCGCGCGCCTGAACTTCGGGCTGGTCCCGTTCGGAGAGAACGAGGCGGGCGCGGAGAACCTGCGCTACGGGAAGCGCTCGTCGTTGATCGACTACGGCAGGAGGGGCGGCGCGCGCGGCGTGATCGGATTGATCGGCGTGCGCTACACGATGGCGCGCGGCGACGCCGCGGCGGCGATCGATGCGGTGACGCGCTGGCTCGGGCGTTCGGGCGCTCGCGCCGATACCGCGTGCCTGCCGGTCTGGGGCGGGGATTTCGGCTCCTTCGAGGCGTTGTGTGCCGAAGTGCACACGCAGCTCGGCGGGCAGGCCGATGCGGCCGCGGCCGCCGCGCTCGCGCACAATCACGGCGCGGCGGCCGGGCGGGTGCTCGATTGTGCCGCCGGGGCGCGGGATCTCTTGCGCCCGCTCACGGGCTCGACCGTGCTCGGCGCCGAGGTGGTCCACGCGGTGCGCGAGGAGATGGCGGTGCGCCTCGCCGACGTGGTCTTCCGGCGCACCGACCTGGGGACGGGGCGCCCGCCGCCGGACGCCGCCCTGGAACAGTGCGCCGCGCTCGCGGCGCGGGAGGCCGGTTGGGACGCGGAACGCTCGCGCGCGGAGCTGGCGGAGGTCCGCGCCCTGGTGCGGCCGCCGGCCGCGGTGGCGGAACTCGCCGGGAATTTCGCGTCGCGCAACGGGGGGGAGCGATGAACGTGTTGGTCACGGGGGGTACGGGTTTCATCGGCTCGCGGCTGGCCCTGCGCGCGCGGGCGGACGGGCATACCGTGCGCGTGCTCGCCCAGGTCAACACCGAGGCGGAGGAGCGCAACCGCGCCGATCTGGAGGGACACGGCGTGGAGTGCATCGACGGCTCGGTGGCGGACGCGGATCGCGTGCGTGCGGCCGTGGCCGGAATGGAGACGATTTACCACCTCGCCGCCGCGCAGCACGAGGCCAATGTGGGCGAAGAGCACTTCCGCCGGGTGAACGTGGAGGGGACCCGCAACGTGCTCGAGGCGGCGCTCGCGGGCGGGGTGCGGCGCGTCGTCCACGGGAGCACCATCGGCGTCTACGGCTCCGCCGCCCGCGGCAGACTGTCGGAGGATACGCCGCCCGTCCCGGTCAACGTCTACGGTCGTACCAAGCTCGAGGGCGAGCGGCTGGCCCTGTCCTATGCGGAGCGGATCCCGGTGGCCGTGGTGCGCATCTCCGAGACCTACGGTCCGGGCGACCGGCGGCTGTTGAAGCTGTTTCGCGCGATCGAGGCGGGGACCTTCTTCATGATCGGGCGCGGGCACAACCTGCACCAGTTGATCTACGTGGACGATCTGGTCGAGGGTCTGCTCGCCGCGGCAGTGTCGGAGCAGGCGCCGGGGGAGGTCTTCGTGCTGGCCGGGCCGGAGGTGCTCACCACGCGCGACATGGTGGAGATCATCGGATCGGTCCTCGGTCGTCGCGGGAGCCGCTTCACCGCGCCGATGTGGCCCTTCCTCCTCGCCGCGGTGGTCCTGGAGAACACCCTCGGGCGGGTGGGCGTCCAGCCGCCCCTGCACCGGCGCAGGTTGGACTTCTTTCGCAAGAGCTTCTACTTCGCGCGCGAAAAGAGCGCGAAACGGCTGGGCTTCGAGGCCAAGACCGATTTCCGTTCCGGCGCCGAGTCCACTGTGCGCTGGTATCGCGAACAGGGCCTCCTGCGGGGGTGAAGCGCGGCCCGGCCCGGACTCAACCGCGCGCGGCCGCCGGGCGCCGCGCCACGGCGCCGATCTTCTTGGTGAAGATGCGGTTCTTCTTGCCGTAGAGGATGAAGCTGACGCGGAAGAACAGCGTATAGAGGGCGGAAACCAGCATCAGCACGTAATTCAAGGGGTTGGTGTAGAAGACGTAGAGGCTCAGCGGAAAGATGCGGACCTGCTCGAAGCCGGAGTATTCCAGCACCTGACGCATCGTGTACTCGGTGAACGTGTTGTAGTGGTCGAAGTTCTGCGCCAGCGCCTCGGAACCGGTGATCGGGTTCGCACCGTTGAGGCCGTGCACCAGCAGGGTCCCGCCGGGGCGCAGCTTCTCCCGGCACAGCGCCAGGAACTCCAGAATCTCCTCTTTCGTGAGGTGATTCAGTTCCTGCTCGCAGAAGATCACGTCATACGGATCGGTGGTCGCATCGAGGAACTCGAAGGCGGTCTCGACCCGGCAGTTCAGGCCGCGTGCCTGCGCGTAACGGACCTTGTCCGCGAAGGAGTCGATGCCGAGCACGTTCGTGTACCCCTCCCGGGTGAGGAGGTCCACGAAGTAGCCCGGCCCGCAGCTCACGACGAGGATGCGCGCATCGCGCTCGCGCGGCAGCAGGGGCAGGTAGTTGCGGCGGTAGAAGAGGCCGAACTTCGAATAGCCCTTCTCGATGTCATCCGGCGCCTCCCAGAAGGAGTCGAACGGCTCCATCCGGGCCGTCAGCTCGCGTTTTGCTCGTTTCACCGATCCCCCCATCGCTCCCACATCCCGGCCTTATAGGGTATGGGGTCGCGGGTCCCGGCGCCAGTCGGACACCCCCTCTTTTCGAAATCGGGGCGGCGCTTGCGGTTTCCCCGGGCCGGTGGTAGCGTCGGGAAAAAGCAGAAGAAAGCAGGGCCGGCGGGGCCGGGGGCACTCAAGCGGGCGGAGTCCGGCGCCGTTAAGCCGAAGAGGCGTCGGCGGGCCCGCGTGCGCACCCGGTGCCGGCCTTCGGAAGCTCGGCCGCGGGGGGGCGCCGGCAGGATGCGGATCTTGTTCTGCAACTACGAATATCCGCCGCTCGGCGGCGGCGGCGGCGTGATCAACGCCCTGCTCGCCGAGGAACTCGCCCGGACCCACGAGGTCACCGTGCTCACCTCGCGTGCGGCCGGACTCGCCGCGCAGTGTGTCGAGGGCGGCGTCCGCGTGGTGCGCGTCCCGGTCGCACTGCGCCGCGATCGCTCCCGCGCGAGCTTCGTATCGATGCTCGGCTACATGGTGAACGGCATACGCGCCGGGAAGGCCCTGATGCGGGCGCAGTCCTACGATGTCGTCAATACCCATTTCGTGCTCCCCAGCGGGCCGGTCGGCGCGGCACTGGCGCGCACGGCCGGGATCCCCAACGTCCTCTCCGTGCACGGGGGCGACCTCTACGACCCCAGCAAACGCACCTCACCGCACCGGCATGCGCCGCTGCGAGCCTGGGTGCGGCGCCTGCTGCTCGACGCCGATCGCGTCGTCGGGCAGTCGCGCAACACCGTGGACAACGTCGGGCGCTACTTCACGGACCGCGTCGAACCGCTGCGTATCCCGCTCGGAATCCGCCGGCCCCCGCCCGGGACGGCCGCGCGTGCCGACTACGGCCTGCGGGCGGAGGACTTCGTGCTCGTCACGGTCGGGCGCCTGGTCGCGCGCAAGGCGGTCGATCAGCTCATCGATGCGCTCGCACAGATGGGCGGGCGGCGCCCGCACCTCCTGGTGATCGGCGAAGGCCCGCAGCTCGAGGGGCTGCGGGCGCGGGCGGCCGCGGCCGGCGTCGCCGACCGCGTGCAATTCCTCGGGCGGGTCGGCGAGGCGGAGAAATTCGCCCTGCTGCGCATGGCGGACGTGTTCGTCTCGACCACTCAGCACGAGGGCTTCGGGCTGGTGTTCCTAGAGGCCATGGCCTGCGGACTCCCGGTGCTCTGTTACGACTACGGCGGACAGAGCGATTTCCTCGTCGACGGCGAGACCGGCGCGCTGGTCGCGCTCAACGATCAGGCGGCGTTTCGTGCGGCGTGCCGCCGTTACGCGGAGGATCCCGAGCTCACGGCCCGCGTCGGTGCGGAGAACCGCCGCCGGGTCGAGAGCTATTTCATCGATCGTTGCGCGGCGCGCTACGAGGCGCTCTTTCGCGAAGTCGTCGAGGCCCGCCGCGGGCGCCCGGACGCGCGCGCGGTGCGGGCGGGCTGACGCGCGGGATGTGCGGCATCGCGGGCATCGTCGGCGGAGATCGTTGCGGGCGCGATGCACTTGCGCGGATGCTGGAGAGCCTGCGCCACCGCGGCCCCGACGACGAGGGTCTGCACCTCGGCGAGGGAGTCGCCCTGGGACAGCGCCGGCTGTCGATCATCGACCTCTCCGGGGGGCGCCAGCCCATCGCCAACGAGGATCGGACGCTGTGGCTGGTGTGCAACGGCGAGATCTACAACTACCGCGAGCTGCGCGCGGAACTCGAACGCGACGGCCACCGCTTCGCGACCCGGTCCGACTGCGAGGTGATCCTGCACCTCTACGAGGCCGTCGGCGAGCGCTGCGTCGATCGGTTGCGCGGCATGTTCGCCTTCGCCCTGTGGGACGCGAAGCGACGCACCCTGTTTGCCGCGCGCGACCGGCTCGGGCAGAAGCCGTTCTACTACGTGCGACGCGGCACGGAGTTCGCCTTCGCCTCCGAGATCAAGGCGCTCCTCGCCTTCGACCCGGCGCTGGCCGAACTCGATCCCGAGGCGCTGGACCAGTACTACGCGCTGCGGCTCATCGCCCCTCCGCGCAGCATGTTCCGCGAGGTGCGCAAGCTGCCGCCGGCGCACACGCTGCGCGTCGGACCCGACGGCACGGTGACGCAGGCGCGCTACTGGGACCTGCGCTACGAGCCCAAGCTGCGCGGCGGCGAGGGGGATCTGGTCGACGCCCTGGAGGCGGAGATCGTCGCGGCCCTGCGCCTGCACGTGGTCAGCGACGTCCCGGTGGGCGCGTTCCTCAGCGGCGGCCTCGACTCGACCCTGGTGGTGGCGATGCTGCGCCGCCACGCGATCGCCGAGCCGCTGCAGACCTTCTCGATGGGCCTGCCCTACCGGCGCTTCGACGAGGCCCCCTATGCACGGATGGTGGCCGCGCGCTACGGGACCGATCACCACGAGCGCGTCGTCGAGCCCTCCCTCCTCGAGACCCTGCCGGCGCTGGTATGGCACCTGGACGAGCCTTCCGATCCGCTGTCCGTGTGCATGTACGCGATCTCCGCGATGGCGGCCGAGCATGTCAAGGTGGTCCTCGGCGGCGACGGGGGCGACGAGCTGTTCGGCGGCTACGACCGCTATTACGGGAACCGCTACGCGGGGCTCTACGCGCGCATCCCGGGCGTGGTCCGTCGCTGGGGCATCGGTCCGTTGCTGCGGCTGGTGCCGGACGGGGGCTGGTACAAGAGCGCCGCCCACCAGGCCAAGTGGCTGCACCGCCTGTCGTTCCTGGAGGGTGGGGCGCGCTACGCGCGCAGCCTCGGCTATTTCTATTTCGACGCGTCCCAGCGCGAGGGGCTCTATGGGCCGGCGATGGCCGCGGCGGGTGCGGCCGATCCGGAGGCGGCGGTGCGCGTCCCCTACGGCGAGGCGGCGGCGGACGATCCCATCGACCGCATGCTCTACGCCGACAGTTGCGTGCGCCTGCCCGATCACCCGGTGATGATCCTCGACCGGATGAGCATGGCGCACGGACTCGAGGCGCGCAGCCCGTTCATGGATCACGTGCTCGCGGAGTTCGCGGCGCGGCTGCCGGTCGCGCTCAAGGTGCGCGGGCGCACGCTGCGCTACATCCAGTACCGGCTCGCCGAGCGCTATCTGCCCGACGCGGTGCTGCAGCGCCCGAAGCAGGGATTCTCCTCGGCGCTGCCGTACATGCTGTCCGGCCAGTACCGTACGCTCTTCGACCTCTTCCTGCGCGGCTCGCACCTCGCGGGCGCCGGGGTGCTGCGTCAGGACGCCGTCGACGCCCTGGTGCGCGAACACCTCGGCGGGCGTGCCGACCACGGCAACCGGCTCTGGCTGCTGCTCAACAGCGAGGTTTGGTACCGCATGCGCATCGAGGGTGAGAGCCGCGCGGACCTCGAAGACCGGATCGCGGAGGCGGGCGGAGCCCGCAGCGCGGCGTGAACGGGGCGGTCGCCGGCGCGGCGGGGGCGGCGGAGCGGTCCGGGGAACCGGCGCCGGGCGCGCGGGCCGGCGGCGCGGTCGATCTCTCGGTCGTGGTGCCCTTCTTCAACGAGGAGGACAACGTGTTCCCGCAGTACGAGCGCATCGCCGCCGTACTCGACCGCCTCGCGCTGCGCGGTCAGATGGTGTTCGTCGATGACGGCAGCACCGACCGAACCTGGGAGCGGCTGCGCGCCGTCGCCGCGAAGGACGCGCGCGTGCGCGCCATCCGTTTCCGCCGCAACTACGGGCAGACCGCGGCGATGTCGGCGGGGATTGATCACGCCGACGGGGAGGTCCTGCTGACCATGGACGGGGACCTGCAGAACGACCCGGAGGACATCCCGCATTTTCTCGCGAAGCTCGACGAGGGCTACGATATCGTCGTCGGCTGGCGTCACCGGCGCCAGGACCGCCTGCTTACCCGGCGCGTGCCCTCGTGGGTGGCGAACCGCCTCATCGGCAAGGTGACCGGCGTGCCCATCCGCGACAACGGCTGCTCGCTCAAGGCCTATCGCGCGCGGTTGATCAAGATGATCCCCCTCTACTCGGAGATGCACCGCTTCATACCGGCGATGGCGAGTATCGCGGGCGCGCGCATCGCCGAGATCCGCGTGAACCACTTCGCACGCCGCTACGGGCAGTCGAAATACGGGCTCTCGCGCATCTACCGCGTGCTGCTCGACCTGCTTGCGATCAAGACGCTGCTCTCCTCGGTGGCGCGACCGCTGTTGTGGTTCGGCACCATCGGCGGTGCGGCCCTGATCGTGAGCCTCGCGGCCCTGGTGGCGGCGTTGACCGGCTCCTGGAGCGAGGCGGGCGGTCCGGCGCTCATCACTATGGGGATCAGCGTGCTGTTCGGTGCGCTCGCCGCGTTCGTCCTGTTCTCGGGGGTGTTCAGCGAGCTGGTCTATCGCACCGGCGACGTGCGGATCGAGCGCCTCTCCGAGGTGAGCGCCGAGGTCATCGACGCGCAGCGGCCCGGGGGTGCGCCGTGAGCGCGCCCGGACGGGTCGATCTGTCGGTCATCGTTCCGGTGACCGAGCGCTTCGACGAAGTGCGGGAGCTGTATTTCCGCTACCGCGACGCGGTGCGCGCGAGCGGGCTCGACTTCGAGATCACCTATGTCCTCGACGGGCGTTACCCGGACGTCCTGGCGGAGCTGAAGTCTCTGATAGATGAGGGCGAGCGTCTGCGGGTGATCGCGCTCTCGCGCCCCTTCGGGGAGGCGACCGCAATCATGGTGGGCTTCAACCATGCCGCGGGCGAGCGCATCCTGACCTTGCCGGCTTACGAGCAGATCGAGCCCTCGGGCATCCCGCGCCTGATCGCGGCCCTGGATCACTGCGATCTCGCGCTCGCGCGCCGCTGGCCGCGCATCGATTCGCGTCTGAACCGCTTCCAGGCCGGGGCCTTCCATTTCATCCTCAACCGCATCACCGGCCTGCGTTTTCACGACATGGGCTGCGGGGCGCGCGCCATGCACCGGCGCGTGCTGGAGGAGATCACCCTCTACGGCGACCAGCATCGCTTTCTCCCGGTGCTCGCGTTCCGGCAGGGGTTCCGGGTCGAGGAGGTGGACGTGCCGCAGTCGCCGCACGACGCGCGCCAGCGCCTCTACCGGCCCGGCGTCTATCTGCGTCGGCTGCTCGATATGCTGTCGGTGTTCTTCCTGACGAAGTTCACCAAGAAGCCGCTGCGCTTCTTCGGGCTGTTGGGTTCCGGTTTGTTCGCGATCGGTGCCGCGCTCGTGGCCTGGCTCGGGGTCGAGCGGCTGCTCAGCGACGTGCCGCTGGCCGATCGCCCGCTGCTGCTGGTCGCCTCGCTACTGGTGGTGCTGGGGATCCAGATCTTCGCCATCGGCCTCGTCGGCGAGATCATCATCTTCAGCCATGCCAAGGACATCAAGGACTACACCATCGACGAGATCATCGGGTGAGTCGGTCTGGGGGTGGTTGCGGGGTGAGCGGTGATGGTTGCGGGGTCGGAGTCATCGCCCCCGATGCCTCGTAGGGGCCTTCCGGGGTTTTCCGCCGGGCGCTGACTCCGACCCCTGGGCTGGGGTGGGGTCGGAGTCGTCGCGCGGAGGAGGCGGGCGGGGGTTGCCGCGGGGCGGGATGCGGGACGACTCTGACCCCGCGGGCCCGCGGCTAGGTGGCGCCGGAACCCTTCGTCGTCGCGGGGGCCTGCAACAGCGCGAGCAGTTCGGACTCGGTCATGGGGGCGCCGGTGAGGAAACCCTGGACGCAGTCGCAGCTCAGCTCGCGCAGGAACTCCAGTTGCGCCTCGGTCTCCACGCCCTCGGCGACCACCTGCAGGCGCATGCTGCGCGCGAGCGCGACCACCGCGGTGACGATGGCGCCGTCCTGCAGGTCGGTCGGCACGCCGTGGATGAAGGAGCGGTCGATCTTCAGCGTGTCGATGGGAAAGCGCTTGAGGTGGTTCAGCGACGAGTAGCCCACGCCGAAGTCGTCGACGGCGAGCAGAATTCCCATCTCGTGCAGCGTCTCGAGCACGCGGCCGGCCCGCTCCGGCTCCTGCATCACCGTCTCGGTGATCTCGAGTTGCAGTCCGCCGCCGGTCATCCCGGTCTCGGCGAGGATCTCGTAGAGGCGCGCCTCCAGCCCGGGGTCGATGAACTGGCGCAGCGACAGGTTGACGGCGACCGGCAGGTCGACACCGTCGCCGTTGCAGCGCCAGCCCTGGCGCGCGCGGCAGGCGGTGCGCACCACCCATTCGCCCACCGGGACGATCAGGCCGGTCTCCTCCAGCAGCGGGACGAAGCGCGCCGGCAGCACGAGTCCCATCTCCGGATGGCGCCAGCGCAGCAGCGCCTCCACCCCGGTCACGCGGCCGCTGGCGAGTTCGATCTGCGGCTGGTAGTGCAGCACGAACTCCTCCCGCTCCAGCGCCCTGCGCAGGCTCGTCTCGAAGCTCAGCCGTTCGAACGCCTTGGCGTTCATGTCGGCGGTATAGAACAGGTAGTGGTTGCGCCCGCGCGCCTTCGCGCGGTACATGGCGGTGTCGGCGTTGCGCAACAGGGTAAGGGCGTCGGTCCCGTCCTCCGGATAGACGCTGATGCCCATGCTCACGGTGACGAAGAGTTCGCTCCCGTCCGCCGGCACCGGCGCGTCGAACGTGCGCAACAGCGGCTCGGCGAGCGCGGCGATACCCTCCTGCGAGTCGAGGTCCTCCAGCAGGATCGCGAACTCGTCCCCGCCCAGGCGCGCGACCGTGTCGCCCGCGCGTGCGCTCTGCTCCAGACGGCGTGCGATCGCGCGCAACAGCCGGTCGCCGGCCTCGTGCGTGAGGGTGTCGTTGATGACCTTGAAGCGGTCGAGGTCGAGATACAGCAGCGCCACGCGCCGCCCGTGCAGGCGCGCGCGTCCGAGCGCCTGCTCCAGCCGGTCCATGAACAGGACGCGGTTGGGCAGATCGGTCAGCCCGTCGTGATGGGCGAGATGGCTCAGGCGTGCCTCGGCCTGCTTGCGGCGCGTGACGTCCTGCAGACTGCCTTCGAGGTAGGGGAGGGTGCCGGCGCCGTCCGGACCGCGGCGGGCGTGGATCTCGCCCCACAGGGTGGCCCCGTCGCGGCGGCGCAGGCGCACCTGGAAGGCGCGCAGGGGCGAGTCGCCGCACATCCGCGCCAGCACCCGCTCGAACTCGCCCGGTTCGGCGAACCAAGCCGCCATCCCGTCCTGTATGAGGGTCTCCTGGTCCGGATAGCCCAGCATGGCCACGAGCGCCGGGTTGGCGTCGAGGACCGCGCCCTCGAGCGTGGCCCGGAACAGCCCGACCGGAACGCCGTCGAACAGGCTGCGGTAGCGATCCTCCGCCTCGCGCACGGCGGCCAGGCGCCGCGCCTGCTCGAGCGCGAGGCGCACGGCGGTCGGCAGCCGCGCGATGTGCTTGCTCGACTTGAGCACGTAGTCGTTCAGCCCCGCCTTCATCGCCGCGACCGCGATCTCCTCGCTGCCCGTCGCGGTGAACATCACCACCGGACAGGTCGGCTGGCGCGCGCGCACCCGGTGCAGGACCTGGAGGCCGTCGCTCCAGTGGAGCTGGTAGTCGGTGATGACCAGGTCCCACGGGCCGGCATCGAGCGCGCGGGCGAGGTGCGCCTCCTCGCCGATCTGCTCGACCTGCAGGGCCGGGAACTCGCGCTGGAGCGCGCGCACCACGAGCGCGCGGTCGTCGGGGTTGTCGTCGATCAGGAGCAGGCGCAGGATCTGCATGGATTCACGTTCCGTGTGTGGGGTCGTGGGGCTCGAGCCCCGGGGGTTGGTTGAGGATCAGCCAGTAGAGATTGAGCGTCTTGACGATGTCCATGAGCGCCTCGAAGGCCACCGGCTTGACCAGGTAGGAATTGGCCCCGAGGTCGTAGGCGCGGTTGACGTCGGTATGGTCGCGCGAGGAGGTCAGCACCACGGTGGGCAGGCGCCGCAGGCCGGGCTGCGTGCGCCGCCACTCCAGGACCTCGAGCCCCGAGCGGCGCGGCAGCTTCAGGTCCAGCAGCATCAGCATCGGCAGCGGGTGGCGCGTGCGATCCGCGTAGTCTCCGCGTCCCTCGAGATAGGCGATCGCCTCCTCGCCGTCGTTCAGGACCCGCATCGGGTTGGCGAGGTTCGCCCCGCGGAACGCCCGCTGGATCAGGAAGACGTCATCGGGGTCATCCTCCACCAGCAGGATGGTGTACTCCCGGCTCTCCATCGTTTTCCTCCCATAAGGCCAGTTCGATCCAGAATCGGCTGCCGCCCCCGGCGCCCGCCTCCACGCCGCAGCGCCCCTCCATGCGCAGCATCGCCTTGCGGACCACCGCCAGTCCCAGGCCCGATCCGGGATAGGCCTCGACACCGTGCAGGCGTTCGAAGGGGCGGAAGATGCGCTCCCGGTATTCCTCCGCGAGGCCGATCCCGTTGTCCTCCACCCACAGCCGCGCGCGCCCCGCGGCGCATTGCGCGCTGACGCGGATGCGCGGCGCGACCCCGGGGGTGACGAACTTCAGGGCGTTTCCGAGGAGGTTCAACAGCACCTGACGCAGCAGCGAGCGGTCGCCGCGCACCACCGGCAGCGGCGCGGCGACCGCCACCGCGGCCCCGCGCTCGCGCACGTCGGCCGAGATCTCCTCCAGCACCTCGGCGGTCAGCGCGGCGAGGTCCACACCGCGCAGCGGGATCTCGCGCCGGCCCACGCGTGCGTACTCCAGCAGGTCCTGGATGAGGCGGTCCAGCCGTCCGGCGCCGGCGAGGATGCGCCGCGCGTAGCCGCGCGCGGTCTCGTCCATGCCCGCGCCGTAGTCCTCGAGCAGCGCCTGCGCGAAGCCGTGCATGGCCCGCAGCGGCGCGCGCAGGTCGTGCGACATCGACGAGGCGAAGGTCTCCAGTTCGCGGTTGGCCTCGGCGAGCTGCTCGGTGCGCTGTGCGACCCTCGCCTCCAGTTCCGACGCCTGCCGCTGCACCGCCGCGTGCAGCCGCGCATGATGCAGCACGATGGCCAGGCGCGCGGCCGCCTCGCCGGCGATCTCGACGTCCTCCGCGTCGAAGGCGTCGCGGTCGTGCGCGGCGAGGAGCAGGACGCCGATCCGCTCCGCCCCGGCATCGAGGGGCACATGGAGCTGCGTGCGAAAGCCGTGAGCGCGCAGCAGGGCGCGCGGGCCGGCCGCCGCCTCGGAACCGGGTTCCGCTTCCTCCCCGTAGCGGCGGGGCGTCCCCGACTCCGCGTCGACGAGCGCCCCGCAGGCCGCGGGCGGGTAGCGCTCCCCCGGCGCCGGCCGTACGTCCCCGGGCCCGTCGGCGGCGATGCACACGAGCTCGTCCTCGCCCTCGAGGTGGGCCAGCACCGCCCCGTAGTCCGCGGGGAGGAGGCGGCGCAGGTCGTGCAGCGCCGAGGCCGCGAGGGCCTCTTCGGGCTGGGCGCCGAGGATGCCGCGGTCGAGTTCGGTGAGCACGCGCAGGCGTTCGGCGAGGCGTTGCAGGGCACGCTCCGCCCGCACCCGCTCGGTCACGTCGACCCCCGCGCCGATCAGGGCCGGGCGTCCGCGATACTCGGTGAGCGCGCTCTGCACCTCGGCCTCCAGGCGGCTGCCGTCGCGGCGGCGCACGCCGATCGGGTAGCGCGTCGCCAGCGGGCGCCCGGCGAGGCGCTCGCCCACGTTGCGGCGTACCCGCGGCAGGTCCTGCGGATCGATCACCGCCTCGATCGGCACCGGTCCCGGGTCCGCGCCGGGCGGGTAGCCGAGCAGTTCGAGCATGCGCGGGTTCATGTAGACGAAGTGCCCGTCCTGGACGATGTAGATGCCGACCACCGACTGCTCGACCAGCGCCCGGAACATCGCCTCCTGGGCGCGCAGCGCGGCCTCCGCCCGCCGCGCCTCGGAGACGTCGCGCAGGATCGCCAGCACCTGCCCGTGGCGCCCGGGATCGGGCTCCGCATCCGGGAGCCGGCGCAGGCGCACCTCGACCGGAAAGGTGCCGCCGTCACGTCGCCGCCCGGTCCACTCGAAGTCCGGTGCCTGGCCGTCGATGACCTCGCGGATGCGCGCGCGGGCCTGCTCCGCGGTGCAGTCCCCGCCCATCAACTCGTGGATCGAGCGGCTCAGCACCTCCGCACGGCTGTAGCCGCAGACGCGCTGGACCGTGGCGTTGGCGTCGAGGATGCGCCCGTCGACATCGAGGACGAGCACCAGATCGGGCGAGGCGTCGAACAGGGTCTGCAGGCGGTGCGCGGTGGACGCCGCCGCCTCCTCCGGGCGTGCGCCGGCGTCGATCGCGATCGAGGAATCCTTCCGATCCATGCCTCCCCCGTCCACACGTTGCCCCCCGCGCCGCCGCCTTCGCCGTGGGAGGGGACGCGGCGCTCAGCGCCGGTGCGACCCTATGTCCGTCGCAATCCCGGCATGCCGCGCCCGGCCGCCGTTCCCGCCGACGCGCCGCCTCCGAGGCGGGACCGGCGTCCGCCGGGCGGTGGTGGATCCGATCGCGCGTCCCGGGCCTGCGGCGGCGACCCGCGCGCCGGGTCCCGGCGCCGGGATCCGGCGCCGCCCGTGGACTGGATGGGGGCGGGTAGTGCGCGCACGCCGAACCGGGGACCGGGCGGCGCTGCGGCCGGGCTGCGGGGGCAGGGCCGGGGTGGGCGAGCGGGCGCCGGGCATGGAATCACCCCCCGGTTCCGGGACGGGAAATCGATATCACTCATTCTAGCGGAGCCCCCCCGGTATTGCGAACCGCGCGGCCGCGGACTCGCGGGCCGCGGCCGCGCCCGGTATCATGGCGGCCCGCCGACCCGCCCCGGAAACCATCCGGAAATCGAACCGGAAGTCGAAGCCCATGCGCCTGGAAGTCCTCTCCGACCTGCACCTCGAACAGGCCCCCGCCCCCGAACTCCCGCCCTCGCCGGACCTGCTGGTGGCGGCGGGCGACATCGGCCACGGGACCGACGGACTCGCCTGGCTGCACTCGCTCGGGCGCCCCGTGCTCTACGTCGCCGGCAATCACGAATACTGGGATGCCGAGCTCGATTCGGCGCCGGCACGGCTGCGCGCCGCCGCCGCCGGCGGCCCCGTGCGCGTGCTCGAACGCGAGACCGCCGTCATCGGCGGCGTGCGCTTCCTCGGCTGCACCCTCTGGGGCGACTTCGCCGCGGGCGATCCCGCGATCATGGCGGCGATCGGCGAGGCCATGAACGACTTTCGCAACATCCGCGGCGCCGGTGCCCCGCTGCGGCCGGCGGACCTCCTCGAAGTGCACCGCGCATCGCGCCGCTGGCTCGCCGCGGCGCTCGCCGAACCCTTCGCCGGGCCCACCGTCGTGATCACCCATCACGCGCCCTCGTTCCGCAGTTGGATGGGCCGGCCCGACAGCCCCTACCGCCACGCCTGCTGCGCGGATCTCGAGGACCTCATGGCCGCCCACCGTCCGGCCCTGTGGATCCACGGACACCTGCACCACGCCTTCGATTACGAGTGCCGCGGCGTACGCGTGCTGTGCAACCCGCGCGGCTGGCCGGGCGACCCCGCGCGCGGCTTCCGCCCGGGGCTCACCGTCGAGGTATGAGCCGCCTCGTGCCGCCGGCCTCCGGGGCGGCCTGTGGTATCCTGCAAGCGCCTTGAAAGGGTCCGGCAGGGGCCCTATGAACCCGGTTGCACAGGGTGCCGTCGCCGCGTCGGGCCGGCCGCCGGGCCGTGAGGGCCCCGGCCGTGACGCCGCGCCGGTGGCGCCGACAGGATACGCGTGATGCCGCAAAAGCCGATCTACCGCGTCGTCTTCTTCAATCAGGGCAAGATCTACGAGGTCTACGCGCGCAGCGTCGGCCAGGGCGACCTCTACGGGTTCGTCGATGTCGGCGGGCTCATCTTCGGCGCGCGCTCGGCGGTCGTCGTCGATCCCGCCGAGGAGCGGCTGCGAAGCGAGTTCGAGGGCGTGCGCCGCTTCCACGTCCCGATGCACGCCGTCGTGCGCATCGACGAGGTCGAAAAAGAGGGGACGGCCAAGATCACCGAGGCCGGCGGTGCGGGCGGCAACGTCATGCCGTTCCCCGCCGCCGCCTACCCGCCCGGACGCGATCCAGGCCGCTCCTGACCGCTCCCGCCCCGGGCGCCCGCCGGGCCCGAATTGCACCCCCCCCGGCATCTGGGGTAGGCTTCCGCCCCGGCTCGCCAGGGGCCTGTCGCGCCGTCCGCGCCCGACCGGGCGCACCCCGTCCCATGGGGCCGGCGCCCCGCGCCGCCGCCGGACGGCGATCCCCCCGGCCCCGCGTTCCCCCGGAGAGGTGTCCGAGCGGTCGAAGGAGCACGCCTGGAAAGTGTGTGTACGCGAAAGCGTACCGAGGGTTCGAATCCCTCCCTCTCCGCCATTACCCGAAAACGCCGGTTCTCTGAAGCCGGCTTTTTTGTGCCCGGAGCCCCGTCGTTCCGGGCTTCCCGGCTCCTGCATGCGCACCTCGGCCTCGCCGCGCCATCCCGTCACTCCCCCGCTCTGGCTCTCTCCTAGGCCGATATTCTCTGCCACTACCTCTCGGAAGCGTACCCCTCAAGTGCCGTTGTAACGCTTGGACTTGTTTGTGGGATCAACAGGTTGCTGGGATCTGTACGGTGATGTTCGATTTACGTGAACGGTCCCGCTGGTTCCATCCGAACCGGCGGGACGCTTGCTTCTGAGTATCGGTGTCGGGGTTCAGAACCCAAACTGCTTCCGCTGCAGCTCCCACAGGTGCGGAAAGGGATCCATGAAGTCGGCCAACGTCACGGCACTTGGCTGATCGGCGCCGGGCCCTCGCAGGGGTATGACAGGACCGTTCGCTCCCCGGCGACTAACATCGGGGTCTGGATCGAGCCCCATACCGTGACGGACGTCGGCGCGAAGGTGGCGGTGACCGGCGGGCCGACGCTCAGCCTCGCGGGCCGGCAGGGCCTGCCGTTCCCGCCGGGCAACGTGCGCATCAACGGCACGGCGTACCCGGCCGCCATCGTGGGGCCCGTGTCGCTCGCCTGGTCCCACCGCGACCGCACCCAGCAGACCGCTTACCTGGTGGCCCAGACCGACGGCGACATCGGCCCCGAGCCGGGCGTGACCTACCGCGTCCGCTATTACGGCGAAGCCGGGACGCTGTTGCGCACGCGCACGGGCGTCACTGCGACCACCGACGGCTGGCCCGAGGAGGCGGCCGACAGCGCGCTGCCCGGCGGACGGCTCAATGGCCACCTGACGGTGGAGATCGACGCACAGCGCGGCGCCCTCGACAGCCTACACCGCCACCGCATCGAGGTGGAGCGCGCCGGCTATGGCTACCAGTACGGCAATTACTACGGAGGCATCTGATGGCCAATACCGATCCCAATCTCGGGCTCACCTACGGCTGGGCGCTGGGCGAGTCCGGCTGGAACACCGCGATGGACGCCAACCTCAAGCGCCTCGGCGCCGTGGTCGGCCTGTCGGTCAAGAGCCGCTCCCTGACCGCACCACCGGCCACCCCGACCGACGGCGACCGCTACACGTGTCAAGCGACACCCAGTCTTGCGCACTAAGGCGACATCCAGTCTTGCGCAGTGGGGGTTGGGATTTTGAGGTGGATGTCAGGAGGTTAGGAGGTAGCCCCGGGGTCGTTGCGACCCCGGGGTTTGTGGTGGGCGCTCAGGCGGAGGCGGCGAGGGCGGCCTCGAGTTCGCGCAGGCGGTAGGAGCGGCCCTTGATGTTGAGGACGTAGCTGTGATGGAGGAGGCGGTCGAGGATGGCGGTGGCGAGGACCTCGTCGCCGGCGAGCAGTTCGGGCCAAGCCTCGACGCCCTTGTTGGTCGTAATGAGGATGGCGCCCTTCTGGTAGCGGTGGGAGACGAGGCGGAAGAAGAGCGTGGCGTCCTGGCGGCTCATGGGCTCGAAGCCGACCTCGTCGAGGATGAGCAGGCCGGTGTTGATGTATTTCTTGCGTCGCAGGAGGGAGGGGGGCAGATCGGCGTCGCGGCGCATGAGGGGGAGCAGTTCGTCGAGGCGATAGAAGACGACGCCGAAGCCGTGCTCGATGGCCTTGACGCCGAGGGCGACGGCGAGATGGGTTTTGCCCACGCCGGGTGGTCCCTGGATGAGCAGGGTGCGGTTGTCGCGCACCCACTGGCAGGTGGCGAGTGTCTCGATGCGCGAGCGCTCCACGGAGGGCTGGAAGGCGAAGTCGAAGTTGGCCAGGGTCTGACCGGTGGGCAGGGCGGAGAGGCGAAGCGAGGTCTGCAGACGGCGCTCCTCGCGCCGCTCGAGCTCGGCCTCGAGGAGGCGGTCGAGGATCTGGTGCGGGGAACTGTCGTGTTTGACCGCGTCGCTGAGGAGCGCATCGAGCCGTTCGGCGGCATGGAGCAGGCCCAGGCGCTCGAGGCGCTGGCGGGTGGTGTCGAGGTCGACGGTGGGCGTGGTTTTGCGGTTCATCGGGCCACCTCCGCAAGCGCTGCGTACAGGTCGATGGGGCGCTGCTGGGGCGCCAGGGCCTGGAGGTCGGCGAGCTTGCGTCCCATCCGTCCCAGCGGCATGGGAGCGAGCACCTGCGGGGTGGAGGGTCCCTCGTAGTGGGCCGGATCGATGAGGATGCGCTCGGGGGTATGGCGCGGATGGACGGCGATGACCTGGTGCTCGGCCAGGACCTGTACGCGTGCGGCCGCCCCGCGCACCTCCACGCGCTGTCCGATGTAGGCGAAGGGCACCGAGTAGCGCCGACCCTCGAAGCCGACCGTGGCGTCGGTGGCCACGGTGCGTGTGAGGGCGAGGTCGAAGGGCTCGGGCAGGATCGGCAGGGGCGAGAGGGCCGGGCGCTCGAGCGCGAGGCTGGCCGCGATCGTCTGCCCGGTGGCCGGGCAGCGGCGATGCGTGCTGCGTCGTTGGATGTAGACGTCGGTAGCCTGTTGCAACTCCTCGATTCCCTCCCACGCCCGCCCATACGGGGAGAAGGCCCCGGCGCGAAGTTCGCGGATGACCCGCTCGACCTTCCCCTTTCCCTGTGGGTGGCGGGGCAGGCAGGCGTCGATGTGGAATCCCACGCCGCGGGCATAGGCGCGATAGTGGCGGTTGATCTCGCCCCAGGGGCCGGCCCCGCGTACGACGCCGGTCTTGAGGTTGTCGATACGTACGACCGCCGGGACCCCGCCGAAGCGGCGCAGGGCCTCGTTGTGCACCCGGTGCCAGGCCAGTTGGTCGGCGCGGGGGGACCAGACGAAGGCGGTATAGCGGGAGAAGGAGAGCTTGAGGGCGAACAGCCACAGGCGCACGAGGCGCCCTGCCAGCACCACCTTGCGGAACTCCGCCCAGTCGGCCTGCGCCTGGGCCCCAGGGGGCGTCTCCACGCGTCGGCGCGCACGGATGCGCGGGCGCGGATAATGGGCCTTGAAGTAGCGCTGCACCGAGCGAAGACTGCCCGGGTAGGCGTGTTCACAGACGAGCCACTCGTGCAGCGCCGCCAGGTTCAGCGGGCCCTGCCCGTCGAGTTGCTCGAGCCAGTGAGTGATCGCCGGGGCGAAGGCCTCAGCCAGATGCCGTTGGCGGCTGCGACCGTCCACCGCCGCGTCGGCCAGCCGGCGTCGATGATAGCGCACGGCGTTCTCGTGAACGCCGAGCATACGGGCCACGGCGCGGTTGGAATGACCGCGCTCGGTCAAGGTCTTGATCGTCATACGAGCCTCCCCATCGAGCTTGTTCGCCATCGCGCCGCCTCCCCTGTCAGGAGGTCAGCTTCTCAGGCGCAGATCCAAATGTCAGCGACTCGGTAGTGTCCAGAATCTTTCGCACTTTTGTTTGGCGGTGGTCCCAATCTGGGTTCATGCCGCGTGGGTCTCGGTAGCATCGAGATCCTTGAGCAGCTCCATCCTCAGATAGCGTTTGGTGCCCCAC
>JALUXX010000006.1 GCA_027013145.1 Gammaproteobacteria bacterium | reverse complement strand
AATTTCATCGTGGCCAGAGAACCCCTCGCGGGTCCTCACCAACAGGCCGAATATACGGACGCAACCTGTCCCTGCCATCGACCCGCTCACGGCCTTGCAAAATGGGAGGAGACCATATACGGGCTACCTGGATGGTGTAGCCCGGACGGAGCGAAGCGGAATCCGGGAAGGAGTTCCATAAAAACAATGCGTTGAAAACCATTTCGGTCTGCCCGCGATCCCCCGGGGCCGCCACCGTTCCACCTCTGCAGCCGGACTATACTTGTACTGGGGGCTGGAGGAGGTGGTCGCCATGTACGACTACAACCTGATGTTGTTCACCGTGCTCGTCACCGCGGTGATCCTCACGGCGTGGGTGCTGGTGATCGGCCTGATGCTGTGGGGGGTGATCGCCCCGCTGTTCGGGCTGCCGGCACCGCAGGCGGGGGCGTGGCCCTGGCCGGGGTGAGGGCCGGACCGCGACCGTAGCGCGTCGGGCGCGCGCTTCCCGCGGATTGCGCGGGGGGCGCGGTTCAGAGGGTGCGTCGCAGGAGGGGGCGCAAGTCCCGGAGTGCGCGTGTGTTGAGGACGTCCGCGGGCTCGAGCCAGGCGCGACGGGCCTGCGCGACGCCGGCGTCGAGATTGGCGAACTGTCCGGCGGCGTGCGCGTCGCTGTCGATGCTCACGAGAACCCCTTCCGCCTTCGCCATCCGGGCGTGCACGTCGTCGAGGTCCAGCCGCTCGGGCTGGGCGTTGAGTTCGAGGTAGCACCCGCGTTCGCGCGCCGCGCGGATCACCCGTTCCATGTCGAGGTCGCAGGGCGCCCGTTTGCCCAGCAACCGCGCGCTCGGGTGGGCGAGCAGCGTGAAGTGGGGGTGGTCAAGCGCACGCAGGACGCGGCTCGTCTGCCGCGCGCGCGGGAGGGTGAACGCGCTGTGGATGGCGCCGATCACGAGGTCGAGTCGCGCAAGCACCGCGTCCGGCAGATCCAGCTCGCCGTTCTCGAGGATGTCGACCTCCACGCCCTTGAGCAGAGTAATCCCTTCGAGTTCCTCGTTGAGCCGGTCGATCGCCTCGGCGTGGCGCAGGAGCCGGTCGGCGTCGAGTCCGTGGGCGACGGTGAGCCGGCGCGAGTGCTCGGTGATCGCAAGGTAGTCCAGACCCGCGGCGCGCGCGGCCTCGGCCATCGCGCGCAGGCTGTCGCGGCCGTCGCTGGCGACCGTGTGGCAGTGCAGGTCGCCGCGCAGGTCGGCGCGCTCCACCAGCCGCGGCAGGCGCCCGGCGGCGGCGGCCTCGATCTCGCCGCGGTTCTCGCGCAGCTCCGGCACGATGTACGGCAGGCCGACGCTGCGGTAGACCTCGGCCTCGGTGCGCCCGGCGATGCGCCGCTCGCCGCGAAAGACGCCGTACTCGTTGATCTTGAGGCCGCGACGCCGGCCGAGGCGGCGCACGGCGATGTTGTGCGCCTTGTTCCCGGTGAAGTAGTGGAGGGCGGCGCCGAAGCTTGTGCGCGGCACGACGCGCAGGTCGACCTGGATGCCGGAGTGCAGGATCACCGTGGCGCGGGTCGGCCCGCGGGCGAGCACCCGGCGAACCTCGTCGTAGTCGGCGAAGCGCTGCGTGACCGCCGCGCCGTCGCGCGCCACCGCCAGCAGATCGAGGTCGCCCACCGTCTCGCAGGCGCGCCGGTAGCTTCCGGCGATGACGACCTCGGTGACGCCGGCGCCTGCGCGCAGGTACGCCGCCAGGGCCTCGGCGTAGGGACGCACCTCGTAGCGCGGAAAGCGGCGCTCGCGCGAGGCGTGTGCCTCCAGCGCCGCGAGCAGGCGCTGCTCGGTCCTGGCGCCGAAACCCGGCAGCGCGCGCACGCGCCCGGCCTCGGCGGCGCGGCGAAGCTGCGCCGGGGTGTGGACGCCGAGGGCCTCCTGTAACTGCTTCACCCGTTTCGGTCCGAGCCCCGGCAGATCGAGCAGTGCGGTGAGTCCGCGCGGCAGTTCATGGTGCAGCTCCCGCAGCTTGGCGAGCGAGCCGCGGCGAACGGCCTCCTCGATCTTGGCCGCCAGGTCGTGGCCGATCCCCGGCAGGCGGGTGAGGTCCTCACCCGCCTTCACCAGTTCGGCGACCTCGGAGCCGAGCCCCCGCAGCGTGCGCGCCGCGGTGCGGTAGGCGCGGATGCGGAAGGGGTTGTCGCCCTTGACCGCGAGCAGGTCGGCGATCTCCTCGAACATCGCGGCGATGTCGGCGTTGTGAACCGGCATCTCCGCGCCCCTCAGCCCTTGATCACGATGAGCGGTTCGAGCCGCGCGACCCGGCGCGCGAGCCCGGCCGCTTCCGTTGCCTCCACCACGGCGTCGACGTCCTTGTAAGCGCCCGGGGCCTCCTCGGCGATGCCGCGGGCCGAGGGGCTGCGCACCAGAATGCCGCGCCGCGCCAGTTCGGCGCTCACCTCGCGCCCGTGCCAACGCCGCGCCGCCTGGTGACGGCTCATGGCCCGCCCGGCGCCGTGACAGGCGGAGGCGAAGGAACGCCGCTCGGCGCCATCGACGCCGGCGAGGACGTAGGAGGCGGTGCCCATCGTGCCGCCGATGAGCACCGGCTGGCCGACGGCGCGGTACGCCGGCGGCAGCTCCGGGTGGCCCGGCCCGAAGGCGCGGGTGGCGCCCTTGCGGTGGACGTATAGCAGGCGCGCGCGCCCGTCGACCGTGTGCGTCTCGACCTTGCAGGTGTTGTGGGAGACGTCGTAGAGGACGCGCAGCCGCGCCGCCGGTACCACGCCGGCGAAGGCCAGGCGCGCGAGCTGCGTGAGCACCTGGCGGTTGGCGAGGGCGCAGTTGGTCGCCGCGCGCATCGCGCCCAGATAGCGCCGGCCGAGCGTCGAGTCGATGGGGGCGCAGGCCAGCTCGCGGTCGGGGAGGGTGATGCCGAAGGCGGGGGCGGCCTCGACCATCTCCTTCAGGAACTCGGTGCCGATCTGGTGGCCGAGCCCGCGCGAGCCGCAGTGGATGCTCACCACCACCGCGTCGGGCTCCAGCCCGAATGCCCGCGCGGCCGCCTCGTCGTAGATCCGCGTGACGGCTTGCACCTCCAGGTAGTGGTTGCCCGAGCCGAGGGTGCCGGTCTCGGCGCGCTGGCGTTCGCGGGCGCGTTCCGAGACTTGATCGGGGCGGGCGTCGGGCATGCACCCGCGCTCTTCGCAGTATTCCAGGTCCCCGGGTTCGCCGTAGCCGCGCGCGAGCGCCCAGCGGGCGCCCTCGCTCAGCATGGCGTCCATCTCCGCGCCCGAGAGCCGCACGATGCCGGTGCTGCCCACGCCCGCGGGGATGGCGCGGAAGAGGGCGTCGGCCAGCCGCGCCTGCACCGCGACGGCCTCGTCGCGGTGCAGGCCGGTGGTGAGCGTGCGCACGCCGCAGGAGATGTCGAAGCCCACCCCGCCGGCGCACACGACGCCGCCCGCCTCGGCATCGAAGGCCGCCACCCCGCCGATCGGAAAGCCGTAGCCCCAGTGGGCGTCGGGCATGGCATACGCGGCGCCGACGATGCCGGGCAGCGTGGCGACGTTGGCGAGCTGCTCGCAGACCTTCGGGTCGAGGGCGTCGGCCAGCGCCGCGCCGGCGTAGACGACGGCGGGAACGCGCATGGCGTCCGTGGGCTCGAGCGCCCACTCGGTGGGCCCGCGCCGGCGCAGTCCGCGCCCGCCGCAGGCGGCCGCCCCGGCGTTCATGGCACCGGTGCCGCCGCGCGGCGGCCCGCCGTCAGACGTCGATCACGCATTGCGCCACCCATCCCCCGTCCCCGGTTTGCGCGACGCGCAGTTCGGTGTATGTGGCCCCCTTGGGTTCCACGGCCGGGCGATGGCGGGCGACGTCCACGGTTTCGCCCAGGGCGCGCGCGGTCAGCTTCGGGCCCGCGATCGAGACGGCGTACCGTGACAGTAGCAGGTCGTGGGCCGACAACTCGAAGATCACGGCGTCGAGAAACGCCACCAGGAGCGTCTCGTCGTCGCCGCCCTCGGCCGTGAGTTCGACGGCGCGGCGCGAACGCACGCGCCTGGGGTCGGTGACGAGCGCGGTGAGCGCCGTCGCCGCCATGGCGAACGCGGCCTCGCGCGTCGGCCCGCAGCCGCGCACGCCGATGTCGGCCCCGTGCGGAAAAGTCTCCCAGTGCGCTCGTGCCGGCGTCGCCGCGTCCATTCCGGACACCCCGCCCTTTCATCCTTCGCCCTACAATCATAGCGCGAACGCGGGCGGGTCTCGCGGGCCGGGGACCTTGGGGATGGTGGACAGGCTCCCCCGGATTCCGGCCTGCGGCCTGCATCCGGGCTACACGGATGATGTAACCCGGATGGAGCGACGTGGAATCCGGGAGCGAGCTTTCTTTCGGGCGTTGCCCCCGGGTTCCGGCCTGCGGCCTGCATCCGATGGGATGGTCTCCTCCCCCTCTACTTCGGCGTCGTGATGCGCCAAGATGGAGTGGATTCTGGGACCATCGGTGAGAGTGAGGAGGAGACCATGGGT
>JALUXX010000005.1 GCA_027013145.1 Gammaproteobacteria bacterium | reverse complement strand
AGTGGCTCCATTAGGCGATCCGGCCGTGGCTCCATTACGGCGATCACCCACCGGCTCCATTGCGGCGATCCGGGAATGGCTCCATACGGGCGATCGTTGACACAACCGATTGCAAGTAGGGGGTTTCGTCATGAAATACGGGAGAACAGTACGCAGCATCGCCCGCCATGCCGCTGTCACCGGGCTGCTGGGTGTGGCGCTGGGGCTGGTGTCCACCGCCGCGCAGGCCGTACCGAGCTTTGCGCGCCAGACCGGGCTGCCGTGCAGCGCGTGCCACACGGTGTTCCCGGAGCTGACCGCCTTCGGGCGGGAGTTCAAGCTCAACGGCTACACGCTCACGGGCCTGAAGCAGATCCAGGCCAGCGGCGCCGCCGGGAGCGTGAAGATCAACGCGATCGCGCCGATGTCCGCCATGCTCCAGGTCGGCTGGACCCACGTGCAGTCGAATTCCAAAGTCCAGCCGGCGATGGGATCCTCGCCGGGCCAGAACAACAACTTCTCCTTCCCGCAGGCCCTGAGCCTGTACTATGCCGGCGAGATCAGCCCGCACATGGGGTCGTTCGTGCAGATGACCTATTCGCAGCCCGACGGCAGCTTCGGGCTCGACATGCTCGATGTGCGTTACGCCAACCGTGCGACGCTGGGCGGGCACAACCTGATCTACGGACTGACCGTGGACAACATGCCGGGCATGGAGGACGTCTGGGACACGACGCCGGCCTGGACCTTCCCTTACACGAGTTCCCCGACGGCGCCCGACAACGGTATCGGTCAGTCGCAGCTCTTCAATCTGATGGGTGCGGGTGTCGGTGGCTATGTCCTATGGGATAACCACTGGTACGCGGCGGTGAGCCTCTACCGCAGCGCACCGCAGGGAATGCTCGGTACGCCCAAGTTTAGCACCCCCGATATGGGCGTGGTCCGCAACGTCGCGCCCTACTGGCGCGTGGCCTGGCAGGGTTATCTGCCGAACCACGCCTACCTCGAGGTCGGCTCGTACGGCCTGTATGTGAAGTACGCGGGTACGACTGCGAATCCCGCGCCGAGCAAGTTCACGGACTGGACGCTGGACAGTTCCTACCAGCAGCCGCTGAACAACGGGGATCTGCTCTCGCTGCACGCGGTGTATCTGCATGAGAACCAGACGCTCCCCGGAGGCAGCAACATCCTGCAGCAGTTCCGGGCGGACGGGAGCTACGAACTGGGCCACTGGGCGCAGGCCTCGCTCGGATACTTCAACTCGTGGGGCACTCCGGGAATATCCGGCACCAGTGACATCGCCGGCTTCGTGGCCGAGGCCGATTACCTGCCGTGGGAGAACACTCGCCTTGCCCTGCAGTACACGGCGTATACCAAGTACGCGGGAAGCAACACGGCGTCCGACAACAACACGCTGTTCCTGAATACGTGGTTCATGTGGTAAGGGTCCGTCGGGGCCGCCCGGCGTGTGCCGGGCGGCCCTTCCCCGTGCGGCCGCCCTCCCCTGGGGAGGGCGGCCGCCTCCTTGCAAGAACTTCTTATCCAGCCACGTCAAATCGTCGCCGTTCTTGATCTGGATCATTTTTCGCCGCCCCCGCGCCGTTAAGATCGACTGGGGCGGCGCCTGCCCGGCGCCGAAGGTGCGCGGATGGTTCTCCGACTGGGCGCGGTGGAATGACTCCATGCGAATGTGCGGTCGCTGATTGCCTCCTGTGCGAGGCGCGGCTGCTTTCGGGGCTCGCCGAACAGCAGGTCTGCTCGGTTCCGGGCCTGATCCTGCGCGAGCTTCGCGCACCGGGCGAGTTCCTCTTCCATCAGGGCGGTCCGAGCCGCCACCTCTACGTCCTCAAGGCCGGCTACGTGAAGCTCGCCGCCGCGCTGCCCGACGGGCGCGAACAGGTCCTGGGCATCGGCGTGGAGGGCAATCTTCTCGGCTTCGAGGGATTCAGCCAGGAGGTCTTTCCTTACAGCGCACAGGCCCTCACGCCGGTGCACGTATGCGGGGTGCGCCGCACGGACATGACGCGTATCCTGACCGGCAACCCGAAGGTCACCCTGGACGTGTTGCGCGTGCTCAATGCGGAGCTGGAGCGGTCCAAGGCGCTCATCATGGACCTCGGCTTGCGCACCGCCCCCGAGCGCGTCGCCTCGTTCCTTCTCTCGCTGCTGCCGCCCGGGCGGACCTGGGAACGCGAATTGCCGCTGCCGCTGAAGCGGCGCGAGATCGCCGAGATGCTCGGGCTGCGGGAGGAGACCGTGAGTCGCGTCATCGCCGGGCTGCGCCGCGAGCGCGTGATCCGTACGCGCCAGGGCAAGGTCCAGATCCTCGATTTCGCCCGCCTGCGCTCGCAGGCCGGGTTCTCGCCCGCCGAGGTGCCGGAGAGCCGCTTCGCGACGGCGTGAGATTTTCGCGCCCGGCCGACAGCATCGATTGGGCGCTGTCGTCGGGATCGAGCGTCGTCGGCGGGGCGAGCCCCGCCCTACCGGTGCCGGAACCGCGTACCAGGTGGGGTAGGGCCGGGCTTGCCCGGCCGAGGTCGCAGGAAGAGGCCACGGAACCCACGGAACCCACGGAACGCACGGAATGAATCAATCCCGTCCGTGGATTCGGTGGATTCCGTGGCGCCTTTGTCTGTTTTCGAAGGTCCCCGCCGCGCCGAAGGGAAATCGCAATCCGCGGCGTTGGCGGCGGGGTAGGGCCGGGCTTGCCCGGCCGAGGTCGTCGATCGGCCCGCCGTCGTTTGGATCCGGCCTCGTCGGCGGGCCGAGGCCCGCCCGGGTGCGGAGGTTCATCCGGCGTCGGCGCGGGCGCTGCCGGTGCACAGGTGCCGGATGTCCTCGACCGCTTCGAAGGCCGCGTCGGCGAGTGCCTGCAGGTATTCCCCGCCGCCATCGCGCGTAAGCAGCAGGCAGAACTCCTCGACCCAGATTCCCAGGTGCGCCCGGGTGAACTCCGCCAGCACCGGCGGCGGGAAGCCCGTGCCGCGCACGTCCTCCGCGCCGGGCCGATGCAGCCCGGATGCAGGCCGCAGGCCGGAATCCGGGGATTCCGGTGCACGCTCCGGCCACCGTTCCCGGATTGCGCTTCGCCTCATCCGGGCTACCTCCGACGGTCTTCGGGGCGGCATCGGGGTATCGTTCCCGGGCGCGCCCGACTCCAGGCAGGCGGCGGCGAAGTGCAGCATCACCCCGAGGTGGTCTGCGGCCGGCGCTGCGCCCGGGCGTTCCGCACAGGAGACGACGGCGCGGGGATCGAACCCGGCCCGCGCATAGAAGCGCTCGACGCCGGCGGTCCCGCCGGGCAGCGGGGCGGGGAAGTGCCAGCGGCCGCGCGCCTGCCAGCGGCGCCGGAAGACGTGCTCCTCGGGGGCGACGTAGCGGGCGGACTCGGGGTGACAGAGCCGGTCGGCGAATTCGATGCGCAACGCCTCGAGGCCCCGCGGCTCCAGATAGCCGCCGGCCGCGAGGGTATCGCGTAGCGCGGAGTCGGGTTCCACCAGCAGCAGCCGCCCCGCGCGCCGCGTGTCGGCGGCGAGCCCGGCGGGGTCGGCAAGCCGGCGGTCTTCAGCGGCGCTCGGGTCGCGGGTTTCGGCCATGTCCGGGGTCCGGGATGAGTGCGCGGCGTGCGCGATGGCGCGCGCACCTCCCGCCGATTGGACCACGGCGTACGCCGGCGGCGGTTGAGACAGGTCAACCGCCCCGCGCCGCACCGTTCACCACAGCCAGCCGAAAGGCGGGTGCTGCCAGCCCGATACGCGACCGTCGCGCGAGAACATCACCGAGCCGCTGCGCGGGCCGGGGTAGGTGTAGTACCAGAGGCGCTCGCCGGGGTTGATCTGCCCTTCGCTTGCGGGCGGGCCCAGCAGGGCGCGCACCTGCGCGGGGGTCATGCCGCGCTTGAGGGCGCGCCAGCGGTCCGCGATCTGCTCGCGCGTCGGACGGTGCCCGGAGGGCGCAGCGGAGGGCGCCGCCGCAGGCGGTGCCGGCTGTGCGGTCGCGGCGCCAGCAGGCGCTCGAGCGCCGGGCGCCGGGCGTGCCTCGAGGGCGCGCACCCGTTTTTCGAGCTGCTGCACCCTTGCGCGCAGCGCGTCGATCTGGCGCTGCAGGTCGAGCCGCTGCGCGGTGTGCTGGAGGGTCTCGATCTGCCGCTGCAGGGCGGCCGGGTCGGCGCCGGCGGCGGGGGCCGCGGCGTCGGCGAGGGTCGGCGCCAGAAGCAGCGCCGCGCAGGCGGCACCGGCCAGGCCGACGCCGAAGGATCGGAGGGGGACGCGTGGTTCCATGGTGAACTCCTTGATGGCGGTGGGCGGAGGACGGAACGCCCGCGGCGAGGATGGCGCGCGCCGTCAAGCGGCGACACCCGGCCCCGGACGCAGGGCCGCGGGAAAAGAAAAAGGCCGCGGCGGCCTCGCGCCGCCGCGGCCCGCTGGCCCTGCCGAAGCGGGGATCAGTACATCAGCCACGCCTGCAGCATCAGGGTGTTGTTGCCCGATGCCGAGTAGTTGCCATTGCCTGCCGCGACATTGCATGCCGTCGAGCTGCAGCCGGCATAGGTCAGGTAGCCCGTGTACTGCATGATGAACTTGGTGTTCTCCCAGGGCAGGTAGGCCCCCTCGAGGACGTAGCCGTTCGTCGTGCCGCCAGTCAGCTTGCTGCTCCCGGTCGCCTGGAAGTACTGCGCGGAGAACTGGAATTCATGCTCCCAGTTGTAGGTGCCGTCCATCCGGAAGGTGTTGGCGTTCGCCGTGGCCGACCCGTCCGCGGGCGCGAAGTGCTCGTGAATGAGGGTCATATGGCCGGTCAGCGTCCCGTCGTACAGCGGATGGTCGGCCTGGGCGTCGAGGGCGACGTCGGTGTACTTGCCGGCCCCTGCGGGCGTCAGTCCACCGGCGTCGTTCGTCACGTTGGCATACATCCCGAAGGTGCCGACCTCGAGATAGGTCGCGCCGATGTTCTGCTGCCAGGCGGCCCGCCAGTACGGGGCGAGGTTGCTGATCTTGGTGCCCCCGGCCAAGCCCCGGGCCGCCTGGTAGGCGTCGGCCTCCAGGTACAGGTGTCCGTCGATCATCGTGTAGGCGCCGAGGCCCACGACCACCCCTCCGAGAGCACCGTCGACGAGCGCTCCATAGGGTGCGCCGACGCCGGCCGGATCAGAGCTGGTATAGGGGTAGCCCCAGGCCGGCGTGGAGTTCCAGAGGTCCTGCACGGTGGGGTTATTGTTCAGCGTCAGCCCGTAGACGGTGTCGCCGCCGAAGGCCTTGGTATGGAAGGCCATGCGCACGTCGGTGTTGTCCCACCCGAACGCGCCGGTGTTGTCCATCGTCACCTGCGAGAACAGGCCCATGTGCGGACTGATCTCGCCGGCGTAGAACAGGCTCAACTGCTGCGGGAAGAGCGCGCTGTTGTTCTGGATACCGTTGCCGTTGTTGGCGTCATTGGCCTGGTTGTTCGCCACGTGCACCCACTCGGTCTGCAGCATCGCGGACAGCGCGGGGATCGCGTTGATCTTCAACGATGCGCCCGGCGCCGCGGAGGAAATGTCCTTGATTCCGGTCAGGGTGTATCCGTTGAGCTTGAACTCCCGCCCGAAGTGGGTGAGCTGCGGGAACACCGTATGGCACGCCTGGCAGGGGAGTCCCGTCTGCCGGGCGAAGCTCGGCACGGCCTGTGCGTTGAACGATACCGCCAGGGCCGCGGCGCCCGCGAGCCCGGACAGCGCCCAAATTCCCTTCAATTTGTGCTGTTTCATGGAATCCGTCTCCCCGTCTGCTGGTCGTGTCGCCGGCCGAAGCCGGGGTCGACGCAACGCCCGCACCCCGCCCGCCCGGCCCGCACCCGACCGCCGGCCGGGCGCGCCTCTTGTGAGCCGAGGAAACCTTACACCCGTTGTAGTGTTGCGATTTTGATCCGGGTCAACCGCAGCCTCATTCGCGGCGGCGCGCCCGATACGCCTCGCGCCGCTGGAGGATCCACCCGTAGAGCACCGGCAGGACCAGCAGGCTGAGGACGGTGGTGGTGACCATGCCCCCGAGCATGGGGGCGGCGATGCGCTGCATGACCTCGGAGCCCGTCCCGGAGCCGAGCAGGATCGGCACCAGCCCGGCGATCACCGCGATGGCGGTCATGGCGATCGGACGTACCCGCTCCGCGGTGCCGTCGTGCACCGCGCTGCCGATGGCCGCGGCATCGAGCCGCCCGCCCTGCGCGTGGCGGCGCTCGGCGAGCTTGCGGTCGATGAAGGTCAGCACGAGTACGCCGATCTCCACGGCGACGCCGGAGAGCGCGATGAACCCCACGGCGACCGCCACGGACAGGTTGAACCCGTACCAGTAGACGAGCCAGAAGCCGCCGACCAGCGCGAACGGCACGGACAGCATCACCAGCAGCGGCTCGGTGAGGTTGCGGAAGTTGAGATAGAGCAGCACGAAGATCGCCAGCAGCGTGAGCGGAATGACGATACGCATGCGCTTGGCGGCGCGCTGCATGTACTCGTACTGCCCCGACCAGGTCACCGTATAGCCGGGCGGCAGTTTCACGTCGCGGGCGAACACGCGCTTGGCCTTGGCCACGAATCCGCCCACGTCCGAGGTGCGCAGGTCGACATAGACCCAGGCGGCGGGTTGCGCCTCCTCGGTCTTGATCACCGGCGGACCGCGGTCGAGCTTGAGCGTCGCCACCAGGGACAGCGGGACCTGGGCGCCGGTGGGCGTCGGGATCAGCACCCGCTCGAGGCGCGGCAGGCTGTCGCGCAGCTCACGCGGGTAGCGCACGTTGACCGGGTAGCGCTCCAGTCCCTCCACCGTCTGGGTGACGTTCATGCCGCCGACGGCGCTCTGGATCACGTCCTCGATGTCGCCGACCGTGAGCCCGTAGCGCGCCGCCGCGTCGCGCTTGATACGGATGTCGAGGTAGTAACCCCCGACGGCGCGGTCCCCGAACGCGGACAGCGTCTCCGGCAGCGTCTTCATCGCCTCCTCGGTGCGCTTGGACAGGCGCTGGAGCACGGTCAGGTCCGGGCCGCTGATCTTGATCCCGACCGGCGTCTTGATCCCGGTGGAGAGCATGTCGATACGCGTCTTGATCGGATACGTCCAGGCGTTGGCGACCCCCGGAAAATGGATCGCCGCGTCCATCTTGCGCATGAGACCCCGGACCGTCAGCGACGGGTCGGGCCATTGCGCACGCGGCTTGAGCTGCACGATGGTCTCGATCATCGACAGCGGCGCCGCGTCGGTGGCGCTGTCCGCGCGCCCGACCTTTCCGAATACGGTCTTCACCTCGGGAAAGGTCTTGAGGATCTTGTCGGTCTGCTGCAGCAGCTCGCGCGCCTTGGTGATCGAGATACCCGGGAAGGTCGTCGGCATGTAGAGGATGTCGCCCTCGTTCAACGGCGGCATGAACTCGCTCCCCAGGTGCGAGACCGGGTAGTAGGTCGCCGCGAGCAGGGCGAGCGCGGCGACCACCGTCACCCGGCGCCACTTCATCAGCGCCCCGAGCGCCGGGGCGTGCAGGAAGTGCAGCAGCCGGTTCACGGGGTTGCGCGCCTCGGGCAGGATACGCCCGCGGATGAACCAGCCCATGAGCACCGGTACCAGCGTGATCGCGAGCAGCGCCGCGCCCGCCATCGAGTAGCTGCTGGTGAAGGCCAGCGGCTTGAACAGCCGGCCCTCCTGCGCCTGCAGGGCGAAGATCACCGCGTAGGAGACGGTGATGATCAGCAGCGAGAAGAACAGCGCCGGGCCCACCTCGCGCGCCGCGACCGCGATCGCCGCCCAGCGCTCGGTGGCGGTGAGCGCGGATCCCTTCCCGCGGGCGGCGTGTTCGAGGCGCTTGTGGGCGTTTTCGATCATGACGATGGCGCCGTCCACCATCGCCCCGATGGTGATGGCGATCCCGCCCAACGACATGATGTTGGCGCTGATCCCCTGCCAGCGCATGGCGAGGAAGGCGAACAGCACGCCGATCGGCAGGGTGAGGATGGCGACCAGTGCGGAGCGCGCGTGCAGCAGAAAGAGGATGCACACGGCGCTCACGACGATGAACTCCTCGACGAGCTTCTCGCGCAGGTTGTGCACGGCGCGCTCGATGAGCGCTCCGCGGTCGTAGACCGGCACCACCTCCACGCCCTTGGGCAGCCCCTTCTCCAACTGCGCCAGCTTGGCCCGCACCTTGCGGATGGTGGCGAGCGCGTTGCCGCCGAAGCGCATGATGACCACGCCGCCGGCGACCTCGCCCTGTCCGTTCAGGTCGGCGGCGCCGCGGCGCAGCTCCGGGCCCAGGTGGATGTGGGCCACCTGGCGCAGCAGGATCGGCGTGCCGTTGCGGTCCACGCCCAGCGGGATCTCCTCGAGGTCGCGGATCGAGTGGATGTAGCCCAGCGCGCGCACCATGTACTCGGTTTCGGACATCTCCAGCAGGCGCCCGCCGACGTCGTTGTTGGAGCGCCGGATGGCGCGCTCGACGCGCGCGAGGGGGATGCCGTAGGCGGCGAGGGCGTTGGGATCGACCTCGACCTGATACTGTTTGACGTAGCCGCCGATGGAGGCGACCTCGGACACCCCGGGGACGGTCTGCAGCCCGTAGCGCAGGTACCAGTCCTGCAGCGAGCGCAGTTGCGCGAGGTCGTGGCGGCCGCTGCGGTCGACGAGGGCGTACTCGTAGACCCAGCCCACGCCGGTGGCGTCGGGCCCGAGCGTGGGCGTCACACCCGGCGGGAGCTGCTTGCTGACGTAGTTCAGGTACTCGAGCACGCGCGAGCGCGCCCAGTACATGTCGGTGCCGTCCTTGAACAGGATGTAGACGAACGACAGGCCGAAGAACGAGTAGCCGCGCACCACCTTCGCGTGCGGCACCGCGAGCATGGCGGTGGTGAGCGGATAGGTCACCTGGTCCTCTACCACCTGCGGGGCCTGGCCGGGGTAGCGGGTGAAGACGATCACCTGCACGTCGGACAGGTCGGGGATGGCGTCCAGGGGGATGGTGCGCACCGCCCAGACGCCCGCCGCGACCAGCAGCAGGGTGCCGACGGCGACCAGGAACTTGTTGCGCAGCGAGGCGCCGATGATCGCTTCAATCATGGCCCGGCTCCTTGCGCGCGCCCTTCGCGGCGCCGGCGGCGGCCGGCCGCCCGGCGCTCGCCGCCGCGGTCCCCGGGGACTTCGCGGGTTCCAGCATCTTCGCCGCCGCCTCGCGCAGGCTCGACTCGGAGTCGATCAGGAACTCGGCCGAGGTCACCACGCGCTCGCCGGGGTGCAAGCCGGAGAGGATCTGGGTGAGCCCGTCGCTGGTGACGCCGAGGCGTACCGTGCGCGGCTCGAACTTGCCCGGGGCGCGCACGACGAAGGCCACGTTGCGCGTGCCGGTGCGGATCACGGCCTGCGAGGGCACCACGACTGCGTCGCGTCGCGGCGCGGCGTGGATGGTGACGTTGGCGAACATCATCGGTTTGAGTTCCAGCCGGGGATTGTCGAACTCCAGGCGCACGCGCAGGGTCCGGGTCTTCATGTCGAGATCGGGATAGACGTAGGCGATGCGCCCGCGGAAGGTCCTGCCCGGCAGCGCCGCGAGTTGCAGATCGGCCGCGTCACCTTCGCGCACCCAGGGGATCTCGTATTCGTAGATGTCCGCGTACACCCAGACCTTGTGCAGGTCGGCGATGGCGTAGAGTTCGGTGGCGGGGGTCACGTACTGGCCGTCGCGCACGCCGACCCGCATGACGTAGCCGTCGAACGGGGAACGGATCTGCACGTCGCGCAGGACCCGGCCGGTGCGTTCCAGTTCGCGGATCTGGGCCGCCGGCATGTCGAGCAGCGCCAGCCGCTCGCGGGCGGTTTGCGCCAGTTCGCGCGCCCCGCGGCGGATCTCCGGGAACGGGCTGTGGCCGAGCACCCGCCGGTTCTCCAGCGCCAGCAGGTACTCCTGCTCGCTGGTGACGAGCTGCGGCGAATAGATGCTGAGCAGGATGGCGCCCTTCGCCACCTTCTGGCCGGTCTGGTCGACGTCGGTGTGCTGCACCCACCCCGCGGTCTTGGGATGCAGCCGCGTGAGCAGGTCTTCGTCGTAGGTCACCCGCCCCACCGCGCGCACCCGCCGGCTGATCGTGCGCCGCACCACCGTCGCGGTGCGCACGCCGATGTCCTGCACGATCACCGGGTCGATGCGCACGGTCCCCGGTACCGCCGCCTGCGCCTCGTCCGCGTAGACCGGCACGTAGTCCATGCCCATGGCGTCCTTGGCCGGGACCGGCGAGGTCACCGAGGGGTTCATCGGACTGCGGTAGTAGAGGATCCGGCGCGCCTTGGGCGCCGGGGCGGCCGCCGTGGCGGTTTTCGCGGAGGACGTATCCGCCGTGCGTGCCGTGTACCAGTAGCCGGTCGCCGCAGCCGCACCTAACGCGATGAGGACGGCGACGAGGGCGCCCGGGCCCGCCGCCCAGCGGCCGGCCTGGTGCAAGGGGAAGCCCCGGCGGTGGCTCGGGGCGGCGGGGGTCTGCGGCGGCAGTGTCTTCGGGCTCATGGCAGGGTCTCCTTGCCGACGGCGGCGTCGAGGGCGGCCAGCGCGCGCTGCGCGTCGGCGACGCTTTGCCAGTAGCGGGTCTCGTAGTCGTAGAGGGTGGTCTGTGCGCGCACCAGGTTGAGGAAGTCGACCTTGCTCACCTGGTAGCCGGCCAGCATCGCCCGCACCGTCTGGCGCGCCTGCGGCAGGATGCCGGTGCGGAACAGCTCCACCTCCTGGCGGCTGCGCCGGTAGTCGGCGAGGCTCGCCGATACCTGCGCGTGTACGCGGTCGCGCAGGTCTTCGAGGGCGTGGCGCGCGGCGATGAGTTCGGCGTCGCGCTGGTCCACCGCGCGCGCCTGCTTGGTGGCGGCGTACAGCGGCACGCGCACGCTGAGCATGAAGGTCGCGAAGTCCGCGCGCCGGCTGCCGTTGGGGTTGTAGCCTTGGCGGAATCCGTAGGCCGCGCCGAGGGTGAAGTCGGGCAGATAGTCGCGGCGCGCCAGCGCGGCGCGCGCGCCGGCCGCGGCGATCAGGCGTCGCTGCGCCGCCAGCAGCGGGCGCTCGCGGTCGGCCGCGGCGAGCAGCCGCGGCTCGGGTCCCGGCGCGGGGAGCGACGCCCGCGCCCGCCGCGGCAGCGCCACCGGCGTATCGGTGGGGCGGTTGAGCAGCGCGTTGAGGCGCGCGGCCTGCGCGCGCCGCTGCGCCTCGAGCCGCACCCGCCGGTCGAGCAGGCGCGAGAGTTCGAGCTGCGCCAGCAGCACGTCCTGCTGCAGCCCGCGCCCGACGCGGTACTTCGTCTGCGCGATCTGCACGAACTGGCGCATGAGAGCGAGGTTCCGGCCCACGGTATCGAGGGCGCGGTCGAGGTAGAAGAGCCGCCACCACGCGCGGCGCACGTCGCGGATCAGTTGCAGCCGCCGTTCGAGGACCGCCTCGCCGGCGGCCCGGGCGCGGGCGCGCGCCGCATCGGCGCGCAGGCCGAGCTTGCCGGGAAACGGGATCGCCTGGCTCACCCCGACCTGGAGCTGCGTCATGGCCTCCTGGGCGGTGTCGAAGGTGTCGGTGGGCAGGTTGACCGCGTTGAAGCTCAGCCGCGGGTCCGGCAGCGAACCGGCCTGGGGGGGGACCTGGGCGAGCGCGCGCGCCTGCGCCCGCACCCGGGCGAGCGCCGGACTGCGCGCGAGCGCGGTGCGCACCGCGGCGCCGACGGTGAGGGTCGTCTCCGCCGGCGGGGACAGGTTCGGTGCCGCCGGGGCGACGCCGAACGCCAGCATCAAGGGCCCGATGAGGGCCGTGGTCCAACGGGACATGATCGCACTCCTACGGAGGAAAGGGGGTCGTACGCGACCTTCCGCAGGGGGCGATCAGAGCAGCAGGATGGAAAAACTCCGGTACGGCGCGGGCCGCGGCGGGGCGAGATCCGCGGCCGAAGGGTGCGGAACCCGACGCGGGGGGAGATCGTAGGCGTAGCCCGCGGTCACCGGCTGCGGCGCCGGCAACGGGTGCGCCGGCTGCGCCGGGACCGGTGCCGCAAGGGCCGTCGTCGCCCCCTGGCCCGCGGCGCACACCGTGACCGCACATCCGGAAGCGCAGTGTCGCGAGTCGTGGCCGCCGGCGCAGCGGGGCATGGGGCAGCGCTCGCGGCAACGCGTTGCAAGGACCGCGACCGGTCCCGTTGTCGCGGCGGCGGGACCCGGACCGTACGCCGGCCCGGCCGCTGCGCACGGCGCCAGCGCCGCACCGCCCCACGCGAGCACCAGCAACGCAAGCAGGGCGCGTGCGAATGAACGGCGTCGGCGGTGCAGGTGGTGGAGCATCGTCCTTCCAGGTTGACGCGCCGCAACCGAATCGCGGCACGGCGACGGGTGAAGATATACCGCGAATCGGGTGCGCGGAACACTGATCCCGATCAAGGGCCGGCCGATCCGGCCGGCGGCATCGATCGGGCCGCAGGCGCTCGAAGGAGCGTCGTCGGCGGGCCTAGGCCCGCCTTACCGGCGCCCGGGTCGGCGTGGGGGGGTACCGTAGGGTCGGGTTTGCCCGACCTACCGGCCGACGCCGTGAATCGGTGCGACATCGCCTGGGCCGGGCGTCGTCGGCGGGCCAAGGCCCGCCCTACGGGTGCCCGGGTCGGCGTGAGAGGCGGGGTAGGGCCGGGCTTGCCCGGCCGACGTCGTCGGTCGAAATGGTGTCGTTTGAATCGGGCGTTGTCGGCGGGGCAAGCCCCCCCTACGAGGCCTACCGGCTGGCGACGTCGATCGGTGCGACCTCGTCTGGGACCGCCGTCGCCGGCGGGCCGGGGCCCGCCCTACGGCCGAGGCTGCGGATCGTTGCGCCCCTACCCCGCCGTCGCCCCCGGATCGCCGGCGGTGTCCTCGAGCCCCGCGAGGCGGGCCGCGGCGTCGAAGTCCGCGGCCTGGGGGTGTGCAGCACCGGGGTCGGGCGCGCGCCCCCGCACGAGCCACACCGTGGCCATACCGGCCGCGCGGGCGGCGTCGAGTTCTTCGCGGGTGTCGGAGAGAAAGAGCATCGCAGCGGGGGGGAGGGCCGCGGCGCGGGCGATGGCGCGGTAGGACTCCGCCTCGCGTTTGGGGCCGGTGCGGGTGTCGAAGAAGCCGGAGAACAGTCCGGTCAGGTCGCCGTATCCCGTGTGCGCGAACAGCAGCCGCTGCGCCTGTACCGACCCGGACGAAAACACGTAGAGCCAGAGGCCCTGCGCGTGCCATGCCCGCAGCCGGCGCGCGGCGTCCTCATAGAGGTGCCCGCGCAGCGCGCCGTTGCGGTAGCCCTCCTCCCAGATCATGCCCTGCAGCGCCTTGAGCGGGGCGATCTTGCGGTCGGCGTCGATCCATTCGATCATCGCGCGCACGACGTCCCCATCGGTGGCGGCTGCGTCGAGCAGTGCGCGCGCCTCGTCCAGCGCCGCGCGCACCGCGGGATCGGCGCCGCGGGTCGCGACGAAGCCCGCCAGGCGCTCGCGCGCATACGGGAACAGGGTTTCGTGGACGAAGGCGAGCGCGGAAGTGGTGCCCTCGATGTCGGTGACGACGGCGCGCAGGGCCACTCAGGTCTCCAGCGGCGGGAAGCGCGTCGCCAGCGGATTGCCCGTGAACTTCGCCACCCAGCCCGCAGGGGTGGTGAACAGGCGGATGCACTTGAGGTGCGGGTGCTCGCCCATGTCGAACCAGTGCGGGACTCCGGCCGGTACGCTGATGAGGTCGCCGCGCTCGCATAGTACGGCGTAGACCCGGTCGCCCACATGCAGATAGAAGAGGCCGCGGCCGTCGACGAAGAAGCGCACCTCGAAATCGTCGTGGGTGTGTTCGTTCAGGAACCGGCCGCGCAGCGCGGTGCGGTCGGGGTGATCGGGTCCGACGGCGACGACGTCGGCGCTGCGGAAATCGAGCGCGTCCATCAGGCGCTGCACCGGCTCGCGATACGCGTGCAGGATCTCGTCCTGCGAGGCGTCTCCCGGCAGCTCGCACGCCGCTTCCCAGCGCTCGAAGCGCACGCCGGCGGCGTCGAGCGCGGCGGCGATCGCCGCACCGTCGCGGATGGTCTCCTGCGGCTGCGCGGTCACGGCATCGTAGACGGTCAGCAGACTCACGGGTGTTGCATCCGGTGTTGGCGCAGCTCGCAGTCGAAGAGGAACTCCAGCGCCTCGACGTGACGCCGTGCCTCGGCGACCGAGCGGCCCCAGGCATAGAGGCCGTGCCCGGCGATCAGGCAGCCGTGCGTCGTCCCGCGGGTGTCGAGCCAGGCGTCCAGCCGTGCCGCGAGTCGCGGGATGTCCTGGTCGTTGGGGAACACCGGGAGCGTGATGTGCGCCTCGTGCGTCTCGATGCCGGCGAGCGCCTTGAGCAGTTCGTAGTCGTGCAGGACGACCTCGTCGCGGTGCAGGCGCGAGAGCACGGTCGCCGCGGGCGCGTGGACGTGCAGGACCGCATGCAGTGCCGGGTCGCGCCGGTAGATCGTCAGATGCAACGCGGTCTCGGCCGAGGGCCGGGGACCCGCAGCTTCGGCGTGCCCGTCCGGGTCGAGCAGGAGGATCCCGTCCGCGTCGAGCGCGCCCTTGTGCACACCGGATGCGGTGATCGCGATGCGCCCGTCCGCCAGACGCGCCGAGAGGTTGCCGCTGGTCGCCGGCATCCAGCCGCGCGCGTCGAAGGCGCGACCGGCGGCGATGAGTTCGGCGATGTGCCCGGCCGCGGCCGCGTCGCCGGCGTAGGAAGGGTCGCGTTCGATGCGGGTGACGGTCATGGTCGTGGTCTCCGCTCCGGCGTCTCCGTCGGCGGGCGGAGGCCCGCCTTTGTATGTTGGCCCGCGTCGGCATGGGGGGGTACCGTAGGGCCGGGCTTGCCCGGCCTACCGACCGACGCCGCGGATCGGCGCGATGTGGTTCGGGTTCGGCGCCGCCGGCGGGCCAATGCCCGCCCTACGGGCCGATATCGTTCGATGGGCGCCATCGCCGAGGGGGCCGCCCTACAGGTCGCGGTCGGTGACGGCGCCGTAGGCGGCCGAGGAGACCAGGCGCGCGTACTTGGCGAGCACCCCGCGCGTGTAGCGCGGTGCGGGCGGGCGCCAGGCGGCGCGGCGGCGCGCCAGCTCGGCCGCGTCGACCTCCAGTTCGAGGCGGTGGCGGCGGGCATCGATGGTGATGCGGTCGCCTTCGTGCACGAGGGCGATGGTCCCGCCGACGGCGGCCTCGGGCGCGACGTGCCCCACCACCATGCCGAAGGTGCCGCCCGAGAAGCGCCCGTCGGTGATCAGACCGACGCTGTCGCCGAGGCCGGCCCCGATCAACGCGGAGGTCGGGGCGAGCATCTCGCGCATGCCGGGCCCGCCGCGCGGCCCCTCGTGGCGGATGACGAGGATGTCGCCGGGCCGGATGCGCCCGTCGAGGATCGCCTCGAGGCACTCCTCTTCCGATTCGAACACGCGCGCCGGTCCGGAGATCTGCGGGTTCTTCACGCCGGTGACCTTGGCCACGGCGCCGTCGGTCGCGAGGTTGCCGCGCAGGATCACGAGGTGCCCTTCCGGGTACACCGGATCGTCCCAGGGGCGGATCACGTCCTGGTCCGCCGGCGGTGCCGGCGGCACTCCGCGCAGGACCTCGGCGACCGTCGCGCCGGTGATCGTCGGGCAGTCTCCGTGCAGCACGCCGTGTTCGAGCAGCATCTTCATCACCTGCGGCACGCCGCCGGCGCGGTGCAGGTCGACGGTGACATAGCGTCCGGAGGGCTTGAGGTCGCAGAGCACGGGCACGCGTGTGCGGATGCGCTCGAAGTCCTCGAGATCCAGCTTCACGCCCGCGGCATGTGCGATCGCCGGCAGATGCAGGACCGCGTTGGTGGAGCCGCCCAGCGCCATGACCACCGCGATCGCGTTCTCGAAGGCCTCGCGCGTGAGGATCGAGCGCGGCAGGCGCTGGCGGCGGATGGCCTCGACGAGCACCTCGGCCGAGCGCGCGGTGCTCTCGGCCTTCTCGTGGTCCTCGGCGGCCATGGTGGAGGAGTACGGCAGGCTCATGCCCATCGTCTCGATGGCGCTGGACATGGTGTTGGCGGTGTACATGCCCCCGCAGGCGCCGGGACCGGGGCAGGCGCGGCGCTCGACCTCGATCAGCTCGCGCTCCTCGATGCGGTGCGCGGCGAACTGTCCCACCGCCTCGAAGGCGCTGACGATGGTCAGATCGCGCCCCTCGTAGTGCCCCGGCTTGATGGTGCCGCCGTAGACGAAGATCGCCGGGATATTGAGGCGGGCGATGGCGATCATCGCCCCGGGCATGTTCTTGTCGCAGCCGCCGAAGGCGAGGACCCCGTCCATGCTCTGCGCGCCGCACACCGTCTCGATGGCGTCCGCGATGACCTCGCGCGAGACCAGGGAATATTTCATTCCCTCGGTGCCCATCGAGATACCGTCGGAGACGGTGATGGTGCCGAAGACCTGGGGCATCGCGCCGGCCGCGCGCAACGCTTCGGAGGCGCCCTCGGCGAGCGCGCCGATGCCGACGTTGCACGGGGTGAGGTTGCTGTAGGCGTTGGCCACGCCGACGATGGGTTTGGCGAAGTCGCCGTCGCCGAAGCCGACCGCACGCAGCATGGCACGGTTGGGGGTGCGCTTGACGCCCTCGGTGATCGCGCGGCTGCGCGGGTTGTCCGTCATCGATCTCTCCCCGGGTGGGTATGGAGCGGGTCCGGGCGCGGCGGCGCGCCGGGTGCCGCGGAGGAGGACCGATTATAGGGCCAAGCGCGGGCCGCCCGCACCCGCGCGCGGCCCCGGTCGGCAGATCGATGCGGCCGGCCCGCCCGGCAGACCCCGCGCGCCGGGGCGTGCCCGGCCGGGTGTCAGGCGGCGGGGTCTTCGGGCCGCGGCGGGGGCGCGGGGCGCTCGGTGTCTTCGATCAGCCGCGGTCCCGCGTCGAGCACGAAGCGGCGGAAGGTCTCGGCCATGGGCGAGAGGCGCTTGCCTTCGCGGTGGACGAGATACCAGTGGCGCAGGATCGGGAAGCCTTCGGCGTCGAGGATCGCCACCGCCCCGGTGCGCAGTTCCAGGGCCAGCGTGTGGCGCGAGACGATCCCGAGACCCAGCCCCGCCTGCACCGCCTGCTTGATCGCCTCGTTGCTGTTCATCTCCATGCCGCTGGCCAGGCTCGCACCGCTCGCGGCGAAGAACCGTTCCATGGCGCTGCGGGTGCCCGAGCCGCGCTCGCGCACCAGAAACCGTTCGCGCCGCAGCCGGCTGAGAGGAATCGCGCGTTCTCCCACGAGCGGGTGATCGGGCGGGGCGATGAGCACGAGGGGGTTCTCGAGGAACGCCTCGGCGACCAGCGGGCGCTGCTCGGGCGGGCGCCCCATGATCACCAGGTCGATGTCGTTGCGCTCCAGGTGGTCGAGCAGGCGCTCGCGGTTGGTGACGTCGAGGCTGAACACCACCCCCTCGTGCCGGCGGCAGAACTCGGCCAGCAGGCGCGTGGCGAAGTAGTTCGCGGTGCTGGCGACGGCGAGGTCGAGCCGCCCCCGGCGCAGCCCCTTGAGGTCCCCGAGCACCGCCTCGGCGTCGGCGAGCTGTTGCGAGATCATGCGCCCGTAGTGATCCATCTCCCGGCCGGCGTCGGTGAGATAGATCCGCTTGCCGATCTGCTCGAACAGCGGGAGCCCGAGCGCTTCCTCCAATTGTTTGATCTGCATAGAAACCGCGGGCTGCGTGAGATGCAGCTCGCGGGCCGCCCGGGTGTAGCTGCGATGACGGGCGACCGCCTCGAAGACCTGAAGCTGGCGCAAGGTGAGTCGCATGGTGCGTAGATGATAAAGATAAGTAAAAACTTATGCAAATAATCAGAAAGATTGAGTTTACATTATGGATTGCAGGCCTATACTTGCTCGGGCATGGGATCCCGACGATCCCCTCGGAACGCGGCCCGACCCATCGGCGGCCGCACGGCTTCCCGGCGCGCGCGACCGACGTGCGCCGCCGACGCGCATCTTCTCGAAGACGGAGGACACCATGTCGACCAAGACCTATCAGGCGGGCGTGAAGGAGTACCGCGAGACCTACTGGGAGCCGGACTACCCCGTCTCCGACTCCGACATCCTGGCGTGTTTCAAGGTCACGCCGCAGCCGGGGGTGCCGCGTGAGGAGGCCGCCGCCGCGGTCGCGGCCGAGTCCTCGACCGGGACCTGGACCACAGTGTGGACGGATCTGCTCACCGACCTCGACTATTACAAGGGGCGCGCGTACCGCATCGAGGACGTGCCCGGCGACGACGAATCCTTCTATGCCTTCATCGCCTACCCCATCGACCTCTTCGAGGAGGGTTCGGTGGTCAACGTGTTCACCTCCCTGGTGGGCAACGTGTTCGGGTTCAAGGCGTTGCGCCACCTGCGCCTGGAGGATGTGCGTTTCCCGCTCTCCTACGTGAAGACCTGCGGCGGCCCGCCCAACGGCATCCAGGTCGAGCGCGACAAGCTCAACAAGTACGGCCGCCCGTTGCTCGGCTGCACCATCAAACCCAAGCTCGGCCTGTCGGCCAAGAACTACGGGCGCGCGGTCTACGAGTGCCTGCGCGGCGGTCTCGACTTCACCAAGGACGACGAGAACGTCAACTCCCAGCCGTTCATGCGCTGGCGCGACCGCTTCGCCTTCGTCGCCGAGGCCATCCACAAGGCGCAGGCCGAGACCGGCGAGCGCAAGGGCCACTACTGCAACGTGACCGCGCCGACGCCGGAGGAGATGTATAAGCGCGCCGAGTACGCCAAGGAACTCGGCATGCCCATCATCATGCACGACTACATCACCGGCGGGTTCTGCGCCAACACCGGGCTGGCGGACTGGTGCCGGAACAACGGGCTGCTCCTGCACATCCACCGCGCCATGCACGCGGTCCTCGACCGCCACCCCAAGCACGGCATCCACTTCCGCGTGCTCACCAAGATCCTGCGCCTCTCGGGCGGCGACCACCTCCACTCCGGCACCGTCGTGGGCAAGCTCGAGGGCGACCGCGCCGCCACGCTCGGCTGGATCGACACCATGCGCGATCGCTTCATCCCGGAGGACCGCAGCCGCGGCCTGTTCTTCGACCAGGACTGGGGCTCGATGCCTGGCGTCTTCCCGGTGGCTTCGGGCGGCATCCATGTCTGGCACATGCCGGCGCTGGTGACGATCTTCGGTGACGACTCGGTGCTCCAGTTCGGCGGCGGCACGCTCGGTCACCCGTGGGGCAACGCCGCGGGCGCAGCGGCCAACCGCGTGGCGCTCGAGGCCTGTGTCGAGGCGCGCAACGAGGGCCGGGAACTCGAGAAGGAGGGTAAGGAGATCCTCACCGCGGCGGCCAAGCACAGCCCGGAACTGAAGGCGGCGATGGAGACCTGGAAGGAGATCAAGTTCGAGTTCGACACCGTCGACAAACTCGACGTCGCCCACAAGTGATCCCGCGCCGCCGGGCGCGCCGTTGCGGCGCGCCCGGCGGCATCCCCGAACGATTGGACGAGGAAGCTTCGAGATGAGTGAACTTCAGGATTACAAGTCGCGGTTGAGCGATCCGTCGAGCCGCAAGTTCGAGACCTTTTCCTACCTGCCGGAGCTGGACAAGAAGAAGATCCACAAGCAGGTGGAATACATCGTCAAGCGCGGCTGGAACCCGGCGATCGAGCACACCGAGCCCGAGAACGCCACCGGCCACTACTGGTACATGTGGAAGCTGCCGATGTTCGGCGAGACCGACGTCGACCGCATCCTCGCCGAGGCTGAGGCCTGCCACAAGGCCAACCCCACCCACCACGTGCGCCTCGTCGGTTATGACAACTACAAGCAGTCCCAGGGCACGGCGATGGTGATCTACCGCGGGCCGATCAAGGCCTGACGGCGCGCGGTCGGATCCCGCCGGGGTACGGCCCCTGCGGCGCGGTGACCGCGCGGCAGGGGCCGCTTCCACGCGGATCCGGTGTGGCGCCGCGACACCCCCGTCCTTCCGTCCGTTCAGGAACCGTTCATGTCCGACGTGAAACAATACCGCGTAGTCGAGGAGCCCTATTACCGGGCGCTGGGCGACGAGGTCGCGCTCTACGAGGCCGCCTACGCCGCGCGCATGCCGGTGATGCTCAAGGGGCCCACGGGTTGCGGAAAGTCCCGCTTCGTGGAGTACATGGCGTGGAAACTGGATCGACCGCTCATCACGGTGGCCTGCAACGAGGACATGACGGCCTCGGACCTCGTCGGGCGCTACCTGCTCGACGCCGACGGTACGCGCTGGCAGGACGGTCCGCTGACGGTCGCCGCGCGCATCGGGGCGATCTGCTACCTGGACGAGATCGTCGAGGCGCGCCAGGACACCACCGTGGTGATCCACCCGCTCACCGACCACCGGCGCACGCTGCCGCTGGAGAAAAAGGGCGAAGTGGTGGCCGCGCACCCGGACTTCCAGATCGTGATCTCCTACAACCCCGGCTACCAGAGCCTGATGAAGGACCTCAAGCAGTCGACCAAGCAGCGCTTCGGCGCCCTGGACTTCGAGTATCCGCCCGCGGAGATCGAGGCCGAGATCGTCTGCCACGAGACCGGGATCGAGGCGGATCTGGCCGCAAAGCTGGTGGCGATCGCCCATCGGGCCCGCAACCTCAAAGGCCATGGTCTGGACGAGGGAATTTCCACCCGGCTGCTGGTCTACGCGGGTCAGCTGATCGCCAAGGGGATCGAGCCCCGGGCCGCCTGCCGCATGACCCTGGTACGCCCCATCACCGACGACCCCGATATGCGCGACACCCTGGACGCCGCCGTCGGGACCTACTTCTGAGCGCGCCCGCGCGGGTCGAAATTGATCCCGGCCAAATTCCTCCGCGCGCGGGGGCTGCTATCATACCCCGCTTGTTGTCGGTGCGGCGGTGCTTGTGCCGCCGGCACGGGCTGGTCTGATGTCGTTGAACGGAGCAATCCACTCGATCGGAGGACATACCATGAGCAGGTTTCGTACGATTCTTACCGCTGCGGCCGGCGCAATCGCCCTCGCCGCCGTCGCCCAGCCCGCGGCTTTGGCTGGCGTGAACAAGGCCGATGCCGCCAAGATCAAGTCCTACGTGGAGTCGAACGGACTCTCGTGCATGGGCTGTCATGCCATCGGGCACCAGGTGGTCGGGCCGGCGTGGATCGCCGTCGCGAAGAAGTACCATGGCCAGAAGGGTGCGCTCGCGCTGCTGACCAAGCGCATCGCCAACGGCGGATCGGGAACCTGGGGCTCGGTCCCGATGCCCCCGGGCCAGGCCACGCCGGCGCAGGCCAAGAAGCTCGCCGAGATGATCCTGGATCTCGACACCAAGTAGTCGCAACCGGCCGGTGGACGGTGCCGCCCCGGGGGCGGCACCGTCGCCCCTGTCGTCGGAGCCCGGGTCCGCCGGTCCGGGGCACGCACCGCCGCGGGGCGTCCGGGGCGCGCAAGGCGGCGGTTTCATGAGCATCGACCTCGAGCAATACCGGCCGTTCCTGGAGAAGGCGGCACCGGAGGTGCGCGACACCTTCGACGCCAGCTTCGCCGAGGCCGCCCGGGTGATGTCCCCGCAGGGGGTGCGCAACTACCTCGAGGGGGCCCGCGCGCTGTGCGAACTGGGCCGCGGCAGCGACCTGGTCGTCTCCTATCTGGAAGCGATGCCGGCGGTGGCCAACGCCGTGGGCGAGGACGTCCTCCCCGATGTCGTGACCGCCGCGATGAAGCTCGCCTCGATGGTGAGCGGGCAGGTGATCGCACTCCTGTTCGCGACGCTGCCGATCGCGGCGCGGCGCTTCGCCGACCCGGAGCTGTTGCGCGGCTACCTCGGTCTCATTCATCATCTCTCCGCCAAGGTCCCGCGCGGGCTGCGGCCGATGCTCGAACACCTCGACGCGTTGCTCGGCAAGCTCACGCTGGGCGGGCTGCGGCGGTGGGCGAACTGGGGCGCGCAGGCGCACGGGCGCGACTTCGCCGCCCAGGCGGCGTATTTCGCCCTCGAATCCAGCGACAGCCTGGCGGTGCTGCAGCAGGAGCGGCGTGGGACGCTGTTCGTGGATCAGCAGCGGCGGCTGAACTTCTACCTGCGCGCGTTGTGGGGCCGCGATTTCTTCCTGCGGCCCACCGCGGGCGACTACGAGACCCGCGAGGGCTATAAGCCCTTTATCGAGCACCGAGTCATCCACCTGCCCGACGCCTACGACGACTACGCCGGGATCCCGGGTGCGCTGCTGTACCGCGCCGCCGCGGCGCACGCGGCGGCGCACCTCGCCTATACCGAGCGGCCGATCGAGGCCGAGGCGCTGACCCCCGTGCAGATGGCCCTCGTCGGCCTGTTCGAGGACGCGCGTATCGAACAACTGGCGGTGCGCGAGTTCCCGGGCCTGGGCCCGTTGTGGATCTCGTTCCACGCGAAGCTGCGCGAGGTGAGCTGCCCCACCGACCCGGTCGTGGCGCTGATCGAGCGTTGCGCGCACGCGCTGCTCGACCCCGGCTACGAGGACCCCGACCCGTGGGTGCGCGAGGCCGCCGCGGCCTTCCGTACGGAGTTCGCCGCGCGCCCGCGCGACAACGCCTTGAGCTGGGATCTCGGCGTGACCTTCGCCAACCGGCTCGGGGAGCGCCATCCCATTCCGGGCCTGCGCGTCCTCGAGTCCGTCGCCATCCCCTACCGCGACGACAACCGGTTCATCTGGTCCTTCGCCGAGAACGTCTGGGACGAGGGCGTGGAATACGTGCCGGCGAGCGGGCGCCAGGTGCGGCGCACCGTCTCCGCCGTCGAGATGGCCAACGAGGTCGACTGCGAGCTGGCCGGCGACGACGCGCAGGAGATCTGGACCCTGGAGACGGAATTCTTCCGCGACGGCGACCCCGAAGGGGTGAGCCTCAACCGCCTGGAAGGGCGCGAGCCGGTCAGCCGCCCGTATCATTACCCCGAGTGGGACTACCAGATCCAGCTCCATCGCCCCGACTGGGCGACGGTGCTGGAGAAGCGCCAGCCGCGCGGCGATCCGGCCCGGATCGACGGGGTGCTCGAGACGTACAAGCCGCTCGCCTCGCGGATCCGGCACGTCATCGACGCCCTCCAGCCCGAGGGCGTGGTGCGCCTGCGCCGGCAGGAGAGCGGGGACGACATCGACCTCGAGGCGGCGATCCGCGCGATGATCGACCTGCGCATGGGCCGCAGCCCCGACACCCGCATCCACGTGCGCCATCTGCGCAAGACGCGCGACCTCGCCGTCCTCGTGCTCCTCGACCTGTCCGAGTCGACCAACGAGCCCCTCGGCGACAGCGACCGCCCGGTCGTGGATCTGGCGCGCGAGGCGACGGCCCTGCTGGCGTGGGCGATCGACGGCATCGGCGACCCGTTCGCCGTCCACGGCTTCGCCTCGGACGGGCGCCACGACGTGCAGTACTACCGCTTCAAGGACTTCGAGCAACCCTACGACGAGAAGGCCAAGGCGCGCCTGGCCGGGATGCACGGGGGACTCTCGACGCGGATGGGCGCGGCGATGCGCCACGCCGCGGGTTTCCTCGCGCGCCGCGCCGAGCGCAAGAAGCTGCTGCTCCTGGTCAGCGACGGCGAGCCCGCCGACATCGACGTGCGCGACCCGCAGTACCTGCGCCATGATACGCGCAAGGCGGTCGAGGAGCTGGCGGCACGCGGGATTTCCACCTATTGTCTGACGCTGGACAGCCACGCCGACGAGTACGTCCCGCGCATCTTCGGCCCGCGCGGCTACAGCGTCGTCGATCACGTCCAGCGCCTGCCCGAGCGCCTGCCCGCGGTGTTCGTCGGTCTGACGCGCTAGCGCGGGGGAGGCGTCGGCGGCGGGGCGGGCCCCGTCCTACGGGCCGACGGTGTGGATCGGGAGGCAGGTCATGGGGGATGCGCTGTTCGAGACCGACCTCGCGGGTCTTACCCTGGTACATCGCGGGAAGGTGCGCGACATCTACGATGCCGGCGACGACCGGCTGCTGATCGTCACCACGGACCGCCTCTCGGCGTTCGACGTGGTCCTGCCGGATCCGATCCCGGGCAAAGGGCGTGTCCTGACTGCGGTCTCGAATTTCTGGTTCCGGCGCACGCGCGATCGGATCGGCAATCATCTGACCGGAACGCCGCTCGCCGAGGTGGTGCCCGACGCGGCGCAGCGCGCCGCGCTCGAGGGTCGCGCGGTGGTGGTGCGCCGGCTCGAACCGCTGCCGGTGGAGGCGATCGTGCGCGGCTACCTGATCGGCTCCGGCTGGAAGGACTACCGGCGCACCGGGGCGGTCTGCGGCATCGCGCTCCCCCCCGGCCTGCGCCAGGCCGAGCGCCTGCCCGAGCCCATCTTCACGCCGTCGACGAAGGCGGCGATCGGGGCGCACGACGAGAACATCGACTTCGAGCGCACCGCGGCGCTGCTCGGGGCGGACCTCGCCGGGCAGGTGCGCGAGGTCAGCCTGCGCATCTACCGCGAGGCGGCGGAGTACGCGCGCGCGCGCGGTATCCTCATCGCCGACACCAAGTTCGAGTTCGGCCTCGACGCCGACGGGCGGCTCACGCTGATGGACGAGGTCCTCACCCCCGATTCCTCGCGCTTCTGGCCCGCCGACCAGTACCGCACCGGGATCAGCCCGCCGAGCTTCGACAAGCAGTACGTACGCGACTACCTCGAGACGCTCGACTGGGACAAGACCGCCCCCGGGCCGCGGCTGCCGGCCGAGGTGATCCGGCGCACGGCCGAGAAGTACCGCGAGGCCGAGCGGCGCCTGATCGGGTAGCCGATTTCGGTTCGGGCTTTTTCAACGCACTGTCAGTGAGGGATCCGGAGCATGAAAGTCGCCTATATCTTTTCGACCCAGGGCCATACCGTCTCCTACAAGCTCGGCAAGATGATCCTGCCCCAGCTCGAGGCGGACGCCCACGGCGTCGAGGTCGTCGGGATGTTCTTCTTCGAGGACAACAACTATGTGCTCGTCGCGGGCGATCCCATCGGCGAGCGCCTCGCCCGCGTGGCGCGCGCGAAGGGGATCCTGCTGATGGGCTGTGATCAGTGCTGCTACGAGCGCGACATCGCCGGGAAGCTGGTCGAGGGCGCGACCATCGGCTGCTTTCCGAACCTCTACGCCGCGCTCGCGGGGAACCCGCCGGATCAGGTGATCACGCTCTGAGAGGCGTCCTGCGGGGGCGCGGCGGCGTCCCAATCGGGGCGGGCGCCGCGGCGCGGTGCCGTCCGCTCGAGGGTAAGGAGCCGGCCGAGCATGATCAGGCCCGCGATCACGCCCATCATCGCACCGGGGATCCAGATCACGAGGCCGCCCCAGCTCTCGTCCACCGCGGGCGCGACGCCCCACAGCCGCCCCCACAGGTCATAGGCCGGATACCATTCCGCCCGCTTGAAGGTCAGCAGGGCCCCGAGACCGATCGTCGTCAGCATGCTGAATATCAGCAGGACGTAGCGCAACCCGTAGGAAACGCGGGCCGCGCTGCGCGGGCGCGGGTCGAGGAGCATCCAGAAGAAGAACAGCCCGCTCCAGAGCATGGTGAAGTGCATCAGGTCGTGGATCGGATCGTCCAGGATCGCGAGGTCGTGGTAGCGCGGGACCTGCCATACGTAGAGCGCGGCCACGAACACCAGCGTCGACACCAAGGGATGCACGAAGAAGCCGTAGACGGCGCGCACCGCGCGGTTGCGTACGATCGGGCGCACGATCGCGCGCCGCGCCCACGGCGGGAAGCCGACGAGCAGTTCGGGAATCGGCGCCGCGAGCGCGAGCAGCATCGGCCCGACCATGCGCAGCAGCAGGTGCTCGACCTGATGGGCGACGAAGAGGCGGTCGGCCATCGGGTCGACGGGCCCCTGGAGCGCGAGATAGATCGAGCCCAGGCCGGTGTAGAACGCCGCCTGGCGCCAGCGCCCGGTGGGGCGGCCGCGCCGGCGCCGCGTGCGCACGCCGCTCCAGTAGAGCCCCGCGACGAGGAGCGCGGGCAACGTGACCTCGGGGGTGATCTCCCACAGGGCCCAGACCGGCTCGTGCGGGAAGATCCAGCCGTGCGCATAGGCGGGCGCCGTCCCCGCCGTCAGGAGCAGGAGCAGCGAGCGTACGCCGCACCGGGCGAGCCGTCGCAGCCGGCGGCTCACGGTCGGGCCGAGGCCGCCGTTCGCCGGCGCTCGCGGCGGGTCCAGCCGATGGCGGCGAGGAGCAGGGCCGAGGGGATCAGCCAGCGCAGGATCAGCCCCCACGGGATCGTCGCCGGCGCCACCGCGAGCGGGACCGCGGCGGTACCAGGTCCCGCCGCGCCGTCGACCCGGACCCGCAACGTCCAGGGACCGGTGACGGGAAACCGGACCCGCGCATCGTAATACTGGCGGTCCATGCCGCCGTCGCGGGCGCGTACGGGCCCCAGACGCCGCCCGCGCGGCCCGGCGGCCGCGATCTCCACATCGGCGTGTTCGATCCCGCGGCCGCTGTGCGCCGCGCGCACGTCGACCGCGATATGGCCGGGACGGGTGGTGAGGGTGTCGGGGATCGTCCCCACCAGCAGCCGGTACGGGCCCGCGTCGGCGTGTGCGACGATCCGCGGGAAGTCGTCGCCGCCGGACCATTGCCGGTAGACCTGCCACCCCAGCAGTGTGCACGCCGCCGCCAGCAGGAGGGCGGCGGGCAGCCGCGGGATCCGGGCGAGACGGGCGGGTTCGATGACGGCAATCCTCCGAATGGGCGTCAGGGAACGGGTCGGTGCGCACCGCTGCTGTCCGTCTGACCCCGGCGCCCGCGGGGCGTTCCCCCGGCGGGGCGCCGGCGCCGGGTGTGGTATCCTTGCGGCGCCCTTCGGCGCCCCCCCGGCATCCAGCGGTCGTAGTCGAAGGATCGCGGTCGTTGCAGTCGGATCTTCGACAAAGATCATCGGTGGCGGATGCGGGACGAACACGACGACATCACCGGCGGCGCGTTCCGGCCGGCGGTGCTGCTGGCGCTGCTGGCGGCCGCCGCGCCGGGTGCCCGGGCGGCGGGCGCGCACGGCCACGCCGACACCGCGCGTCGCCTGCCCGCGCTCTCGGCCGAATACCTGCCGCTGCACCGGTTCCGCGAGGCGATCACCTGGGCGGCCCACATCGACCTCGAGACCGTCGCCGATCTCGGCGGCGGCCTCGAGCGCGAGGCGACCGGAGACGTCGCCGCGCAGGCGGGTTTCGCCCTCGACACCGGCCTCGCGGGGTGGTGGCCGGGCGGGCTGCTCACGGCGACCGTGTTGGGGGTGGGGAGCGGGCGGCCCTCGGCGGATGCCGTGGGTGACATCCAGGGGGTCAGCAACCTCGCGACCGCCTCGCGCGTGCGCCTCTACGAGCTGAACTACCGCCAGCGCCTCGGGCGCAGCGCCGACCTGCGCGCCGGTCTGATGGACCTCAACTATCACTTCGTCGTCACCGGCGTCGCCAGCACCCTGATCAACTCCTCCTTCGGGATCGCGCCCACGCTCACGGCCAACATGCCCGTGGGGACCTATCCGCACCCGGGCTTCGGCGCCATGGCCGCCTTCCACCGCGGCGGGGCGGCACTGCGCCTCGGGGTCTTCCAGGGCGACCCCGGGCGGCCGGAGACCTTCTTCAGCCGCGGCTACCTCGCGCTCGCCGAGGGCGGCTGGCACAGCCGCGGCGGGGCCGTCGGTGCGAAGCTCGGAGTCTGGCGCTACGCCGCCGGCCGCTCCGGACCGGGATCGACCGATACGGGCACCTACGGGATCCTGGAGCTGCGCCGCCGTCTCGCCCGCGGCGGGCGCGTCGGCGCCTTCCTCCAGTACGGCACGAGCAGCCGCGGCACCGATCCCGTCCCGCGCTACCTGGGGCTCGGGATGCGCTGGAAGGGCATGGTGCCGGGGCGCCCGGACGACCTGTTCAGCTTCGGGGCCGCGCGCGCCTGGGTGCGCGGAGCGCGCGCCGAGACCAGCTACGAGGTCACCTACGCGGCCCGCCTCAATCACTATTTCTACCTCCAGCCGGACCTGCAGTACGTCGTGAACCCCGGCGGCAACCTGCCCGACGCCTGGGTGGGGATCCTGCGCCTGCACGTCGAGTTCTTCTGACTGCGCCCGCCGCGGTCGTCCCGTGGCGGGCGCGGCGTGTCCCCCGATATAGCCCCGTCACAAACCCGTCGCGGCCGGCGTTTGAACCCGCCCGGCCGTCCCGCGCGGGCCGCCAAACCCCGGACGGTTGTACGGGCTTTGGCCTTCCGCTACACTCCAGGACGTTCGCAGTCTGTTGAATTCAGGCCGCGAATTGCAGGCGGGGGGACCTTCCGGGCGCGCGGGCGCCCGGCCCTCCGGAAAGACCATTAATTTCATAGGTATTCAACCAGCCACGGGAGGAACACTCGGCATGAACAGAACTCTACTGGCGGCAGCAGTAACGGGCGTCGTCCTCGGTGCGACGACGGCAGGGGCGCAGGCGGCGATGCAACTGCCGCAGGTGAAGTGGTTCGGCTTCGCGCAGATCACCGCGCAGGCCGGCAAGGCCAAGGTCGGCAATACGAAGAGCAGCCTGAAGTTCGGCGCCGACCGCATCCGCATCGGCTTCAAGCTCAAACAGGACCACGTGTTCGGCAAGCTGCAGGTCGACTTCAACAAGGCGGACGGCAAGTCGAACATCCTGCCGAACATCATCAAGGACGCGGTGGCGGGCTACAAAATCAACCACGCCGCCAAGATCAGCCTCGGCATGTTCAAGACGCCGGTGGGCATGGACTTCAACGTCTCCGGCAAGGCCCTGGAGATCACCAAGCGCGGCATGGAGAAGGGCCTGGTCCTCGAGCGCAGCGCCGGCGTGATGCTCAGCGGGCGCAAGATCCTCGGCGGCTTCGGCTACGACGCCGGGATCTTCAACCCGACGACGCGCTCCTCGGCGGTAAGCGGCGGGACCCCGGGTTCGGACAACGCCTGGGCCATCCGCGCGATGTACGATACCCGCGGCCCGGTGCGCGCGCACGCCGAGGTCTCCTACGGGACCAGCCAGAGCGCCGGAACCGCTCCCGATCTACGCGACTACAAGGTCTGGGACGTGGCCGCGCGCGCCGCGAGCGGCCCCCTGAGCGCCCGCGCCGAGTGGATCTCCGGCAACGGCGTGCTTGGCCAGGACCGGCACGAGCGGGTGTGGTACGTGGGCGCCGGCTACAAGTTCCGCGCGCTGCGTCCGATGCAGGCGGTGGTGCGCTTCTACGACGGGCACAGCCGCAAGAACGGCGCCTCCTCCGACCTGCAGAACACCTACCTCGGCCTGAACGTGTGGCTGGCCCACAGCAAGTACAACGGGCGGCTGCAGGTCAACTACGTCATCGCCAGCGGCGACAAGAAGACCTGGAGCGGCGTGAGCGGCGGCAAGTCCAGCGGCGGCTATACCGAGAACGTCTTCCTGGTGCAGTACCAGGTCGCGTTCTGACGCGCGTGCGGTCGCGGCGGCGGGCGCCCCCGGCCCCCCCCGGTCCCCGGGTAGGGGGGCGCCCGCTCTTCTCCGCGCCCGCGGGGCGCCGCCGTCACCTCGCGCCCAGCCGCGCCAGCAGCTCCTCCGTCTCTTCCGGGGTCTCGGCGGCGAGCAGGCGCGCGGCGAGGTCGGCCAACTCCCCCGCGTGGCTGTCGTTGACGATGTGCTTGACCTCGAGCAGCGAGGCGGGGTGCATGCTGAACTCGGCCAGGCCGAGGCCGAGCAGCAGGCGCGTGTAGCGCACGTCGCCGGCCATCTCCCCGCACATCGAGACCGGGATCCCCGCGCGCCGCCCGGCCTGGATGACGCCGTGGATCAGGCGCAGCACCGCCGGGTGCAGGGGGTCGTAGAGGTAGGTCACCTCGTCGTCGACGCGGTCGATGGCCAGCGTGTACTGGATCAGGTCGTTGGTGCCGAGCGACAGGAAGTCGAGCCGGGCGGCGAAAAGCGGCGCGGCCACGGCGGCCGCCGGGACCTCGATCATGCCGCCGACGTCGAGGTCGGCGTCGAAGGGCTCGCCTTGCGCGCGCAGCTCGTCCTTGACTTCCGCGATCAGCGCGCGCACCTGGGCGATCTCGTGGAGGTTCGAGAGCATCGGGATCATCATGCGCACCGGCCCGTGCGCCGAGGCGCGCAGGATCGCGCGCAGTTGCGCCTTGAACAGCGCCGTCTCGCGCAGGCAGCGGCGGATCGCGCGCAGCCCGAGGGCGGGATTCATGCACGGGGCGCCGGCCGCGCCCGGGTCCGGCTTGTCGGCCCCGAGATCGAGGGTGCGGATCGTGAGCGGCGCCCCTTCGAGGGCGTGCACCACGCCGAGGTAGGCTCGGAGCTGCTCCTCCTCGTCCGGCGGCGCCTCGCGGTTCATGAACAAAAACTCCGTACGGTAGAGGCCGACGCCCTCGGCCCCGTTCTCGCGCAGTTGGGCGGCGTCTTCCGGCAGCTCGATGTTGCCCTGCAGCTTGATCGGGCGCCCGTCGCGGGTGATGGCCGGCTTGCCGCGCAGACGGGCGAGGGTGGCGCGGTAGCGCCGCTGCTGTTGCTGGCGTTTGCGGTAGTGGGCCAGCGAGGCCTCGTCGACGTCCGCGAGCACGGTGCCGCGGTCTCCGTCCACCACGATCAGCTCGTCGTCGCGGATGTAGTCGCGTACGTGATGCACGCCGACGATGGTCGGGATGCGCAGGCTGCGCGCCAGGATGGCCGTGTGCGAGAGCGGGCCGCCGGACTCGGTGACGCAGGCGAGCAGGCCCTGGTGGTGCATGAGCACCAGATCGGCGGGGTTGAGGTCTTCGGCGAGCACCACCCGCCCCTCGGGGCGGCGCTGGGCGCCGCGGTGGCCGCGGGTCTCCTGTTCGAGCAGGATGCGCTGCACGCGCCCGATCACGTGATCGACGTCCTCGCTGCGGCTGCGCAGGTATTCGTCGTCCATGCCGGCGAACATCCGCGCCAGCAGGTCGCGCTGCTGTTCGAGGGCCCATTCGGCGTTGCAGAGCCGGGTGCGGATGTGCTCGGCCGGCGCCTCGGAGAGGCTCGAGTCGCGCAGCATGAGGAGGTGGGTGTCGAGGAAGGAGACGATCTCGGTCGACAGCGTCCCCGATACCTGATCGCGGATCGCCTCGAGTTCGCTACGCGTGCGCTCGAGCGCGGCGCGCAGGCGTGCCACCTCGGCGTCGACCGCGCGGCGCGGGATCGTGTACTCGGGGATGTCGGGCCGGCCGTGCTGGAGCACGTGGGCCTTGCCGATGGCAACGCCGCGCGCCACGCCGGTCCCGACCAGTAGCAGGCTCATCGCTGCGGTGTCCCCCTGCGGGCGGCACAGGCCTCGTCCCCGTCCCGCGGTTCGCCGATCCCCGGCGGCCGCTCGCGCCGGGCGGCCGCCGGATCCCCGCTCCCTATTCCTCTTCGCCGAAACGCCCGGCCACCAGCTCCTCGAGGTGGCGCGCGGCCTCCTCCTCGTCCGCGCCGCTGACGATCAGCGTCACGGTCATCCCCCGCGCCGCCGCCAGCATCATCACGCCCATGATGCTCTTGCCGTTGACCTGTTGCGCGCCGCGCTTGAGCTGTACGTCGCTCTCGAAGCGTCCCGCAAGGTTGACGAACTTGGCCGCGGCGCGCGCGTGCAGGCCGAGGCGGTTGACGATGGGCAGCTCGCGGACGATCATTTCGCGCCCGGCTTCGGGGTATCGCCCGGGTCCGGCTTGCAAAGCAGTACGCCGTCGCGCCCGCCGCTGAGGGCCTTCTCGGCCAGCTCGTCCAGTTCCAGGCGCGGATAGTTCAGGATCCGGATCAGCATCGGCAGGTTGACTCCGGCCACCACGCGCACGCGCTCGTGTTCGCGCAAACGGCTGGCGATGTTGCTCGGCGTCGAGCCGTAGACGTCGGTGAGGATCAGCACGCCTTCGCCCTGATCCAGGTCGCGGACCATGCGCCGTGCCGCCGCGCAGGTGCGGTCCGGATCGGTGTCGGGCGTGACCGGAAGGACGAGCGTGGCCAGGGGGCAGATCCCGAGCATGTTGGTCGCCGTATCCAGCAGCTCGGAGCCGATGCGGTTGTGGGTGACGATCAACAGGCCGACGGTCATGTCAGTTCCCTGTGGCGTGTCGTGACGTGCGCCCGCTTGCCGCGAAAGTGGGCGGCAAGACGCTCGGCGACGTACACGGAGCGGTGCTGGCCACCGGTGCAGCCGAGCGCGACGGTCAGATAACTGCGGTTCTCCGCCTCGAAGCGGGGGATCCAGTCCTCCAGGAACTGCGTGATCTGCCCGATCATGCGCGCGACCCGGGCGTCGCCCGCGAGGTAGGCGCCGACGCGCTCGTCCATACCGGTGAGCGGGCGCAATTCCGCTTCCCAATGGGGGTTCGGCAGGCAGCGCAGGTCGAAGACGAAGTCGGCGTCCCCGGGCAGCCCGTGCTTGTATCCGAATGACTGGAACAACAGCGAGAGTTCTCGCGGCGAGCGGCGCTCGACGCGCTCGCGCACGAGATCGCGGAGCTGGTGCACGTTCGTGCGGCTGGTGTCGAGCTGCATGTCGGCGCGCTCGGCGATCGGCGCCAGCAGCCGGCGCTCCAGTTCGATCGCCTCGGCCAGCGTGATCCCGTCGCGCGTGAGCGGGTGTCGGCGCCGGGTCTCGCTGAAGCGCTGCAGCAGGGTCTCGTCACCGGCGTGGATGAAGAATATCTCACAGTCCAGTCCGCTGTCTTCGATCTGTTCCACGATCTGCGGAAAGTGCTGCAGGTCGTGCGGCTGGTTGCGCGCATCGATGCCCACCGCCGCCTTCTCCACCGGCTGCGCGCCGGAGCCGCCGAACTGTTCGGCGAAGGCGCGCAGCATCCCGACCGGCAGGTTGTCGATGCAATAGTAGTCCAGATCCTCCAGCGTATGCAGGACGATGCTCTTGCCGGCGCCCGACAGCCCGCTGACGATGATCAGCTTCACGGCGTCTGGCGCTCCAGCAGGAGGCGCTGGCGTTCCTCGAAGTCGCGCCCGGCGTCGTAGCCGTTCATGTAAAGCACGTGGCTGCGCACCGCCGCCTCGACCAGGACGGCGAGATTGCGCCCGGTGGCCACCGGCAGCGTGATTTCCGGCACTTCCACGCCCAGGATGCGCCGCATGCGCCGGTAGGGGGAGATCCGGTCCATCTCGCGCAGGCGGCGGTTGCCGGCCGGTTGCAGGTGCACGAGCAGGCGCAGATACTTGCTGCGGCGAATGGCCCCATCGCCGTACATCGCGCGCACGTTGAGCAGGCCCAGCCCGCGCACCTCGAGGAAGTCGCGCAGGATCTCGGGACAGGTCCCGTTGAGGGTGTCGGCGTCGATGCGCGAGAACTCGGGGGCGTCGTCGGCGATCAGCCGGTGCCCCCGGCTCACCAGCTCCAGGGCGAGCTCGCTCTTGCCGACGCTGCTGTCCCCGGTGATGAGCACGCCGATCCCCATCACCTCCATGAATACGCCGTGCAGGATCACCTGCTCGGAGAACAGATGGGCGAGATGGCGGCGCACGCCGCTGACCACCTCGGCCGCGGGGCGCGGGCTGGTCAGCACGGGCGTGCCGGCGGCCTCGGCGCTCGCGCGGAGCTCTTCGGGGACCGCCCGGGCGTCGGCGACGATCAGCGCCGTGACCCCGGAGCCGAGCAGGCGCTCGAGGGCGTCGGCGCGGGAGCCGCTGCGCAGGCTTTCCAGGAAGTGGAGTTCGCGGCTGCCGAGGACCGCCACCGAGGCGGGCTCGATGAGGTTCAGGCGGTCGACCAGGGACGCGCTCGAACCCGCGTCGTCGCCGGGCGTGCGCACGACCCGCCCGCCGCCGTCCGCGCCGGCGGCCCATGCCAGCCCGAGGTGCGCCTGCAGCGCCGCGAAGAGGTCGCGGACGGTCGTGGTGCTCACGCCGTCGCCCACCGCGCGTCCCAGTCGGCGACCGCCGCGAGGAGCCCGGCGCCGGACGTGCAGCCGCGCAGCGCGGCGCAGACCCGCGCGTCGCTGAACATCCTGGCCAGTCCTGCGAGGACGTCGAGGTGTTCCTCGGTATGCGCCGCGGGGACCAGCAGCGCGAACAGCAGGTCGACGGGTCGGCCGTCCGGGGCGTCGAAGTCGATGCCCTGCGCGAGCGTGAGCAGCGCGCCGGTGGCGTGGCGCGCGCCCGCCAGACGCCCATGGGGCAGCGCGACCCCGTTGCCGAGCGCGGTGGTCCCCAGGCGCTCGCGGGCGACGAGGCTGTCGAAGGCTTCCGTCGGGGTCAGGTCCGGGATATCGGCGACCGCCAGAGCGCCCAGGCGCTCGAGGACGCGCTTCTTGCTGCCGGCCTCGGCGCCGCAGGCGACGCGGGCCGGCGTGAGCAGTTCGGTGATGCGCATCGCCGCTCGAGTGTCCTGGTGCGCGGTGCGGCCGCGCGCTGCGCCGACGTGCGCGCTCAGGCGCCGCGCGGGGCGCCGTTCCCGCGGTGGTCGCTGGCCTTTTCCTTGTGGCGCATGAGCTGGCGGTCGAGTTTGTCCGCCAGTGCGTCGATCGCCGCGTACATGTCCTCGTCGACGGCGTCGGCGTGTACCGTCGCGCCGCTGAGCTGGAGGGTCGCTTCCGCCTTGTGGCGCACCTTCTCGACGCTCAGCACCACATGGGTGTCGGTGACGTGGTCGAAATGCCGTTGCAGGCGCTGTAGCTTGCTGTCGACATACTCGCGCAGTGCCGGGGTGATGTCGACATGATGTCCGGTGAGATCGATCTGCATGGGTCGGCTCCTGGAGACTGCGAGGCTTGCCTACGGATTGGGTTTCAGCGCCGGTACTTGCGCTCGTTGGAGGGAGGCAAAGACATTGCCTCACGATACTTGGCCACCGTGCGCCGCGCCACCGGGATGCCCTCCCGGGAGAGCGTCTCGGCGATCTTGCTGTCGCTGAGCGGGTGTGCGGGGTCTTCGGCGGCGATCAACTTGCGAATCTTGGCGCGTATGGCCGTCGCGGAGCATTCGCCCCCGTCGGCGGTGCCTACGTGGCTCGAGAAGAAATACTTGAACTCGTAGATGCCCCGCGGTGTGTGCAGGTATTTCTGGGTCGTGATCCGGGAGATCGTGGATTCGTGCATGCTCACCGCTTCGGCGACCTCGCGCAGAACCAGCGGCTTCATCGCCTCTTCGCCGTGCTCGAGAAACCCGCGCTGGCGCTCGACGATGCAGGTGGCCACCTTGAGCAGGGTCTCGTTCCGGTTCTGCAGGCTCTTGATGAACCAGCGCGCCTCCTGCAGGTGGTTCTTGAGGCAGTTGTTGTCGGCGCTGTCGTCGGCGCGCTTCACCAGACCCGCATAGTAGGGATTGACGCGCAGCCGCGGGGCGGACTCGGGGTTGAGTTCGACGCGCCACACGCCGCGATGCTTGCGTACGAATACGTCGGGGACGATGTAGGCCGGCGGCGGTCCCGCGATCTCGGATCCGGGCCGCGGATTCAGCGAACGGATGAGAGCCACCGCCCGCTCGAATTCCTCCTCGTCGATGCGGAGCTGGCGCATGATCTGCGCGTGATCGCGCCGCCCGAGCGCGTCGAGGTGGTCGGCGGCGATGGCGCGGGCGCTGTGCAACCCCGGCGTGTGCGGGTCGAACTGCTGGAGCTGGATGGTCAGGCACTCGGCCAGGCTGCGCGCGCCGCAACCGATTGGATCGAATTGCTGTATGCGGTGCAGGACGGCCTCGACCTCATCGAGTTCGAGGCCCGCCGCCTCCGGGAGTCCTTGCCGGATCTCTTCGAGCGATACCGAGAGATAGCCGTCTTCGTCGATGGCGTCGATGAGCGCCATCGCCACCGCGAGATCGGTGTCGCTGAAGGGGGTGAGGTTCATCTGCCAGAGCAGGTGCCCGCGCAGGGACTCGCTCTCGCCCCCGTGGATCGCCAGCTCGCGGGGGCCGTCCTCGGCCGGGCCCGAATAGGGCGTGGGGACGTCGTAGATGTCCTCCCAGACGCTGTCGACCGGGAGGTCCTCGGGGATGGTGTCGTTGCCGGCTCCCGCCTCGGCGTCGGCGCCGGCTTCGGCCCGCGCTTCGGCGGGCTCGGCGGCGCCGTTGCCCGGGGCCGGCGCGTCCTCGTCGGCCTCGTCGCCGGACTCCAGCATGAGGTTGGATTCCAGCGCCTTCTGGATCTCGAGTTGCAGCTCCACGGTCGACATCTGCAACAGGCGGATGGCCTGCTGGAGCTGCGGCGTCATCGCCAGGTGCTGGCCGAGGCGGAGCTGAATGCTTTGTTTCATGAAAGGATTTCGGAACCCAACCCGGCATCCGCGCGCCCGGCGGCGGGTTGCCTGCCGACTGCGCCGGGCCCTTTGGAACGCGCGCCGGAAACCCTGCGCCGGACCCTTTCCAGAGTTTACAGCAATTTCCGTACCAGTACAGCGGCTTCGTCGCCTGCCCGCACCCGCGATCACAGGCGGAAGTGGTGGCCGAGGTAGACCTCGCGCACCTGCTCGTCCTCCAGAATCCTCTCCGGGGTCCCCTCCGCAATCACGCGCCCCTCGTTGATGATGTAGGCGCGCCCGCAGATCCCCAGCGTCTCGCGCACATTGTGGTCGGTCACGAGCACCCCGATGCCGCGTTCCTGCAGGTGGGCGATGATGCGCTGGATGTCGAGGACGGAGAGGGGGTCGACGCCGGCGAAGGGTTCGTCGAGGAGCATGAAACGGGGCTCGGCGGCGAGCGCGCGCGCGATCTCCACGCGCCGGCGCTCGCCACCCGAGAGGCTCATCCCCAGCTGGTCGCGCAGATGCCCGACGTGCAGCTCCTCGAGCAGCTCCTGGAGACGCGCCTCACGATCGGCGCGGCGCAGCCGCGGGCGCGTTTCGAGGATCGCGAGGACATTCTCCGCGACGGTGAGCTTGCGGAAGATCGAGGCCTCCTGCGGGAGGTAGCCGACGCCGAGGCGGGCGCGCCGGTGCATGGGCAGCGCGGTGATGTCGCGCTCGTCGAGCCGGATGCGCCCGCCGTCGCAGGGTACGAGACCGACGAGCATGTAGAAGGACGTGGTCTTGCCCGCGCCGTTGGGGCCGAGCAGCCCGACGACCTCGCCGCTCTCGACGTGGAGCGAGACGCCGTTGACGACGCGCCTGCGGTGATACTCCTTGCGCAGGTCCTGCGCCTCGAGCCGGCTCACGGCGGTGCGGCCCCGGGCGGGCGCGGGGTCGGCGCCGGGGTTCCGGCCGCGGGGGTGCCCGCCGGAGGTTTCGCGCCCGGCGCCGGCGGCGTGGCCCCCGGCGCCGCCCCCTTGCGCTTGGGCTCGAGCGTGATCTCGACGCGCCCGCCCGCGCCGCCCGCGGAACCCGCCTTGACGATCTCCGCCCCCCGATCGTATTCGATCCGCGGGCCCTGGAACCGGTTCTTACCCTGCACGAGTTCGGCGTCCTGTTCGAGCACCACCACGTCTTTGACCACGTCGTAGTCGACGCGTCGGGCCGACCCGGTGATCGCTTCGCCCTGCGCCTTGGGCAGCTCGCGAAAACGCACCGGCGCGCCCGTGGCGACCATCCGCGTGATCTTGTCGTTGCGGTCATGGTAGACGGTCAGGGTGTCGGCCCACAGCCGCATACTGCCCTGCGTCAGCGCCACGTGGCCGGTGAACACGCTCACGCCGGTGTGATCGTTGATGTCGGCTCGATCCGCGCTCAGGTGGATCGGCTGGTCGCGGTCGGAGGGCAGGGCATGCGCGGCCGACGCCGTGAACAGCGCGGCGAGCGCGAACAGGGGCAGGATCCACTCAGGAATTCGGGCGGACATAGGTGCCTCGGACCGTGGACAGCAGGAGAAGCCGATCCTGTGCGAGATCGACGCGCATCCCGATGCCCTCCATCTGCGCCCCGCCGCTGCGCATCCTCACGGGGGCATCGGTCTGCGCCAGGTTGCGCCGCGGCCACACCAGGAGGTCGCGGGTGCGCACCGCCACCGCGGCGTGATCGCCGACCGCTGCCCGGTCGATGCGTACACGGCCGAGCAGGCGCACCTCCTCGCCGCGGTCGAGGATCTCGCCCTGCGGCGCCCGCACCCGCCACGGCACCGCCTCCGGGCGCGGATACCAACGCAGCCGCGGGGCGCTCAGCTCGGCGCGGTCGGGATCGGGATAGTGGACCACGCGCGCGGCGTCCAGGCGATAGTGCAGAGCACCGTCGGCGTCGTAGACCCGCAGGCGGACCCCGGCGAGGCGGTAGTCGGGCAGGTGCGCGCGCGCCGGCGCGGGCGGCGTGAGTTCGTGTTCGGTGTGCAGCAGCAGCCACCCGGTCAGTGCGGCGGCGAGGAGCAGCAGCAGAAGGACCGCAAGCCCTCGCGACTCGCTCACAGGTATCTCCCCATCTGCGCGTCGAGCGTGCCCTGTGCGCCCATGATCAACTCGCACACCTCGCGCGCCGCCCCGCGTCCGCCGCCCTCGGCCGTCACCCAGTGGGCGTTGCGGACGGCGAGCGGATGCGCGTCGGCGACCGCGACTGCGAGGCCGGCCAGGCGCATCACCGGAATGTCGACGACGTCGTCGCCGACGAAGGCGGTGGCCCCGGCGTCCAGGCGCAGCTCGTCGAGGAGTTCGCGGTAGGCGGCCGCCTTGTCGAGCCGCCCCTGCCGGACGTGACGCACGCCAAGGTCCGCCATGCGGTGGCGCACGACCCCGGACTCGCGGCCCGTGATGATGGCGATCTCCACGCCGCTGTCGAGCAGCATCTTCATCCCGTGGCCGTCGCGGGAATGGAAGGCCTTGTATTCCCGGCCCTCGTCGCTCAGATACAGGCTGCCGTCGGTCAGGACGCCGTCGACGTCGAAGATGGCCAGTCGCACGCGGGCCGCACGCGCGCGTATTTCGTCGCTGAGTTTCATGCCCGCCCCCCGACGCCGCACCGGCGCCGCCGTGTCGCCGCGCGGTGAATGCTACCGCGCGGCGCCGCTTGGGTATAGCGCGTGCTCACAACACGCCCGCCCGCAGCAGGTCGTGCATGTTGAGGGCGCCGACGAGCGCGCCGGTCGCATCGACGACCAGCAGTGCGTTGATCTTGCGCGCCTGCATGAGTTGCAGCCCCTCGGCGGCCAGCTCGTGGGGCGCGACGGTGACGCAGTCGCGCGTCATCAGCGTGTCGACGGGGGTCGCGTGGACGTCGACCCCCTTGTCCAGGGCGCGGCGCAGGTCGCCGTCCGTGAACACGCCCACCGCCCGTCCGGCGCCGTCGACCACCGCGGTCATACCGAGTCCCTTGCGGGTCATCTCGACCAGGGCCCGGCTCAGCAGGCAGCCCTGGGGCACGGTCGGAATCCCCTCGCCGGTATGCATGACATCCTCGATGCGCAGCAGCAGGCGCCGCCCCAGCCGGCCCCCGGGGTGGGAGCGGGCGAAGTCCTCGGCGGTGAAGCCGCGGCATTCGAGCAGCGAGATGGCGAGGGCGTCGCCCATGGCGAGCGTCGCCGTGGTGCTCGCCGTGGGGGCGAGGCCGAGCGGGCAGGCCTCGGTCTCGACGCTGACGTCGATGTGCGCCGCGGCGGCACGTGCGATCGTGGACTCCGGGCGTCCGGTGAGCGCGATCAACGGCACCCCGAGGCGCTTGATCAGCGGCAGGATGGTGAGGATCTCTTCGGTCTCGCCCGAATTGGAGATCGCGAGCACGACGTCGCGCGCGGTGATCATCCCGAGATCGCCGTGACTGGCCTCGCCCGGGTGGACGAAGAAGGCCGGCGTCCCGGTGCTCGCGAGGGTGGCGGCGATCTTTCCCCCGATATGCCCGGACTTCCCCATCCCGAGCACCACCACGCGCCCGTCGCACTCGAGCATGTGGCGGCAGGCGCGCACAAAAGCGGCGTCGATGCGCGCAGCGAGCGCGCGCACCGCCGCCGCCTCGGTTTCGAGTACCGCCAATGCGAGTCGGCGCAGCCGTTCTTCGTCCATCATCGGATCACCCGTGTCCGGACGCGCGCAACAGCCAGGTCTGGTAGGCGGCGAAGGCCGCCAGGAGTGCCGCGCCTCCCCAGCGGCCGATGCGCCCGCGCCCGCCAATGCCGCCGGCCATGAGGAACAGCACCACGGTGAGGGTGAGCATCACCGGGTAGTCGCGGGCGAGGACCTCGTGGGGCACCGCGCCGGGCCGGATCAGTCCGGGAAGCCCGAGGACCGCCAGCAGGTTGAACATATTGGAACCGATGACGTTGCCGATCGCAATGTCGGCCTCGCCCTTGAGCGCCCCGGCCACGGAGGCCGCGAGTTCCGGCAGGCTCGTCCCGACGGCGACGACCGTCAGGCCGATCACCAGATCGCTCACGCCGAGCGCCTGTGCGATCGCCACCGCGCCCCACACCAGCAGCCGTGCGCCCGCCAGCAGGACCGCCAGTCCTGCGCCCAGGGTCAGCAGTGCCCGTGCGAGCGGGACGCCGGTGTCGATCTCGGCGGCGAACTCCTGCGCCAGCGCCTCGCCGGCGGCGTCGCGCCGCGCCAGACCGACCAGGCCCCAGAGCAGGACGGCCAGCGTCCCCATCAACAGCCCCCCGTCGAGGCGGCCGAGGCGCCCGTCGAGGAGCAGGGCCGGGGCCAGCGCCGAGACCGCGAGGAGGATCGGCAGCTCGCGCCGCAGCACGCGCGAGTGGACGACCAGCGGCCGCAGCAGGGCCGTCGCACCCAGCACCAGCGCGATGTTGGCGATGTTGGAGCCGATCGCGTTGCCGATGGCGAGGCCGGGCTCGCCGTTCCATGCGGCGGTCGCCGAAACCAGCATCTCCGGCGCCGAGGTCCCGAACCCGACCACCACCAACCCGATCACCAGGGTCGGCACGCCCAGCGCGCGTGCGGTGGCGGCGGCGCCGGCGACGAAGCGATCGGCGCCCACGAACAGCAGGCCGAAACCGGCGACGATGGCGAGGACATGGAGCGGCATGGGGCGCGGCGGGCTCCGTTGGCGCGACGCAGGCAATCATACACGCTCGGGCGCCGGCCGCCGCCTCCGCCACGGGGGGCGCACGTGCGCTGCGGACGGGGGCCGCAACGCTCAACCGCCGGGGTCGCGCGGCGGTGTGCGTCCGAACGCCGGCAGTACTTCGGCGGCGAGCAGTTCCATGGCGGCGCGCACCTGCGCGCTGGACAGCGCCCCGGCGCCGACGGCGAGGAGCACGCGATCGACGCCGGCGCGCTCGAACTCGCGCAGGCGCCGGATGCAGTGGGCCGGATCGCCGACGATGACCATGCCCATCGCCTCGAGCAGCGGGAGGCTGACGGCGCGTTCGAGCAGCGCACGCAGCGGCTTCATGCGCCGGTAGTACTCGTAACCCGTATACAGGCGCGCGAGCAGTTCCCGCGACTGCTCCAGGAGCTGACGGTAGAACCACACGACGCCGTCGGCCGCCGCCGCGCGGGCCTCGCGATGGTTGCGCTCGCAGTAGATCCCCACGGTCATTCCGACACGCGGATTCTCGCCGGGGGCGGGCGCCCCGGTGCCGCGCAACCGCGCCCAGTGCCTGCGGTAGCGGCGCAGGTCCTCGCGCACCATGATCCAGGGTTTGAACGGCCCGGCGAGCGCGCCGATGCCGAGGCGCGCGGCGAGCTCGAAGCTGTCCGGACTCACCGCCGCGGTCCAGAGCGGCGGGTGGGGACGTTGCACTACGCGCGGTACGACCGTGAGCCCGTCGATGTCGTAGTGGCGCCCGTGGAAGGTGACCGGCGAGCCGGCGAAGGCGGCCCGCAGGATCGCGAGCGACTCCTCCGTAAGGCTGCGGCTGGCGGCCATGTCGACACCGAACACGGCGTACTCGCGCGGCGAAAAACCGCGGCCGAACCCCAGCTCCAGCCGGCCGCCGGAAAGGATGTCGAGCGTGGCCGCGCGTTCCGCGACGTGGACCGGATGGTGGTACGGCAACGGAATGATCCCGTGCCCGAGACGCAGCCGCCGCGTGCGCTGCGAGGCGGCGGCGAGGAAGACCTCGGGGGCGGCGCTGTGGGAATAGCCGGGCATGAAGTGGTGCTCGACCAGCCACGCGGCGTCGAAGCCGAGGCGGTCGGCGAGCTCCAGCTCCTCCAGCGTGTCACACAGCACGCGGTCTTCGGTACGGTCCCCGAACGGCGGAACCGACAGTTCGTAGAAGAGGTCGAAATCCATGCCGCATCCGTCGCGCCCGTGAGCGGCCATTATGCGTGCAAGGGCCGGGTGCCCGCCAACGGGCACGATGCTCGCGGTTGACTCGTCTGCGCCGCTGTCGGACACTAACTCCCTTTCGTGCCACGGATTTCCACTGTGTCCCGCGCATTGCCGACCGGCGGTCGACGCCGCCCGGAGGAGCGCGGATGAGCGGCGGGCCGGATGGATAAGAAGAACGCGAAGGACGATCGCACGGATCTCGTGGTCCAGGTACGCGGGCTGCGCTTCCTGCGCGGGCGCAAGGTGATCTTCGAGGACGTGGACCTGGACATCCGGCGCGGGCAGGTGACGGCCATCATGGGACCGAGCGGCACCGGCAAGACCACGCTGTTGCGCCTGCTGGGCGGCCAGTTGCGTCCGGACGCCGGAACCATCGTGGTGGACGGAGAGGAGGTCCCGAGGCTGTCGACCAAACAGCTCTACCGCCTGCGCCAGCGGATGGGCATGCTGTTTCAGAGCGGGGCCCTGTTCACGGACCTCGATGTGTTCGAGAACGTCGCGTTTCCGCTGCGCGAGCATACGGATCTTCCGGAGTCCATCATCCGCGACCTGGTGCTGATCAAGCTCCAGGCGGTGGGCCTGCGCGGGGCCGCCTCGATGATGCCCGCGGAGCTGTCCGGCGGGATGGCGCGGCGGGTGGCGCTGGCGCGCGCGATCGCACTCGATCCGATGATGATCATGTACGACGAGCCGTTCACCGGGCAGGATCCGATCTCCAAGGGCGTCATCGTGCAGCTCGTGCGGCTGCTCAACGATGCCCTCGGCATGACTTCCATCGTCGTCTCGCACGACGTCAGCGAGACGGCGGCGATCGCCGACTACGTGTATCTGATCTCGGAGGGCAGGGTCGTCGGACAGGGGGCGCCGGAGACGCTGCGGCGCGACGCCTCGCCCTGGGTGGAGCAGTTCCTGAACGCGCTCCCGGACGGGCCGGTGCCGTTTCACTATCCGGCGCCGGACTACCTCGAAGACCTGCTCGCCGGCGCGGGCGGCGGTTGAGGCGCGCAGGCGTGGAGGCCGCGGTGGGGTGGATCCGCTTTCTCGGGCGTATCGGCCTGAGGTTCTTCGAACGCCTCGGGCGCGGGCACCTGTTCCTGGTGCAGCTCCTCGCGGCGCTGCCGAGCCTGCTGCCGCGACCGGGGCTGGTGATCCGCGAGCTGTATTCGGCCGGCGTGCGCTCCATGCTCATCGTCGTGGTCTCGGGCCTGTTCGTCGGGATGGTGCTCGGTCTGCAGGGTTACAACACGCTCTCGAAGTTCGGGGCGGCCGAGTCCCTCGGCGTCCTCGTGGCCCTGTCGCTGGTGCGGGAACTCGGGCCCGTGGTCACCGCGTTGCTGTTCGCGGGGCGCGCCGGAACCTCGCTGACGGCGGAGATCGGCTTGATGAAGGCCACCGAGCAGCTCTCGAGCATGGAGATGATGGCGGTCGATCCGATCCGGCGCATCATGGCGCCGCGCTTTCTCGCTGGGTTCATCGCGATGCCGCTGCTCGCGGCGATCTTCAGCGCGGTCGGTGTGCTGGGGGGATATTTCGTCGGCGTCGGCCTGCTGGGGGTGGACAGCGGCGTGTTCTGGTCGCAGATGCAGGCCAACGTCGCCTTGCATGCCGATGTCATCAACGGCGTGATCAAGAGCGCCGTGTTCGGGCTGGTGGCCGCCTGGATCGCAGTGTTCGAGGGCTACGACGCGGTGCCAACCTCCGAGGGGGTGAGCCGTGCGACCACGCGCACGGTGGTCAACACGGCACTGGCGGTGTTGGCGCTCGACTTCGTGCTTACCGCGCTGATGTACGGCGTGAGTTGATCTGACGGGGTGTGATATGCCGCATTCGAGGACCGTCGAAATCGCCGTCGGGATGTTCGTCGCCGCAGGCCTTGCGGCCCTGTTCCTGCTGGCCATGAAGGTGAGCAACCTGAGCAGCTTCGCGGCGCCGCAGGGCTACGTGCTGACCGCGGAGTTCCAGAACATCGGCGGGCTCAAGGTGCGTGCGCCGGTGACCGTCGCCGGCGTCCAGGTGGGACGCGTGATCGGCATCGGCTTCGACAATACCGATTACGAGGCGGTGGTCAGGATGGCGATCGACCCGCGCTACGACAAATTTCCGGTGGATACCTCCGCAGCCATCTATACCGCGGGGCTGCTGGGGGAAAAGTACGTGGCCCTGGTCCCCGGCGGCGCCCCGACCTACCTCAAGAACGGCGACCGCATTAAACTGACCCAGTCGGCCCTGATCCTCGAGCAGGTGATCGGTCAGTATCTGTTCAATCGCGCGGACGGACAGAAGTGACCACCCGTTTCGGCGGATGCCGCGTTTACGGAGGATTTCGCGAATGAAACGTGTCGCCGCGGTTGCATTGATGTGTCTCACGCTGGGCGCGGGGGCCGGAGTCGTGCAGACCTCGGGCGCGGCGCAGGCGAAGCCTCCGGCGCCCGAGGCGATGGTACGTGCGACCGGCGACAAGTTGCTGGCGCGGCTGCGCAAGGACCACGCCGTCCTCAAGGCGCACCCGGATCGCATCTACGCCCTGGTGTCCGACCTGCTCCTGCCGCATTTCGACTTCGAGACCATGGCCCGCTGGGTGCTCGGCCGCTACTGGCGTACGGCGACTCCGGCGCAGCGCGCGCAGTTCGTGGCCGCGTTCCGCACGCTGCTGGTGCGCACCTACGCCACGGCGCTGCTCGAGTACCGCAACCAGGATATCCGCTACCTGCCGTTCCACGGCAACCCGGCTTCGGGCGACGTGACCGTGCGCACGGAGGTGGTCCAGCCCGGCGGGCGCAGCATACCCATCGACTACAGTCTCGACCTTCGCGACGGGCGCTGGATGGTCTATGACGTCTCGGTCGACGGGGTGAGCCTCGTGACCACCTACCGCGGGTCTTTCGCCTCGGAGATCCAGCGCGTCGGGATGGACGGGCTCCTGAAGAAGCTCGCCGAGCGCAACGAGCAGCTCTCGCGGCGGCGGTGAGCGCGGCCGCCATCCATCCCGACGGCAGCGGCCGTCTGCAGGTCAGCGGCGAGTTGAGCCTGCGGACGGTCCCGCAGCTGCTGGCACCCGCGCGGGAACTCATCGGTTCCCGTGAGCGTATCGATATCGATCTGGGCGGGGTGTCGCATGCCGACAGCGCCGGCGTGGCCCTGCTGGTGGAGTGGATGCGTGAGGCCCGTCAGGCCGGCAAGGAGATCCGGTTCCTGAACATCCCGCGACAGATGCTGGCGATCGCCCGGGTGAGCAGTCTCGACGGTATCCTCCCCCTCGCCCGCGACTGAGGCGGCGGCGGGAGCCCGGGGTCGAAGCCATCGCGCCGCGGCTTCGCGGGGCCTTCCGGCGGTTTCCGACGGGTGCCGACTCCGACCCCCCGTACGCGGCGTGACCGCCGGGACGCGGAGGAGGTGGGGTCGGAGTCGTCGCGCGGGGGAGAAACCCACGGGGCGCCGCGCGGCGGGAGGCGCGACGACTCTGACCCCGGCCCGCCCGGGTTCCGACCCCCGGCCCGTGGCGGTTGCGGGTCGGAGTCATCGCCCCCCGGGCCTCGCGGGGCCTTTCGACGTTTCCACCAGGCGCTGACTCCGACCCCGAGGATCCGCACCGAGGATCCGCCCCGGCCGCGTTTTCCTATATCATGATGGGCCCCGCCCGGGCCGGCCGCGGCCCGCGGCCGCCGATCAACCGGGTACTGGAGCCATGGACCCAGACACGATTCGCAAACTCATTGCCGAGGGGTTCGCCGGCGACCATGTGGAGGTCACGGGGGACGGGAGTCATTTCGAGGCGCTGGTGGTCTCGGAGGCGTTCGCCGGGAAGCCCCTGCTCCAACGCCACCGGATGGTCTACGAGACCCTCGGTGACCGGATGCGCTCGGAGATCCACGCCTTGTCGATGCGGACACTGACGCCCGACGAGTGGGCGCGACAGCGGTGAGCGCCGCCCCCGCCGGGGTTCGCCGGGGTGGATAAGCTGCTGATCACCGGCGGGGTTCCGCTGCGCGGCGAGATTCGCATCTCCGGCGCCAAGAACGCGGTCCTCCCGATCCTCGCCGGTGCGCTGCTGGCCGACGGACCGGTCACGGTCGCCAATGTGCCCCACCTGCACGATGTCACCACCACCATGGAGCTCCTCGGGCGCATGGGGGTGTCGCTGACCGTGGACGAGCGGCTCGATATCGAGGTCGACCCCGGGACCATCCATTCCTTCCAGGCCCCTTACGATCTCGTCAAGACCATGCGCGCCTCGATCCTGGTGCTCGGCCCGTTGCTGGCTCGCTTCGGCCGGGCCGAGGTCTCGCTGCCCGGGGGTTGCGCGATCGGACCGCGTCCCGTGGATCTGCACATCGAGGGCCTGCGCGCGATGGGCGCCGATATCCGCGTCGAGGGCGGCTATATCCGTGCGCGCGCCGAGCGCCTGCGCGGTGCGCGCCTGGTACTGGACCGGGTGACGGTGACCGGGACCGAGAACCTGATGATGGCCGCCGCGCTCGCACGAGGGACCACGGTGATCGAGAACGCCGCGCGCGAACCCGAGGTCGCCGATCTCGCCGCCTTCCTCACCGGAATGGGGGCGCATATCGAGGGCGTCGGCAGCGACACCCTGGAAATCGAGGGCGTCGACAGCCTGTCCGGCACCCGCCACGAGGTCCTGCCGGACCGGATCGAGACCGGCACCTACCTGGTGGCGGCCGCGATCACGGGCGGGCGGGTGCGCCTGAAGGACACCCGGCCGGACCTGCTGGATGCGGTGTTGACGAAGCTGGTGGAGGCGGGTGCGCGCATCGATACCGGCGACGACTGGATCGACCTCGAGATGGACGGGCGCCCGCGCGCGGTGGCGCTGCGTACGGCCCCTTATCCCGCGTTCCCCACGGACATGCAGGCGCAGTTCACGGCACTGAATCTGATCGCCGAGGGCGTGGGGACGATCACCGAGACGGTGTTCGAGAACCGGTTCATGCATGTCCACGAACTGCAGCGCATGGGGGGGGTGATCCGCGTCGAGGGCAACACCGCGATCAGCGAGGGCGTCGAGCGGCTCACCGGCGCGCCAGTGATGGCGACCGATCTGCGCGCGTCGGCGAGCCTGATCCTGGCCGGGCTCGCGGCCGAGGGGACCACTGTGGTAGATCGCATCTATCACATCGATCGCGGCTATGAATGTATCGAGGAGAAGCTGGCCCAGCTCGGTGCGCGCATCCGCCGCGTGCCGGCGGAGCGCCGCGCCGCATCCTGACGGGCCGCGGCGGGCGCGGTGCTACAATCGCCCCATGAGCCTGGATTTGACCATCGCCGTATCCAAGGGCCGCATCCTGCAGGAGGCGCTGCCGCTGCTCGCGCGCGCGGGCATCGTGCCGGAGGAAGACCCGGAGCGCAGCCGCCGCCTCATTCTCCCCACCGGGCGGGCGGGCGTGCGGCTGGTGGTCATCCGCGCCGCCGATGTACCGACCTACGTGCAGTACGGGGCGGCCGACCTGGGGATCGCCGGCAAGGACGTGCTGCTCGAGCACGGCGGCGCGGGCCTCTACGAACCGCTCGACCTGGGGATCGCCCGCTGCCGCATGATGGTCGCGGGCCTGCCGGGCGCGACGCCGGCTCCGCCTACCCGACTGCGGGTGGCGACCAAGTACGTGACCACCGCGCGGCGTCATTTCGCCGCGCAGGGCCGGCAGGTCGAGACGATCAAGCTCTACGGTTCGATGGAGCTGGCCCCCCTGGTGGGTCTCGCGCACTGCATCGTCGATCTCGTCGACACCGGCGGGACCCTCAAGGCCAACGGCCTGGTCCCGCTCGAACTGATCGCCGAGATCAGTTCGCGGGTGATCGTCAACCAGGCGGCCATGAAGATGAAGCACGATCCCGTCAAGGCCCTGCTCGCGGCGCTGGCCGACGCCGCCGGCGTGCCCGCGACCGCATCCGGCGGGCGTGCCGGTGCGGGGGGCGGCGGGTGAGCGGCGTGCGGCGGCTCGATACCGCGGACCCCGACTTCTGGGGTGCGCTCGAGGCCCTGCTCGCCTGGGAGTCCGGTGCGGGGGAGGAGGTCGAGCGCACGGTGCGGACGATCCTCGCCGACGTGCGCCGCCGCGGCGACGCCGCACTCCTCGAATACACGCGCCGCTTCGACCGGCGCGACGTGGCCGCGGCGGCGGAGCTCGAGCTGCCCGCCGAACGGCTCGCGGCGGCCCGCGACGCGCTCCCCGCCGCGCAGCGCGAGGCCCTCGAGACCGCGGTGCGCAGACTGACGGCCTACGCCGAACATCAGCGCCTGTCCTCATGGAGCTACACCGAGCGCGACGGCACCGTGCTCGGCCAGCAGGTCATGCCGCTGGACCGGGTCGGGATCTACGTGCCGGGCGGCAAGGCCGCGTATCCGTCGTCCGTGCTGATGAACGCGGTGCCGGCGCGCGTGGCGGGCGTGCCCGAGATCGTCATGGTCGTCCCGGCGCCGGAGGGCGCGCTCGACCCGCTGGTGCTCGCCGCCGCGGCCGTCGCCGGCGTCGATCGCGTGTTCACCATCGGCGGCGCGCAGGCGGTGGCGGCCCTGGCCTACGGTACCGCGACGGTGCCGCGGGTCGACAAGATCGTCGGACCCGGAAACCGCTACGTGGCCACCGCCAAGGCGCTGGTCTTCGGGGCCGTGGGCATCGACATGATCGCCGGGCCCTCCGAGATTCTGGTCGTCTGCGACGGGGGCACCGACCCCGAATGGATCGCGATGGACCTGTTCTCGCAGGCCGAGCACGACGAGGACGCGCAGGCGATCCTGGCGACACCGGATCCGGGGTTCCGCGACGCGGTGGAGGCGGCGATGGGGCGGCTGCTACCGCAGATGGAGCGCGCCGCGATCATCGGCCGCGCGCTGGAGCGGCGCGGCGCGCTGATCCGGGTGCGCGATCTCGCCGAGGCGGTGGAGGTGGCCAATTTTATCGCCCCCGAGCACCTCGAACTCTCGGTCGAGGACCCGGAGCCGCTGGCGGCGCGGATCCGCCACGCCGGCGCGATCTTCCTCGGACGCCACACCGCCGAGGCGCTCGGCGACTACTGCGCCGGGCCCAACCACGTCCTGCCGACGGCGCGCACCGCGCGTTTCTCCTCGCCACTGGGCGTCTACGACTTCCAGAAGCGTTCCAGCCTGATCGGGTGCTCGGCGCAGGGCGCCGCGACGCTCGGGCGTACGGCGGCGACCCTGGCGCGCGGCGAGGGTCTGACGGCGCATGCCCGTTCGGCCGAGTACCGCGGCGGGAAGTAACCTCCTCCCATGAGCGACTCGACGAAACGACCGGCGGCGGTGGTCGGCGCCGGGACGGCGACCGGGGACCGCGTCGCCCGCTGGATCCGGCCGGCCGTGCGCGAGCTGCGCGCCTACTCGGTCCCGGAGACCCCCGCGCGGGTCAAGCTCGACGCCATGGAGAATCCCTACCCGTGGCCGGACGATCTGGTCGACGCCTGGCTCGAGGCGCTGCGGCGCGTGAGCCTCAACCGCTACCCCGATCCCCACGCCCGCGAACTCAAGGAGCGGCTGCGCGCTGCGCTCGGCGTGCCGACCGGGGCCGCCCTGCTGCTCGGCAACGGTTCCGACGAGTTGATCCAGATGATCGCCCTGGCGGTGGCGGGACCCGGCCGTACCGTGCTCGCCCCGGAGCCGACCTTCGTGATGTACCGGCTGATCGCGCGCATCGCCGGGCTCGACTACGCGGGCGTTCCGCTCGGGGCGCGGTTCGCGCTCGATCGCGCGGCGATGGAGGCGGCCATCGACCGCCACCGTCCCGCGGTCGTGTTCCTGTCGTATCCGAACAATCCCACCGGCAACCTGTTCGATCGCGGCGACCTCGAGGCGCTCATCCGGCGCGCGCCCGGACTGGTCGTCATCGACGAGGCCTATGCCGCCTTCACGCAGGCGGAGGGGGAGGCGGCCGAGTCGAGCTGCCTCGACTGGCTCGGGCGCTTCGACAACCTGCTCGTGCTGCGGACGGTCTCCAAGATGGGCCTCGCCGGCCTGCGCCTGGGTGTGCTCGCCGGGCCCCGCGCGTGGCTGGAGGAGATCGACAAGACGCGTCTTCCCTACAACGTCAACGTGCTGACCCAGGCGAGCGCGGTGTTCGCGCTGGAGCATTGGGCGCTGCTGCGCGCACAGACGGCCCGCATCCGCGCCGACCGGACCGCGCTGCACGCGCGCCTGGCCGCGCTGCCGGGCGTCGAGGTCTACCCCAGCCGCGCGAATTTCCTGCTCTTCCGCGTCCCGGCCGGGCACGCCGATCGCATTCACGGCGAACTTGCGCGTGCCGGTATCCTCATCCGCAACCTGAGCGGCGCCGGCGGCGCCCTCGCCGACTGCCTGCGGGTGACCGTGGGGACGGCGGAGGAAAACGACGCCTTTCTCGACGCCTTGCAGGCGGCCCTGAACGCCGCCGACTGAGTCCCGCGCGCGACGCACCCGCGTGCCTGCCGGGGCCCGGTTTCGCGGCGGGACGCCTCGCCGCGATCGGTCCGGGGGCGGGCGGTCAGCCGTGCCGCGGGCGCCGGGCGACGGTGGCGGTGAGCGTGAACGGACGCCCGCCACGCAGGCCGCTGACGCGCACCCGCGTCCCGGGCGCGGTGTTCGCGAGGACGCGCAGCGCGCCCTGCGCATCCGCCACCGGGCGCCCGTCGATGGCCGTGACCACGTCGCCCGCGTGCAGGCCGGCCCGCTGGGCCGGGCCGCCGCGCACGATCCCCGCGATGACGAACCCGCGGGTGTCCTTGAGGCCGAAGGACTGCGCGAGCGCCGGGGTGAGGTCCTGGACCTCGATGCCGAGCCAGCCGCGGATCACTTCCCCGTGCTCGATGATCTGGCGCAGCACCCCCACGGCGAGGCGTTCGGGGATGGCGAAGCCGATGCCCTGAGAACCGCCGCTGCGGGTGAAGATCGCGGTGTTGATCCCGACCAGATCGCCGTCGGCGTCGACCAGGGCGCCGCCGGAGTTGCCCGGGTTGATCGCGGCATCGGTCTGGATGAAATCCTCGTAGACGTTCAGGCCCAGGGCGTGGCGCCCGGTCGCGCTCACGATCCCCTGCGTGACCGTCTGTCCGACGCCGAAGGGGTTGCCGATCGCCAGCACCACGTCTCCGACCCGCAGGTGCCGCGAGTCCCCGACGGTGATCGCCGGCAGCGGCTTCAGGTCGATATGGAGCACGGCGAGGTCGGTCTCGGGGTCGGTGCCGACGACGCTCGCGGCCGCGGTGCGCCCGTCGGCGAGCTGCACCTGGATCTCCTCGGCCCCGTCGATGACGTGATTGTTGGTCAGGATGTAGCCCTGCGGGCTCACCAGGACCCCGGATCCCAGGCTCGTCTGCAGCCGCCGCCGCGGGGCGGGCGCGCGCTCGCCGAAGAAGTACCGGAACAGTGGGTCGTTCAGCAGCGGGCTGCGCCGCCGCGTGACGAGCTTGGCGGTATAGACGTTGACGACGGCGGGCGCCGCGCGGGCGACGGCGCCGGCGTAGGAGGCCGGCGCCGGTATTGCGGCGCGGGCCGGGGCCGTAGGCGGCGCCTCGCGGATCGTCACCACCGGCGGGGCCCCGCGCAGCAGGTCCGGGCGTGCGATGAGCAGGGCCGCCGCGACGGCGAGACCGACGACCGACCAGATCAGGACGAATCGCAGACGGGAAGCGGGGGGCATCGACACGGCGAGGTTCCCGGAGGCGGGTTGCGGTTGACGCCCCACTCTACCATCCGCGGGCGTGATCGTCGCCTTACCTGGGGGATCCGCGACGCGCGCGCCCGCCACGGGTCCGACGCCGCCGGCGCCATCGACGGGGTCGGGCTCAGCGCACCCGGCGCAACGCCCACAGCGCGAACGCGAGCAGCAGCGTGGCCGGCGCGAGCGCGGTGACGGCCGGATTGAGATCGAGCAGCAGGCCCAGATAACCGGTGATCTGGCTGATCAGATAGAACGCGAGCCCCACGGTGCCCCCGAGGGTCATGCGCAGGCCGGCGCTCACGCTGCGCAACGGCCCGAACAGGAAGGGAATCGCGGTGAGGATCATCGCCACCGTGGCCAGCGGGATGGCGAGGCGGTTCCACAGCGCCAGTTCGTAGCGGTCCGCGTCCTGCCCGTGGGCCTTGAGATAGCGCACGTACTGGAACAGGTCGGTCAGCGACAGGCTCGGGATCGGCAGCATCAGGAGATCCATCTGCGGGACGCGCAGGAACGAGCGCCAGGGCAGGCGGGGGAGGTGCTCCACCGTTTCCGCACCGTCCGGGGCGAAGTTCTTGCGAACCACGTCGATCAAAATCCAGCGCCGCGGGTCGAACACCTCCGCCCGGCGGGCATGGATGAAGGTGCGCAGGCGGCCGGCGGCGTCGAACTCGTAGAGGTCGATGCGCGCCGGGATGCGGTCGTGGCGGATGTCGCGCACGTTCAGGAACCGCGTGCCGTCGCGCGACCAGAAGGCGTGCGCCGTACGCAGATCGCTCGCGGCGCTGATGGCCTGCGCGCGCCGGGTCTGGGCGACCCGGTCCAGGTGCGGGGCCACGAACTGGGCGAGGGCCAGTGCGAGGGCGATCAGCACCGCGCCGGCCTTGAGCACCGCCCAGCCCACACGCCGCGCGGAGACGCCGCCCGCCTGCATCGCCACCAGCTCGCTCGAGGACGCGAGTGCGCCCACGCCGGCGAGCGTACCGAGGAGGGCGGTTACCGGTACCAGTTGGATGAGCCGGTCGGGGAGCGTGAGCGCGACGAATCCCACCGCCCCGAGCAGGTGATAGTGGCCGCGGCCGATGTCGTCGAGCTGGTCGAGGAAGCTCTGCAGGCTGAATACGCTGCCCAGCAGCAGCATCACGACCGCCCAGCCGAATGCCGCGCGCCCGACGATATAGCGATCCAGGGTCCTCATCCGGGGGTCCCCGCCGCGCCCGCGAGCCGGCGGCGGATCGTCGCCAGCGGCCGGCACCAGGCGGAGAGGGCCACGACCGCGAGCGCCATGGGCGCCAGCCACACGCCCGGCAGCGTTCCGAGCGTGCCCTGGCCGACCCAGGCCTTGATCATGATGTCGAGGCTGTAGTAGCCGGCGTACACCAGCACCGCCAGGAGCATCTTGGCGTATCGCCCCTGGCGCGGCTGCGCGCGGCTGAGCGGGATCCCGAGGATCGCGAGCAGCACGGCCGAGACCGGCGTCGCCAGCCGCCACTGGTATTCGGCGATGTCGGCCGGCGCGTGCGATGCGGCGAGCTGCGCCATCCCGGCCGCCTTGCGTTCGAAGCCCAGGGGTTCCAAGGGCGGCTCGTTCATGTGATAGGACAGGGCGGCGACGCGGGCGATCAGGTCGCGGCCGCCGTCGCGGGAGAGGTCGTAGAGGTGGACGTCGCGCATCTGCAGCAGCGGCGCGTCGTAATGGGGGTCGTGTTCCTGGTGCGCCCCCATCGCATACAGTACCTGCGTGCGCGCGCCGTGCTCGCGTTGCATGAACACCCGTTCGAGTTCATGGCCGGCACGGTCGGCCGCGAAGATCACCCGGGTCCCGGATGCGTTCTCGTTGAAGTTGCCCGCCTGGATTTCGTTGAGGCTGAACTCGGCGTTCGCCCACGCCTTGAGACGGTAGGATCGTTCGTAGGACCACGGGCGCAGGTAGAAGGTCAGCGCCGCGACCAGCACCGCGAACACGAGGGCGAGCGCGGCGACCGAGCGCAGGATACGGGCGGGGCTGACGCCGAGGGCGTGTAATGCCGTGGTCTCGCTGTCGTTGTGCAGCCGACCGAGTGCGATCACCACGGCGAGGTAGAGCGCGATGGGCAGCAGGACCTCGAGTGCGATCGCGACCTTCAACGCGATCAGCTCGGCCACGACGTCGGTGGGCAGGGCGCCGCTCGCGGCCTGGGTGAGGAACACGGCGGTGCTGTAGCCCGCGAAGACCGCGATCAGCGCAAGCGCGAGGACCAGCAGCGGCTTGTTGATTTCGCGGATGAGGTAGCGGGTGAGAATCACGATGCCGTCCGGCCGTTTCCGTCGCTGCGCCCGACGCCCGCGCGGTGTTCAATCGCCGTCGGCCGCCAGCGTCTTCTCATAGACACGATAGCGCTTGTATGCCTCGGCCCCCATATCCTCCAGTATCGCGCGCATCCTCTTGTTCGTCTCGAGGATCCAGGACAGCTCCATCATCCGGATGCCACGGCGGCGCACGGGCCCGGAGAGGGCATCGATGACCATGTAGGCGAGCGCGGGGCCGAGCAGGGTGTTCTGATAGCGCTTGCGCACGCCGAGCAGCGGCACGCGCCCGCTCGACGGGAAGCGCACCTTCAGCCGCCACAGCAGCTTCAGCCACCCGAGCGGGAAGAGCCGGCCGCGCAGGTCATGCGCCGCCTCATTGAGGTTCGGCAATGCGACCGCCATCGCGGCGGGCTCGCCGTCGACCTCGGCGATCTGGATGAAATCGTCGTCGAGCAGCATGCGCAGGTTGCGCCCCAATTCCTCGAACTCGGCCTCGGTGAACGGGATGAAGCCCCAGTTTTCGGACCAGGCGTCGTTGAAGATGTCGCGCAGGATCGCCACCTCGCGGTGGAAGTCGCGCCGGCGCAGCGGACGTACGCGTACGCGGGCGTCGAGCCGCTCGGCCAGGGCCCGAAGCGCCGGCGGGGGTTGCGCCTCGGCCGTCAGCCGGTACGCCAGCAGGTCCATCGCCTTGCGGTAGCCCCCGGTCTCCAGGTGCGGCCCGTAGTAGGGTCGCGCGTGGCCCATCATGACCATCGGCGGCGTGTCGAACCCCGCTACCAGCAGCCCGGACTCGTCGTTGATCGACAGGCTGAACGGCCCGCGGACCCGCCGCATTCCCTGTGCCGCGAGCCACGTCTCGGCGGCGTCGGTGAGGGCCCGGAAGGTCTCGGCCCGGTCCTCGGCCTCGATCATCCCGAAGAAGCCGGTCGCGTCGCGATGGCGCTCCAGGTGGAGCCGGTCGATCTGTGCGGTGATCCGTCCCACCGGGCGCGTGCCGCGCCACGCGATCCACGCGCGCCAATCGGCGTGTTCGAAATACGGATTGCGCCGGGAGAGGTGCTCCCGCCGCTCGAGCAGCAGCGGTGGAATCCATGCCGGGTCATCGCGGTAGATGGTGTGCGGGACGCCGAGGAATCGTCTGAGGTCGCGCCGGTCTTCGACCGGCGTGACGCGCAACGCCCGGGAACGCTGCAGTGGGGAACTCAACGCGGCTCGATGCGCCGGAACCGGCGCGCGCGGAATGCGGTGCCGGCGCCGCCGACGGCCGGTGCGGTGGTTCGGGGTTGCGGGCTCACCGGGTCCGCCCGCGGGGCCCGGCCGGCCGGATTTGCGTGCGCAGGGTTCTTCTCATCATGTGCGTCCTGTGCGGCCCATGCCTCGTGTCCGGGCGGTATTCTAGCGTGGAGCCGGGATCGCGGCATCCGCCGGATTCGTAAGACCACCGGCCCTGCGTCGACTATGGAACGACAGGGCAACGACAAGGCCGGTCCGCGCGCGACGCGGCGGGACGCCGGTTGCGCCGGCGTCGGGGTCGCGCGGATCGACGCGGTGGCGGTACGGAGGGCGCCGAGCCGTTGCGGCCGCGCGCGGCCCGGGGGGCTTGACCTGCGGGTCAGGATTGTGAAAATACGTTTCTTCCCGGTAGCTTGGCTGGCCTATTGCAGTTATGCTACCATCAGCCGCGGCGCGCGGGGGAAGCGGTGGCGGTTTTTTGTCGGGAGGCCGCCGATTGGGAAAGCCCCGCCGTCTCGTGCGGAATGACCCGGTCGGGCGACGGGCCCGGGTGAGGGTGTCAGCGGCGCCGGCGGGCGCAAATCGCGGCGGATCAGGGAGCATCGGGTCGTTGCAGACAGGGTTTCGCGGTCCCCGTTTTCGGTCGGTGGTTCAGTCGTGCGCCGCGCAGGTGCGAGGCGTTCGTGCGTCGACATCGGGCCGATCCACAGGCGCCGGCGGGGGTGCCGCCCCGCGGCGGTTCAAGTTCTCCCGGGGGGCGTCGATGGAAGACGTTGAGGCACCGTCCCTCGAGCAAGCAATTCCGGGGTTCCACTAAGGAGAGCCTTGAGGTGGGCGTAGAACCGACACCAACGATTCATGCACTGCCCCTGCGGAGTGCGGACTTCTCGAGCCTCGCCGAGACGCTGGACTATGCGGCCGAGGGCGAGACCGGTGTGAACTTTTACACCGGCCGCGGGGAACTGCAGGCGGCGCTCTCCTACGGGGAGTTGCGGCGTCAGGCGCTCGTGCTGGCGCGACGGCTTGCCGGACTGGGGCTCGATCGGGGTGCGCGGGCGGCCCTGGTCGCCGTGACCGGCCCGGACTTTCTGCGCTTCTTCTTCGCCTGCCAGTACGCGGGCCTGGTGCCGGTTCCGCTCCCGGTCTCGATCCGCCTCGGCGGGCACGGGGCCTACGTCAGCCAGTTGCGCGGTCTCCTCGAGGGTTGCGGCGCCGCGGTCGCGATGGCGCCGGCCGGCGTGCTCAAGTTTCTGGAGGAGGCCGTCGGCGACAGGATCGCGCTGCACACCTATGGCGGGCCCGAGACCTTCGACGCACTTCCGGAGACGGACGTGCCGCTCCAGCCCCTGCGCGCCGACGAGATGGCCTACATTCAGTACACTTCGGGCAGCACGCGCTTTCCGCGCGGTGTGGTCATCACCCAGCGTCAGGTGCTCAGCAACCTCGGGAGCATCATCCGTCACGGGCTGCAGGTGACCGAGCGGGACCGCTGCGTATCGTGGCTCCCCTACTACCATGACATGGGCATGGTCGGATTCGTGCTGGCGCCCATCGGTGCGCAGCGGTCGGTCGACTATCTCGACACGCACGACTTCGCGATGCGTCCGCGGCGCTGGCTCGAACTGATCAGCCGCAACCGCGGGACGATCTCGTTCAGTCCGCCCTTCGGCTACGAGTTGTGCGCGCGCCGGGTCTCCGAGGAGGACGCCGCGCGCTACGACCTGAGCTGTTGGAGGATCGCCGGCGTCGGTGCGGAGACGATCCGGGCGGAGACGCTGGAGCGTTTCGCGCAGGCCCTCGCTCCGGCGGGTTTTCGCCCCGAGGCCTTTCTGCCGAGCTACGGGATGGCGGAGTGCTCGCTCGGGATCAGCTTCACCCCGATCGGCCGCGGCCTGGCGGTCGACCGCGTGGACGCCGACCATCTCGCCGGCGAGCATTTCGCACAGCCGGCCGATGCCGGGACGGCGCGCGTCGGCGGCTTCATCAAGTGCGGCCCGCCGCTGCCCGGCCACGAGGTGGTGATCCGCGACGGTCAGGGGCGCCCCCTGCCGGATCGTCATGCGGGCGCCATCACGGTACGCGGCCCGAGTGTGATGTCCGGGTACTTCGAGCAGCCGGATCTGACGCGCGCGAGCCTGTCGGAGGACGGTTGGCTCGATACCGGGGATGTCGGCTATATCGCCGACGGCGAGGTCGTGATCACCGGGCGCAAGTCGGACATGATCATCATCCGCGGCCGTAACATCTGGCCCCAGGACCTCGAATACCTCGCGGAGCAGCAGCCGGAGGTGCGCCCGGGCGACGCCTCGGCGTTCTCGGTGCCCCGTACCGACGGGGGCGAGGTCGTGGTCCTCGTGGTGCAGTGCCGGGTGGCGGACGCCGCCCGCCGTGCGGCCCTGGTGCGCCGGATGCACCGCCTGATCCACGAGACCCTTGGCATCGACAGCGTGATCGAGCTGGTGCCCCCGCACACCCTGCCGCGCACCTCCTCGGGCAAGCTGTCGCGTTCCGCGGCGCGTCGCGACTACCTCCAGCGCCTGGAGGAGGCCGAGCGCTCCGGGGGCGGCGTCGAGGCGGCGTTGGGGGGCTGAGCGCGGAAGCGGCCCCCCCTCCACCCCACGGAGACTTGAATCCCCCCCGGATCGTCGCACTCACGGGGGCCACCGGCTTCATCGGCGGCGCGATCGGCCGGCGGCTGCTCGAAGAAGGTTGCGCGGTGCGCGCCCTCTGCCGCCCGAAATCGGCCCGCGGGCGATCGGAGCGCCCGGGGCTGACCTGGATCCCGGGCTCCCTCGAGGACGGCGACTCCCTGGCGCGGCTCGTCGACGGTGTCGACGCCGTGGTGCACTGCGCGGGGGCCGTGCGCGGTGCGCGGCGCCGCGACTTCGACCGGGTCAATGTCGACGGCCTCGAACGCATCGTGCGCCGCGCGCGCGCCGCGGGAGTGCCGCGCTTTCTGCTCGTGTCCTCGCTGGCGGCGCGGGCGCCGTGGCTATCCGCCTACGCAGCCAGCAAGCGCGCGGGCGAGGCGCTGCTGGCGCGGGAGGCGGGCGCGATGCGGTGGACGGCGTTGCGCCCGCCGGCGGTCTACGGGCCGGGTGACCGGGAACTGCGGCCCCTGTTCGCATGGATCGCGCGCGGCTGGCTGCCGGTGTTGAACCGTGCGGACGCGCGTTTCTCCCTGCTCTACGTCGACGATCTCGCGTCGGCGGTGGTGTGCTGGCTGCGCGCGGGCGGCGGCGGGGGGCGTGTCTTCGAACTGCACGACGGGCGCGCGGAGGGCTATTCGTGGGCCGATGTCGCCGGGACGGCGGGGCGCCTGCTCGGACGCCCGGTGCGTCGCCTGGCGTTGCCCGCGTCCCTGCTCAAGGGCGCGGCGGCCGTGAACCTGGCGCTTGCGCTTGCGGCGGGGCGCAGCCCGATGCTCACGCCGGGCAAGGTGCGCGAGCTGCGCCACCCCGACTGGGTCTGCAGCAACGGGCCCTACCATGAGGCCACCGGCTGGGAACCGCGGGTGGATCTCGAGGCCGCGCTGCGCCGGACCTTCGGCTGGGGCGGCCGGGGCGGTTGACCGGGGCGGGGCGCCCGGTCCGGGCCGGCCGGCGCGCCCGGGACCGTTCCGGTGCCGGCGCCGCGCGCTATATACTGACCCATCGGAATGCGGGACGGGCGGATGAGAGACTACGAGGAGATTCTGGCGGAGATCTATCAGGGACTGCAGGATTCCGGGCAGGACCGGGCTTCCCTGACGGAGGATACGGAACTGGTGGGGGACCTCGGGCTGGATTCGGTTCAGGTCATGGAGATGCTGCTCGAGGTGGAGGACCGCTTCAATATCTCCATTCCGGTCAACATCCTCGCCGACGTCGTCACCGTGCGCGACCTGGCGCGGCAGATCCAGCGCCTGACCGGCGACTGATCCGTGGCACTGTTCGACAAGTTCGCCCGCCTCGCGGCCGCGCGCCGTGAACTCGCCCGTCAGGGCGTCGTGCCTTTCGGCGTCGAGGTCGAGAGGATCCACTCGGCGACCGAGGGCGAGATCGGCGGGCGGCGCGTCATCCTCGCCGGGACCAACAACTATCTCGGCCTGAGCTTCGATCCCGACTGTATCGCCGCCGCGCGCGAGGCGCTGTGCGCGGAGGGGACCGGCACCACGGGATCGCGCCTGGCGAACGGGACCTTTGCCGGACACCTCGCCCTCGAGCGCGAACTCGCGGATTTCTACGGCCGCCGCGGGGCCATCGTCTTCTCCACCGGCTACCTCGCCAACCTCGGGATGCTCTCCTCGCTCACCGCGCCCGGGGACGTGCTCCTGGTGGACGCGGACTGCCATGCCAGCATCTATGACGGGGCGCGCCTGAGCGGGGCCGAGATGATCCGCTTCCGGCACAACGACCCGGAGGATCTGCGCAAGCGCCTGCTGCGCCTCGGTGCGCGCGCCGCCGATGCGGTGATCGTCGTCGAGGGGATCTACAGCATGCTCGGCGATCGCGCGCCGCTCGCGGAGTTCGCCGCGGTGCGGCGCGAGTGCGGCGGCTATCTGATGGTCGACGAGGCGCATTCGCTCGGCGTCACGGGCGACCGCGGCCGCGGGGTCGCCGAGGAGGCCGGTGTCGAGTCGGAGGTCGATTTCATCGTCGGGACCTTCAGCAAGAGCCTGGGGGCGACCGGCGGTTTCTGCGTCAGCGATCGCCCGGAACTCGAGGTCCTCCGCTACGCCAGCCGTCCGTACGTCTTCACGGCCTCGCCGTCGCCCTCGGTGATCGCCTCGACGCGCGCGGCCCTGTCCATCCTGCGCCAACGACCCGCGTTGCGCCGGCGCCTGTGGGCGAATGCCGAGCGCCTCTACCGCGGGCTCGAGGCGCTCGGTTTTCGCCTCGGCGCCGATCCGAGCCCGGTGGTGGCGGTGTTGCTGGATACGCGCGAGCAGGCGCTCGCGATCTGGGCGGGGCTGATCGAGCGCGGGGTGTACGTGAACCTCATGATCCCGCCGGCGACCCCGAAGGGGCGCTCGCTGGTCCGGTGCAGCGTCAGTGCCGCGCATGAGCCGGAGCAGATCGACGCCATCTGCGCCGCGTTCGCCGACCTGCGCGGCATCGGTGCGGCGCCCTCGCGCGCGCCGGCGGCGGGCGGGCGCGGCGGGAACTGATCCGCCGTCGGCGCCCGCCCGCGCCGGAGACCCGTGGATGGTCGCACTGTCGGAGTTGATCGCCTACACCGACGCGCTGCTCGACAGCGGCGCCTGCAGCGATTATTGCCCGAACGGCCTGCAGGTGGAGGGTCGCGCCGAGATCCGCCGGCTGGTCAGCGGCGTCACCGCGAGCCGTGCCCTGGTGGAGGCCGGGATCGCCGCCGGCGCCGATGCCCTGCTGGTCCATCACGGGTGGTTCTGGCGCGGGGAGGACGCACGCGTGACGGGGATGAGGCGCGGGCGGCTCGCGGCCCTGCTCGGTGCGGACATGAGTCTGATCGCCTACCACCTGCCGCTCGATGCCCATGGTGAATTGGGCAACAACGTGCAGCTCGCCCGCCGTCTTGGCCTGCGCGTGGGCGGGCGTTTCGCCCGCGCCGGCGGGGTGGAGATCGGCCTGCACGGGAACCTGGAGCCGCCGCTCTCCCCGGAGGCGTTCGCCCGCCGCATCGGCGCGGCCCTCGGCCGCGCGCCGCTGCATGTCCCGGGGCGCGCCGACCCGATCCGCACGCTCGCCTGGTGCACCGGTGCCGCCCAGAATTACATCGAGGCGGCCGCCGCGCTCGGCGTGGATGCCTACCTGACCGGCGAGGTCTCCGAGCCGACCGTGCACGCGGCGCGCGAGACCGGGCTGCACTTCTTCGCCGCCGGCCACCACGCCACCGAGCGCTACGGGGTGCAGGCGCTCGGCGCCCACCTCGCGCGGCGTTTCGATCTCGAGCACGAGTTCATCGACATCGACAACCCGGCCTAGGAGCCTGTCGGACTTAGGTGTTCGTAGCGAGGCGGCGGGAGATCGAGCACAGTTTTCCGATCGTTTGAGGCGAATAGCAATCGCTATTTAACGAAAACGATCGGGAAAATGGGCCGATCTCCCACCGCCGCAGTAGAACATGCCTAAGTCCGACAGGCTCCTAGGAGCGTGTCGCACTTTTCTCCTTCGCGGGCTTGCTCTTCGGCCAAGTGGCAGCCGTGGCTGCCACTTTCTCCCCGGAGCGGCGCCTGCTTCCGCGATCGCGGTGAACGATGCGGGCCGGACGCCGGCGCGGACCGTGCCCGGCCCGTCTGTGGTATGCTTCCCCCCGCGGTCGCCCGCTTCCCGTGGAATGCCCCGGAACCCGCCTATGGCACTGCTCGCCAACCGCCGTTCGGTGATGACGCTGTTTTCGGCGCCGGTGTGTCCGTTCAGCCACCGCACCCGCATGGTGCTGGCCGAGAAGGGGATCACCGTCGACATCGTCCAGATCGACCCGGTCAGCAAACCCGAGGACCTGATCGACCTGAATCCGTACAACACCGTTCCGACGCTGGTCGACCGCGATCTGGTCCTCTACGACTCGCGCCTGATCATGGAGTATCTGGACGAGCGCTTTCCGCACCCGCCGCTGATGCCGGTGGACCCGGTCTCGCGGGCGCGCTCGCGTCTTGCGCTCTATCGCATCGAGCGCGACTGGTACGGGCTCGTCGACGACCTGGAGGCGCGCAACGACAAGCGTGCCGCGAAGGCGCGCAAGATGCTGCGTGACAGCATCGCCGCGAGCGCCGACGTCTTCGGGGCGCGGCCGTTCTTTCTCAGCGACGAATTCTCCCTGGTCGACTGCTGCATCGCGCCCCTGCTGTGGCGGCTGCCGGCCTACGGGGTCGAACTCCCCGCCCAGGCCAAGGCCGTAGCCCAATACGCCGAGCGGATCTTCGAACGCGACTCCTTCCAGGCCAGTCTCACCGATGCCGAGCGCGAACTGCCCCACTGAGCGGGCACCCCGCCGGCAGGGGTCCGGGCCACGCCGATGAGTTCCAGTACCCGCCCTTACCTCATTCGCGCGATCTACGAGTGGACCCTGGATAACGGGCTCACCCCGTATCTGCTGGTCAACGCCCGGGCGCCGGGCGCGCGGGTCCCGGAGCGCTACGTCGACAAGGGCAAGATCGTGCTCAACATCGGCCCGCAGGCGGTGCAGGCGCTGGAACTGGGCAACGAGCAGGTGAGTTTCCAGGCGCGCTTCGGCGGTACCCCCATGGCCGTGGAGGTCCCGACCCCCGCGGTGCTCGCGGTCTACGCGCGCGAGACCGGGCAGGGGATGCTGTTCGAGGAGGGCGAGGAGCCGCCGCCGGACCCGGATCCTGACCCCGGCGCGGGGCCGGACGGCGGCGGGCGGCGCCGACCGAGCCTCAAGGTCGTCAAATAGGCGCGTGCGCCAGCGGAGACGGAGATGATCGAGGTGGTGGAGGGCGACATCACCACGCTCGCGGTGGACGCCGTCGTCAACGCCGCCAACACGGGCCTGCGCGGCGGCGGGGGCGTCGACGGGGCCATCCACCGCGCGGCCGGGCCGCAACTGCTTGCGGCTTGCCGCGCGCTCGGGGGCTGCGCGACCGGCGATGCGAAGCTCACCCCGGGGTTCGAACTCCCGGCCCGCTGGGTCATCCATGCGGTGGGGCCGGTCTGGCGCGGCGGCGACGCCGGGGAGGCGGACCTGCTCGCGCGCTGCTACCGGCGGTCCTTCGAACTGGCCCTCGAATGCGGCGCGCGCAGCATCGCCTTTCCGGCGATCGGCACCGGAGCGTACGGCCTTCCCAAAGAAGTGGCGGCGCGCATCGCCGTGGGAATCATGCGCTCGCACGAGGCCCGCTTCGAGCGTATCGTCGCCTGCTGCTTCGACGCCGCCGACGCCCGTCTCTACCGCTCGCTGCTCGCGCCGGGCGCCCCCTGAGCGTTCGGCGGATCGGTGTGCGCCGCCGGCTCCGCCGCGCCGTCCGCGGGCAGGGTCTTGTCCGGATTGAGGATGCCGTTGGGATCGAACTGCGCGCGGATGCGGCGCATGAGGTCGAGCGCGACCGGCCCCAGTTCGCGGGCGATATAGTCGCGCTTCTCGAGCCCCACGCCGTGTTCTCCCGAAAGCGTCCCGCCCAGTTCGAGCACCAACGCGAACACGCGTTCGAGGCAGGGCCGCGCGGCGGCCATCTGTGCCGGGTCGTCGGGGTCGACCAGGAGGTTTACGTGGATGTTGCCGTTGCCGGCGTGACCGAAGTTGACGATGGTGACGCCGTGTTCCGCACTCAGCCGCTCCAGGCCGCCGATCAGGTCCGCGATGCGCGAGACCGGTACCACCACGTCCTCGTTGATCTTCTTCGGCGCAACGGTGCGCAGGGCCGGTGACAGCGCCTTGCGCGCCCGCCACAGCTCGCTGACCTCCGCCGCGTCGCGCGCCGCGCGCGACTCGATCAGGCCGGGTCCGGCGGCGGCGCGTTGTACCGCGGCGACGGCGTGCTCCATGGCCGCTTCGGTGCCGTCGACCTCGACCATCAGCAGCGCCCCGGCCGCCTCGGGGAGCGCGATGCCGGCATAGTCGCGGATCATCCGGATCGCACGGCCGTCCATGAACTCCAGGGCACAGGGGATCACCGGCTGCGCCATGATTCGCGCGACCGCCCGCGCCGCCGCGTGCATGTCGGCGTAGACCGCCCGCAGGGTGCGGCGCGCCTCGGGCAACGGGGTGAGCTTCAAGGTCGCCTCGGTGATGATCGCGAGTGTGCCCTCCGATCCGATCAGCAGGCGCGTGAGGTCATAGCCGACGACGCCCTTCGTGGTATATACGCCCGCGGACAACTCCGCGCCGGCGCCGGTGACCGCACGCAGCCCGAGCGTGTTCTCTCGCGGGGTTCCGTACTTCACCGCGCGCGGCCCGGCGGCGTTGCAGGCGAGGTTGCCGCCGAGCGTGCAGAACGCGGCGCTGGTGGGATCGGGCGGCCAGAAGAAGCCATGCGCGGCGGCCGCCTCCTGCACGGCCCGGTTGGTCGCCCCCGGCTGCGCCACGAGGACGCGATTGTCGGGGTCGACCCGGACGATGCGGTCCATGCGCTCGAGCGAGAGGACGATGCCGCCGCGCAGCGGCACGCTTGCCCCCGTGGTGCCGGTCCCGCGTCCGCGCGCCGTCAGCGCCACGCGATGCGCGTTGCACAGGCGAACCACGTCGCGCACCTGGCCGGCATCGGCGGCGAGCACGACCGCATCGGGCGCGGCATGGCGGCGGCTGTTGTCGTAGCCGTAGGCCCAGCGGTCCGCCGCCGCGGTGAGCAGCGACGGGGCCCCCACCAGCGCCTCGAGGCGCCGCAGGAACGCCGCGTCCGGTCGCCGGAGCGTGTCCATCGCCCTTGCGCCTCAGTCGTCGCGACCCAGGAGTCGCCGGTCGACGAGGTCGCAGAGGCAGTGGAGGAGGAGGATGTGCGTCTCCTGGATCCGTGCCGTCGAGGTACCCGCCACGCGGATCTCCACGTCGCGCTCCTCGAGCAGCGTGGCCAGGCCGCCGCCGTCGCGCCCGCTCAATGCGAGGACGCCCATGCCGCGCTCGTGCGCCGCCTGAACCGCCCGCAGGAGATTGCGGGAGTGGCCGCTGGTGGTGATCGCCAGCAGGATGTCGTCGGGCTGACCGAGGGCCTGGATCTGGCGCGCGAACACCTCCGCGAAGTCCTCGTCGTTGGCCACCGAGGTGAGGGTGGAGGCGTCGGTGGTCAGGGCGACGGCCGGCAGTCCGGGGCGTTCGAGTTCGAAGCGGTTGATCATCTCCGAGGCGAAATGCTGGGCGTCGGCGGCGGAGCCGCCGTTGCCGCAGGCGAGGACCTTGTGGCCGCCCAGGAGGCAGTCGAGGATGAGCCCCGCCCCGCGCGCGATCGCCGGCGCGGCCGCATCGAGCGTCTGGCGCTTGACTGCGATGCTCTCCTCGAAGGACTCGCGGATACGCTGGAGCGCGTCCATCGGTCTCATGCCTCGAAGGCGTTGCGGATCCAGTCGATGCCCGGCGCCTGCGGCGGCCCCGACATCGAAACCACGTCGAAGCGGCTCGGGCCCTGCGCGGCTTCGCCATGGCGCTGGAGGTAGTGTAACGCCGCGGCCGTCAGGCGCCGGCGCTTGCGCGCGTCGACGCTCTCGGCGCCGGATCCGAAGCCCGCGTGTCGCCGATAGCGGACCTCCACGAACACGGTGGTATCGCCGTCGGACATGACGAGATCCACCTCGCCGCAGCGGCAGCGATAGTTGCGGGCCAGCAGCCGCAGTCCGTGCCCCTGCAGAAAGCCGCAGGCGAGCGATTCGGCGCGACGTCCCGTCTGCGTGCGCGGTGCCGCGTTCACGGAGCGGCGGGGGCCGCCGCGGGTCCGGGCGGCGCGGCGGGCGCGGCCGGCGTCGCGGGGATCGGCGCGGAGGCGGGGGGCGCGACGCCCGCTCCGGCCCCGGTGCCGGATCCCGGTGTGGATCCGGGTGTGGATCCGGGTGTGGATCCGGGTGTGGATCCCGAGGCCGCGGCGGGTTGCGTCGCCGGTACCTGGCTCTGGTCGAGCAGCCGCGGCAGGCCGTCGCGGAACTGTGCCCAGAGCAGGCCGCGGTAGATGCGCCCGCCGGCAACCAGCGACAGACTGCCGGTGGCGCCCTCGTAGCGCGCGAACGGATTCTTGCGCAGCGCCGGGAGCTGGGGGATCAGCCGGTAGGCGTCGACCCCGAGCGCCTCCAGGCGCCCGAGTGTGCGCGAACGCTCGGGCCAGAGTTTGGCGAGCCGCGCCCGCAGTTCCTGCTGAGCCGGCCCCGGAGCGAGGATCCACGGCATGTCGCAGAAGCGGATCCCGTCGAGGTCGCGGTCCTTGGCCGGGTCCGGCCAGCCGGCGTAGACGTCGGAGATGGCGTAGACCGGCAGCCCCGCGGCGTGATGAAAGCGAAGCTGCGGGCGCAGCAGTCGGGCGTCGCGCGGATAGGCCGCGAGGAAAATGAAATCGGCGTCCCGGCGTCGTCGCGGCTCGAACTGCAGCTTGCGGTGCAACAGGGCACGCAGCGCACGGTAGCGCGCGCGACTGCGATCGAGGTTGAGCAGCTTCAGGATCGGCCCGGAGAAATCGGTCTGCGTGGGGTCGTAGTCCTGCTCGGCGAGCGTCACCCCGCCGAGCCGCTGCCAGTTCAGTTCGAAGGCCCGTGCCACGCGTGCCCCCCAGTGACCGGAGGGGACGAGCACCAGGGCGCGACTGCGCCCGTCGAGCCAGGCGCGCTCGGCGGCCTGGCGCGCCTCCTGCTCCGGAGACAATCCAAACTGGACGAAGTCCGGGGGCGGCTGTGCATCGCCCTCCAGGTAGTTGAGCGCGAGCACCGGCACGGCGGTGTTCGCGGTCGCGGCGTTGTTTGCGGCGAGAGATCGGGCGAGCGCCGCGACGGCCTCCTTGCGCAGCGGTCCGACGACGAAGCCGGCGCCGTCGCCCACCGCGCGCCGGTAGGCCTGTACGGCGTCGGCCGGCTGGTCCCCCGTGTCGTACACGCGGATCGAGGTGGGCGCGTTGTCGCCGCCGTGCCCGTAATAGGCCGCCAGGAACCCTCCCAGGATCGCCCTCGAGGCCTGCTCGTAGGGGCCGCGCAGCGGCAGCAGCAGGGCCACCCGGGACGGATAGGCGCGCGCGGCCGCGACGAACTGGAGCAGTCGGGGGACCAGGACCGAGGTCGCCGGATGGTTCGGATACCGGCGTTCCCAGGCGGCGATCCCGCGGCGGAACGCCTCCGGGCGGCCCTGGGTGCTGCGCGCCAGCTCCGCCAGTGCGAGCCAGCCGGCGAGCGTGCCGGGGGCGGTCGCGGCGCGCAGTTGTTCGAGGGCAGGGGTGGCGAGGCGCCCGAGGGTGCGCCAGATGCGCTCCTGGTTTTCGCGCACGGCCTCGGGTGCGGTCAGCAACGGCTCCAGTGCGATCCGCGCGCGCACGCTCTCGAGCGGATTGCCCGCCTGCAGGTAGGCGGTCGCGCGCAGCCGGTACCATCTTCGCTGCAGTGCGTCCGGCAACTGCTGCGGCCGCTCGACGGCGCTGTCGGAGATCGCCTTCAGGGGGTGGCGTTCGGCGAGGTCGATCTCGCCGAGCACGATGCTCCGCTGTGCCTCCAGGACGCGGGCGCCGGCGGGGATCGAGACCGCCCCGAGCAGTCGGCGCGCGCGCGCCGGTTCGCCCGCCGCGGCCCAGGCATGCGCGGCGTCGAGCAGGAAACCGGCCTGTTGCGCGCCGCGCGCCCGGTGTGCGAGCGCCTCGTAGGCGGCGGCCGCCTCCCGGTAGTGACCCGATCGCTCCAGCGCCATCGCCTGGCGCGCGGGATTGAAGCCGGGCAGGAAGGACGGGGCCCGCTGCAGCCCGGCGCAGCCGCCGAGCACGGCGGGAACGAGCAGCGCGGCCAGGGCACGGCGAAACGCGCGCGCTCCGCCCCGGGTGCCGCCGCCGCGCTGCGGCGCACGGGCTTCGATGGGGGCCGGCATGGTTACCGGATCCGCCCGGGCCGGGACCCGCGTCGATCCGCGCGACGGCCGCTCGCGCCGGCGCCAGCGCCGGCCGTAGGCCGCTGGGGAGTGGGGGCGGACACGGGCCTTGGTTGCATACCGGTGATTCCGGGGCCAGGATGGGTGCGGTTCGCAACGGGCCGGGGCGGGGACGCGGCGGCCGCGCGCGCCGACCGAACGCGGGAACACAGTAGCTTGGCGGTGATGCAGGTGTCAATCGACCCGGGTGCGCTCTATGTGGTAGCCACGCCGATCGGCAACCTCGGGGACTTCAGCCCGCGGGGCCGCGAGGTGCTGGCGGGTGTGGACCTCATCGCCGCGGAAGATACCCGGCACACTCGCGAGCTGCTCGCGCACTTCGATATCCATACGCCGCTGGTCGCCCTGCATGCGCACAACGAGGCGGGTGCGGCCGCTGAACTGCTCGCGCCGCTGGCCGGGGGCGGTACGCTGGCGTTGGTCTGCGACGCCGGCACCCCCGCGATCAGCGACCCGGGCGAGCGCATCGTCGCGCTGGCGCACGCGCGCGGGGTGCGCGTGATCCCCGTGCCCGGAGCGAGCGCCGTCGTGTGCGCCTTATCGGCCTGCGGTCTGCCCACCGGACGGTTCGCGTTCGAGGGCTTTCTCCCCGCGCGTGCGGCGGCGCGCCGGACGCTGCTCGAGTCGTTGCGCGAAGAGCGCCGGACGCTCGTGTTCTACGAGGCCCCGCACCGCCTCGCCGCCAGCCTGTCCGACCTGGCGGAGCTGTTCGGGGCCGCACGCCCGGCCGCCCTGGCGCGCGAGCTGACGAAGCGCTTCGAGACCGTCCGGCGCGCAACCCTCGGCGAACTCAACGCGTGGGTCGCCGACGATCCCGGGCAGTGCCGGGGCGAAGTGGTGATCCTCGTCGCGGGCGCGCCGGAGGCGGCGCGCGCCACTGACGAGGCGGAGCTGCGGCGTGTGCTGACCGTGCTGCTCGACGAGTTGCCGCTCAAACGCGCCGTCGCGGCGGCCGCGGCGCTCACCGGTGCGCCGCGTAACCGGACCTACGAAGTCGCGCTTGAGCTTCGGCGTCCGGCGGAGTAGGAAAAGGAGCGGCGGGCGGTTCCCGATTCCGCACGGCCAGGGACTGTACGGCCGCGATGCCGACCGACGTCCCGGAACTTTTGCGTCTGCGTGCGCGGCCGGGGGTGCGCCGCCCGCCCGCACTGCGGTTCCTGAGCCGTAACCACCCGCTCAACCGGATCCTGGGCCGGCTCACCTATCGTCGTGGCGCCCGGTGAGTCCGGCCGGCCGCAGGGTCCGATGGTATACTGATGCCGGGAGCCGGCCGGACAGTCGCTGCGTCCCTCGCGGACGTGGAGGAAAGTCCGGGCTCCACAGGGCAGGGTGCCAGGTAACGCCTGGGGGGCGCGAGCCCACGGACAGTGCCACAGAGAACAGACCGCCTAAGCGCCTGCGGGCGCCGGCAAGGGTGAAACGGTGCGGTAAGAGCGCACCGCGCACGGTGGCAACACCGGCGGCACGGCAAACCCCACCCGGAGCAAGACCAAATAGGGGGGCCATGGTGCGGCCCGTACCGCCCCCGGGTAGGTCGCTAGAGGTGCGCGGCGACGCGCATCCCAGAGGAATGGCTGTCCCCGACAGAACCCGGCTTACAGGCCGGCTCCCCCCTCCATTCAGCGCGGCCGCGCCGCCATCCCCCCAATCCCTCTCCCGCTCGGAGAAGATGCCCGGAAGGGGCGGATGAGGGGAGGGCGTTGCGCCCGCAGCCCGCATCCGCCCCCTCCCGGCGACCGTCTTTCGCAAATCGATCCTTCTCTTCTCGACCCCGAGGCGGCGGGGACGCCGGGGCCGGCGGCGGATGCGTCCGCGAGCGCCCGTGGCGGGGACCACCGGGGGGCCCACCGGCGCCCGCGTGTGTGCGCCGCGACCTTCGCCCTCGCGCAGGCACCGGCCCCCGGCCTTGACAGCCCGATCGGCGCGACGGTATCGTCGCGGTGGGATGCCGTGGGATATAGTGGGCGCACGGTGGAAATCTAGAACCACCATGGGGGCTGTCGGGAGTGGCCATCTCCTTTCGCGGGGTCAACGTCGTGACGTTGGACGCCAAGGGGCGTTTGGCCGTTCCCGCCGTGCACCGCCAGAAGCTGGTCGATCACTGCGACGGTGAGGCGGTGGTGACCCTCAGCCGGGAGGCCTCGCTCCTGCTCTATCCGCTCCCCGAGTGGGAGGAAGTGGCGCGACGGATCCTGCGGCTGCCGGAGTCGGAGTACGCGAGCAGCCTGCGCGCGGTGATGGTCGCCAATGCGACCGACTGTCGGCTGGACGGGCACGGGCGGGTGCTGTTGCCGGCGCTGCTGCGGAACCTGGCCTCGATCACGAAGTCGGCGCGCGTCATCGGCATCGGGTCGCGCCTGGAGATCTGGGACGAGGCGATCTGGGACGAGAAGCTGCGCCGCAGCCTGGGCGTGGTCAAGGAGGAGCCGCCGCCGAACGTGGGAGAGATTCTCAGCGGCTGAGCGCCGATGGAGGAGGAGACCCGTACCCATCGGCCGGTAATGGTGCAGGAGGTGGTCGAGGCGCTGCAGCCGCGGGCCGGCGGGCGCTACATCGACGCCACCTGCGGTCGCGGCGGCCACGCGGGGGCGCTGCTGGAGCGGATCGGGCCCGACGGCCGGCTGCTCGCCCTCGATCGGGATCCGCAGGCGGTGGCGGCCGCCCGTGGGCGCTGGCGCGACGACCCGCGGGTGTGCGTGGTTCACGGGCGATTTTCGCGGCTGGAGGAGCTGGTGGAGAGGCACGGATTCTCCGGCGGTGTGCAGGGCATCCTCCTGGATCTGGGGGTCTCCTCGCCGCAGCTCGACGATCCGCAGCGCGGGTTCAGCTTCCTGCGCGACGGCCCGCTCGACATGCGCATGGACCCCACCGCCGGGGAGAGTGCCGCCGACTGGCTGGCGGGCGTATCCGAACGGGACCTGGCTCGGGTGATCCACCGCTACGGTGAAGAGCGCCATGCGCGCGCGGTGGCGCGCGCCATCGTGCGTACGCGTGCCCACGCGCCGATCCGGAGCACGGCGGACCTGGCGCGGGTGGTCGCCGCGGTGGTGCCCGCGCGCGAACCCGGCAAGCATCCCGCCACACGGACCTTTCAGGCGATCCGTATCCAGGTGAACCGGGAGCTGGAGGAACTCGAGTCGTGTCTCCCGCAGGCGGTCACGGTGCTGGCGCCGCAGGGGCGGCTGGCGGTGATCAGCTTCCACTCCCTCGAGGACCGGATCGTGAAGCGTTTCTTCCGCGACCAGGCGCGCGGCGACCGGTTCCCCCCGGACCTCCCCGTCCCCGCCGACCGGCTCACCCCGACGCTGCGGGTCGTGGGGCGGGCGCGGCGCCCGGCGCCCGGCGAGGTCGCGGAGAATCCCCGCGCGCGCAGCGCGGTGCTGCGCACGGCGGAGCGGCTGTCGTGAAGGGCGCGCGCGCCGCCCTGGTGTTGCTCGCCCTGGTGATCATCTCGGCGCTGGGCGTGGTCTACGCGACCTACGACAGCCGCGCGTTGTTCGGCCGGTTGCAGCACCTGCGCGCCGAGCGCGACGCCCTGAACGTGGAGTGGGGCCGCCTGGAGTTGGAGGAGGGGACCCTCGGCACCCACAGCCGGATCGAACGCCTGGCACGCACCCGACTCGGGATGCATATGCCCAAGCCCGGCGACGTGGTCTTCGTGAGGCCCTGATGTCGGCGCACGGCGACAGTCTGCGCATCACCGCCCCCCCGGCCCGCGGCGCCGCGGTGCTCGGTCTGTGCGTGCTCGCGGCCGTCCTCCTGGTGGTCCGCGCGATCTATCTGCAGGTGGTCGACCGCGGTTTTCTCCAGCGCCAGGGCAACCTGCGCTCGGTACGGGTGATCCCCATACCGGCCCACCGGGGGATGATCCTGGACCGCAACGGCGAGCCGTTGGCGATCAGCACCCCGATGGATTCGGTGTGCGCCGACCCCGAAGATCTCGCCGCCGACCCCGCCGGGATACGGCGCCTGGGGCAGGTCCTCGGACTCGACGCGGCGGCGCTCCGCGCCCGGGTGAAGGCCAACGCCGGGCGCCAGTTCATGTACATCGACCGGCAGATTCCGCCGGCCGAGGGGCGCCGCGCCGCGGCACTGGACCTTCCGGGGGTGTTTCTGCGCCGCGAGTACAAGAGCTACTACCCGACCGGGCCGGTGACCGCCCAGGTGATCGGTTTCACCGATATCGACAACGTGGGGCAGGAAGGCCTGGAACTGGCGTACAATAAGTGGCTGCACGGGGTCCCCGGGAGCGAGCGGGTGCTCGAAGACCGCCTGGGCCGCGTCGTCCAGGACATCGAGTTGTTGCGCGCCCCCCGCCCCGGCAGGAATCTGACCCTCAGTATCGACCGACGGATCCAGTACCTCGCCTACCGCGAACTCAAGATGGCCGTGCAGCGCCACCACGCGCGCGCCGGCTCCCTCGTGATGCTCGACGTCCGCACCGGCGAGGTGCTGGCGATGGTGAACCAGCCCTCCTACAACCCCAACAACCGGACCCAGTTGCAGCCGCGGCGCTATCGCAACCGCGCGGTGACCGACGTCTTCGAACCGGGTTCCGCGATGAAGCCGTTCACCATCGCTGCGGCGCTGCTCTCGGGCCGGTACACCCCCGACACGATGATCGACACCGGCCCCGGCTGGTGGGTGGTCGGCGGCGAGACGATCCAGGACGTGAGCGATTTCGGGCGCATCGACGTGAGTACGGTCATCGAGAAATCGAGCAATGTCGGGGCGAGCAAGATCGCCCTCTCGCTGTCGCCGAAGGCGCTGTGGAAGGTGTACCGCAGTTTCGGCTTCGGCAGCGACACCGGCAGCGGCTTCCCCGGTGCCTCGCCCGGTTGGTTGCCGCTCTTTACCGGCTGGAACCGCATCGATCAGGCACACCTCGCCTTCGGCTACGGCGTGTCGGTGACCGCGTTGCAGCTCGCCCGCGCCTACGCCGCGATCGCCGACGGCGGCGTGCTGCATGCGCCGAGTTTCGTCAAGCTCTCCGCGCCGCCCAAGGGCCGGCGCGTGCTGCCGGCGCGCGTTGCGCATGAGTTGACGGCGATGATGGAACGCGTCGTCAGCCCCGATGGCACTGCCGAGCGCGCCGCAGTGCCGGGCTACCGGGTGGCGGGCAAGACCGGTACGGTGCATCGGGCGGTGCCGGGCGGTTATGCACCGAACCGCTACAACGCCGTGTTCGCGGGATTCGCGCCGGCCACGGACCCGCGGCTGGCGATGGTCGTCGTCGTCGAGGATCCGCGCGGCGAGTACTACGGCGGGCAGGTGGCGGCGCCGGTATTCGCGAAGGTCATGGCCGGGGCGCTGCGCTTCCTCGATGTACCTCCGGACGCGATTCCGCCGCGCCAGCTGGTGTGGGGAGGGAGGCGCGCATGATGCCCGCGGTCCCGCACGCGCACGGGCGCAGCCTTCGCGATCTGCTCGCGGGGTTTGCCGCGATCGCCGAACCCGATGACCGCGAGATCCGCGGACTGTCCCTGGACAGCCGCGCGCTGCACCCCGGCGATCTCTTCCTCGCCTGCGCGGGGCGGCGCACGCACGGGCTCGCGCACCTGCCGCAGGCGCTGGAGGCGGGTGCGGCGGCGGTCGCCTACGAGGTGCGCGACGCGCGCGAGGCACGCGCCCTGTGCGAGCGGTACGCGCGCGCCGGTGCGGGGCGCGTGCCGCTGATCCCGGTGACCGGGCTGTCGCGTCACGCCGGCCCGATCGCCGCGCGCTTCTACGACCGGCCGTCGCGGGAACTCGACGTGATCGGGATCACCGGCACCAACGGCAAGACCTCCTGCAGTCACTTTCTCGCCCAGGCGCTGGACGGGGCGGGACGGCCCTGCGGGGTGATCGGCACGCTCGGAGCCGGATTGGGCGCGGACCTGGCGCCGCTGGCGCACACGACGCCCGACGCGGTGAGCGTCCAGCGCCTGCTCGCCGGGTTGCGCGCGGCGGGTGCGCGCGCGGTGGCGATGGAGGTCTCCTCGCACGGCCTGCACCAGGGGCGCGTCGAGGGCGTGGAGTTCCACACCGCCGTGTTCACCAATCTCACGCGCGATCATCTCGATTACCACGGGGACATGCGCGCCTACGGTCAGGCCAAGGAGCTGCTGTTCCGGACCCCCGGACTGCGGCGGGCGGTCGTCAATCTCGCCGATCCGTTCGGGCGCCGTTTGGCCGGCGTGTTGTCGCCGCAGGTCGAAGTCCTCGGGTTCCGGCTCGATGAGGCCGCGGACGCCGATACCGGCGTTTCGGGGCCGGCGTGCGTGGTGGGGACCGGCCTGCGCACCGGGCCCGCGGGGTGTGCGTTCGATGTCGCGACGCCGTGGGGGGCCGGAAGGATCGAAACGCCCCTGCTGGGCCGGTTCAACGTCGAAAACCTTCTCGCCGCGCTCGCGGTACTGCTGTCGCTGGATCTCCCGCTGGAACGGGCCGTGGCGCGGCTGGCGGCGGTGCGCCCGGTGCCGGGTCGCATGGAGGCCTTCGGCGGCGGCGATGCGCCGCTCGTCGTGGTCGACTACGCGCATACGCCGGACGCGCTCGAACAGGCCTTGCGCGCGCTGCGCGCGCACTGTACCGGCGAGTTGTGGTGCGTATTCGGCTGCGGCGGCGAGCGCGATCCGGGCAAGCGCCCGCTGATGGGCGCGGTCGCCGAACGTCTCGCCGACCGCGTGGTGCTGACCGACGACAACCCGCGCGGGGAGTCGGCCACCGACATCGTCATCCACATCCAGCAGGGGATGCGCGACCCCGATCGCGCCTATGTGCGCCGCGACCGCGCCGACGCCATCGCCCTGGCCGTGGGTTTCGCCGCCCCGGGCGACGTTGTGTTGGTGGCGGGGAAGGGTCACGAGGAGGTGCAGGTGGCGGCGGGCCGTGCGCTGCCGTTCAGCGATCGCGACCAGGTTGCACGCCGCCTGGCGGAGCGCCGGTCGTGAACGCGATGCGCTTGACCGAGGCCGCCGCTGTGCTCGCGGCGCGACATGTCGGCGCCGACGCCGTGTTTCGAAGCGTCTCCATCGACAGCCGTACCCTCGAGAGCGGCGCCCTGTTCGTGGCGTTGCGCGGACCGCGCTTCGACGGGCACGACTATGTCGCTGCGGCCGCCGGCCGCGGAGCGACCGGCGCGATGGTTGCGCGCACGCTCGACGTCGCGTTGCCGCAACTGGTGGTCGAGGATCCGCGCGCCGCGCTCGCCGCGCTCGCCGCCGACTACCGCTCCCGGCTGCACATCCCCGTCGTCGCCGTCACCGGCAGCAACGGCAAGACGACCGTCAAGGAGATGATCGGCGCGATCCTGCGCGAGACCGGCTCGGTCCTGGTCACGCAGGGCAACCTGAACAACGAACTGGGCGTGCCCCTGACCCTGCTGCGCATCGATGCGGACCACGCCGCGGCGGTCGTCGAGATGGGGGCCAACCACCCGGGGGAGATCTCGCGGCTCAGCCGCATGGCGATGCCCACGGCGGCCTTGATCACCAACGCCGGCCCGGCCCATCTCGAGGGGTTCGGCTCCGTCGAGGGCGTGGCCCACGCCAAGGGCGAGATCTTCGAGGGGCTTGTCGCCGGCGGCACGGCGGTGATCAACGCCGACGATCCCTATGCGGACCTGTGGCGGCGGCTGGCGGGCCGCGGGCGCCGCATCCTGAGCTTCGGTCTCGGGCCGGACGCGGACGTGCGCGCCGAGGCGGTGACGGTGCAGCCCGACGCCTCGAGCGCGTTCACGCTGGTCACACCGCAGGGCTCCGTGCCGGTGACCCTTCCCCTACCGGGCCGCCACAACGTGCTGAACGCGGCGGCCGCGGCGGCCGCGGCGCTCGCCGCCGGCGCCCGGCCGGCGGCGGTGCGGTGCGCGCTGGCCGGGGTGCGCGGCGCCCCACGGCGGCTGCAGGTGCGGGCGGGGCGCGGCGGTGCGCGCATCCTCGACGATACCTACAACGCCAATCCGGGATCGCTCGCCGCGGCGCTCGATACGCTGCAGGCGCTCCCGGGCGTCCACTGGCTGGCCCTGGGCGACATGGGTGAACTCGGTCCCGGGGCGGCGGCGCTGCACGCCGAGGTCGGGCGGCGTGCGCGCGCCGCGGGTGTCGAGCGCCTCTACGCGGTGGGCGAACTCAGCCGCGGCGCGGCGCGCGCCTTCGGCGCCGGCGCCCAGGTATTCGCCGACGCGGACGCGCTCGCCGCGGCACTGGGCGAGGCCCTGCGCCCGGGTGTGACGGTATTGGTGAAGGGATCGCGGTTCATGGCCATGGAACGGGTGGTCGAGGCCCTCGCCGCGGAGGCCGCGACGTGAGGCGCCGCGGACGTCACGGGGGGGAAGGCGGACGGGTGCCCCGACGCACCGCCCGACGGGGATGAACGATGCTCTATGCCTTGGCCGAATACCTCACGGGATTCTACAGCGGGTTCAACGTATTCCGTTACCTTACGCTGCGCGCCATCCTCGGCGTGCTGACCGCGCTGACGATCTCCTTCGTGATCGGCCCCTACCTCATCCGGCGCCTGAGCCGCCACCAGATCGGCCAGACGGTGCGCAACGACGGCCCGCCGACGCATCTGGTCAAGGCGGGTACGCCGACCATGGGCGGCTCCCTGATCCTCGTCTCGATCGCGGTCACGACGCTGCTGTGGGCCGATCTGCGCAACCGCTACGTCTGGCTGGTGCTGGCCGTGACGCTGCTGTTCGGGCTCATCGGCTGGGTCGACGACTATCGCAAACTCGTCCTGCGCGATGCGCGCGGGCTGCCGGCGCGGAGCAAATTCTTCTGGCAGTCGGTGGTCGGGCTGGGCACCGCCGCGTTTCTGTACTTCACCGCCGCCACGCCGGCGGAGACGGAACTGGTGGTCCCGTTCTTCAAGCACGTCTACGTGCCGCTCGGCCTGCTGTACATCCCGGTGGTGTATCTGGTCATCGTCGGCTCGAGCAATGCGGTCAATCTGACGGACGGCCTCGACGGGCTGGCGATCCTGCCTGCGGTGATGGTGGCGGGCGCGCTCGGGATCTTCGCCTATGTCACCGGGCACGTGAAATTCTCCGGTTATCTCGGGATCCCCTACATCGCCGGGGTCGGCGAGCTGATCGTCGTCTGCGGTGCGCTGATGGGCGCGGGACTGGGTTTTCTCTGGTTCAACGCCTATCCGGCGCAGGTTTTCATGGGCGACATCGGCGCCCTGGCGCTGGGCGCGGCCCTGGGTCTGATCGCCGTGATCGTGCGCGAGGAGCTGGTGCTGTTGATCATGGGCGGTGTGTTCGTGATGGAGACCGTCTCGGTCATCCTGCAGGTGGCCTCCTTCAAGCTCACCGGCCGGCGCATCTTCCGCATGGCCCCGCTGCACCACCATTTCGAGCTGAAGGGCTGGCCGGAGCCCCGGGTCATCGTCCGCTTCTGGATCGTCACCGTGATCCTGGTGTTGATCGGCCTGGCGACGCTGAAGATCCGATGAGCGGGTCGCGCGTCCATGTACGGTGCGGTGCCGCGGCGGATGCCCGCGGCCCCCGTGCCGGGAACGGGATCGGTTGAGAGTATGGTGGCCGGCTGCGCGCATATGGCAACGCTCGAACGACCGCATCGGGTGCTCATCGTCGGCCTCGGCGCGACCGGGCTGTCGTGCGCGCGGTTCCTGTCGGCGCGCGGCGTGGAGATCGCGGTGGCCGACACGCGCGCCCATCCCCCGGGGTTGGATGCGCTGCGCGATACGCTGCCCGACGTGGCGGTGTTCCTGGGCGGGCTCGACGAGCAGGTCCTGCGCAGCGCCGACGAGATCGTGCTCAGCCCGGGCGTCGCCCTGCGCACGCCGGCCATCGCCGCGGCGCTCGCGCGCGGCACTCCGGTGATCGGCGACATCGAGCTGTTCGCGCGCCATGCGCGCGCGCCGGTGGCGGCGGTGACCGGATCCAACGGCAAGAGCACCGTGACGACGCTGCTCGGCGCGATGGCGCGCGCGGCCGGGCGCGACGTGCGCGTCGGCGGCAACCTCGGGACGCCGGCGCTCGACCTGCTGCGTGACGGCGAACCGGACCTCTACGTCCTGGAGCTCTCCAGCTTCCAGCTCGAGTGCACCGAGTCGCTGGCGCCGGCGGTAGGTCTGGTCCTGAACCTGAGCCCCGACCACATGGACCGTTACCGCGACCTCGACGAGTACGCCGCCGCGAAGGCGCGCATCCTGCGCCGGGCGCAGGTCCAGGTGATCAACGCCGACGACCCGCGGGTCGCGGTCATGGCCGATGCGCGCCGCCCGGTGCTGCGTTTCACCTCGGGCCCGCCGGGGGCGGACGACTTCGGGATCGGGACGGTGGACGGCGAGGAGTGGTTCATGCACGGGCGGCGGGCGCTCGTGCGCGCCGCCTTGCTGGCGCTCCCGGGACGCCACAACCGGGCGAATGCGCTCGCCGCGCTCGCCGCGGGCACCGCGCTCGGGCTGCCGGTGGCGGCCATGGCCGACGCCATGGGCCGCTTCGAGGGTCTGGCCCATCGTACCCAGCGGGTGGGGGAGCGTGACGGGGTGGTCTGGTACAACGATTCCAAGGGCACCAACGTCGGGGCGACCACGGCGGCGCTGGAGGGATTCGACGTGCCGGTGGTCCTGATCGCCGGCGGCGACGGGAAGGGCGCCGACTTCGCCCCGCTGCGGGCGCCGGTCGCGGCCCACGCACGCGCAGTGGTGCTGTTCGGACGCGACGCGCCGCAGATCGAGCACGCCCTCGCCGGCACCGTTCCCCTGCACACCGCCGCGGACCTCGACGAGGTGGTGCGCCTGGCGGGCGCGCTCGCGCAGCCGGGCGACGTCGTTCTGTTCTCCCCCGCGTGCGCGAGCTTCGACATGTTCCGCAACTACGAAGACCGCGGGACCCGTTTCATGGAGGCGGTGCGCAGATGGCTGCGGTGAGTACGCACGGGCTCCCGCTTTCCGCCCGATCGGCGACGGCCGGGGCGCGGTCGCAGGCGGCCGCGCCCGATCTGGACCTGCCGCTGCTCGGCGCCGTGATCGCCGTCGCCTCGCTCGGGCTGGTGATGGTCGCCTCCACCTCGCTCGGTCTGGCGGCGCGTCAGTTCGGCGAGCCGTTCCATTTCGTGATCCGGCAACTGGTATTCCTCGCGCTCGGGGCGGTCGCGATCGCCGTCGTGCTGCGGATCCCGCTGGTCTTCTGGGAGCGGATCGCACGGCCGCTCTGGTTCGCGACCCTGGTGTTGCTCGCCGCGGTCCTGATCCCCGGAATCGGCCGCCAGGTCAACGGCAGCGTGCGCTGGATCCCGCTCGGCCCGATGCACTTCCAGGTCTCGGAGCTGGCGAAATTCGCAGCCGTGGTCTACCTCGCCGCCTATGTCGTGCGCCACGCCGAGGTGCTGCGCACGAGCGCGCGCGGCCTCCTCGCGCCGATGGGACTCCTGTGCGTCGCGGGACTGTTCCTCCTGCTGGAACCGGATTTCGGTTCCACCGGGGTGCTGATGGCGACCGCCCTCGGCCTGCTGTTTCTCGCCGGTGTGCGCCTGTGGCCGTTCCTGGCGCTGCTGCTGACCGTCGCGGCCGGACTCGGGGCGCTCGCGGTGCTCAGTCCCTACCGGCTGGAGCGTCTCACTTCGTTCCTCAATCCGTGGGCGGACCCCTTCAGTTCCGGTTTTCAGCTCACGCAGGCGCTGATCGCCATCGGGCGCGGCGGCTGGTTCGGCGTCGGTCTGGGCAACAGCGTCCAGAAACTGTTCTACCTCCCGGAGGCGCATACGGACTTCCTGTTCTCGATCCTCGCGGAGGAACTGGGCCTGGCGGGCGTGATCGCCGTGGTCGCCCTGTTCGGTTTCGTCGTGTGGCGCGCCTTCGGCATCGCGCGGCGCGCGGAGCGCGCGGGCAGGCCCTTCGGGGCCTATCTCGCCTACGGCATCGGCCTGTGGGTCGGGCTGCAGGCGTATCTGAACATCGGCGTCAACATGGGCGTGCTTCCGACCAAGGGCCTGACGCTCCCGTTGATGAGCTACGGCGGCAGCAGTGTGCTCGTGAACTGCGTCGCGCTCGGGCTGCTGTTGCGCATCGATCGCGAGGCGCGCCGCGTCGGCGCCGGGGCGCGCCCGGCGCCGGGGCGGGCGGGGAGGCGGCGGCGATGAGCACCGCGGGACCGATCCTGATCCTGGCCGGCGGCACCGGGGGGCACGTCTTCCCGGCGCTCGCCGTCGCCGAACGCCTGCGCGCCGACGGGGTGGCGGTGGTGTGGATGGGGACGCGGCGCGGGATGGAGAGCCGCGTGGTGCCCAAGGCGGGGATCGAGATGCTCTGGATCCGGATCGCCGGGTTGCGGGGCAAGGGCCCGTTGGCACGGCTGACCGCGCCGCTCATGCTCGCGTGGGCCCTTGTGCAGGCGCTCGCCGCGCTCGCCAGGGTGCGTCCGTGTGCGGTGCTCGGCATGGGCGGGTACACCGCCGGCCCCGGCGGGGTCGCGGCGTGGCTGCTGCGCCGCCCGTTGCTGATTCACGAACAGAACGCGATTCCCGGCCTGACCAACCGTCTGCTCGCACGGCTGGCGACGCGGGTGCTGGAGTCGTTTGCCGGATCGTTTCCGGCGCGGTACCGCGCCGAGCACACGGGCAACCCGGTGCGGGCCACGATTGTCGCCGTGGCGGCGCCGGAGGATCGCTTCGCGGGTCGGTCGGGGCCGCCGCGGCTGCTCGTGCTGGGCGGGAGTCTGGGCGCGCAGGCGTTCAACGAGACCGTCCCCGCGGTGCTCGAACGCCTCCCGTTGCAGCGGCGTCCGCGCGTCTGGCATCAGGCCGGCCAGCGCACCCTGGCCGTCGCGCGCGCCGCCTACGGACGCGCGCGGCTTGCCGAGGTGCGCGTCGACGCGTTCATCGAGGACATGGCGCAGGCCTACGCGTGGGCGGATCTCGTGCTCTGCCGGGCGGGGGCGATGACGGTGTCGGAACTGGCGGTCGCGGGGGTGGCGTCGATCCTCGTCCCCTATCCGCATGCGGTCGACGACCACCAGACGCACAACGCGCGCTACCTGGTCGAGCGGCGCGCGGCGCTGCTGATCCCGCCCGCGCAATTCGGTGTCGAGCGTCTCGCCGGTTGTCTGGAGGAACTGCTCTGGGATCGGGCGCGGCTGCTGGAGATGGCACGCGCGGCGCGTGGCGCGGGCCGGCCCGAGGCGGCGGAAGCCGTGGCGGAGCACTGCCGGGCGGCCTGCGGGTAAGGAGACCGGGATGGGAACGGGACGGCTGGTATGACGAAGGCCGGAAAGCGGGTGTTGCTGATGGGCGTCGAAAGCGAAACCGGGATGGGGCGCATCCGCCGTATCCACATGGTGGGCATCGGCGGGGCGGGGATGAGCGGCATCGCCGAGGTGCTCATCAACCTCGGCTACCGCGTGAGCGGCTCGGATCTGCGGGAGAACGCCGTCACCCGACGCCTGTGCGCGCTCGGGGCCGACGTGCACATCGGACACGACGCGGCCCACATAGAAGGGTGTGACGCGGTCGTGGTCTCGACCGCCGTCGGCGCGGAGAACCCGGAGGTCGCGGCCGCGCGCACGCGGCGCATCCCCGTCGTGCGTCGCGCCGAGATGCTCGCCGAACTGATGCGCTTCCGCTACGGCATCGCCGTCGCGGGGACGCACGGCAAGACCACCACCACCAGCCTGATCGCCACCCTGCTGGCGGAGGCCGGACGCGACCCGACCTTCGTCATCGGCGGGCGCCTGAACAGCGCCGGGAGCAACGCACGCCTGGGCGCGGGCCGCTACCTGGTCGCCGAGGCCGACGAGAGCGACGCCTCGTTCCTGCACCTGCAGCCCATGATGGCGGTCGTGACCAACATCGACGCCGACCACATGGGAACCTACGGCGGGGACTTCCGCGAGCTGCGCCGCAGCTTCCTCGAGTTCCTCCATCACCTCCCGTTCTACGGCCTGGCGGTGCTCTGCATCGACGACCCGGTGGTGCGCGAGCTGCTGCCCGAGGTGGGGCGGCCGGTGCTGACCTATGGGTTCAGCGCGGACGCCGCGGTGCGCGCCGTCGGGCTGCGCCAGGAGGGCACCCGCACCCGGTTCGGCGTACGCCGCGACGGCGGGCGCGAGTGGCTCAAGGTCACGCTGAACCTGCCCGGAAAGCACAACGTGCAGAACGCCCTCGCGGCGCTCGCCGTGGCGCACGAACTCGGGGTGGACGACGCGCCGTTGTTACGGGCCCTGCGGGGGTTCGAGGGCATCGGGCGCCGGTTCCAGGTCTACGGTGAGTTCGAGACCGGGCGCGGACGTGTGCTGTTCATCGATGACTACGGACACCACCCGCGCGAGATCGAGGCGACCCTCCGGGCGATCCGCGCCGGCTGGCCGCGCCGCCGCCTGGTGGTCGCGTTCCAGCCCCACCGCTATACGCGCACGCGCGATCTGTTCGAGGACTTCGCGCGTGTCCTCTCCGAGGTCGATGTGCTGCTGCTGGGCGAGGTGTACGCGGCGGGCGAGGCGCCGATCGCCGGGGCCGACGGGCGTACCCTGTGCCGCGCGGTGCGCGCGCGCGGGCGCATCGACCCGGTGTTCGTCGATCCGCTGGAGGAGCTGCCGGCGATCCTCGCCGCGACGCTCGAGGACGGCGACGTGCTTCTGACCCTCGGGGCCGGTGACATCGGGGCGATGGCGGCGCGGCTGCCGCAACACCTCGGGGCGGGCGCGGCCAGCGGCGTGGGACGCGGCCCATGATGCCGGCACCGAAGAACCCGGGACCGCGCGGGACCTTGCGCCATGACGAACCCATGGCGCGGCACACCTCGTGGCGGGCGGGCGGACCCGCGCGTACCTTCTATGAGCCCGCGGACATCGCCGACCTATCCGCGTTCCTGCGCGCGCTGCCTGCCGGCGAGCCGGTGTTCTGGTTGGGGCTGGGCAGCAATCTGCTGGTGCGCGACGGCGGCTTGCAGGCGACAGTGATCGCCACCGCCGCGATGCTCAAGCGGATCGAGCGCGACGCGCCGGATCTGGTGCGTGCCGAGGCCGGCGTGCCGTGCGCCAAGGTCGCGCGATTCTGCGCCCGCAACGGCCTTCGCGGCGCGGAGTTCCTCGCCGGGATCCCCGGGACCGTCGGCGGGGCGCTGGCCATGAACGCGGGCGCCTTCGGCGGTGAGACCTGGGCGTGCGTCGCGGCGGTGGAGACCGTCGACCGCCACGGGGAGGTGCGCGTGCGCCCGCCCGGCGACTTCCGCGTCGCCTACCGCAGCGTCGCGGGTCCGCCCGGGGAATGGTTCCTGGCCGCGCACCTGCGTCTGACCCCCGGCGCCGGTCGCGCCGGGAGTGCGCGCATCCGCGAGCTGCTGGCGCGGCGCAGCGCCACGCAACCGACGGGACAGGCCAGTTGCGGTTCGGTCTTCCGCAATCCGCCCGGTGATCACGCCGCGCGCCTCATCGAGGCCGCCGGGCTGAAGGGGACCTGCATCGGCGCCGCCTGCGTTTCGACCAAGCACGCCAACTTCATCGTCAACACCGGAGGGGCCCGCGCCGCCGATATCGAGGCGCTGATCCGTCTCGTCGCCGACACCGTGGCGCGGACGCAGGGCGTGCGGCTGGAGCCGGAGGTGCGGATCGTCGGCGAGCCGGTACCGGGCGCGACGCCTCTGCAGGAGGGCGAACGGCCGTGACTGCGGGTATTCGCGCACTGCTCGCGGCGTGGCCGCGCCTGGCCCCCGACTGCGGCCGGGTCGCCGTGCTCCTGGGCGGACGATCGGCGGAACGGGAGGTCTCGCTGCGTACGGGCGCGGCGGTACTGGCGGCGCTGCGCCGCTGCGGGGTGGACGCCCACCCCGTCGACCCGGCACAGGATCCGGTCGGCCAGCTCGGGCGCGACGGTTTCGCGCGGGCGTTCATCGCCCTGCACGGGCGCGGGGGCGAGGACGGGGTGATTCAGGGGGCGCTCGAGTCTCTGGGGCTCGCCTACACGGGCAGCGGTGTCCTCGGGTCGGCGCTGGCGATGGACAAGTTGCGCAGCAAGCAGGTCTGGATCGGCGCCGGGGTACCGACGCCGGCCTTCGAGGTCCTCGACGCCGGCGATGATTTCGATGCCGTCGCCCGCCGTCTCGGTCTGCCGCTCATGGTCAAGCCGGCGCTCGAGGGTTCGAGCCTGGGGATGACGCGGGTCGAGCGCGCCGGCGATCTGCCGGGCGCCTATGCCGAGGCCGCCCGCTACGATCGTTGCGTGCTCGCCGAATCCTGGGTCGACGGTCCGGAGTACACGGCGGCCATCGTCGGCGACGAGGTCCTGCCCCTGATCCGCCTCGAGACGCCGCGCGCCTTCTACGACTACGAGGCGAAGTACCGCGCCGACACCACGCGTTACCACTGCCCTTGCGGGCTCGACGCCGGGCGCGAGGCGGCGCTGGCGGCCCGTGCCCGCGCCGCGTTCGCCGCGCTCGGCGCCTCGGGGTGGGGGCGGGTGGACTTCCTCACCGACCGGAGCGGGGCGCCGGCGTTCATCGAGGTCAACACGGTGCCGGGGATGACCGACCACAGCCTGGTGCCGATGGCCGCCCGCGCGGCCGGCTTCGACTTCGACGAGCTCGTGCTCGCGGTGCTCGCGACCAGTTTTCCGGCGCTGCGCGCCGATGCCGGGAGTTGCGCATGGCGAGCGTGATCACCCTGCCGCTGGTGCGTGGCCGGCGCCGCGGGCGCGGCGCGGCGGCGCCGCCGGCCGCGTCGGCCCGGCGGGTCCTGGGCTGGGCCGCGGCGGGCGTGCTGTCCGCGCTCGCGATCTGGGGCGGCGCGCGCGCGTGGGAGGCCTTGTCGAACCCGCACCGGTTTCCGATCCGGCAGGTGCAGGTCAGCGGGAACTTCCGCTATCTCGACCCGGCACGCCTCAAGTCGGCCCTCGCCGGGGTGGTGGGCGGGAGCTTCTTCGCGGTCGACGTGCGCGCGGTCCGGGCCGCGGCGCTGGCGCTGCCGTGGGTGCAGAGCGCCGCGGTGCGTCGCGAATGGCCGGGGACGCTGGTCGTGCGGGTGGTGGAGCGCGTCCCGTTCGCCCGCTGGGGCGCCGACGCGCTGGTGACCGCCGCGGGGACCGTCTTTCGCCCGCGCAGGATTCCGCCGTTGCCGGCGTTGCCCGAGCTGCACGGGCCCGCGGGGACCGAGGCCCTGGTGCTGCGCCGCTACCGGTCGTACGGCGCGCTGCTGGCGGCCCACGGGTTGCGGCTCGTGCGTGTGGATCTCGATGCGCGGCGTTCCTGGAGCCTGGGCCTCGCCGGCGGCGTCCGCCTGCTCCTCGGGCGCGCGGATCCGACGGCGCGCCTCGCGCGCTTCCTGAGCGTCTATCCGGCGGCGTTCGCGGGTCGGGTCGGAGACATCGACGCGGTGGATCTGCGCTACACGAACGGCTTCGCGGTGCGCTGGAAGCGCCCGGCGGCGGATCGCAAAAGGGGCTGAGACGGAATGGTCAAGAAACCCGAGAAGAACCTGATCGTCGGGCTCGATATCGGCACCTCGAAAGTCGTCGCCATCGTCGGCGAGGTCACGCCGGACGGGGGCATCGAGATCATCGGCATCGGTTCCAACCCCTCGCGCGGGCTCAAGAAGGGCGTCGTGGTCAACATCGAATCCACGGTCCATTCCATCCAGCGTGCGGTGGAGGAGGCGGAGCTGATGGCCGGCTGCCAGATCCACTCGGTGTTCGCGGGGATCGCCGGCAGTCATATCCGCAGCCTCAATTCGCACGGCATCGTGGCGATCCGCGACAAGGAGGTCAGCCCGAGCGACATGGAGCGGGTCATCGACGCGGCCCGCGCGGTGGCGATTCCGGCCGACCAGCGCATCCTGCACATCCTGCCGCAGGAGTTCGTGATCGACGGCCAGGAGGGCATCCGCGACCCGGTCGGGATGTCGGGCGTGCGCCTGGAGGCCAAGGTCCACATGGTCACCGGCGCGGTCAGTGCGGCGCAGAACATCATCAAGTGCGTACGCCGCTGCGGGCTGGAGGTCGACGATGTGATCCTCGAGCAGCTCGCCTCCGCCCAGTCGGTACTCACCGAGGACGAGAAGGAACTCGGGGTCTGCCTGGTCGACATCGGCGGCGGCACGACCGATATCGCGGTGTTCACCGAGGGCTCGATCCGTCATACCGCGGTGATCCCGATCGCCGGCGACCAGGTCACCAACGACATCGCCGTCGCGCTGCGTACCCCCACGCAGCACGCCGAGGACATCAAGATCAAGTACGCCTGCGCGCTCACGCAGCTCGCGGGCGCCGACGAGACCATCGAGGTCCCCAGCGTCGGCGAGCGCCCGGCACGCCGTCTCGCGCGCCAGACGCTCGCCGAGGTCGTGGAGCCGCGCTATGAGGAGCTGTTCACCCTCATCCAGGCGGAACTGCGCCGCAGCGGTTTCGAGGAGCTGATCGCGGCCGGCTACGTCCTCACCGGCGGCAGCTCGCGGATGGAGGGCGCCGTCGAACTCGCCGAGGAGGTCTTTCACATGCCGGTGCGCCTGGGTACGCCGCAATACGTGGCGGGGCTGGCCGATGTGGTGCGCAACCCGATCTATGCGACCGGGGTCGGACTGCTGCTGTTCGGGCAGCAGAACCGCGGCACGCGCCTGACGGGACCGGTCATGGGTCGCGGACTGAAGGGTGTATGGGAGCGGATGAAGAGCTGGTTTCAGGGAAATTTCTGAAGTGGGAGCGGTCCCGCACTGCGCCGGGCCGCGACGGAATCGATGCAACGGGAAGTGGTGCGTGCAGTCAGAGGAGGTCGGCCATGTTTGAACTGATGGATGCATACAGCCAGAACGCGGTAATCAAGGTCATGGGCGTGGGCGGCGGCGGCGGTAACGCCGTGCAGCATATGCTCGCGCAGAGCATCGAGGGTGTGGATTTCATCTGCGCCAACACCGATGCCCAGGCGCTGAAGAACACCAAGGCGCGGACGGTGCTTCAACTCGGCAGCAACATCACCAAGGGGCTGGGTGCGGGCGCCAACCCCGAAGTCGGCCGGCATGCGGCCATGGAGGATCGTGATCGCATCACCGAGATCATCGAAGGGGCCGACATGCTGTTCATCACCGCGGGGATGGGCGGCGGCACCGGGACCGGCGCGGCGCCGGTGGTCGCGCAGGTGGCCAAGGATCTCGGGATCCTCACGGTGGCGGTGGTGACCAAGCCCTTTCCGTTCGAGGGCGCCAAGCGGATGCAGGTCGCCGCGACCGGGATCAAGGAACTTTCCCAGTACGTGGACTCGCTCATCACCATCCCCAACGAGAAGCTCCTGAGCGTACTCGGCAAGAACGTCAGCCTCCTCGACGCCTTCAAGGCCGCCAACGACGTGCTCCTGGGCGCGGTACAGGGTATCGCCGAGCTGATCACCCGTCCCGGACTGATCAACGTCGACTTCGCCGACGTGCGCACCGTGATGTCGGAGATGGGTATGGCGATGATGGGCTCGGGGCGCGCGCGCGGGGAGGAACGCGCCCGCGATGCCGCCGAGGCCGCGATCGCCAGCCCGCTGCTCGAGGATGTCAACCTGGCCGGCGCGCGCGGCATCCTGGTCAACCTCACGGCCGGACCCGACATGGCGATCGGCGAGTTCGAGGAGGTCGGCAACACCGTCAAGGAGTTCGCCTCGGAGAACGCCACCGTCGTGGTGGGTACGGTCATCGACCCGGAGATGAGCGACGAGCTGCGGGTGACGGTGGTGGCGACCGGGCTGGGATCGCGCGAGCGTGCACCGGCATCGGTGTCGGCGCCGGCACCCGCGGAGGCGCCGCCGGTGAAGCTGGTGCACCGTAACAAGAACGGGGAGATCGACTACGACCAGCTCGAGCGTCCCACGGTGATCCGCAAGCAGGCCGTGCACGGGGGCAACGCCCTGCCGAGCCAGTCGGATCTCGACTACCTGGATATCCCGGCGTTCCTGCGCCGGCAGGCGGATTGACCCGGGTGGCCGGCCACGGATCCCCCTAGGGGGCACGATTTTTGCTTGTCTTTCGCGGCGGCACCCGGGCGTCGGCCGCCGCGGCGGCGCCCGTGCGACAGCGTGACCCACTTCGCTTTATGGCCCCCGGGGGCTGTGCTAGCATCGCGGCGCCTTGCAGTCGACCGGTACCGGAGGGCGATCGAAGCCGATGATCCGACAGCGAACCTTGAAGAACGTGATCCGGGCGACCGGTGTAGGGCTGCACACGGGGGAGAAGGTGTACCTGACGCTGCGCCCGGCCCCGGTCGATACCGGGATCGTGTTCCAGCGCGTCGATCTCGATCCGCCGGTGGCGATTCGGGCGCGCCCCGAGAACGTCGGTGAGACGCGGTTGTCGACCACGCTGGTCCGGGGCGACATCCGGATCAGCACCGTGGAGCATCTGCTCTCGGCGTTCGCCGGCCTCGGGATCGACAACGCCCTCGTCGACGTCAGCGCCCCGGAGGTCCCCATCATGGACGGCAGCGCCGGGCCGTTCGTGTTCCTGATCCAGTCGGCCGGGATCGAGGAGCAGGACGCCCCCAAGCGTTTCGTGCGGATCCTGCGCCCGGTGCAGGTGACGGACGGCGACAAGTGGGCGCGGTTCGAGCCGTTCGACGGCTTCAAGGTCGCCTTTTCGATCGAGTTCGAGCATCCGGTGTTCAAGGACCATACGCAACGCGCCGAGATGGACTTCTCCACCACGTCCTTCGTCAAGGAAGTCAGCCGGGCACGGACCTTCGGTTTCCTGCGCGATCTCGAGCTTTTGCGCGAGCGGCGCCTGGCGCTGGGCGGGCGGCTCGACAATGCCGTGGTGGTCGACGACTACCGGATCCTGAACGAGGACGGGCTGCGCTACGAGGACGAGTTCGTCAAGCACAAGATCCTCGACGCCATCGGTGACCTCTATCTTCTGGGGGCCAGTCTCATCGGCGCCTTCAGCGCCCACAAGTCCGGGCACGCGCTGAACAACCGGCTGCTGACCGCGCTGCTCGCGCAGCGCACGGCCTGGGAGTCGGTCACCTTCGCGGACGCCCGGAGTGCACCGATTTCGTTCGCCCGCCCGGTCGAGTTGGCCTGAAACGGGGCATTCCCCTCCCGCCTATCCGCCGCCCCGCGACCCGCGGGACGCGAGCCGCTCGAGGGCGGCGCGCAGGGCGGGGTCGTGTACCGAGCGCGCATAGGCATCGAGCAAGCGGGCACTGTGCGGCGAGAGTCGCGCGGGGCGAGCGCGTCGCGGCGGATCCGGGGGAGGTGCCGGGGTCACCCGCACCCGGATCCGGCTGACCAAAAGGCCTGAGCGGGTCAGGCAGGTCAGCAGGGCGGGCTCCTGATAGCGTAACCGCGCCGACCACGCCGGGGATTCCGTCACCAGCAACAGGTCGCCGCCGTCGAAGGCCGCGACCCGGACCGGGGGCGTCGGGGACCCCGCCGACACGGCTTCGAGGCAGGTCTGCACGGTGGGCTGCAGGCGCCGGAGGTGCGCGGCCCGGGCCGTGAGTCTGCCCCAGACGCCCGCGCCGTGCCCCAACCAGCGGTCGATCGATGCTGGAAATCCCCTGCCGGCCACAGTATTCTCCGAACCTTCGGCTGGACCCTACGGACTCAATTGGATCATGTCGCCACAGGACCGCGCGCACGCCGCCGATCGGATCGAGGCTAAACTGCGTGCCGTAGCGGCCGATAAGGCGAGCATGATCAATGTTATATGTTTTTCCCGCCGGGCGCGACGCCCGTTCCTGCTGGACCTGGCGCGGCCGCGGTTCGCGGCGTTCCTGCTGTTGTTCCTGGGCGCGCTCGCCGCGGCCGCCGGCTACGGCGGCTACCGGCTGGGGCTCGGGCGCTCCGCGGCGATCACCCGGACCATGGTGCACGAGGTCGCGGCCCAGCAGGCGCAGATCCGGCGTGCGGAGCGTGACGCCCGCGCGAACATCGACGCCCTCGCCCTGCGCCTGGGGCGGATGCAGGCCGACGTGATTCGCATCGACGCCCTCGGCCAGCGGCTCGTCGAGATGGCGAAACTGGACAAGGGGGAATTCGACTTCGACCGTCCGCCGGCCCAGGGCGGGCCCCGCGACCCCGCGGAGCTGCACTCCGAGTCCGTGCCGGACTTCATGGCGTCCCTGCGGCGGCTCTCGGCGCAGCTCTCGGACCGCGAGCAGCAGCTCCAGGTGCTGGAGACGCTGCTGATGCACCGCAAGCTCCAGCAGGAGGTGCGCCCGGCGGGGTGGCCGATCGCCCACGGCTGGATCTCCTCCTACTACGGGCGGCGGACCGACCCCTTCACGGGGCGGCCGGAGTTTCACCCCGGGGTCGATTTCGCCGGCCGCGAGGGCAGCGCCGTGGAGGCCGTGGCGGCCGGCATCGTGACCTGGGCCGGACCGCGCTCGGGTTACGGGAATCTGGTCGAAATCGATCACGGCAACGGTTACGTCACACTCTACGGCCACAATGAGAAGCTGTTGGTCCGTGTCGGCGAGAAGGTCTCCAAGGGGGAGGAGATCGCCCTGATGGGCTCCACCGGCCGCTCGACCGGACCGCACGTCCACTTCGAAGTGCATTATCACGGGAAGCTCATCAACCCCGTGCGCCTGGTGCGAGACCGGCGCTGATCCCGCCGCCTTGAGCCCGCGACGCGGCGCCCGTACCGTCTGGTGGGGCGGGCGCGCCAGTTGCGCTATCATGGGAGGCTGTATCCGCGCGCTCGAGCGCCCCGTCCCGGAATCCGCAGCAGAGCCATGGTCGCGAACCTCGTAAAACGCATCTTCGGCAGCCGCAACGACCGGCTGGTCAAGCAGCACCGGCGCATCGCCAACCGCATCAACGCACTCGAGCCCGCGACCGAGGCGCTCTCGGACGCGCAGTTGCGCGCGAAGACCGAGGAGTTCCGCAAGCGTCACGCCGACGGCGAGAGCCTCGACGACCTGCTCCCCGAGGCCTTCGCCGTCGTGCGCGAGGCGGCGCGGCGCACGCTGAACATGCGCCACTTCGATGTGCAGTTGATCGGCGGGATGGTCCTGCACGAGGGCAAGATCGCCGAGATGCGCACCGGCGAGGGCAAGACCCTGGTGGCCACGCTCGCCGCCTACCTCAACGCCCTGCCGGGACGCGGCGTGCACATCGTGACGGTGAACGACTATCTGGCCAAGCGCGACTCCGCGTGGATGGGCAAGGTCTACGAGTTTCTCGGCCTCACCGTGGGCGTGGTCGTGGCCGATATGAGCCCCGAGGACAAGCGCGCCGCCTACGGGTCCGACATCATCTACGGTACCAACAACGAGTTCGGATTCGACTACCTGCGCGACAACATGGCCTTTCGGCTCGAAGACAAGGTCCAGCGCGAGCTCCACTACGCCATCGTCGACGAGGTCGACTCGATTCTGATCGACGAGGCGCGCACCCCGCTGATCATCTCGGGGCCCGCGGAGGAGAGCGCGGACCTCTACAAGCGGCTCAACGAGCTGGCGGCCAAGCTCACGCCGCAGAAGGAGGAGGACGGCCCCGGCGACTACAGCGTCGACGAAAAGCAGAAACAGGTCTATCTCACGGAGGACGGCCACCAACGGGTGGAAGAACTGCTCGTGCGCATGGGGCTGCTCGCGGAGGGTGAGAGCCTCTACGACGCCTCCAACCTGGTCCTGATGCATACCCTGAACGCGGCGCTGCGCGCACACGCGCTCTATCACCGCGACGTCGAGTACATCGTGCGCGACAACGAGGTGATCATCGTCGACGAATTCACCGGCCGCACCATGCCGGGGCGGCGTTGGTCGGAGGGGTTGCATCAGGCAGTCGAGGCCAAGGAGGGGGTGCCGATTCAGAGCGAGAACCAGACGCTGGCCTCGATCACCTTCCAGAACTACTTCCGCCTCTACGACAAGCTCGCCGGCATGACCGGTACCGCGGACACCGAGGCCTACGAGTTCCAGACCATCTACGGCCTGGAAGTGGTCGTCATCCCCACCCACAAGCCGATGATCCGCGACGACATGGGTGACCTCGTCTACCTCACGGCGCGCGAGAAATTCGATGCCATCGTCGAGGACGTGCGCGACTGCTACGAGCGCGGCCAGCCGGTGCTCGTGGGCACTGCGTCGATCGAGACCTCCGAGCACCTCTCGGGGCTGCTCAAGAAGGCCGGCGTTCCGCACAAGGTGCTCAACGCGAAGTTCCACGAAATGGAGGCGCAGATCGTCGCGCAGGCCGGGCGACCGAAGGCGGTCACCATCGCCACCAACATGGCCGGGCGCGGGACCGACATCGTCCTCGGGGGCAGCCTGCAGGCGGAACTCGCGCAAGTCGATCCGGCGGACGAGACCGCGGTGCAGCGGGTGCGTGAGGACTGGCGGCGGCGCCACGAGGAGGTGCTGGCTGCCGGGGGGCTGCGCATCGTCGGCACCGAGCGCCACGAGTCGCGGCGCATCGACAACCAGTTGCGCGGCCGGGCGGGCCGCCAGGGCGATCCCGGATCGACGCGGTTCTACCTGTCGCTCGAAGACAACCTGATGCGGATATTCGCCTCCGAACGGGTCTCCGCGATCATGCAGAAGCTCGGCATGAAGGAGGGCGAGGCGATCGAGCACCCGTGGGTGACCAAGGCCATCGAGAACGCCCAGCGCAAGGTCGAGGCCCACAACTTCGACATCCGCAAGCACCTGCTGGAGTACGACGACGTCGCCAACGACCAGCGCAAGGTCATCTACTCGCAGCGCAACGAACTGCTTTCCGCGGACGACGTCTCCGAGACCGTGCGGGCCATCCGTGCCGACGTGGTCAACGCCGTGATCGAACAGTACATGCCGCTGCAGAGCATCGAGGAACAGTGGGACCTGCCGGGCCTTGAAGAGGCGCTCGATCGCGAGTTCGGGTTGCGCGCCCCGGTGCGCGAGTGGCTCGAGGCCGACGAGCAGCTCGATCCGGAGGGGGTCCGCGCGCGTGTCCTCGAGGAACTCGAACGGGTCTACGCCGAGAAGGAGGCTGCGGTCGGGAGCGAGGTCCTGCGCCACTTCGAGAAGGCGGTGCTGCTCCAGGTCCTCGACGCCCACTGGAAGGAGCACCTGGCGGCGATGGACTATCTGCGCCAGGGGATCGGGCTGCGCGGTTACGCACAGGTGGATCCGACGCGGGAGTACAAGCGCGAGGCCTTCGAGATGTTCTCCGAGATGCTCGAGCGCATCAAGCAGGAGACCATCGCCATTCTTGCGCGCGTCCAGGTGCGCGCCGAGGAGGAAGTGGAGGCGATGGAGGCGCGGCGCCGGGCGAGCGCGCCGGCGCAGATGCGCTACGAGCACGCCGAGGCGCCGGCCCTCGCGGCGGCCGCGGGCGGGGGCGCAGAGGCGGAGGTCGCCGCAGGCGAGGCGCCGGCGCAGCCGCAGACCCCGTTCGTGCGCGCGACGCCCAAGGTCGGGCGCAACGAGCCGTGTCCGTGCGGCTCCGGGCGCAAGTACAAGCACTGCCACGGCCGGCTCGCCTGAGTGGGAGCGGCGGCCGCGGTTGCGGGGGGCTGAATGGCGCGCGAAGACGCGCCCGGCCTGCGCCTCGATCCGGTGGCGGGCGTGCGCCTCGGCGCCGCCGCCGCCGGGATCAAGCGTCCCGGGCGTCTCGACCTGGTCGTCCTCGAACTGGCGCCGGATAGCGTTTGCGCGGCCGTCTTCACCCGCAACGCCTTTCAGGCGGCGCCGGTGCGCCTGGCGCGCGAGCACCTCGCGCGCGCGGCGCCGCGCTACCTGCTGGTGAACACCGGTAACGCCAACGCGGGGACCGGCGCCGCGGGGCTGCACGACGCGCGCTCCTGTTGTACGGCCCTGGCGCGGCTGGTGGACTGCGAGCCGGAGCGGGTGCTGCCTTTTTCCACCGGTGTCATCGGCGAGCCGCTGCCGGTGGAGCGGGTGGTCGCAGGGTTGCCGACCGCGGTGGCGGCCCTGGCCGCGGACGGCTGGGCGTCCGCCGCCGAGGGGATCATGACCACCGATACGGTGCCCAAGGGTGTCTCGCGCCGGGTGGAGATCGGCGGCGTCGAGGTGACGGTCACCGGCATCGCCAAGGGGGCCGGGATGATCCGCCCCGACATGGCCACCATGCTCGCCTTCATAGCGACCGATGCGGCGGTCGACCGCGAGTGGTTGCAGGCTTGCCTGGAGCACGCGGTCGCCGATTCCTTCAACTGCATCACGGTCGACGGCGACACGTCGACCAACGACGCCTGCGTACTCGCGGCCACCGGGCGGCGCGTGTTGCCGCCGGGGGAGGAGGCGCGCGCGCGGCTCGGAGAGGCGGTGCGCGCGGTGTGCGTCGAGCTGGCACAGGCGCTGGTGCGCGACGGCGAGGGCGCGACCCGCTTCATCACCGTCGAAGTGCGCGGGGCGGCGGACGCGGCCGAGGCGCGGCGTGTGGCCGATGCCGTCGCCCAGTCGCCGTTGGTGAAGACGGCGTTCTTCGCCGGCGACCCCAATTGGGGGCGCATCCTCGCGGCGGTCGGACGCGCCGGGGTGCCCGGGCTGGATATCGAACGGGTGACGATCCACCTCGATGAAGTTCGCATCGTACGCGCCGGCGCGCGCGATCCCGACTACCGCGAGGAGCAGGGGCGCGCGGTGATGGCGCGCGACGCCGTCACGGTGGACATCGATCTCGGGCGCGGGACCCGAAGTGCACGCGTGTGGACCTGCGATCTTTCCTATGAATACGTGCGGATCAACGCCGAATACCGTACCTGACCGGCGCGAGGCGCGGGTGTCCGTGACGGCATCGATCCAGGTGGTGGCTGGGGTGATCCGCGACACCCGCGGGCGGGTGTTGATCCAGCGCCGCGACCCGCACGCTCATCAGGGCGGGCTGTGGGAATTCCCCGGCGGGAAGCTCGAGCCCGGGGAATCGGTGCAGTCGGCGCTGCGGCGCGAACTCGACGAGGAATTGGGGATCACCGTCGAGCGGGCGCGCCCGCTGATCCGGGTCCGGCACGCCTATCCGGAGCGGCGGGTGTTGCTCGACGTCTGGTGTGTCGAGCGCTACCGCGGCGCGGTGGAGCCCCGCCTCGGACAGCCGCTCGACTGGGTGGCGCCGGAGGCGCTGCGTGCGGAGGCCTTCCCTGCCGCCGACCGGCCCGTGCTCGCCGCCCTGCGCCTGCCGGACCGCTACCTCATCACCCCGGAGCCCGCCGCCGGCCGCGAGCGTTTCCTCGAACGACTGGAACGGTGTGCCGCCTCCGGGCAGCGCCTGATCCAGTTGCGCGCGCATTCGCTCGGCGCCGATGCCTTGCGCGCGCTCGCCGAAGAGGCGCTGGCGCGCTGCCGGCGCCACGGTGCGCGCCTGCTGATCAACGGCCCGGCGCGGCTCGCCCTCGAGGTCGGCGCCGACGGCGTGCATCTGGGCGCGCGCGCCCTCCGCTCCCTTGCGACGCGCCCCCTGCCGAGCGTCTCCGAGGGCTTCTGGGTCGCCGCGTCCTGCCATGACGCGCGTGAACTGGAGCAGGCCGCGCGCGTGGGCGTCGACTTCGCCGTCCTCTCGCCGGTATGCGCGACGCCCAGCCACCCGGGGACGCGTCCACTGGGTTGGGACACCTTTGCGGCCCTGATCGAGAGGGCCCCGTTCCCCGTCTATGCGCTCGGGGGCGTGGGGCCGGATGACATCGGCACGGCACAGCGGTGCGGCGCCCAGGGGATCGCGGCGATCCGGGCCCTGTGGTCCGGCGGGGGGTGATCGTGCGGCGCGCCGGGATCAGTGCCCGGGCGGTCCGCTCCCCTCCGCATCCGCGGCGGCGTCCTCCATCGGGGTCCCGTCCGGCGCCGCTTCACCGGCGATCGCGCGCCCGCCGTCGAGCCACGCCCCGAGATCGATGAGGCGGCAACGCTCGCTGCAGAACGGCCGCCAGCGGTTCTCGGCTGACCACGGTACACTGCGCCCGCAGGTCGGACAGGAGACGGTGCGCGGTCTGCGATTCATGGCGCGGCGCCGAACGCGTTCAGCACAGGCAGCAGGTGAGTTCGAATCGGACGTCGTCACCGGTCTGTACCGCGCGCGCGTCGGGACTCGCCTGTTCCAGAAAGCGGATGGTGTAGCGATGGCGCCCGCCGCTGATCTCGGGGAAACAGCCCGCGTCGGCGGGCAGGCCTACGCGCATCATCTGACACGGGACGTTCGGGTCGAGGTTGCGCTGCAGGAAGCCGCCTTCGGCGCACACCTCCTCGGGCCGGCCGCTCTGGCGGATCAGGAACAGGATCAGCGTGACCGGACGGTACAGCGGCTCGAACGCGGCGAACCACTCGCGCAGATGCCGGTCGCGCGTCTCGGGATCCTGTTGCAGCCAGTAGTGGTATCCCGGGAGGTCGAATTCGCAGGTCCCGCCCGGAATCGCGCTGCGCTGGCGAATGCCGCTCAGGAACTCGTTCTCCCGCAGATCCTGGCCGAACTGCCCGCTGGATGCGTAAAGTCCGTCCATGAGTTCCGTCAGCTCGCGCAACAGGCCGACCAGTCGCGCACGGTCGACACCGGGGCGCTCCTTGAGCCGGCCGAGATGGGTGGCGTGGCGCTCGAGTTCCTTGATGACCTCGGCCTTCAAATCCCCCCGTCCGAGGATGGCGAGCATCTCGAGGATTCCCTGCAGCGCCGCCCGGCTGTCCCATACGCTGCGACCCTCGAGGCTGTGGAGGATGTTGCGGAACAGAAACTCCAGGCGCAGGAAGGCGCGGACGCGCTCGTTCAGCGGGTACTCGTAGAGGATCCTGCGCGGTGCCTCGGCGGCGAAGGGGACCTCGCCGCGGGTCTCGTCGGTGCGCGCGCGTGCCATCGGGTTCACCCCGGCCGGCCGCCGTAGTCGGCAGCCAGGCGCTGGTAGCGCCGATGGAGGCGTTCCACCGCGCGCTCGAGCGCCGGCAGATCGGAGTCGTTCACGAGGACGTCGTCGGCCCCGGCGAGGCGGCGCTCACGGCTGATCTGGGCGTTCATCACGGCATCCACCTGCTCCATGGAGATCCCGTCACGGGCCGCCGCGCGGGTCCGCTGCAGGGACTCGGGGACGTCGACCACCAGGACCCGGTGTACGGACGGCCACCCGCCGCTCTCGAGCAGCAGGGGAACGACTACGATAGCATAGGCGGCGTCCGTCGCTGCAAGGCGCTCGGCGACGCGGGCGCGGATGAGCGGGTGCAGGATCCCCTCCAGGCGCCGGCGCGCCGCGGGATCGGCGAAGACCCGCTCCCTCAGGGCGGCGCGGTCGAGGGTCCCCGCGGGCGTCAGCGCCGCGGGTCCGAAGGCCGCGGCGACCTGCGCCAACCCGGGGGTTCCGGGGGCGACCACCTCGCGCGCGATCGCGTCGGTGTCGATGACCGGGACGCCGCGGGCCGCGAACATCGCCGCCGCGGTGGACTTGCCGCTGCCGATGCCTCCGGTGAGTCCGACGACGAGCATGGGCCAACCTTAGCACCCCGGCGGCCCGCGGCGGAATCGCCCGGCCGCCCGCGCGGTCAGTGCGGCAGGGCCCAGTGCCAGTAGGCGTGCAGGATCGGCGCGCCGAAGAGGAGCGCGAGCCAGCCGGCCGCGGCGAGATAGGGGCCGAAGGGGATCGGCTGGCTGCGTGCGTGCCGCCCGGAGACGAGGAGCGCGATCCCCACCCCCGCACCGACTGCCGAGGACAGCAGGATGACCAGCGGGACGCTGCGCCAGCCGAGCCAGGCGCCGAGGAGCGCGAGCAGCTTGAAGTCCCCGTAGCCCATACCTTCTTTGCCGGTCGCCGCCTTGAACAACCAGTAGACCGACCACAGGCTCAGGTAGCCGGCCAGTGCCCCGACGATGCTGTCGCGCGGGCTGGTGAACACTCCGAACAGGCTCAGCGCGAGGCCGACCCACAGGAACGGCAGCGTGATCGAGTCCGGCAGGATCTGGTGATCCAGGTCGATGAAGCTCAGGCTCACGAGGGCCCAGGTCAGGAGCAGCCCGGCCGCACTCTGCCAAGTCGGCCCGAAGCGCCAGGCGACGGCGGCCGAAAGCACGCCGGTCAGCAGCTCCACGACGGGGTAGCGGAGCGGAATGTGCACCCCGCAGGCGGAACAGCGACCCCGCAGCAGCAGGTAGCTCAGCAGCGGCACGTTTTCCGCCGCCGAGATCGGATGCCCGCACGCCGGGCAGCGCGAGCGCGGCACCACCAGATTGTAGGGCTCGGCGTCGCCGGGATCCGGGTTTCCGGCCCCGAGTTCGCGGCATTGGCGGCGCCAGTCGCGCTCCAGCATCCGCGGCAGGCGGTGGATGACGACGTTGAGGAAGCTGCCGACGACGAGCCCGAGCAGCCCGGCGGCGGCGATCAGCAGCGTCGGATGAAGCTCGAAAACGGCCAGCGGCGGCATGCGGCACCGTGTTCCATCGGCTGTGGCGCCCGCCGCGGGCGCGGTGGCGCACCCGGGCGGGCGGTGTCCTGTCCGTGGCGGGAATCTGCGCTCAGACCACCGAACCCATCTTGAAGATCGGCAGGTACATGGCGATGACGAGGCCGCCGACGAGCACCCCGAGCACTGCCATGATGAGCGGTTCGAGCAGGCTGCTCAGGCCGTCGACCGCGTTGTCGACCTCCTCCTCGTAGAAGTCTGCCACCTTGCCGAGCATGGAGTCCAGGGCGCCCGACTCCTCGCCGATCGCGACCATCTGCACGACCATGTTTGGAAACAACCCGCTCTGCTGCATGGAAAGCTGAAGCTGCTGTCCGGTCGAGACGCTCTCGCGCATCTGCAGGACCGCCTTGGAGTAGACGCTGTTGCCGGTGGCTCCCGCGACCGAGTCCATCGCCTCGACCAGCGGCACACCCGCCGCGAACATGGTCGCAAGCGTGCGCGCGAAGCGCGCGATCGCCGCCTTGTTCAGGATCTCGCCGATGATGGGGATCTTCAAGGCGCTGCGGTCGAGAAACTCCGCGAACCCGCGCGAGCGCCGCTTCGCCTGCACGAAGGCGAAGGCGCCCGCGGCGATGCCGAACAGCGCCAGCCACCAATACTGCTGCAACCACTCGGAGAGATTGATCACCATCTGGGTGAAGGCCGGCAGGTTGGCGCCGAAGCTCTTGAACAGGTTCTGGAAGGTCGGCACCACGAACAGCAGGAGGATCGAGGTGACGATGATCGCCATGATGATGACCGCGGTGGGATAGAAGAGCGCCTTCTTGATCTTGCTCTTCAGCGCCTCGGTCTTTTCCTTGTAGGTGGCGATCTTGTCGAGCAGGCTGTCGAGGATGCCGGCATGCTCTCCCGCGTGTACGAGGTTGCAGAACAGAGGGTCGAAATAGCGCGGGTGCTTGGACAGCGCGTCCGTCAGGTTGCTGCCGCCCTCGATGTCGTTCTTGATCCCGAGCAGCAGTTCCTGCATCGCCGGGTTCTCGTGGCCGCGGCCGACGATCTCGAAGCCCTGGACCAGCGGCACACCGGCGCCGATCATGGTCGCCAACTGGCGGCTGAAGACGGCGATGTCCTTGGGCGTGATCTTCTTCTTGCCGCCGAACAGGGGCTGCGGCTTCTTGCGTACCTTGATCGGGTTGATCCCCTGGCGCCGCAGGTCCGCCTTGATCATCGCCGGGCTGGCGCCGCGCGCCTCGCCCTTGACGCGGGTTCCGCGGCGGTCGGAGCCTTCCCACAGGAACAGGAAATTCTTGATCGCTTTCTCGGCCATGGCTCAATCCTTGGTGACGCGGTTGATCTCGTCGAGTCCGGTGACGCCCTGCATGACCTTTCTCAGGCCCGAGCGGCGCAGGTCGGCGATGCCGTCGCGCTCGGCCTGTTCTGCGATCTGCATGGCGTTTCCGCCCTCGAGGATGATGCGCTGGATGTCCTCGGATACGGGCATCACCTGGTAGATGCCCACCCGCCCCTTATAGCCGCCGGAGCACTGGTCGCAACCGACCGGGGCGAAGAGCTTGAGTCCCTCCAGGTCCTCCTCGGTGAAGCCCTCCTTGAGGAGCACCTCGCGGGGGACGTCCACGGGGCGGCGGCAGTGATTGCACAGGCGCCGCGCGAGTCGCTGCGCGATGATCAGGTTCACGGAGGAGGCGATGTTGTAGGCCGGTACGCCCATGTTCATGAGGCGGGTGAGTGTCTGCGGTGCGTCGTTCGTATGCAGGGTCGAGAGCACCATGTGCCCGGTCTGCGCCGCCTTGATGGCGATCTCGGCCGTCTCCAGATCCCGGATCTCGCCGACCATGATCACGTCCGGGTCCTGCCGGAGGAAGGCGCGCAACGCCTCGGCGAAGGTGAGCCCGGTCTTGGGGTTCATGTTGACCTGGTTGATGCCCGGGACATTGATCTCGACCGGATCCTCGACCGTCGAGATGTTACGGTCCGGCGTATTGAGAATGTTGAGCCCGGTGTACAGGGACACGGTCTTGCCGCTGCCCGTCGGCCCCGTGACCAGCACCATGCCGTAGGGGCGGTGCAGGGCCTCCAGAAACAACTCCTTCTGCTCGTCCTCGTAACCAAGCGCCTCGATCCCCATCTTGGCGCTGCCGGGGTCGAGGATGCGCAGCACGATCTTCTCGCCGAACAGCGTGGGGCAGGTGTTGACGCGGAAATCGATTGCGCGGTTCTTCGACAGCGACATCTTGATGCGCCCGTCCTGCGGGACGCGCCGCTCGGCGATGTCCATGCGCGACATGACCTTGATGCGCGCGCAGATGCGCGCGGCGAGATTGATCGGCGGCGAGGCGATCTCGTAGAGCACGCCGTCCTGGCGGAAGCGAACACGGTAGGTCTTCTCGTAGGGTTCGAAGTGGATGTCCGAGGCGCCCTTGTTGATCGCGTCGAGCAGCACCTTGTTCACGAAGCGAACAACCGGCGTATCGTCGACCCCCGCATCGGCTGCGTCGGCGGCGGTGTCGTTGGCGCTGTCGTCGTCGGCACTGAAATCCAGGTTGTCGAGATCGGTATCGAGCAGTTCCGCGAAGGTCGAGTCGTTGGCCTCGAGCGCGCGGTCGATGGCCTTGGTGAGCTTGTCCTCCTCCACCAGCACCGCGTCGGTGCCGATCCCGGTATGGAACTTGATGTCGTCCAGGGCCTGGAGATTGGTGGGCTCGGAGACCGCCACGTAGAGCCGGTTCCCGCGCAGGAACAGCGGCAGCGCATGGTGCTGGCGGATGAGCTTCTCGCTCACGCGTTTCACGGGGGCGTGTTCGAGATCCATCGCGTCCAGATCGAAGAGCGGCACGCCGAACTCCTGGCTCGCGGCGAAGGCGATCTCACGGCTGCCGAGGATGCGGTTCTCGACCAGATAGGTCACGAACGGGATGCGCTTCTTCTGCGACTGCTCGTAGCTCTCCTGCGCCTGCGCCTCGTTCAGCAGCCCGTCGCGTACCAACCGGTGGGGTAGGCCGCCGAAGCGGATCTGGGGACTCGTGCTCGCCATGACTGGTCCTGTTTTCGGGTGGGCGCCGCACCTTCAAGCATGCGCGCGGGGCCGGTGTGAAACCTTGACCGGGTTCACCAAATAAGTCATTGACCTATAAGGGTCGGATCCAACCGATCCAGGGCCCCGGACCTTCGGAGTATCGACCGTCTCCGACGGGAACTTGAGCGCCGAAGGGACGAGGCGGGGGTGCGACGGTGCCCCGCCGGCGGACGTCCGCGCCGCCGGGCGAGTGCGGGCGGGGATCCCCCTACCCGTCGCCGGTGAGGAAATACGGGCATTCCACGTCCCTGTGGCCGGTCCCTCCGGGAGGGGCCGATCCCCGATCACCCCGATTTATAGCATAGCCTGCGCCGCGTTGCCGGTCGGGTCGGCGGGTGCCTCCATCGGCCCTCGCGGCACCCGGCGGGGCGGCTCCTCGATCAGCGACGCGGGGGGTCGCCCCTCAGTCCGTCACGCACCCCGGCCAGCATCCTCCCCAAGTGGGCGCCGCGACGCGGGCCGATCGCCGCGTGGACGCCCGCGGTCAACAACAACTTGATGATCGCCCAGGATTTCCAGACGCGCGGCACGTAGCTCCGGCGGAGGAGAACGACCGCGTTCCGGAATAAATAGTAGTGGCGCGCGGGCGTGCGCATCGGCCATATGCGCCATCCGAAGAGCCAGATGCGGCGGCTGTCGCGGCCCATGCGGTGTACGAACCGCGCCGCGGGGATCCCGTAGAGGCCGTAGCCGGCCGCCCGGACACGGAACCCCCACTCGGTATCGACGTGATCGATGAACAGCCCCTCCTCGAGTCCGCCGAGTTCGATGAACAGCCGGATCGGTACGACCGTACCGCTGCCGTTGAGGCTGGCGCAGGACACCGGTCCGCCCCGATCCGGATACACGCGCGTCCAGCGCCAGCGGGTGCTCCGATGGAAACCGTGGCTCATGCCCGTCGCGGCGTCGACCAGACTCGGTCCGACGGCCCCGGGCGGAGGCTCGGCGCGTTGCAGCTGCGCCACGCCGCCCATCAGCACCGCGATCGCGCCGGTCTCGGGTTCGGTATCCTGGTCCAGAAGCAGGGCGTAGCGGGTGTCCGGCCAGCGATCGCGGGCCGCGCGGACGCCCTGGTTGATCGCCGTCGCAAGTCCGGCGTTGTGGTCGTTGCGGATCAGGTGACTGCGCCGGCGCGCCGCGAGGAGTCGGGTCAACTCGTCCGGGATCCCATGGCCGGAGGCGTTGTCCACGAGGATCACACCGGCCTCGGCGGGCAGCGCGAGGAGCAGACGCGCCAGAATGTCCAGGTCGGGCCGGTAGGTGACGACGACGCAGGCCAGCTCCTTCATTCCCCGCCCGCCCCCCCGATCGCTTCCCGGAGGATGCGCCGGTAGTGCGCGCCGCTCGCCTCCCAGCTGAAGTGCGCACGGACGTGACGCCTCCCCGCGCTTGCCAGGCGGTGCCTGCGCTCCGGATCGGCGAGGAGGGAGATCGCCGCCTCGGCCAGGGCCCGGGGATCGCCCGGCGGGACCAGTACCCCGGTGCGCTCGGGGATCACGATGTCGCGTACTGCGGGCAGGTCCGAGGTGAGGACCGGGCACTCGCAACCCAGGGCCTCGACCAGCACCAGTCCGAAGCCCTCCTGATCGCCGCCCGAGGCTACCACGAAGGGCGCGACGAACAGCGTCGCGCGGCGGAAGAGCGCGGGGAGTTCCCCGTGGGGTACGGCGCCCAGGAAGCGGATGTCCGCGCCCAAGCCGAGACGTGCGGCCAGATCCCGCAGGCGACCCTCTTCCGGGCCCCGCCCGGCCACCGTGAGTTTCGTCTCCGGGCGGAAGCGGAGAATCTCCGGGAGCGCCCGGAGAAGGTGTTCGAGCCCCTTCTTCTCCACCAGCCGACCCACGAACAACAATTCGATGCCGGCGCCGCGCGGGGCCGGCGGCGGCGTGAAGCGCCGCGCGAGGTCGGTCCCCATCGGTACGATTTCGAGCCGCTTCGGCACCGTTCCGTCCCGGCGCACGGCCTCCTCCATGGCGCGGCTGACCACCGTGAGTATGTCCACGCGCCGCAATGCCCAGCGCTTGAACGCCATCGCGATGCGGCCGCGCAGGGCGAACCAGTCGCCGCCATGCGCGGTGCACACAACGGGGATCGAGCGGCGCGCCAGCCGCGTCGCGAGCACCGCTGCGAACCCCTGCGGCAGCAGCCAGTGGGCGTGGATCAGGTCGTAGCGGCCGCGGCGCAGCAGCCGCGCCGCGGCGCCGATCTGGGCGCCGACCAGCAAGGGTACGAGGGCGGCGAGCCAGGGCCGCCGCCGCAGGTTCGCCAGGATACCGCCGTCGTAGGCGAGGCGTTCCCAGCGCACCGGGGCGTAGCGGTAACGGGTGACCGCGATTCCGTCGAGGACCTCGGAACGCGCCGCCCCGGGCGCGTGTGGCGCCAGGACGTGCACATCGAACTCCTCGGCCAGCCGCGCGCACAGCGCCATCACGAATCCCGGCTCGGCGTCGGCGGCGCGGCGCGGGAAGGTCGAGGTCAGGACCAGGATCTTGGCCCGCCGGCGCACGTCACTTCGACCGTTGCATGAACACCAGGTTGGTGATCTGCTCGGAGATCAGGCCGATGAGGAAGATCAGTACCGAGGTGGCCAGCAACAGGGCGCTCATGTTGGTGAAGGTCCCGTAATGCGTATACGTATAGACGTAGCGGCCGATCCCGAGCAGAAAGAAGAGGGCGCTGACGGGCAGAAATAGCTTCAGGGGTGAATAGAGGGTGCCGACGCGGAATATGATGATGAAAAAGCGCAGACTGTCATGCAGCGGCCGGATGTGGCTGCGCCCGAGCCGCGCGTGGGCGTGGATCGGCACGAAGGCCAGGGCATAACCCGCGCGGCAGAACGACATCGTGATGGTCGTCGGGTAGGAGAAGCCGTTGGGCAGAAGGAACAGGAACTCGCGAAACCGCTCCGCGCGCACGGCACGGAAACCCGAGGTGAGATCGGCGATCCGCCGTCCCACCATCCAGCTTGCGAGGCGGTTGTAGAAGCGGTTGCCGAGCCCCCGCAGCAGACTCGCCTGGGAGTTTCCGTCGCGGGCCCCGACCACCATGTCGTAGCCTTGGTGCAGGGTGTCGAGCAGTCGCGCCACGTCCTCGGGGTCGTGCTGCCCGTCGGCGTCCATGAACACCAGTTCCTCGCCCGCGGCCGCCCGCGCGCCGGACTTGATCGCCGCCCCGTTTCCCTGTCCGTACGCGTGGGAGATCACCCTGGCACCGAGTCGCTGCGCGGTCTCGCGCGTGGCATCGGTGGAGCCGTCGTCGACCACCAGCAGTTCGGCTTCCGGGTGGCGCGCGCGCAATGCGGGCAGCAGCCGCTCCAGCCCCGCCGCCTCGTTGCGCGCGGGGATGACGATGCTCAGGCTCGGCTCCATTCTTCGAGATTTCCCTTCGCTGCGGGCGCGGCGCTGCGGCCATTCTATGGGCGTCAACCGGGCGGGGCAACACGGCGCGGCGCACCGGCGCGACGTGCGCGCGCCACGTCTCGGGCCACCGGCGCGATGACGTCCGTGAGCGTGCCGAAGCGGTCGAGCGCGCGCAGGGCGGTCAACTGTCGTTCGGCCTCGCCGGTTCGGCCCAAGACGAGATACAGATTGATGAGGTTGATGCGATACTGTGCTGCGTGGGGCGCGACGGCGACGGCGCGCCGGAAGGCGTGCAGCCCTGCGGCGAGATCGCCGCGGACGTTGATCTCGTACTGACCGTATACGGTGTACAGATTCGCCCAGGGTCCCGCCATGCGATGGAGGTTCGGCGCACGAAACGCCGCCCGGAACACCTGCGTCATCGCGGGGGGGGGCAGGCGGCAGCCGGATTGCAGGCAGACGACGAGATGCTTGAGGGCATTGAGATCGGAGGGGGTCAGCGGCGCTGCCACAAGCTTGCGCGCAATCGCCGCCGTCCATGCCGGATCGACCGGCCGGTGCAGCTTCCCGCTCAGCAGGATCAGGGCGGCCTCCGGGACGATCGACGGCCCGAGCGCGGCGGCGCGCTCCAGGGTGGCGAAGGCGGGTGCCGGGTTCGAGATCTGCCCCTGCATCGCCGCGTTGGCATAGATGCGCCCGAGCATATAGAGACTGTCCGCGGAGGCCGGGTGGTGGCGAGCCGCGTAGAGCGCTTGGTCCACGGGATTGCGCCAGTGCCAGGCCCGGGTCAGTGTGGTGGCGAAGAGGAGGGCGACGAAGCCCACCGCGGCGGTGCGCAAAAAGGCCCGCATCTCGACGCGCCTCGCGAGGCGGTAGAACCCGTAGGCGAATGCCAGCAGGATCCCGTAGTCGGCCAGGTAATTGCGCTGTTCCTGTGCGATCAGCAGAGGGAAGACCGTCGACTCCATCAACTGGCCGGTGAAGAACCACAGGATGCCGAGGCCGACCAGCGGTACGCGTCGCAGCAGCAGGAGTCCGGCCGCGATCAGGCCGATCACGGCGAGGATGGCGGGCAGGGTGGTGACCGGCTGGAACAGGCCGTGCGATATCGGGAAATCGTCGTGGTAGAGCCCCAGGCTGTGCGTGCTGGGCGCGACGATCATGCGCAGATACCAGAGGATCACCCGCGGCTCGGTCAGCAGCCGCTGTCCGAGCGTGAAGTCGCGGCCCGCGTAGCCGGCGGTGACGAAATGAGGGTGGGTCAGGAGCCAGGCGCCGGCACCCGCCAGCGCCGCGGCCGTACCGCCGAGCGCCGTGCGCACCAGCAGGCGGTTGCGGCCGCCGTCCGCGTCGCGGAAGCCGAACACGCCGGCCTCGAGGACCAGCAGATAGATCGGCAGCAGCAGGCCCGTCTCCTTGCTCAGCGCCGCCGGGACGATGCAGGCGAGCGCGAGCGTCAGTCCCTTGCCGAGGCCCCCGCGCCCGTCGAGGGCCCGGAGCCGGGCGCGCGCATAGAGGCACAGCCCCAGCAGCGTGAACAGGGCCGCGAGGCTCGCCATGCGCTGTACCACGTAGAGGACCGGCGTGAGGTTCAGCGGGTGCAGCAGCCACGCCGCCGTGACCGCGAGCGCAAGGGTCCGCGCGGCGGCAGGCGTCATCTCCTCCGGGCGCCGGCGCCGGCGCCCGCGCAGGATGAGCGTCGTGAGCCAGAAGATCAGCACCCCGTTGAGCAGGTGGATCGCGAGGTTGGTGGCCTTGAAGGCGTAGGGCGCGAGACCGAAGAAATAGTAGTCGAGCGCGAACGAGACCATGCTGACCGGCCGCATCAACGGTCCCGAATGCGAGGAGAACGCCGCCGAGAGCAGCGCCCCGGGCGCGAGGGTATGGATGTGCAGGCGGGTATTGTCGACGATGTTGGGCGCGTCGTCGTAGAGATAGCCGCCGGAGAGACCCGGCCAGTAGGCGACCGCGGTCAGCGCCAGGATTGCGAGCAGGAGGAGTGCGTCGGTCCGCCGTTCCCTGGTGGAGATCATGAGTGCCTTCGTCTGCGCGTCAGTTCCGGCACGCGGCCGGGCGGTAGCGGTTGGGCAGCGTGCTCCCGGCCGCGCCGCAGGTCCAATGGACGCCGCCGGCGATCGTGGTCGGCGTGAGCACCAGGGTGGCGGCGCCCGCCGTCCCGAGGGTGCGGTAGGCGATGGTGATGGTGCCGCCGCTCACGGTGACCGAACGCGTATAGCGCCCGCTGATGCTGGCCGCCGCCGGCAGTTGGAAGCTCGCATTGCCGCTTCCTGGGATCGCGCCGTTGGCGAGGAACTGCTCGTCGACCGCCACCTTGACCGGCGAGATCAGCGTCAGGCCCTCGGTGACCTTGGCCCGGACGGTGTAGTCCTGGTAGGCGGGGATGGCGATCGCCGCCAGGATCCCGACGATCGCGACCACGATCATCAGTTCGATCAGGGTGAATGCGCGCTGTCGGTGGTGCATCGTTTCGGCCTCGGCCTCGTCTTCGATTCGTTCGCCCGATCACGAAACAAGCAAGAACCGAGCCAGCGTCGTGCCTCGTGTCCGCCCGGAGAAAGGCGAAGCGCCCCCAGAGGGGGCGCTTCCGGTCGTTTCCCGATTCGTGCCGGATCAGCGGCAGTTGGCGGGGAGGTACTTGTTGGGAACGGTCGTCCCGGACCCGGTGTACGAGTTTCCGGCAACCGTGATGGTCGTGTTGCCGCAGATCCAGGCGACCGCCCCGGACGGGGTCACGGGCGTGAGGGTGAGCACCTTGTTGCCCACGGGCGGGTTGCCGCCAACGGTATTGGCGTAGGTGATCGTGATCTTACCGTTGTTCCCGACGTCGACACTCGTAACATATTTGCCGGAGATACTCGCCTTGGCCGGAAGCCCGTAGCTCGCGTTGTTCGCCGTGGCGGGGAAGCTGCCGTTGGACTGGTAGGTCTCGGATACCGCCGTCTTGGCGGCGTCGGCGAGGCTCAGGCCCTCGGTCACCTTCGCCCGGACGGTGTAGTCCTGATAGGCGGGGATGGCGATCGCCGCCAGGATACCGATGATCGCGACCACGATCATCAGCTCGATCAGTGTGAAACCCTGTTGCTTGCGCGTCATGTCGACTCTCCTCGATTGCGGACTGAAGGACTCTCGCCTTGGTTGCCGGCCGCACGCCGGCTGCGGGCGCGGTTCGGACCTGCCCAAGGGAAAGCAGGATCCATGCCAAAGGGCCCGGGCGGCCGCGAGACGCCCTTCGGCGCGCCCAGGTGCCCGTTTTTTCGGCCGATTGCGGGGGGGCTTGAAGGGGAAGGGCGAGGCGGCGCGGCGCGACGGGGGCCGCGGCGGGTCCACGGGCGTCACAAGCTGACGCTGGGCGTCACCCCGCCGGCGCCCGCGGGACGGGGCACCGGCGACTGTGGCGGGCGGCGGAATCGGGATCGAAAGGTGCACGACGGCGGGCCTCCCTGCCCGCGGGTCAACCGTGCCGGAGGTACATCCTACGCCGCCGGCGACGCCCGATCCACGCCCGACGCGTGCACGCACGCCTCGTAGCCCGGATGCAGGCCGCAGGCCGGAATCCGGGGATGGCGGTGGCAGAAGAAGCGTTGTCCCTGGATTTCGCTTCGCTCCATCCAGGCTACATGGATCGGATCGGTCAGGCCGCCAGCCCGTAGGGCGGGCCTTGGCCCGCCGGTCGCATCGATCCAAACCGCGCCCGTACGATCGACGCCGTCGGCCGGGCGAGCCCGGCCCTACCTCGGGTTCGGGGGCGGATGCAGGGTGGGCCTCGGTCCACCGGGGGCGCCCGTTCCGCATTCCGTCCGGCCGCGCCTCACTCCAGGCCGAGCTTCTTCAAGCGGTAGCGCAGTGCGCGGAAGGTGATGCCGAGCAGCCGGGCGGCGGCGGTCTTGTTGTAGCGCGTGCGCTCCAGGGCGTGGACGATGGCGTCGCGCTCGACGGTGTCGAGGTAGTCCTCGAGCGGTACGTCGCCCGTCGGGCGGGGGGGGTCGGCGGCGGCCGCCGCTGTTGCCGGCAGGTGCAGGTCGGCGCGGCGGATGAGGTGGTCCTCGCACAGGGTCATCGAACGCTCGAGGATGTTCTCCAGCTCGCGCACGTTGCCGGGGAAGTCGTAGGCGCACAGCGCCTCCAGGGCGTCCGGCGCCAGGGTCACGGCGGGCCCGCCCGCCGCGAGGCGCGCGAGCACCGCGTCGGCGAGCAGCGGGATGTCGTCGCGGCGCTCGCGCAGCGGCGGCACGCGCAGCTCGATGACGTTGATGCGGTAGTAGAGGTCCTGGCGGAACCCGCCCTCCTGCACGAGGGCGGCGAGGTCCTTGTGGGTCGCGCTGAGCACGCGCACGTCGATCGGCACCTCGCGCTGCGCGCCCACCGGCCGCACCGCCTTCTCCTGGATCGCCCGCAGCAGCTTCACCTGCATGTGCAGGGGCAGCTCGGCGACCTCGTCGAGGAACAGTGTCCCGCCCGAGGCGGCCTGGAACAGGCCCTGCTTGTCGGCCACGGCCCCGGTGAAACTGCCCTTGACGTGCCCGAAGAACTCACTCTCCATCAGGTCCGCCGGGATCGCGCCGCAGTTGACGGCGAGGAAGGGGCGGTCCGCGCGCGGGCCCTTGTCGTGGATGAGGCGCGCGACCAGCTCCTTACCGGTGCCCGACTCGCCGGCGATGTAGACCGGCGCCTGACTGCGCGCGAGCTTGTTGATGGTCGAGCGGATCTCCTGCATCGCCTGCGAGTCGCCGAGCAGGGTGCGGCGCGAGCGCCGGTCGACCTCGGGATAGGTGCGGCGCAGCTTGAGCGCGCTGGTGACGAGGCTGCGCAGGCCCTGCAGGTCCACGGGCTTGGAGACGAAATCGAAGGCGCCCGCCTTGAGCGCCTGCACCGCCGATTCCATGCTGCCGAAGGCGGTGATCACGGCGACCGGGACCTCCGGGCAACGCTCCTGGATGTGGCGCACCAGATCGAGCCCGTCGCCGTCGGGCAGGCGCATGTCGGTCAGGCACAGCCGGAAGGGATGGCGCGCGAGCAGGGCGCGGGCCTCGGCGAGGTCGGCGGCGCTGCGCGTGTCGATGTCCATGCGCCCGAGGGTGAGTTCGAGCAGCTCGCGGATGTCGGGCTCGTCGTCGACGATGAGGGCGAGGGCGCGGTCCATGGCTCAGGCGGGCTCCGGTGTGTCGGCGGGGGCGAAGGTGGCGCGGAAGCGGCTCTCGCCCGCGCCGGCGGGGAGGTACTCGAGCACGGCGCGGTTGAGTTCGCACAGCTCGCGCGCGATGTAGAGGCCGAGGCCGGTTCCATGTGCCGAGCGTGTGAACCTAGAAGCGTAGATTCACGCTGCCGTTTCTATGTAATCTGTTGTCCTGACGACACAATCTGCTGAGGAGGCGTTCACCCGATGGGTGA
>JALUXX010000004.1 GCA_027013145.1 Gammaproteobacteria bacterium | reverse complement strand
GGATCGCCTCCAGCTTGAATTCCCTCGAATAACTCCGATACTTCTTCCGGATCATCGAACACTCCTCAGGGACCATGCTAGCCCCTTTCCGGGTGTCCGTTAAACTGGGGGAGGTTCAATCTGTCCCCTTTCGCGGAACGGAACTACGGGTCAAGGGAGGGGTTTCTCGTTGAGGGCATGGTGCGCGAGTTCGCACCCCGTTCCTCTGATCGTACCCGGGGCTCGGTGACGGCCAACGGATACTGTGGTGCCGGCGAGAGGACTCGAACCTCCGACCTACTGATTACGAATCAGTTGCTCTACCAACTGAGCTACACCGGCGCGGGGGCAGAGTATAGACAAGCGCGGGCGGCGGGGACAACTTGAGGTCGGCCGGGGCCGGCAGGGCTCAGGCGTTGCGGCCGCGGACGCGGATGACGACTTCGATACCGTCGGCAACGGTGCCGTCGGGGAGGTTGGGGAGTTGCCCGATGGAGACCGCCGCGGCGTCGACGTCGGTGAGTTCGCCGGTATCGACGTTGTAGATATGGTGATGTTCGTCGATGTTGCTGTCGTAGAAGACGCGCGTCGGATCGACGATGACCTCCCTAATGAGGCCGCGTTGGGCGAAGAGGCCCAACGTGTTGTAGACGGTGGCCTTGGATACCCGCGGCCGGTCGCGGTTCACCTGAGCCAGGACTTCGTCCGCGGACAGGTGCTGGGGGCGGGCGAACAGGACTTGGGCGATCTCCACGCGTTGCGACGTGGGGGCGATCCGGCGCGCCTTGAGCGTTTCGATCACGGCGGCGCGCGCCGGGACCGGATTTTCAATCGGTTTTCCCATAACAATCAGTATAGTGTAAAGCTTGGTCGAAGTCTAGGCTGAGCCCGCGGCCGGGGCGCCCGTCCGATCCGCCTCCCAATTGAATAGAGACGGGTCCAAAAAACTTGTGCGGTCCAAAATAATATCCGCGATCAGTTCCGCGGACGCCGGGGCGAGCACCACCCCGTTCCGGAAGTGTCCGGCGTTCAGATAGAGTCCGTTGATTCCCGGATGGTTCCCGATGAACGGCACCCCGCCGGGCGCCCCCGGGCGCAACCCGGCCCAGTGCCCTTCGACGGGGGCGTCGGCGAGCGCCGGGAACCGCTCCCGGGCGAAACCGAGCAGGGCCTCGCGCGCCGCTTCCGTGGTGGACTTGTCGAAGCCCGCCGTCTCGATCGTGCTGCCGACCAGGATCCGGCCGTCGCGCCGCGGGATGACGTAGCGCGAGCGGTGCAGGACGATCCGCGAGACCGTATGCGGCCGCGACCGCAACAGGATCATCTGGCCCCGCACCGGCTCGATCGGCGGTGCCGCCAGCCCCGAGGCCTCCAGCAGCGCCGCGGTCCACGCCCCCGCCGCTACCAGCACCCGGCCGGCGCGGACCGTCCCGTCCCGCGTCTCGGCGCCGACCGCCCGCCCGTCCTGCACCGCGATCCGCAGGGCCTCGCGGTCCTCGATGATCCGCACGCCCGCGGCCGCGGCGGCCGCCCGCAGCCCCCGCGCCAGCCGCGGATTGCGGATCTGCGCCACCTCGGGCATCCACAGGGCCCGCCCCGGGGCCTGCGCCGCGGGTTCGCAGCGCGCGACGGCGTCCTCATCGAGCGTATCCAGCGCGATCCGCCCGCGCGCAGCCCAGTCCCGCGCCGCCGCCTCTTCTTCGGTGTCCAGGATCAGCAACCCGCTCCGGGTCCATTCCGGGTCGACCCCTCCCGTGCGGGCGACCTCGTCCGCGAGCGCCGGGTAGCGCGACTGGCTCCGGCGCGCGAGCGCCGTGACTGCGTCGGGATAACGCCAGGGGTAGAGCGGGGAGAGGATCCCCCCGCCCGCCCAGGAGGCCTCCCGTCCGGTGTCCGCGCGTTCGAGGAGAACGACCCGCAACCCGGCGCGGCGCAGTTCCCATGCGCTGAGCAGCCCGATCAGCCCGCCGCCGATCACCAGGCAGTCCGCCGCCCCGTCGCCCGCCATCGATACCGCCCCCCGCGCTGTCCCCGGTCTACTGCTTAGCATACCGCCCGGCCCCCGGACCCGCGACGGTTGGGCCGATGCGCCGCCCCGCCGAATCCCCGCCCCTACCGTTCGTCGGCCGATCCGTGCCGCCCGTCGGTTTTCCGATGACATCGCCGCGGGCCTCGGTTATACCGGGGCACATGAACCGAACCCGCGGCTTCACGCTCATCGAGTTGATGGTGGCCCTGCTCGTGGCCGCCATCATCGTCACACTCGCGGTGCCGGGGTTCCGCTCCGTCATCGAGCGCAACCGCATCGCCGCGGCGGTGAACGCGTTCGTCGGCGCCATCACCTTCGCCCGCAGCGCGGCGGTCACGCGCGCGACCCAGGTCACCGTGTGCCCGAGCCCCGACGGCAGGACCTGCGACGGCACCAAGCCCTGGCAGGACGGCTGGATCGCCTTCACCGACGGCGGCACCGTGGGCACGGTCGACGGCAGCGACGAGATCCTGCGCGTCGGTGACCCGACCTCGGGCACCCTTTTCGTCGTGAGCAGCGGATTTTCGAACGGCTACATCACCATTTCCCCGGAGGGCTTCGTCCCCGCCGGCGGCGGGACTCTCCACGTGTGCCCCGCCGGCACCTCGTCCCTGCCGGGCGCTCAGATCAGTCTGAGTCCGACCGGAGCGTTGACCAACAGTGCCTACACCTGTCCCTGATTCGCAGCGGGGGTGCCGCGGCGCTCCGGCCAGCGCCCAGGCGGGCGTCGGCATGATCGACGTCCTCGTCGCGCTGGTCGTGCTCTCGATCGGGCTGCTCGGGCTCGCCGGGTTGCAGGCCACCGGCCTGCGCTACAACCACGGCGCCTACCTGCGCACCCAGGCCACGCTGCTGGCCTACGACATGGCGGACCGGATGCGCGCGAACCAGACCGGCGTGAACGCGGGCGACTACGACAGCATCGGCTTCACCACCTCGCTGGCCAAGGACTGCTCGCTGTCGACCGTCACCTGTACGCCCGCCGAGATCGCCCAATACGACGCCTACGAATGGTCCCAGGACAGCCGCAATCTACTCCCGAAGGGGACCGGAACCGTAACCAAGACGGGGTCCCTCTACACCATCACGGTGAGCTGGGACGACGCCGGGAGCGGCACCATGAGCTTTGCGACGACCTTTCAGCCATGAGTGATCGCAACCGCACACACGCAAGCCCGGGGTTCAGCCTCGTCGAGCTGATGGTGGCACTGGTCATCAGCCTGATCCTCATCGCCGGTGTCATCAAGATCTACGAAGGCTCCAAACAGGCCTACCGCGTCCAGGACAATCAGGCGCGGCTGCAGGAGAACGGGCGCTTCGCCATGTACTTCCTGTCGAAGGATATCCGCATGGCCGGGTACATGGGCTGCGGTCGCATCACCACGTTCACCCCCAACGTGATCGCCAGCAGCCCGCCGATGACCCCGCTGTTCGATCCCGACACCGTCATCGGGGGCTACGACGGCGGGACCTGGCCTGCGACCTTCCCGGCCAAGCCGACCAATCTGGTCCCGGGGACGGATGCGATCCTGGTGCGCTTCGCTTCGGCCTCGAGCGTGTCCCTTACCGGCAACCTGTCGGCGACCGATGCCAACATCCAGATCGACTCCAATCCAGACGGCTTCCAGGCCGGCGACCTGCTGTTCGTGACCGACTGCTCGCACGCGGACGTCTTCCGTGCGACCAGCGTCTCCAAAGGAGCGGGCGGGATCATCACGATCGCGCATTCGATGAGTCAGAACACGAGCAACAACCTGAGCACGCTGTATACGAAAGGCTCCCAGGTGATGGCCTTCCAGTACAGCCTCTACTACATCGGCACCACCACGACGCCGGGCGTGGACGCGCTCTACCGCGTGAGCGGCAACTCCGCTTCCGGCGGCGGCCCGGAGGAACTGGTCGACGGCGTCCAGGACATGCAGCTCCTCTACGGCCTCGACACCGACGGCGACGGCGCCGCCAACCAGTACCGTACGGCCACGCAGGTCGACGCGATCACGAACGGCTGGCAACAGGTCGTCAGTGTACGTCTCAATCTGCTGCTGGAGAGCCGGGAGAACCACCTGACGCAGACGCCCCAGCAGTTGCGCTTCAACAACACCGTCTATACGGCCCCGGACCAGCACCTCTACGCGGCGTTCGGCGACACCGTCACGCTGCGCAACCGGACCTTCTGACCCGCGCGGGATCCACGATCGCATGAACATCGGCACACATCACAGCCCGGACGGTCAGCACGGCTCGGCCCTGATCATCAGCCTGCTGATCCTGATCGTACTGACGCTCCTCGGCCTGGCCGCCATGAGCACCAACACGCTCGAGGAGAAGATGGCCGGGAATCTCCGCACCAAGGACGTCACCTTCCAGGCCGCCGAGTCCGGCTTGCGCGCCGGGGAGGATCGGTTCAAGACCGGGGGCACTTGGTTCACGACCATTCCCGCGATCGGGGGCAGCGGGGCCAACCAGATCTGGGATCGCGATGCGACCGGGGTGACCGCGGCCAACCCGCAGCCCGCCTCGTGGTGGGCATCCAACTCGATCGCCGTCACCGGGAGCTTCGGGACGCCGAACCCCGATCCGAGCTACCTGATCGAGGAGTACGGGTTCGTCCCCGACACCCTGAATCCCGACGACCTCGCCCGGCGGGTGGGGGTATTCAGTTTCCGGATCAGTGCGCACGGGATCGTCGGCAACACCGCGAGCGTACTTCAGTCCGTGTACGCCAAGCGATACCGGTAGCCGGATCCCGACCGGCAAGCGCGGTTGCGCGCGTTAGGGAGGCACCGCCATGACGAACATCAAGATCCGTACCCTGGGGCCGGCGGCCGCGCTCCTGCTCCTGTCCTCGGGGGCCGGCCTCGCCGCGACCACGCCGCTGAACCTGTCGACGGTCCCGCTGTACCTCAAGGCCAGCGGCGTGGCGCCCAACATCTACCTCACGCTGGACGATTCCGGCAGCATGGCCTGGGCGTTCATGCCGGACAGCAAAGGGTATTGGCCCTATTACACCACCAACCGGTTCGAGTCGAGCACCTTCAACCCGATGTACTACGACCCGACCGTCACCTACACGCCGCCGATCGGAGCGGACGGCACCAGCCTGGGCGATGCGAGCTTCACCGCCGCGTGGCTCAACGGCTACGACCATAGTGACGGTACGCTCAACCTCGCGACCAACTACCGGGCGACCTACTACTACTACGGCCCCGGGGGGTACGCAGTGGTAGGTGCCGGACCCGGGCCCGCCTATTACTACCAGTACAACGCGGCCTGCGGAAACGTCAACAGTGACTCCTGCTACACCTATGTCGACGTCACCAAGCTGAGCGCCGCACAGCAGCAGAACTTCGCCAACTGGTACTCCTATTACCGCACCCGGATCCTCATGGCGAAGACGGCGATCTCGCTGGCGTTCGGCAAGCTCGGGACGACGACGCGCGTGGCCGGGCAGAACATCAACACCAACCGACTCAACCCGAGCAGCCCCTCCGGCGTGCAGATGCTCCACCCGTTCGCCGGGAGCGAGCGCAAGGCCTGGTTCTCCTGGCTCGGCGGCGTCCTCCCCGGCGGCGGCACCCCGCTGCGCCAGTCGCTGCAGCGCGTCGGCGAGTACTACTCCACGTCGGGCGTCAAGAGCCCGTACGCATTGACGCCCGGGGTGCAGGACGCGCCGGAGTACTCCTGCCGGCAGAACTTCTCCGTCCTCATGACCGACGGCATGTGGAACGGCAGCGATCCCGGCGTCGGCAACGTGGACGGCGCCAGCGGCCCGGTGATCACCGACCCGACCGGGGCGAGTTACCAGTACAACCCCAACACACCCTTCAAGGACGGCTGGTCCGACACGCTCGCCGACGTCGCCATGTACTACTGGGACCGCGATCTGCGGCCGAGTCTGACGAACGACGTCCCGCAGTATCTGCCGAACGTCCACTACAAGGCGGACGGGGTGACGGTCGACCAGAACGCGACCTTCTACGACTACCGCAACGATCCGGCCGACTGGCAGCACATGGTCACATTCACCATCGGTCTCGGCGTCGACGGCACGCTCGATCCGTCCACCGACCTTCCGGCGCTGATCTCCGGGTCGAAGTCGTGGCCGAAGCCGGCGGCCAACACCATCACCACCATCGACGATCTGTGGCACGCCGCGGTCAACGGGCGCGGGGACTTTCTCAGCGCCAAGAACCCGCAGTCCCTGGTCAGCGCCTTCGCCAACATCATCGGGGCGATCGGCCAGCGCACCTCCTCGTTCTCCGCCGCCGCCCTGACTTCGGGTTCCCTGGAGACCAACACGCAGCTCATCACCGCGACCTTCGACGGCAGCACGTGGACCGGTGACGTGCAGGCGACCAAACTCGACAGCAGCGGCAACCTCGCGGGGCTCGTCTGGGACGCCAACTGCATCCTGTCCGGGCGCGTCGGGGCCGCCTGCGTCCCGTTGCCCGGGAACACTACGGTTCAGGGCTCGCGTACGATCCTCACCTACGACCCGGGTAAGTCCCAGGGGGTCCCGTTCCGCTGGTCGAGCCTCTCCTCGTCCGAGCAGTCCGCGTTGAACACCGACCCGGTGAGCGGGACGGCCGACGCCCTGGGCTCGGCCAGATTGGACTATCTGCGCGGCAGTCGCACCCAGGAGCAGGTCAACGGCGGCACCTTCCGCAACCGCACCGGCGGCATCCTCGGGGACATCGTCGATTCGGCGCCGGTCTACGTCGGGCCGCCGAACCGCTTCTACTCCTGGGGCTCCGGGTCGCCGTACAGCAGTTGGACCGCGTCCTACGCGACGTTCAAGACCGCGCAGGCCGCACGCACGCCCGTGGTCTACGTCGGGGCCAACGACGGGATGCTGCACGGGTTCCGCGCCGACACCGGCATGGAGGTGCTGGGCTTCGTGCCCTCCGCGCTCTTCGGGGCCCTCAACCAGCTCACCTCGCCGACCTATGCCCATCGTTACTATGTGGACAGCACGCCGACCGAAAACGATGTGTACTTCACCGGGCTGGGACAGTGGCGCAGCGTGCTCGCCGGAGGGCTCGGCGGCGGCGGCCGGGAGATCTACGCACTCGACGTGACCGATCCGGCGGCCTTCGCGGAAGGGAACGCGAAGAATCTGGTGCTGTGGGAGTTCACCGACACGAAGGCCGCGCCCTACGGCGATCCGAACCTCGGCGACACCTACAGTCGCCCGGCGATCGTCCTGCTGAACAACGGGGTGTGGGCCGCGGTGTTCGGCAACGGATACAACAGCAGTTGTTCGGGCTCCGGTTGCGGTGACGCCATGCTCTACGTGGTGAACATCGAGACCGGCGCACTCATCAAGAAGATCGACACCGGCACCGGGCCGACCGACGATCCGACCGGAAAGAACCGACCGGACGGTCTGGCGACGGTCGAGCCGGTCGACGCGGACGGGAACTTCACGACCGACTACGTCTTCGCGGGCGACCTCTACGGGAACCTGTGGAAGTTCAACCTCTCCGGTTCCACGCCGGGCACGTGGAAGGTCGCCTACAGCAGCGGGAGCAAACCCAAGCCGCTGTTCACCGCGGTGGACGCCGGCGGCAAGCCCCAGCCCATCACCACGCGGCCCGTGGTCGGGACGAACCCCTCGGGGCCGGGGTTCATGGTGTACTTCGGGACCGGGAAATACCTGGAGACGACGGACTCGGTGCCCGACACGAGCACGGTGCAGTCGGTCTACGGCATCTGGGACCCCAACGGCGGCACGCCGCCGACCATTACCCGCGCGAAACTGCAGGCGCAGACGATCACCAACGAGACGACCGCGTTCGGCGCCCAATTGCGGGTGGTGAGCGGCAACCGCATCGACTGGTCGACCCAGATGGGGTGGTACCTCGACCTCAAATCGCCGACCCTCGGTGCCCAGGGCGAGATGATGATCACCGATCCCGTCCTGCGCTCGGGGCGGCTGATCTTCACCACGCTCATCCCCAACGCAAACGTCTGCTCCAGCGGCGGCACGAGCTGGCTGTTCGAGATCAGCGCCGCGAGCGGCGGGCGGCTGCCGTATACGGCGTTCGACCTCAACGGCGACAACAGCTTCAACAGCGCCGACTACGTCAAGATCAAGGACCCGGTCACGGGCAAGGACACCTATGTCCCGGCCAGCGGGATGCAGTCCAAGAACGGCCTGCTCTCGCGCCCGGCGATCCTCAGCAACTGCAAAGGGGCCGAGTGCAAGTACCTGCAGGGTTCCAACGGCAAGACGACCAAGATCAGCGAGAACGCCGGCCCCAGCGCGAACGGGCGCCAGAGCTGGCGCCAGCTCCAGTAGCGATACAGGGAGGGGTGCACATGAAGGTATCGAATCTGCTCACGGGTCTGGCGCTGGCGGCGGGGCTAATGCTCGGCCCCGCGGCCGCCGCGGCCCCGCCCCCGCGGGTGATGCCCGCCGGGCCCGTCGGGGTGGTCCGGGGTGTGGTGGACTCCGTACAACCCAAGCAGCGTCTGGTGATCGTCGACGATCGCGGCTACCGCCTCGGGGCCACCTACCGGCTCAACGGCGTCACCGTGTCGGGGGATGCCGCCGGTCTGGATCCCGGGATGCGGGTGACGCTCGAACTCGCACCGCCCTCGCCGACCGACGGCGGCGTGCGGGTGGTGCGCGCGATCCGCACCCACGGGGTGGCGCGATGAGCCCCCGCCGCGGCACGAAGCGGCGGGCCGTCGCCGGCTTCACCCTGATCGAGCTGATGATCACCGTGGTCGTGATCGCCCTGCTGGCGGCGATCGCGTACCCCTCCTACCGCGGCCGGGTGATCGAGAGCCGCCGCTCGGACGCCCACGTCCTGCTGCAGAAGGCCGCGGCGGACGAGGAGCGCTTCTATACGCTCTACAACCAGTACACGGCGACGATCGTCGGCCCCGGCGGCTGCGCCGGCTCGGCCTGCGGGCTGAGCTACCCGGGCAGCCAGAGCCCCGAGGGCTACTACACCCTGAGCATCGCGGCGCCGGCCGGGAAGACGATCAGCACCGGCTACGTGCTGACGGCGACGCCCACCAGCAAGGGTGCGCAGGACGGCGACACCCAATGCAAGACGATCACGCTGGACTCGACCGGTGCGAAGGGATTCACCGGCAGCGGCACGCTCGACCGATGCTGGTAGGCCGGGTACGCCCCGGCGCCGCGCGGCAAGCAATACGTCTGAGAGTCCGCGCGCCCGCGTACGGGCTCAGGGGGAGCGCAGGGCGACCGGCAGCGGGAAGGCGACCCGCTCCGGGCGGCTGACGGTCTCTTCGATGCAGCGCACGCCCCATTCGCGCAGGCGTTGCACCACCCGTTGCACCAGGACGTCCGGCGCCGAGGCGCCCGCGGTCACCCCGATGCGCTCGTGACCGGCGAGCCAGTCGGAACGCAGATCCTGGGGGCCATCGACCCGGTAGGCTGGAATCCCCGCGTTCTCCGCGATCTCCCGCAGCCGCATCGAGTTGGAGCTGTTGGCCGACCCGACGACCAGCATGAGGTCGCAGCGATCGGTCAGCGATTTGACGGCGTCCTGCCGGTTCTGCGTCGCGTAGCAGATGTCGTTCTTGCGCGGCCCGACGATGTGCGGGAAGCGCCGGCGCAGGACCCCCACGATGCACTCGGTGTCGTCCATCGACAGGGTGGTCTGCGTGACGTAGGCGACGCGCTCCGGATCACGGACCGCGACCGTCTCCGCCTGCGCTTCCGACTCGACGAGATAGATCGCCCCGCCCCCGGCGCGGTCGTACTGGCCGAGGGTACCGTCGACCTCGGGGTGGCCGGCGTGGCCGATGAGGATCACCTCGCGCCCGGCGGCCGAATGGCGCGCCACCTCTCTATGGACCTTGGTGACCAGCGGGCAGGTGGCGTCGAAGACCCGCAGGCCGCGGCGTTCGGCGGCCTCGCGCACCGAACGCGCCACGCCGTGCGCACTGAAGATCACCGCCGCGCCGTCGGGTACCGCGTCGAGGTCCTCGACGAACACCGCCCCCTTCGCGCGCAGGCGGTCCACCACGTAGCGGTTGTGTACCACCTCGTGGCGGACGTAGATCGGCGGACCGAACAGCTCCAGCGCGCGCTCCACGATCCCGATGGCGCGCTCGACGCCGGCGCAGAATCCGCGCGGGTTGGCGAGCAGGACTTGCATGGGCCGTCCATTATAGGCCAGGGGGTGCGGGCCGGGCGAACGCGCGGATCCGCACCCCTCCCTTCCGTTATCCGGGGTGTCGGCCGGCTCCGGCCCGCCTTGAATCAGTCGCCTGCGTCTCCCTCCTGCGGAGACGGCGCCTCGACCTCCAGGATCTGCACCCGGTAGCGGATCCGGTGCCCCGCCAGGGGGTGGTTGAAATCGACGCGCACGGTGCCGCCCTCCACGGCGAGGACCGTCCCGGCCACTTCCTCCCCGCCGGGGCCCGTGAAGCCCACCACGGTCCCCGGAACCGGGACCACGTCGGCCGGGAATCGCGTCCGGTCCACGGTCTGGATGCGGGAGGGATCGTGCGCACCGAAGGCGTGCTCCGGGTCGACCTCGAGCGTCTCGGTATCGCCGGCGGCGAGGCCGATGAGGGCGAGTTCCAGGGTCTGCAGCAGGGTCCCGTCCCCGACGCGCAGCTCCAGCGGCTCCTCGCCGAAGGTGCTGATCGCCTCGCTGCCGTCCTCGAGCGCGATCGAGATGTGCAGGCGTACGCGGCTGCCGAGGTCGATGCGCGGGCCGCCCGTCCCCACGACCTATCGGTTCCCGGTGCGCAGCAGGTCCACCACCAGCAGGGCGGCGCCGACGGTGATCGCCGAGTCGGCGACGTTGAACGCGGGGAAGTGCCACTGGAGGTAGTGGAAATCGATGAAATCCACCACGTAGCCGTGAACGACGCGATCGATCAGGTTCCCCAGCGCGCCGCCGAGCACCAGCGCCAGGGCCGCCGCCTGCCACCGTGCCTGCGCCGGGAGCCGGCGCAGCCATGCCACGATCACGCCGCTGACGCCCGCCGCGAGGCCGGTGAAGAGCCAGCGCTGCCACCCGGAGGCCGTGCTGAGAAAGCTGAATGCGGCACCGGTGTTGTGGACCAACGTGAGGTCGAGGAAGGGCGTCAGGGGTACCGGCGTCGCATAGGGGAGGTAATGGGCGGCGAGCCATTTCGTAAGCTGATCGGCGGCCACGACGGCGGCCGCCAGCCACAGCCAGCGCAGGGCCCCGCGCGCGCCCGTCGGGTATACGGTTTCGATCACGTCTGCGCCGCTCATGCGTACCGGCGCGTCTCGCCCGCGCCGGTCACGTTCTCCACGCAGCGCCCGCACAGTTCCGGGTGCCCGGGGTCGCGGCCGACATCCTCGCGATGGTGCCAGCAGCGCACGCACTTGGGGTGGGCGGAGGGCGTCGCGCGGATCCACACGTCGGCGTCGGGCAGTTCGGCGGCATAGGCGTCGTCGGGCTGTTCCTCCAGCGGGTGCACGCGCGCGTAGGACGTGATGAGCACGAAGCGCAGCTCGTCCCCGAGGCGTCCCAGATCCGCGCGGGTACGCTCGTCGCAGTAGAGGTCGACCTCGGCGTCGAGCGAGGAGCCGATGGCGCCGCCCGCTCGCAGCGCCTCCAGGCGCTTGCCGACCGCCTCGCGCACGGCGATCACGCGCTCCCACAGCGCCGGCCCCAGGTCGTCCGGGAAAACGACCGCAGGGGGTTCGTACCAGGTCTCCAGCAGCACCGACGCCCCGCGCTCGCCGGGCAGATAGCGCCAGATCTCGTCCGCGGTGAAGCTCAGGATCGGCGCGAGCCAGCGCACCAGCGCCTCGGCGAGGTGGTACATCGCGGTCTGCGCCGAGCGGCGCGCCGCGCTCTCGGCGCGCGTGGTGTACTGGCGGTCCTTGATGATGTCGAGATAGAAGCCGCCCAGGGTGACGACGCAGAAGTTGTGCACACGCTGGTAGATGACGTGGAATTCGTAGCGCTCGTAGGCGCGGCGCACCTCGCGATGCAGCGTGCGCGCCTGTTCGAGCACCCATCGATCCAGCACCAGCAGCGCCTCGGGCGCCAGCCGGTCGCGCGCCGGGTCGAAGCCGTTGAGATTGGCGAGCAGGTAGCGCGCGGTGTTGCGCATGCGCCGGTAGGCGTCGGCGGTGCGTTTGAGGATCTCCTCGGAGACGGCCATCTCGCCGCGGTAGTCGGTCGCCGCCACCCACAGGCGCAGGATGTCGGCCCCTAGGTGTTCCATCACCTCCTGCGGGGAGACCACGTTGCCGAGCGACTTGGACATCTTGCGCCCGTCGGCGTCGACGGTGAAACCGTGCGTGAGCACGCTGCGATAGGGCGGGGCGCCCGCGTTCATGGCCACCGAGGTCAGCAGCGAGGACTGGAACCAGCCGCGGTGCTGATCCGAGCCCTCGAGGTAGAGGTCGGCGGGGAAGCCCAGCTCCTGGCGGCGGCGCAGGACGCAGGCGTGCGTCACGCCCGAGTCGAACCATACGTCGAGGGTATCGGTGATCTTTTCGTACTCCTCCGCCTCCGCACCCAGGAGCGTGCCCGGGTCGAGATCGAACCAGGCGTCGATGCCCGCCTCCTCGATGCGCTGCGCCACGGCCTCGATCAGCTCCGGCGTGTGCGGGTGGGGCGTGCGCCGCCGGCGGTGGACGAACAGCGGGATCGGCGTGCCCCACGCGCGCTGGCGCGAGATGCACCAGTCGGGGCGGTTGGCGACCATCCCCTCGATGCGCGCCCGGCCCCACTGGGGCAGCCACTGCACCGATGCGATGGCGGCCAGGGCCTGTGCCCGCAGGCCGTTGCCGTCCATGGTGATGAACCACTGCGCCGTGGCGCGAAAGATGATCGGGCTCTTGTGCCGCCAGCAGTGCGGATAGCTGTGGCGCAGCGCGGCCAGGTGCAACAGCGCGCCGCGCTCGCGCAGGACCTCGATGACGTGATCGTTGGCGGCGAAGACCGGTTCGCCCGCGAACAGGGGAGTGTCCGGCAGGAAGCGTCCGTCCGCGCCGACCGGGTTGTCGACGGGCAGGTCGTAGCGCCGGCCGGCCACGTAGTCCTCGAGGCCGTGCCCCGGTGCGGTATGCACCGCGCCCGTGCCCGATTCCAAGGTCACGTGGGCGCCGAGGATCAGCGGCACCTCGCGCTCGAGGAACGGGTGGCGCAGGTGCAGGCCCTCGAGCGCCGCCCCGCGCGCGCGCGCGACGATGCGCGGATCGGACAGCCCGGCGCGCGCGCACACCGCCTCGATCAGGCCCGCGGCGATCAGCAGCCGCTCGGCGCCCGCCGGCCCGTCCACCTGCACCAGCGCGTAGTCGATGTCGGGGTGCAGCGCCACCGCACGGTTGGCGGGCAGGGTCCACGGCGTCGTGGTCCAGATCACCACCGACAGCGGGCCGCGGCCTGCCTCTCCACCCGCGGAGTCCATGCGCGCCAGGAAGGCCGCCTCGTCGACGGCCGGGAAGCGCACGTCGATCGCCGGCGAGGTGCGCTCCTGGTACTCGACCTCCGCCTCGGCCAGCGCCGAGCGGCAGTCCACGCACCAGTGCACCGGCTTGTAGCCCGGTTCGACGTGACCCGCGGCGAGGATGGCGCCCAGAGCGCGGACGATGTCCGCCTCGAAGCGGAAGTCCATCGTCAGGTAGGGATGCTCCCAGTCGCCGAGCACCCCGAGGCGCTGGAAGTCGCGGCTCTGGCGCTCGACCTGACGGCGTGCGTAGTCGCGGCAGGCGCGGCGGAATTCCGCGGCGCTGACCTTGGCGCCGGGGCGGCCGAGCTTCTTCTCCACCTGCAGCTCGATCGGCAGGCCGTGGCAGTCCCAGCCGGGGAGGTAGGCCGCGTCGTAGCCCTCCATCGAACGCGCCTTGACGATGATGTCCTTGAGGATCTTGTTGACGGCGTGGCCGATGTGGATGTCGCCGTTGGCGTAGGGCGGGCCGTCGTGGAGGATGAAGCGCTCGCGCCCGGCGCGCGCGGCGCGCAGCCGCCGGTACAGATCGAGGCCCCGCCAGTGCTCGAGCATCTCCGGCTCGCGCCGGGCGAGGCCCGCCTTCATGGGGAAATCGGTCTTCGGGAGATTGAGGGTGTCTTTGTAGTTCGTCATCGGTCCGGGAACGGTCGGTCGGCACCCCGCGCGGCCCCGTGCGGGCGGCGGCGGGCGGTCCCCGGCACTTTACACGCGGCGCGCCGCCGCGGCTACCGGCGGGTGCCGGCGCCGACGGCGGGATCCGCGCGGGACCCGGCGAAGAAGCGCCGGGCCGCCTCGGTGTCCTCGCGGATCTGGCTGGTAAGCGCCTCGAGGGAGGCGAAGCGGCGCTCGTCGCGGATGCGGTGCAGGAAGTCCACCGCGACGTGGCGCCCGTAGAGGTCGCCGTCGTAGTCGAGCAGGTGCACCTCGAGCAGCGTGCGCGTGCCGTCCACGGTCGGCCGGCTGCCGATGTTGGCGACCCCCGCCAGCGGCTCGCCCTCGACGCCGAACATCTGCACCGCGTACACCCCCCGCAACGGGCTCACCCGCCGGTGCAGGTGGAGGTTGGCGGTCGGAAAGCCGATCCCGCGACCGCGGCGATCGCCGTGGGCGACGCGCCCGCGCATGCGGTAGGGACGCCCGAGCAGCTTGGCGGCGCCGGCCAGGTCCCCCGCGGCGAGCGCGGCGCGGATGCGCGTGCTGCTCACCCGCGCCCCGTCCACCTCGAAGGTGTGCATGTGCGCCACCGAGAATCCGTGCCGGTGCCCGGCGCGCTCGAGCATCCCGAAATCGCCCCGGCGCCCCGCGCCGAAGCGGAAGTCGTCGCCCACCACCAGATAGCGCACCGCGAGCCCCGCGACGAGTACGCGATCGATGAACTCCTCGGGCCCCAACGCGGCGAGGCGTGCGTCGAAGCGCAGGCACAATACGCGCGTCACCGCGAAGCGCTGCAGGGCCAGCACCTTCTCGCGCAGTCGCGTGAGGCGCGGCGGCGCATCGGCGCCGGCGAAGTACTCCTGCGGGTGCGGCTCGAAGGTCACCACCGTCGTCGGCGCCCCGTATTCGGCGGCCTTCTCCGCGAGCTGCCCGAGCACCGCCTGATGCCCGAGATGCACGCCGTCGAAGTTGCCGATGGTCGCGACGCACCCCCGATGGCGGGGGCGCAGGTTGTGCAGCCCGCGGATCAGTTCCATGAGGCCACTCCCGACGGACAAGGCGGGCCGGGCGTCTCGGGACGGGAGGCGGGTATGCGCATGGTCGCAGGTATTTCCGGTACCGGGGAACGGGTATTCGCCGGGCGAGGCCCGCCGGGGCAGTGTAGTCGAACCGACGGGCGGCGACGACCGCCACCGCGCACCCTCAGGTCCCCGGGGCCTCCAGCACATGGGCCGGGCGCAGGCCCAGGGCGGCGAGCGTCCCTATATAGGTCAGGCCGCCCGCGATCACCAGCGCTGCGAGGTGGGCGGTGCGGCGCAGGCCGTCCCAGGCGAACCACGCGGAGGGCTCACCGCGCCCGTAGCCGAGCACCAGCCCCATGGCCAGGCAGGCACCGCCGACCTGGAGGGCGAAGCGCCCCCAGCCGGGCTCGGCGCGGTAGACGCCGCTGCGGCGCAGGGCGCGGAAGAGCAGGCCGCTGTTGACGTAGGCGGCCAGGGAGGTCGCCAGCGCCACGCCGGCATGCTTGAGCGGCACCACCAGCGCCAGGTTGAACACGATGTTGGAGAGCATCGCCACCACGGCGATGCGGACCGGCGTGGTGGTGTCCTGGCGCGCATAGAAGCCGGGGGCGAGGACCTTGATGAGGATGAATCCGGTCAGCCCGACCGAGAAGGTGATCAGGCTGCGGCTCGCCATGGTCACGTCGTACGGGCTGAAGGCGCGGTACTGGAACAGCGTCGTGAGCAGCGGGCCGGCGAGCAGCACCAGCGCCACGGTGGCGGGCGCGGCGACCAGCACGACCCAGCGCAGGCCCCAGTCGAGCGAGCGGCGGAAGGCCTCGGGATCGGAGCCGGCATGGCGGCGCGAGAGGTGCGGCAGGATCACCGTGCCCAGCGCCACGCCGAACACCCCGACCGGAAACTCCATCAGCCGGTCGGAGTAGTAGAGCCAGGTGATGCTGCCGCTGACCAGGAACGAGGCGATCAGGGTGTCCACCAGCAGGTTGACCTGCGTGACCGACACGCCCACCAGCGCCGGGGTCATCAGGCGCAGGATGCGCCGCACCCCGGGGTCGCCCCAGTTCAGCCGCGGGCGCGGCAGCAGGTGCAGGCGCGCCAGGAACGGGAGCTGGAAGGCGAGTTGGAGCACCCCTGCGCCGAGCACGGCCCAGGCGAGCGCGGTGATCGGATGCGCCAGATGCGGGGCCAGCCACAGCGCCGCGCCGATCAGCGACAGGTTGAGCAGCACCGGGGTGAAGGCGGGCACGCCGAAGCGCCCGTAGGTGTTGAGGATGCCGCCGGCCAGCGCGGTCAGGGAGATGAACAGGATGTACGGGAAGGTGATGCGCAGCATCGACTCGGTGAGGTGAAACTTGGCCGGGTTGTCGTGGAAGCCGGGCGCGAAGAGATACACCAGCAGCGGCGCGGCGACTACGCCCACCAGCGTGACCAGGAACAGGATCAGGCCGAGCGCGGCGCTGACGTGATCGGCCAGGCGGCGTACCTCGGCGCGGTCGCGCCGGGTCTTGTACTCCGAGAGCACCGGCACGAAGGCCTGGGAGAAGGCCCCCTCGCCGAAGAGCCGGCGCAGGAAGTTCGGGACCTTGAAGGCGACGAAGAAGGCGTCGGTGGCCGCGCCGGCGCCGAAGCGGGCGATGACCACGTCGCGCGCGAGCCCCAGCACGCGCGAGACCAGGGTCATGGCGCCGACGGTGGCGGTGGACTTCAGCAGGCGCAGGCTCATGGGGATCCGGGTCGCAAAATCCGGGCGAGTGTAACCCGCATTTCTCGCGGGTGTCCCGCGGCGGGCGCCGCGGGATTGACAGGCGGGCGGAAAATTCGCATAGTAGCCGGCCTTTCCGCGACGAGCGATGTCCCAGGAGTCTTCGACTTGGCCAACACCTCACAGGCACGGAAACGCGCCCGCCAGGCCGTCAAGCGGCGCATGGCCAACGCCGGCCAGCGCTCGATGATGCGGACCTATCTCAAGAAGACGGTCAAGGCGCTGGATGCGGGCGACCGCGCCCAGGCCGAGGCCGCCTTCCGGGCCGCGGCGCCCATCCTCGACCGGATGGCACGTAAGAGGTTGATTCACAAAAACAAGGCGGCGCGTCACAAGAGCCGCCTCCAGGCCCGCCTGCGGGCCCTGTAGCCCCTTCCGGCCGGCCCATCCCGGCCCCCTGCCTGCGCCGCGAACCGGCCCGCGCCGACCGGCCCGCGCGAACCTTCAGAGCACCACCAGGTTGTCCCGGTGGATCAGTTCCGGCTCGTCGACGTAGCCGAGCAGCGCCTCGATGCGGTGGCTCGGCTGCCCGGCGATGCGCCGCGCCTCGTCCGCGCCGTAGTTGACCAGTCCGCGCGCCACCGGGGTCCCGTCCGGGTCGGTGCAGGCGACGAGTTCGCCGCGGGCGAACTCGCCCTCGACCCGGGTCACCCCCACCGGCAGGAGGCTGCGCCCGGACTCGCGCAGGACGCGCACGGCGCCCGCGTCCAGGACCAGCCGGCCGCGCACCTGGAGCTGGCCGGCGAGCCATTGCTTGCGCGCCGCCAGCGGCTCGCGCCCGGGCAGCAGCAGCGTGCCGCCCGCGTCCCCGGCGGCGATGCGCTCGAGGATCCCGGGGGTGCGCCCGTGCACGATCAGCGTGGCGCAGCCCGAGCGCGCCGCCCGCGCCGCCGCCCGCACCTTGGTCCGCATGCCGCCGCGCCCGAGGCGGCCCGAGCCGGTCCCGGCGAGCGCCTCCAGCGCCGGGTCGCCGGCGCGCCCGTCGGGGATGAGGCGCGCATCGGCATGGGTCCGCGGGTCGCGGTCGAACAGGCCCTCCTGGTCGGTGAGGATCACGAGCAGGTGCGCCTCGACCAGGTTGGCGACGAGCGCCGCGAGCGTGTCGTTGTCGCCGAAGCGGATCTCCTCGTCGGCCACGGTGTCGTTTTCGTTGACCACCGGGACGACCCCCAGGCGCAACAGGGTGCGCAGCGTGCTGCGCGCGTTGAGATAGCGCTTGCGGTCGACCAGGTCGTCGTGGGTCAGGAGCACCTGCGCGGTGTGCATGCCGAAGCGCTGGAAACGGGTCTCGTAGGCCTGGACCATGCCCATCTGGCCGACGGCGGCGGCCGCCTGGAGTTCGTACAGGGCGCGCGGGCGCTCGCGCCAGCCCAGCCGCGCCATGCCCTCGGCCACCGCCCCGGAGGAGACCAGCACCAGCTCGCGGCCCGCGCCGCGCAGGGCCGCGAGCTGTGTCACCCACGCATCGAGGTTGGCGCCGTCGAGGCCGCGGCCGTCGGCGGTGACCAGCGAGCTGCCGATCTTGACCACCCAGCGCGGGCTGCGGGCGAGTTGTTCGCGGGACGTCATGTATGTGTGTGTTCCGCGGCGCCGCTCCGGCCGGGCGGCAACCGTCCGGCAAGACTCTACACGTCACCCTGCGGGCGGGCCAGGGGGCGCATCTCCTCCAGGCGGCCCAGCACGGCCCCGACCAGCTCGCGCGTGCCCGCGCCGGTGGCCGCAGAGACCGCGAACCAGGGCCCGGACCAGCCGAGGCGCTCGCAGATCGCGCGGCAGTGACCGTCGCGGGCCTCGGGCGCCAGCAGGTCGGTCTTGTTCAGCACCAGCCAGCGCTCCCGGCGCGCCAGTTCGGGATCGAAGCGCTCGAGTTCTCCGGCGATGGTGCGCACCGCCGCGACCGGGTCGGAACCGTCGGCGGGCGCCGCGTCGACGACCTGCAGCAGCAGCCGGGTGCGGGCGACGTGGCGCAGGAAGCGCAGGCCGAGCCCCGCCCCCTCGGCGGCGCCCGCGATCACCCCGGGGATGTCGGCCAGCACGAACTCGCGCTCGCCGCGGCGTACCACCCCGAGGTTGGGGTGCAGGGTCGTGAAGGGATAGTCGGCGATCTTCGGCCGTGCGGCGGAGAGCGCCGCGAGCAGTGTGGACTTGCCGGCATTGGGCAGGCCCAGCAGGCCGACGTCGGCCAGCACCCGCAGCTCAAGGCGCAGCTCGCGGACCTCGCCCTCGGTGCCCTGGGTCGCGCGCCGCGGCGCCCGGTTCGTGGAGCTCTTGAAGTGGGTGTTGCCGAGTCCGTGGCGCCCGCCGCGGGCGACCGGCAGGCGCCGGCCGGGCTCCACGAGGTCGCCCAGCACTTCCCCGGTGGCGGCGTCGCTGACGAGGGTGCCGACGGGGACACGGATCTCGAGATCGACCCCGCTGCGCCCGGTGCAGTTGGCGCCCATCCCGTCGCGACCGCGTTCGGCACGAAACAGCCGCCGGTAGCGGAAGTCGACGAGCGTCGTCAGGGCCGGGTCGGCGACCAGCACCACGCTGCCCCCGTCGCCCCCGTCGCCGCCGTCGGGCCCGCCGAAGGGGATGAACTTCTCGCGCCGGAAGCTCACGCAGCCGTGACCGCCACGGCCGGCCTCCACGCGGATGATGGCCTCGTCGACGAATTTCATGGGATATGCCGGGACGGGGCCCGAGAGGGTGTTGCAGGCGGCCGCGATGGGGGCGCTCGTGCGCCGCGGCCCGGGTCAGCGCCCGGCGCGGCGCCCGACCCGCGCGGGGCCGCCGCGGTCAGCCGGCGACGACGGTGACGTAGGTGCGCCCCTTGGGACCCTTGACTTCGAAGCGCACGTGGCCGTCGGCGCGCGCGAACAGGGTATGGTCGCGGCCGCAACCGACGTTCGCGCCGGGATGGAAGTGGGTCCCGCGCTGGCGTACCAGGATGTTGCCGGCCACCACCGCCTCGCCGCCGTAGCGCTTCACGCCGAGGCGCTTGGACTGGGAATCGCGACCGTTGCGGGTACTGCCGCCCGCCTTCTTGTGTGCCATGACCTTGAGCCCTCGTTCAGCCGGAGATCCCGGTGATGCGCACTTCCGTATACGGCTGGCGGTGGCCGGCCTGCTTGCGGTGGTGCTTGCGGCGCCGGAACTTGACGATCTCCACCGTGCGGCCCTTACCCTGGGCGCTGACGGTGGCGGTCACCTTGCCGCCCTCCAGATAGGGGCGACCGCAACGAACGTTCTCGCCGTCGGCGATCAGCAGCACACGGTCGAACTCCACCGGGGCCCCGGCCTCGGCGACCAGCTTCTCGACGCGCAGCACCGCGCCTTCCTGGACGCGATATTGCTTGCCGCCGGTCTCGATCACGGCGTACATGGGAATCTCCAGAAAAAACCCGCCTGGACGGGATGTCGGCGTATTCAACAGGACGGGCGATTGTATCGGTTGCTTTGACCCCGGTCAAACCGTAAGCTTTCCGACGGTGCCATGCTGTCGGCCCGCCCCGCCCCACGGTGCTGCGGCCTGCCCCCGCGGGGGCGGCCTGCACCCCCGCCGGGTGCCCGGCGAGCGCCGTCCACAGACCGCGAGACGCATGCAGACTACGGCCCCCATCGAACGCCCCGCGTCGCTCGAGGCGATCCGGCTCCTCGTCGCGGAGGACCTGCGGGCCGTGGACAACGTGATCCGGCGCCGCCTCCACTCCGAGGTGGCGCTGGTCGACCGGCTCTCCCATTACATCATCAACAGCGGCGGCAAGCGGCTGCGCCCCGCGCTGCTGCTGCTCTCCGCGCGCGCTTGCGGCTATCAGGAGACGCGGCACATCGAGCTGGCCGCGGTGGTCGAGTTCATCCATACGGCCACCCTGCTGCACGACGACGTCGTCGACGACTCCGAGCTGCGCCGCGGCCGCGAAACCGCCAACGCCCTGTGGGGCAACGAGGCGAGCGTCCTGGTCGGCGACTTTCTCTACTCGCGCGCCTTCGAGATGATGGTCGAGGTGCAGAACATGCGCGTCATGGAGCTGATGGCGCACGCCACCAACACCATCGCCGAGGGCGAGGTCATGCAGTTGATGAACTGCCACGACCCGGATACCACCGAGGCGCGCTACCTCGAGGTGATCGGCCGCAAGACCGCCAAGCTCTTCGAGGCCGCCGCACAACTCGGGGCCGTCCTCGGGGGCATGACGCCGGCACAGGAGCATGCCCTGGCGGGGTACGGGCGCCACCTCGGCAACGCCTTCCAGCTCATCGACGACGTGCTCGACTACAGCGGCAGCGCCGCGGAGATCGGCAAGAACGTCGGCGACGATCTGGCGGAGGGCAAGCCGACCCTCCCGCTGATCTACGCCCTGCGCGAGGGGGGGCCGGAGGCGGTGGCGGTGCTGCGCCGCGCGATCCGCGAGGGCGGCCGCGACGGGATCGACGCGGTCCTGCGGGCCGTTGAGTCGACCGGGGCCATCGCGTACACTGAGCGCCTCGCGCGGCACGAGGCCGGTCTGGCCAAGGATCTGCTCCTGGGGATCCCCCCATCGGTCTACCGGGACGGGCTCGACGCCCTCGCCGACTTCTCGGTCGACCGCAGCTACTGATCGTTTCCGCACGCGTACTTCGGGGTGTAGCTCAGCCTGGTAGAGCACTGCCTTCGGGAGGCAGGGGCCGGAGGTTCGAATCCTCTCACCCCGACCACTATTACGGGGACAGTTTACCTAATACGCCCCCGTCCCTTATGGACCACTATTACGGGGACAGTTTACCTAATACGCCCCCGTCCCTTATGCGATAACCTGTGGTCGGCGGGCCGGCCTCGCCTTGAACGACGGCGCGACCCTGCGGGCGGGTGACGAGCGGAAATGGGTATACTGTCCCCGAAATGGGACCGGGCGCTGGTGGGGGCGCTGGTTGCCGGACCGCTGTTCTGGGTGTTCCTGTTCCTGATCGGCGGGTCCGCCCCGCACCTCGCCTGGCCGCTGCAGGCGCCGGTACGGTTCCTGCTGCCGGCGCTGGCGTTCCCGCTGCTCGAGGAGTTCGTCTTCCGCGGCGGCGTGCAGCAGCTCCTGCGCGATCTGCTGGGGAGCCGCGGCCTGGGGCCGGTGACGGCGGCGAATGTCCTCACCAGTGTGTTGTTCGCCGGGCTGCACTTCCTGAACCACCCGCCGCTGTGGGCCGCCCTGACCTTCTTCCCTTCGCTGGTGTTCGGCTATTTCATGGACCGCGACCAGCGCCTGCGCCTGCCGATGCTCCTGCATGTCTTCTACAACTTCGGCTATTACTGGCTGTTCGGACCGCCCCCGGGGCGCTGACGGCGGGGCGGCCAAAAAAATGGCCGGCGAGGGGGTCGCCGGCCGGAAACATGGACTGGGTCCAAGAGGAGGTTCTCGCTCCGGGCACTTGGGGACCGAGAACAGGGGTAGTATCTTGGATGGACGGGGCCCGTTTCCGTGGAACGGCTCACGTTCGGATTGTGAACCGCATCACATTTCGCCACCCGGGGGCCGAGGGGATGGATGAACCGTTGACGCGTCTCTACCCCGGGCCGCCGGCCGAGGTGGCCCTGCGGGGGGTCTATCTGGCGCACGCCCTTCACCGCGCCGACGCCCCCATGGTCTACAGCAACTTCATCGCCAGCCTCGACGGGCGGATCGCGCTCGTCGAACCGGGCAGCGCCCGCCACCGTGTCCCGGCGGCGACGGTGAACCCCCGGGACTGGCGGCTGTTCCAGGAACTGGCCGCGCAGGCGCACGTGCTGATCACCAGCGCCCGCTATTTCCGCGATCTCGCCGAGGGGCGCGCCCAGGACGATCTGCCGGTGAGCGCGCAGGAGCCTTACGCCGACCTGCTGGAATGGCGCCTCGCCCAGGGCCTGGCCCCGCAGCCGGCGGTGGCGGTCGTCAGCGCCAGCCTGGATCTGCCGATTCCCGACTCGGTCGACCTGCAGCGGCGCGCCTTCTACGTGGTGACCGGCGAGGGGGCCGACCCCGGGCGCGTCGCGTCCCTGGAGCGCCGCGGACTGCGGGTGCTGTTCGCCGGCAACGGACGCCGCGTCGAGGGGCGGCGCCTGGTCGCCGCGCTCGTCGAGCGCGGCTACTGCAGCCAGTACGCCGTGGCCGGCCCGAAGCTCCTGCACACCCTCGTGGCCTCCGGGGTCCTGCGGCGGCTCTATCTGACGCACGCCCACCGCCTGCTGGGCGGCACCGGCTACGACACGGTGCTCGAGGGCCCGGCGCTAGATCCCCCCGCCGACCTGCGCCTCGCGGCCCTGCACTACGACGCCCATGCGCCGCGGGGCGCCGGCCAGCTCTTCGGCGTCTACGAGTGCTGCGCCCGGGAGGGCGCGGCCTGAGCGGTGCGGGGCGCTTCAGCCGCCAGCCGGCTCCTGCGCCTTGGCCTCGCGCCACAGCGCCTCGAGTTCCTCCGCCCCCGCGTCCTCCGGGCGCCGCCCGGAGCGCCGGAGGCGCTCCTCGATGTAGCGGAAGCGCCGCTCGAAGCGGGCGTTGGCGCCGCGCAGCGCCGCCTCGGGGTCGACGCCGAGGTGACGGGCGAGATTGACGCAGGTGAAGAGCACGTCGCCGAGTTCGGCCGTCACCCGTTCGGGCGCGGCATGCGCCGACAGGGCCGCGCGCAGCTCGGCGATCTCCTCGTCGAGTTTTTCCAGCACCGGCGCGGGCCCGGGCCAGTCGAAGCCCACGCGCGCGACGCGCTTCTGGAGCTTGTGGGCACGCAACAGCGCGGGCAGCGCGCGCCCGATGTCGGCGAGCAGGCTCGGGTCGCCGCCGCCCGCCCGCGACCGGTTCTCGCGGATCTTGTGGTCCTCCCAGGCGCCCCGCGCCGGTGGCGTCCCTGCGGCGTCCGGATCGAAGAGGTGCGGGTGGCGGGAGACGAGCTTGTCGGCGATCGCGCGCGCGACGGCGGCGAAATCGAACGCGCCGGCCTCTTCGGCCAGCCGCGCGTGGTAGACCACCTGGAAGAGCAGATCGCCCAGCTCGCCGCGCAGCGCCTCGAGATCGTTGCGCTCGATGGCGTCGGCCACCTCGTGCGCCTCCTCGATGGTGTAGGGGGCGATGGTCGCGAAGCTCTGGCGCAGGTCCCAGGGGCAGCCGTGCTGCGGGTCGCGCAGGCGCGCCATGATCGCCAGCAGCCGCCCCAGGGCCGCGCCCGCCGAATCGGAGTCCGCGCCGCTCAACTGCGTCGCAGCTCCATGCGCCGCACGAACTCTTCCATCACGGCGCGGTAGAGCCGCTCCTTCAGTACCTCGTCCTCGACTCCGGCGTCGAGGTTCGGGTTGTCGTTGACCTCGATCACGCACACGCCGCGTTCGTCCTCCTTCAGGTCGACCCCGTAGAGGCCGTCCCCGATCAGGTTGGCGGCGCGCAGGGCGGCCTCGACCACCGTTCGCGGCGCGTCCTCGACGGCGAGGGTCTCCGAGTCCCCGGCCACCGGGCGCCCGTTGTCGCGGTGGCGAACGATCTGCCAGTGGCGCCGCGACATGAAGTACCGGCAGGCGTAGAGCGGGCGGCGGTTGAAGACGCCGATGCGCCAGTCGAAGGGGGTGTAGCGGAATTCCTGCGCCAGCAGCAGGTCGGACTCGCGGAACAGCCGCGCGGTGACCTCCTCGAATGCCGCGGCGTCACCGGCCTTGAACACGCCGCGCGAGAAGGAACCGTCCGGGATCTTGAGGATCACGGGATAGGGGATCTCGCTCTCCACCCAGGCGCGCAGATCCTTGCGGTCGCGCTGCAGGATCAGCGTCCTGGGCGTGGGGACGCGGTTGGCGCGCAGCAGCTCCGCGAGGTAGACCTTGTTCGTGCACTTGAGGATCGAGTCCGGGTCGTCGATCACCACCATCCCTTCGCTCTCGGCCTTCTTTGCGAAGCGATAGGTGTAATGGTCGATCGCCGTCGTCTCGCGGATGAACAGGGCGTCGAACTCGGCCAGCCGGCCGTAGTCGCGCCGGCCGATCAGCTCCACGTCGACGCCCAGCGCCTTGCCCTCGCGCACGAACGACTGGAGCGCGCGACGGTTCGACGGCGCGAGCTGCTCGTCGGGGTTGTGCAGGACGGCGAGGTCGTATTTCGAGGTGCGGCGCGCCTTCGGCCCCTGCCAGCGGCGCGCGACGTAGTGTCCGAGCGCGGCCGAAAACTGCGTCTGGAGCCCGCCGTTGAGGTGCTGCAGGTGCGCGGGCCGGACGGCCTCGATGCGCCAGCGCCCGCGGCGCCGCAACTCGACGCGCAGCAGCGGACAGGGGAACAGTTCGAAGATCTCGCGCGCGAGTTCCTCGAAGTCCGGATCCTCGCAGCGCCCGAAGCAGACCGCCAGCTCGAAGCGATCGCCGTCTTCGGCGGTGCGCTTGCGCGCGCTCTTCTGCACCAGGGCGTCTAGGTCGGACAGCTCCAGGTCGTAGATGGCCTTGCGGCTGAGATCGGAGATCGTCTTGACCGTGGGGATCACCTTGTGGCGGCGCGCCTCGGCGAGCAGCGAGCAGTAATAGCCGGTGCTCAGATAGCGATAGCTGCGGCACAGGTTGATGATGCGCACGCGCCCGGCGGATTGGGGCAGGGCGCCGGCGATGTAGTCGGCGTCGGTGATCACCGTGACCGCCGGTTCGTTCGCGGGCCAGTCGCGAACGCTGTCGACGACGAGGATGTCGGTGGTCACGGGCGGCCGGCCCCCGGGGCGCGGCTGAGCAGGAGCACCGCCTTCTGCCCGGCCTTGCCGTAGCGGGCCATGCGCTCGAAGTCCTTTTTCAGGATCGGCATGTTGACGCAATCGGTCAGCGTCTTGCCGGCGTCGTAGTCGATGAACGGGTCGTGCACGTAAATGAACCGGTCGTCGAAGCCCGTGACCACGACCCAGTGCGGGAACTTTTCGCGGTAGATGCGGTAGGAGCTGATCAGTACGATCGGGATCGCCCCCGCGGCGAACCTCTCCTCGATCTGGGCGACGTTCAGCGACCCGTGGGTCAGGCGGATCGGCGAGCGGCGGATCTCATCGAGAAAGTCGTCCTGCACCAGCGCGATGACCTCCTTCTTTTCGGGGCTGCGCACCGAGTCGATGAACAAGGCGCCGGTGTCGTTGACGTGGATCTCCACGTCGAAGCCGCGGTGGTAGGCCGACAGCGCCAGCCCGTAGGGGCCGCAGCCGCCGTGCCCGGAGGTCATGAAGACGGTGGTCGACTCGCGCCAGATGCGCAGCTCGAGCTTGCGGTCGAGCGTCAGTCCGGGGTCGAGCGATTTCATCGCCATGATCAGCGCGGCCGGGCCGCAGGTGAAATCCAGGGTCTGCGCGTAGTAGGGGACGCGGGCGAACTCGGGCTTGAGGTGCGCGATGAGGGATTTCTCGTAGCGCAAGGCGCCCATGTGATCTTCGTAGTAGTCGTCGTAGGCGCCGAAGCGCCGGTACCCGGCGGACTCGAACAGGCGGATCGCCGCGGTGTTGTCCTTGCGCACCTCGAGGCGGATGGAGACGCACTCCGCCTCGCGCGCGGCCTGATCGCCGGCCTCGAGCAGGCCGCGCGCGACCCCGCGGCCGCGAAAGTCGGGGTCCACGGCGAAGGAGTACAGGCGTGCGAGCGAGGTGCCGGAGTTGAACAGGATCATCGTGTAGCCGCGGATCCGGCCCTGCTCCTCGTCGACGAGGGTCACGGCGTTGGCGCGGCTGAGCAGATAGCGGAAGCTGCGCCGGGTGATGCGGTCGGTCTCGAAGCAGCGGTCCTCGATGCGCACGAGCGCATCGAGGTCGCCGCGTGCGGCCTTGCGGACCGTCGCCCGCGGCCGCTGCGCCGCCGGTGCACCCTGCATCCCGGATTCCCTCCGCTGCGCGGCGTGATCGGGCGCCGCTTCCCGATATGGCTCGCTATGATACCGCCGCGGCGGTGCTGGAGGCTCGCCCCGCGTTCGGGAATAATCCCCGGGGGACGCACGGGTTGCGGGGGAGGCGATGGGCGGGCGCAGGACGGTGTACCGGGGCCGGGTGGTGGACCTGGGGATCGAGACCGCGGAGCTGCCGGACGGGCGCAGCTTCCCGCTCGAGGTCGTGCGTCACTCCGGCGGCGCGGCGGTGCTCGCCCTCGATGACGAGGCGCGCGTGTGGCTGCTGCGCCAGTACCGCCACGCCGCCGGCGGCTGGCTGCTGGAGGTGCCGGCGGGCCGGATCGAGGCCGGGGAGGAGCCGGAGCGCACGGCGCGGCGCGAGCTGGCCGAGGAGACGGGGATCCGCGCCGCGCGCTGGTCCCCGCTCGGATCGATCCTCACGACCCCGGGGTTCTGCGACGAGGTCATCCACCTCTACCTGGCGCAGGGGCTGAGCTTCGGCGCGGCACGCACCGAGGCGCACGAACTCATCGAGGTGCGGCCGATGCCCCTGCGCGAGGCGGTCGAACAGGCGCGCTCGGGGCGGATCCGCGACGCCAAGACGGTCGCCGCACTGTTGCGCGCCGCACCGTGGCCGGGGCCCTGAAGGGCCGGGGGCCGGTGCACCACCCGCTCGCCATCGGCGCGACCTTCGCCGTCTACCTCGTGGCGATGCTCGCCATCGGCGCGGGCTTTTACCGGACCAACGGGGACCTGTCCGACTATCTGCTCGGCGGCCGGCGCTTGAACCGCTGGGTGACGGCACTGAGCGCGGGCGCCTCGGACATGAGCGGGTGGCTGCTGCTCGGCCTGCCCGGCTACGCCTACACGGCCGGACTGCAGGCCGGCTGGATCGCCCTGGGGCTGCTCACCGGCACCTACCTGAACTGGCGCGTCGTCGCCGGGCGGCTGCGGCGCTACACGGAGCTCGCGGGCGACGCGATCACGCTGTCGGATTTTCTCGAGCGCCGCTTCGCCGACGACACGCGGCTGCTGCGCGGCGTGAGCGCGCTGTTCATCCTTGTCTTCTATCTCCTCTACACCGCCTCCGGCCTGGTGGCCGGGGGCAAGCTCTTCGCGGCCGTGTTCGGCCTGCCCTATTACGTCGCGGTCCTGGCCGGGGCGGCGGTGATCGTAGGCTACACCTTCCTCGGCGGCTTCCTGGCGGTATGCTGGACCGACCTCGTGCAGGGGCTGCTGATGGCGGCGGCCCTGGTCGTGGTGCCGATCGCCGCATTGCACGCGGCCGGCGGCTGGGCCGCGACCGGGCACGCCATGGCCGCGGTGGATCCGGCGCTGCTCGATCCCCTGCGTGACGTGCACGGGCGGCCCCTCACGGCGATCGCCGTCGTGTCGCTGCTCGCCTGGGGACTGGGATACTTCGGTCAGCCTCACATCCTGGTGCGTTTCATGGCGATCCGCTCGCATCGCGAGCTGCCGGGCGCGCGGCGCATCGCGATGGGGTGGGTGAGCGTGTCGCTGACCGGTGCGCTCCTGGTCGGCTTCGCCGGCATCGCCTACCTGCACCCGGCGCTGACCGGCCCCGACACCGAAAAGGTGTTCATCCGCCTGGTGGGCGCGCTGTTCCACCCCGTGCCCGCCGGGATCCTGCTCGCGGCGATCCTCGCGGCGATCATGAGCACCGCGGACTCCCAGCTCCTCGTGGCCTCCTCGGCGCTGGCCGAGGACTTCTACAAAGGCCGCCTGCGCCGCGCGGCCGGGGCGCGGGAGCTGCTTTGGGTCGCGCGCGGCGCCGTGCTCCTGATCGCGGGCGGTGCGCTGTGGCTTGCGCGCGATCCCGACAGCCGGGTGCTGGAGCTGGTCGCCTACGCCTGGGCGGGCTTCGGCGCGGCCTTCGGTCCGGCGCTGCTGCTCTCCCTGTTCTGGCCGCGGATGACCGCGCGCGGGGCCTTGGCCGGAATGCTGACCGGGGGCGTGACGGTCATCGTCTGGCATCACCTGTCCGGCGGGATCTTCGACCTCTACGGGATTGTTCCGGGTTTCGTCCTCTCAGCCCTCGCCGTCGTGGGGGCGAGCCTCCTCGACCGCCCGCCGGACGCCGGGGTCCGGGCCCTCTTCGAGCGCGTCCGGGCCGGCGGCTGAGGCCGGTCCCGCGTCTTGCGCGAGCCGGGCGCGCAGCGCGGCGGCGGTCGCGAGACCGAACCGGCGGTCGGCGTAGTCGAGCAGCGGCAGCAGTCGCGCGAGCAGCGCCGGCAGGTGCGGTTCGAGGCGCGCACCCTGGCCCCGGGCGAGGAGGTCGAGGGCGGTGTCGAGCGCGGGCGCCTGCGCCGGGGCCGGTGCGGCGCGCTCGGCGAGCAGCAGGCGGTTGCCGCCCGCCGCGCGCACCCCGGCCGCCTGGTCGCGGGCCCATTCCAGGTGCCGCTCGAAGGCGTCGGTGCGCTCGCGTCCGGGGACGGCGAGCGCCAGGCTGATCGTCACCGGCATCGGCCCGTCGGGCGCGGCGAACGGCGGGTCCGTCAACGCCGCCTGCAGGCGCTTGCACAGCACCACCGCCTGCAGGCGGTTGGTCGCGGGGGCAAGGACGGCGAACTCGTCCGCGCCGAGGCGCGCCACCGTATCCTCGGTCCGCATCCGCCGTCGCAGCACGTCCGCGGTCCATTTCAGCAGCTCCGTGGCGGTCGCCTCGCCGTACTCGGCGTGCAGCCGCTCCACGGCGTCGACCACGAAGACGACGATCGCCAGCGGTTTGCCGTGGCGCCGGGCGAAGGACAGCTCCTGGTTCCCGCGCTCGATCAGCTCGCGGCGGTTGCACAGTCCGGTGACGGCGTCGACGGCGCCCTGCGCACGCAGGGCCTCGGCCGTTGCCGAGAGTTCGCGCTGGGTGCGGTCCAGGCGGGCATGCGCCCGCACCCGGGCGCGCAGTTGCGTGGGGTCGAGCGGCTTGATGATGAAATCCGTGGTCCCCGCCGCCAGCGCGCGCTCGCGGGAGGCCTCGTCCTCGGCGCCCGTGACCATGATGACGGGCAGCGCCTTCAGGCGAGGATCGGCGGCGCCCCGCACGCGCTCGATCAGCCCGTACCCATCCAGACGCGGCATATCGGCGTCGGTGATCACCACCTCGATCGCGGGATCGGCCGCGAGCGCCTCCCAGCCGTGCTCCCCGTCGGTGGCATAGACCAGGTCGAATTCGTCACCGAGGATCTTGGCGAACGCCGCGCGCATCAGGCGCGAATCGTCGACCACGAGGACCCGGGCGGTCGTGCCGCCTGCCTCCGTATCGCCCGTCATGGGACCTCCCTCTGCGGCCGCGTGGGCGGGCCTGTGGAAGGGTATCGGTTGCGCGCCCGGGATTTTTAGCGCCGGCGGCGCGCGAGCGCGGGATCGGGCCGGGCGGCGCCTCAGTCCTCCGCCAGCGCCTCGAGTGCCCCCTCGATCGTCGCGCGCGGTACGACCGGCCCGCGCCCGATGCCCTCGCAGCGGCCCCGCTCCCGCTCCCAGGCGTCGCGGCCGCTCACCAGCTCGGGCCAGAACGGGTAGGTGCGGCACTGCAGCGGGCGCGCGCGATACACCCGGCAGCGCCCGCGTTCGTCGAGGAAGACGCAGCGCCCGTCCGGCGTCGCCGTCAGCACCCGCTCCCCGGTCTCGCTCCAGGTGAGATAGCGGCGGCGGAACCAGGAGCGCGAGAGCCCGAGCGCGCACCGGATCGCCTCGGCCTCGCCGGGGCGGAGAAAAACGTAGGCGTCCCGGCCGGTGCAACAGCGCCCGCAGCGGGTGCATTCGAAGCGCAGTGCGGTGCGCCGGAAGAAACCGCCGTCCCCGCCCGCGGGCCCTGTCGCCCTCATCCCCTTGTGCATACGGCAATTCCCGATTATCATGGTGCGGATTTGCGGGGCGCGGGCAACGGGCCCCGTTCCGGGGCCCGGGCACTGGGCAGGGCCCGGGCCGGCAACGCTTGGTAACGCCCGTCCCCGAAGGGTATCCGGGATCCGTCCCCACGGAAACCACCGGCGACCGGCCCGCCCGCGACCGCCGTCCGGGTCTCGCCGGCAAATGTTGACGAAATCACTCGGGTATCGCATACTAAATCCCGACTCCCGAAGTCAGGATTTAGGCGCCGGCCGCGCCGCCGGTGCCGCTAGCTACGCTCATCGAACGTCATCACGGGTGACCGCAATGAAACTCTCGACCAAGGGCCGTTATGCCGTGACCGCGATGCTGGACCTCGCCCTGCACAGCAGCACCGGGCCGGTCGCGCTCACCGAGATCGCCAACGCCCAGGGCCTGTCGCTGTCCTACCTCGAACAGCTCTTCGCCCGGCTACGCCGCAACGGTCTCGTGGAAGGGATGCGCGGGCCCGGCGGCGGCTACCGCCTGGCGCGGCCCGCCGCCGCGATTTCCGTGGCGGACATCATCACCGCCGTCGATGAGAACGTGGACGTCACCCGCTGTGCCGGGCGTGAGAACTGCCAGGACGGCGAGCGTTGCCTGACGCACGACCTGTGGACCGACCTCAGCCGCCAGCTCTACGAATTCCTCGACGCGATCACGCTCGAGAAGCTCGTCTCCCGGCCCGCGGTGCGCGAGGTCGCGGGGCGTCAGGAAGCGCGCCCGCTGCGTACCGAGGTGCGCGCCGACAAGACCGTGGCATAGGCCCCGGTTTCCGACGACCGGCGCCCCTGAGCCGGACGACCCGTACAACGACGCGTTGACTGAGAGTGGACCGTAATGGCCAGTGGAACCCAGAACCTCGATGAACTGATCGGCAAGGAATACGAGCACGGCTTCGTCACCGAGCTGGAGGCCGACACCGTTCCCCCGGGCCTGGACGAGGACGTGATTCGCGCGATCTCGGCCAAGAAGGGCGAACCGGAGTTCATGCTCGAGTGGCGCCTCAAGGCCTACCGGCACTGGACCACGATGCGCGAGCCTGCCTGGGCGCACGTCCATTACCCGCCTGTCGACTTCCAGGCGATCAGCTACTATTCGGCCCCGAAGGCCAAGGGCGAGGGCCCCAAGAGCCTCGACGAGGTCGACCCGAAGCTGCTCGAGACCTATAACAAGCTCGGCATCCCCCTCAAGGAGCAGGAGATGCTCGCCGGCGTGGCGGTCGACGCCGTCTTCGACAGCGTCTCGGTCGCCACGACCTTCAAGGACAAGCTCGGGGCCCTGGGCATCATCTTCTGCTCGTTTTCCGAGGCGGTGCGCAACCACCCGGAACTGGTGCGCAAGTACCTGGGCTCGGTGGTGCCCTACACGGACAACTTCTACGCAAGCCTGAACTCGGCGGTGTTCTCGGACGGCTCCTTCGTCTACGTCCCGAAGGGCGTGCGCTGTCCCATGGAGCTTTCGACCTACTTCCGTATCAACGCGCAGAACACCGGGCAGTTTGAGCGCACGCTGATCGTCGCCGACGAGGGCGCCTACGTCAGTTACCTCGAGGGCTGCACCGCCCCGCAGCGCGACGAGAACCAGCTCCACGCGGCGGTGGTCGAACTCGTCGCGCTGAAGGACGCGCAGATCAAGTATTCGACCGTGCAGAACTGGTATCCCGGGGACGAGGAAGGGCGCGGCGGGATCTACAACTTCGTCACCAAGCGCGGCGCCTGCCGGGGCGAGAACGCGAAGATCTCCTGGACGCAGGTCGAGACGGGCTCGGCCATCACCTGGAAATACCCCAGCGTGCTCCTCGAGGGCGACAACGCGGTCGGAGAATTCTATTCGGTCGCCTTGACCAACAACCTGCAGCAGGCCGACACCGGGACGAAGATGATCCACATCGGCCGCAACACCCGCAGCACGATCATCTCCAAGGGGATCTCCGCCGGCCGCGGGCAGAATGCCTACCGCGGCCTGGTGAAGGTGCTGAAGGGTGCGGAGGACGCGCGCAACTACACCCAGTGCGACTCCCTGCTGATCGGTCACCGCTGCGGCGCCCACACCTTTCCGTACATCGAGGTGAAGAATCCGAGCGCGAAGGTCGAGCACGAGGCGACGACTTCGAAGATCAGCGACGACCAGCTCTACTACTGCATGCAGCGCGGCATCTCCGCGGAAGACGCGGTTTCCATGATCGTGAACGGATTCTGCAAGGAGGTCTTCAAGGAACTCCCGATGGAGTTCGCCGTCGAGGCGCAAAAGCTTCTTGGGATCAGCCTTGAAGGCAGTGTGGGTTGATCCGCGCGTGTACCGGACAATGAGGGGAAAGACGTCATGTTGAGTATCAGGAACCTCCAAGCGAGCGTCGACGGCAAACCCATCCTGAAGGGTTTGAGTCTGGAGATCGGCAAGGGCGAAGTGCACGCCATCATGGGGCCGAACGGGTCGGGCAAGAGCACGCTCGCGCATATCCTCGCCGGACGCGACGGCTATCAGGTCACGGGCGGAGAGGTGATCTACCGCGGCAAGGACCTCCTGGATATGCCCACCGAGGAGCGCGCGCGCGAGGGCGTCTTCCTCGCGTTCCAGTATCCGGTCGAGATCCCGGGCGTCAGCAATATCTACCTGTTGAAGGCCGCGCTCAACGCCGTGCGCAAGCACCGCGGGGAGGGCGAACTCGACGCCATGGACTTTCTCAAGCTCGTCAAGGAGCGGATGAAGCTGGTGGAGATGGACGAGCAGTTTCTCTACCGGCCGGTGAACGAGGGATTCTCGGGAGGCGAGAAGAAGCGCAACGAGATCCTCCAGATGGCGGTGTTGCAGCCGAGCCTCGGCATCCTCGACGAGACCGACTCCGGGCTCGACATCGACGCCCTGCGCGTGGTCGCCAACGGCGTCAATGCGCTGCGCGGTCCGGAGCGTTCGCTGATGGTGGTCACCCACTACCAGCGCCTGCTCGACTATATCGTGCCGGACCACGTGCATGTTCTCGCCGGCGGGCGCATCGTCAAGTCGGGCGACCGCAGCCTGGCCCTCGAGCTCGAGCGCCGCGGCTACGGCTGGATCGAAGACGAGCTGCGTGCGACGGGGAGCTGAGCGCGATGGAAGCGGCCGCTGAGATCAAAGACCATTACCGCAGCGACTTCGAGCGGCTGCGGGACGGCTTGCCCGGGGGACGGATTCCGTGGATGAAGCGCCGGCGCGAGGCGGCCCTGGCGCGTTTTGCCGCGCAGGGGTTTCCCACGGTGCGTGACGAGGCCTGGAAGTACACCGATACCGGCGTCATCGCCCGGCGCACGTTCACGACCGCCTCGCCGCCGGCCCGGGCCGCACTCGCGCGCGGGGATCTCGCCGCGTTCACGATCCCCGGCCTGGATTGCCACCGGCTCGTGTTCGTCGACGGTCGCATCGCGCCGGAGCTGTGCGACCTGGACGCCCTGCCGGCGGGCGCCGCGGTCGGCGGGCTGGCGGCCGCCCTCGAGGGCGACGCCGCGGGCGTCGAAAAGCTCCTCGGGCGCCTCGCGGACGACGACGGGAACGGCTTCGCCGCGCTCAACACGGCCTTCATGACCGACGGTGTGTGCCTGCGGCTGGCCGACGGCGTGGCGCTCGAGCGTCCGGTGCACGTGCTGCACTTGTCCACGGCGGATACCGACGGTACCGCCGTGCATCCGCGCAACCTGGTGGCGTTGGGGCGGGGCAGCCGTGCCGTCCTCATCGAGACCTATGCGGGCCTGCGCGAGGCGGCGGGGTTGACCAACGTCCAGAGCGAGGTCCTGCTCGGGGAGGGCGCCGAACTCGAGCACTACAAACTCCAGCAGGAGAGCGCGAAGACCTTCCATATCGCCGACACCGGGGTGCACGTGCCCGCCGGTGCGCGTTACCGGGCCCACGGCATCGATGCCGGCGGGCGTCTGGTGCGCAACGGCGTGCGCGTGCGGATCGACGGGGCGGGGGCCGAATGCGAATTGAACGGCCTCTACGTCCTCGCGGGTCGCCAGCACGTCGACAACCATACCGTGATCGATCACCTGAAACCCGACGGCGTGAGCCGGGAGTTCTTCAAGGGCGTCCTCGAGGGGCACGCGCGCTCGGTCTTCAGCGGCAAGGTGATCGTCCATCCGGATGCGCAACACACCGATGCCCGGCAGACCAACCACAACCTGCTGCTGTCGGAGAACGCAGAGGCCGACACGCGGCCGCAGCTCGAGATCTACGCGGACGACGTAAAATGCGCGCACGGCGCGACCGTGGGCCAGCTCGATCCCGACGCGCTCTACTATCTGCAGTCCCGCGCGATCGACGAGGACGCGGCGCGCAGCCTGCTGATCTACGCCTTCGCCAACGACGTGATCGGCAGGTTGTCGCTGGAGCCGGTCCGCTCCTACCTGGAACGGACGCTGACCGAACGGCTGTTGCACGGGCGCAGGGTGGAGGACCTGATATGAGCGGTGCCGAAGGCACGGCGGAGCGCCGCCCCGCCGCCGGCACGACGCCGCCGGCATTGGACGTGGAGCGCATCCGCGCCGATTTCCCCGTCCTGCATCAGGAGGTGTACGGCAAGCCGCTGGTGTATCTGGACAACGCCGCCACGACCCAGAAGCCGCGCGCCGTCATCGACGCGGTCAGCCGCTTCTATGCGCACGACAACTCCAACGTCCACCGCGGCGTGCATGCCCTGAGCCAGCGGGCCACGGAGGAGTACGAGGGCGTGCGCGGGAAGGTGCGCGAGTTCCTGAACGCGGCGTCGGAGCGCGAGTTGATCTTCGTGCGCGGGACGACCGAGGCGATCAACCTCGTGGCCGCGACCTTCGGCCGCGCGCGCATACGGGCGGGCGACGAGATCCTGCTCACCGAGATGGAGCACCACTCCAATATCGTCCCCTGGCAGCTCCTGGCCGAGCAGGTGGGGGCGACGATCAAGGTCGTGCCGATCACCGATACCGGCGAGCTGGTCATGGAGTCGTTCGAACAGCTCCTGACCGACCGCACGCGTCTGGTCGCCGTGGCGCACCTGTCCAATGCGCTCGGGACCATCAATCCGGTGCGGCGCATCATTCAGGCGGCCCACGACGCCGGCGTCCCGGTGCTCCTCGACGGCGCCCAGGCCGCGCCGCACATCCGCGTCGACGTGCGCGAACTGGACTGCGATTTCTACGCGTTCTCGGGCCACAAGATCTACGGGCCGACCGGGATCGGCGTGCTGTACGGAAAGGAAAAGTGGCTGGAGGACATGCCGCCCTATCAGGGGGGCGGCGAGATGATCCGTCAGGTCAGCTTCACGCGCAGCACCTACGGCGACCTTCCGGCCAAGTTCGAGGCGGGCACCCCGAATATCGCCGGGGCCGTCGGCCTGGGTGCGGCCATCGACTATGTGCGCGGAATCGGCCTCGACGCCATCGCGGCCCACGAACATGCGGTGCTCGAGTACGCTCTGGCGGCCGCCGACGCGATCCCGGGCATGCGGGTCGTCGGGCGCGCGCGCGAGAAGGCCAGCATCCTGTCCTTCGTGCTCGACGGGATCCATCCGCACGACATCGGCACGATACTCGACCGCCAGGGCCTCGCAGTGCGCGCCGGCCACCACTGTGCGATGCCGGTCATGGAGCACTACTGCCTGCCGGCGACCGCGCGCGCCTCGTTCGCCGTCTACAATACGCGCGCGGAGGTCGATGCGCTGATGGCAGGCATCCGCAAGGTGCAGGAGGTCTTCGGTCTATGAGCGATCTGCGCGACCTCTACCAGGAGGTCATCTTCGACCATAACCGCAACCCGCGGAACTTCCGCGCCATGGAGGACGCCAATCGCACCGCCGAAGGCTTCAACCCGCTGTGCGGCGATCGCCTGACGCTCTATCTCAAGGTCGACGACGGGCGCATCGTCGATGCCAGCTTCCAGGGATCGGGGTGCGCGATCTCGACCGCGTCCGCGTCGCTGATGACCGACGCCCTGAAGGGGCGGACGGTGGAGGAGGCCGAGGGGTTGTTCCACGGATTCCACGACCTGATCACCGGCGAGGGCGGCGCACCGGTCGACCTCGGGAAGCTGGAAGTGTTGTCGGGCGTGCGCGAGTTTCCGACCCGCGTCAAGTGTGCGACGCTCGCCTGGCATACCCTCAACGCCGCGCTCGACGACCAGGGCGAACCGGTCACGACGGAATGACGGACACGGCGCACAACGAGGCGGGCGCCGCCGCGGAGCCGGACAAGTCGCTCGAGCAGCGGCTGCTCGAGGAGCAGGTCGTCGCGGCCCTGCGCAACGTGTACGACCCCGAGATCCCCGTCAACATCTACGACCTGGGCCTGATCTATCGCATCGACTCCGACCCGGCGGCGGGGAAGGTCCGCATCGAGATGACGCTCACGGCGCCGGGGTGCCCGGTCGCGCAGACCTTCCCGTGCACGGTCGAGTGCGCGGTCCGGGAGGTCCCCGGGGTGCGCGAGGCCAAGGTCGAACTGGTGTGGGATCCGCCCTGGTCGCAGGAACGCATGTCCGAGGCCGCGCGCCTGCAGCTCGGAATGCTCTGAGACCGACCTTCGGACCGGCACGGCGACGGCCGCCCGTTTCCCCTCCGGATCTCCCCCGGGGTCGGTTCGGTTGCGCCCGCGCGAAGAGCGGGTAAACTCACCTTCGATGGAAGCGGAACCCGATCGTACGCGGCAGACGCCCGTCGCGCGCGCACGAGGGAGAGATCATGAGCGACTGGGTCGATGTGGCGGCGGTGGCGGACTTCCCGCAGGGGGAGTGCCGCAAGGTCGACGTCGACGGCGTGCTGGTCGCGGTCTTCAATGTGGGCGGCGAGTTCTTCGCCCTCGAAGACGTCTGCACGCACGACGGCGGGGAGCTGACCGGCGGGCGTTTCGAAGGCGAGGTCATCGAATGCCCGCGTCACGGGGCGCAGTTCAACGTCAAGACCGGCGAGGTGCTCGCCCCGCCGGCCTACGAGCCGGTCCCCACGCTGCCCGTGCGCGTCCACGGCGGCGTCGTCCAGGTGCGCGACGATCGTTGGGATTGAGGGCGCGTATATGCCGGAGCGGCGGCGCGCGGCGTTTGCGCGGGACGTCGCGGCGCGGTTGCGCCCGGCCGCCCCGCCCCGGGCGCCACGCGCGGCGATCCGGTTCGGGCCGTGCGGGTCCGGCCGCATGATGCGCCGCCGGGTGCAACGCGCGTGAAGGCGCGGCGCGGGCGGGCCGTTCCCGAGATCGAGGCCTTCGATTTCCGGCCGGGAAGGATACTGGCGCGCAAGTATGAGGTCGTCTCGCGCGCCGGCGCCGGCTGGGAGGGCGAGGTCTATATCCTGCGCGAGCTCGCCACCGGCATCGAGCGCGCGGGCAAGTTCTTTTTCCCGCGCCGCAATCCGCACAACCGTGCCGCCGCCTTCTACGCACGGAAGCTGCACAAGCTGCGCCACTGCCCGATCGTAATCCAGTACCATACCCAGGAGACGATCCCCTACCGGGGCGTTCCCATCAACTTCCTGGTTTCGGACTACGTCGAGGGGGAACTGCTCAGCGAGTTCCTGCGCCGCCAGCGCAATCACCGGCTCCGCGTGTTCGAGGGGCTCCACCTGCTGCACGCACTCGCGGCCGGGGTCGAGTGTATCCACAACCTGCGCGAGTATCACGGCGATCTCCACAGCGAGAACATCATCGTTCGCCGCTACGGCATCGGCTTCGATCTGAAGCTGCTCGACATGTTCCATTGGGGTACGCCGCGGCCGGAGAACATCCACGACGACGTCTGCGATCTGGTGCGCATCTTCTACGACGCGATCGGCGGACGGCGCTGCTACGCCGGCCATCCGCCCGTGGTGAAAGGGATCATCCGCGGACTCAAGCGCTCGCTCATCCTCAAGCGCTTCCGCAACGCGGGGCAATTACGCGGTTACCTGGAGACAATGACGTGGGATTGAGCACCGCCGACCCCGGGGTACGGCGCGCGTGAATGGCGTGACGACACCCGAGGCCGCACTGTATCTCGACTGCGACATGGCGGCCGCCGACCGGCACCCCTTCGGCCGCGGCGTCGGTGCGGTGCTCTCCGCGCGCGCCCCGGACAAGGACTCCGCCAACGAGGATTGCGCCGCGCTCATCCCCTATACCGCGGACTCGGGTGTCCTGGTGGTGGCGGACGGGGTCGGCGGCATGCCGGCGGGCGAGGAGGCCTCGCGGCTGGCCGTGGAGTCGTTGCGCAACGCGCTCGCGCGCGCACGGCGCGAGGGCGGCGAGTTGCGCGAGGCGGTGATGAACGGAATCGAGGCGGCCAACCGCGCGGTCACGGCCCTCGGCGTGGGGGCGGCGACGACGCTGGCGGCGGTGGAGATCCAGGGCTGCACCGCGCGCCCGTACCACGTGGGCGACTCCATGGTGCTGGTGACGGGCCAGCGCGGGCGCCTAAAACTCCAGACGGTCTCTCACTCGCCGGTCGGGTACGCCATCGAGGCGGGCCTCCTGGACGAACAGGAGGCGATGCACCACGAGGAACGCCACCTGGTGCTGAACACCATCGGCAGTCCCGACATGCGCATCGAGATCGGCTCCGCTGTGCGCCTGGCGCCGCGCGATACCCTGCTGCTGGCGACCGACGGCGTGTTCGACAACCTGCACATCGAGGAGATCGTCGCGCTGGTGCGGGTCGGCCCGCTGGGCGAGGCGGTCGGACGCCTCGCGCGGGCGTGTCGCGAGCGCATGCGGCAACCGCAGGACGGACTCGCCTCCAAGCCCGACGACCTGACCGTCATCGCCTTCCGCTGCGACCCCCGGCGGCGTTGAGCCCCGCGGGGCGCGCCGTCAGCGCCGCGACTGCGTCAGGGCGCGGATGAGACGGTCTTCGAGATCGATGCGATCGGCCAGGGCCTCGCCGAGCCGTGACAGGTCTTGCGCCAGGCGGTCGAGGTCCCGGTCGGTCCCGGCGCCGTCGTAGCGGTCGTTGAACTCCACGATCGTCCCGGTCGTCTCCAGGACCCGCGGGTAGATCTCGCCCGCGAGCCGAAGCACGGGGCCGCGGCGCTCGGTGTTCTCCTCGATCCGCCGATAGAGCTGGAAGTGTGTCGCCGCGGTGTAGTCGACGAGGGCCTCGCAGAATCGTTCGAGCACCGGTTGCACCGAATGCGCGGCACCGAACGGACGCATCGAGGCGAGACGCTGATAGAGGGAGAGGGTTTCGGTGCGGGCGGCGACGAGTTCGCGAATGCTCTGGTGGGATTGGGCCCGACGTTCGACGTGTTGCGCGCTGCTGGCCATCGGGTGTGGTCCTCACATGGGCGCTCGGCGGTTCATCCGTCCCGCGACGGGTCCGACCAGTATACCACGCCCGCCCCGGACGCCGAAGGGCGTCCGCGCGCCGGTCAGTCGCGGCGCAGGCGCGCGTCGGTGGCGATCGGCGTGGGGTAGCGCCTTCCCACCCGGTAGGACGAGCCGACGAAGGTCAGCAGGACCGTAAGCTGGATCAGGGTCGAGGCCTCGGCTCGCAGCGCCCCGTGAGCCGTCCCGAGGTAGGCGATCAGCAGCGAGAATTCGCTGACCTGGCCCAGGCGGACCCCGATCTCGGTCGCAAGCTCCGGCCGCTCCCCCTCCCGCGTCAGCAGCCGGCGGAACAGCGGCGGCTTCACCCACAGCGCGGCGGCCGCCAGCAGGAGGGCGGGGATCAGCACCCGGCCCATCGCCGGCAACTGCAGGCCGGCCCCGACGGCGAAGAAGAACATGATGAGGAAAAAATCCCGCAGCGGCCGCAGGCTCTCGGCGATGAAGCGGGAGATCGGACTGCTTGCCAGGGCGACTCCGGCGACGAAGGCGCCGACCTCCGGTGACAGGCCGAGTGCGGTGCCCAGCTCCGCGATCCCGAGGCACCAGCCGATCGCGACCAGAAAGATGTACTCCTGAATCTGGTCGAAGCGTCGCACCAGGCGGATGAGGACGTGACGCTCGACCAGGAACGCCCCCAATACCAGCGCCGGCAATGCGACGACGAGCCGAAGCAGCTCGGTGCCGCCGGCCGCCTCCGGCCCCAGTCCGCGCAACAGCAGCAGCACGAGGATGGCGAGCAGGTCCTGGAGCAGGAGAATGCTGATGATCACCTCCCCGACGTGCTGGTGGTGCAGGGCGGTTGCGGGCAGCAGCTTGAGGCCGATGATGGTGCTCGAGAACATCGCCGCGGCGCCGATCAGCAGACTCTCGGTGACGGTGTAGCCGAACGCGGCGCCGATCCCGAAGCCTCCCGCGGCGAACAGCGCCGAACTCAGCACGGTGACCCGCATCGCCTCGCGCAGCAGATGCAGGAGCTTCTGCGGATGCAGGTTGAGACCGAGCAGGAACAACAGGAAGATGATGCCCACCTGCGCGATGTCCCGGATCAGGTCCGGCTCCGAGACCAGCGCCAGACCCCACGGGCCGATGAGGATCCCGAGGGCGATGTAGGCGACCAGCAGCGACTGGCGCGCGTAGAGCGCGAGCGTCGCCAGCAGCGCCGCGCCGGTGAAGATGAGAAATATGGAGAACAGCACGGCGTGGCCGGTCACGGCGCCGCCTCCCTCATCCCAGTACGGTTACCGTGACGCGGCGGCGGTGGGGCGCGGTGCGGTGCTCCCACAGGTACGCACCCTGCCAGGTCCCGAGCGCGCAGGCGCCGCCGCGCACGGGCACGCTCAGCTCCGCGCCGCTGAGCAGCGTCCGCACGTGGGCGGGCATGTCGTCGGGGCCTTCCTGGTCGTGCGCGAAGGCGCGATCGCCGTCGGGCACGAGGCGCTGCATGAACGTCTCCAGGTCGGCGCGCACCTGCGGATCGGCGTTCTCGCACAGCAGGAGCGAGGCGCTGGTGTGGTGGCAGAACAGGTGGCACAGGCCGGTGTCGACGCCGGAGCGGGCCACGATCTCCTGGACCTGGGCGGTGATCTCGTAGGTCCCGCGCCCGCGGGTGGGGATCTCGATGAGGTGCTGCACGACCATTTCGCGTTCCCGGCGGTCTGGGTGCGGTGCGCATACACCGGCGACGCCGCACCGGTCCCAGGATAGCACGCGCGCGCGCGCGACCTGCGCCTCAACCTCTCCGCCGGCGCGGCGGTCGGCCGCGCGCCATCAGGCGCAGCCCGCCGATCATCCCCACGACCCGCTCGCGGAAGAAATCGCAGCGGCTCCGTTCGGCAGCCGCGGGCGGGTCCCAACGGCGGGTCGGCGTCTGCGTGTTCCACTCCGGCCGCGGCGCTCCGCTCACCACGACCAGATCGGCCCAGCGCAGCGTCTCCGCACTCCAAGGGACGTGGCGCGGCGGACCGTCGCCTTCGGGCGCGCCCGTCCCGGTATTGCGCTGCGCCGCGTCCGGCGTCGCCGCCGCGGCGTAGCGCGGTTCCAGCCAGTCGGACCCGAGGGCCCACGCGTAGGCCGCCGCCGTCCAGGCGTCCCCGCCCGGGGCCGTGGCGACGAACAGGACCCGTACCCGGCGTTTATACATGAAGGCTCCGCGCTGCCGGCTTCCGTTCAGGCCGGGCCGCGGGCCGCGAGCAGCCCGGCGGCCTCGCGTGCCGCGTCGCGAAACGGCAGCAGCACCAGGTCCGCACCGGCGTCGCGCAGCGACTGCGCCTGCCACGCGTGATGTGCGGTCGCCGCGATACGCCCCGCGAAGCCGTGCCGGCGCACGCCGTGCAGGATGCTGAGATTGATCTGGACATCCGGGATGCTGCTGACCACCCACTGCGCCCGCGCCAGCGGCAACCCCGCCGCGAACTCGGGGTCCTCGGCGTCGCCGTAGCAAGCGGGAAGGCCCTCGGCCCGCCACGCGCTCACGGTCTGCGGGTCGAAGTCCACGCCGTAGACCTGCAGGCCGCGTGCGCGCAGCTCCGCGGCGAGCTGGTTGCCGTAGCGGCCGAGCCCGAAGAGGATGACCTGGGGGGCCGGCGCCGGTGCGACGTTCTCGCCGATCGCCTGTTCGCGGTGCGGGAGACGGCGCTCGAAGGGCGTGAGCACCGGGGCCAGCCACGTATACAGTCGGTGCGAGTACAGGATCAGGTAGCTCGATGAGCCGATGGTGAGGATCCCGGTGAGCGTGATCAGCGCGCGGTCGGATGCGTCGATCTGCCCGAGGCTCACGCCCAACGCCGCGAGTATGAGCGAAAACTCGCTGATCTGCGCGAGCGAGACGCCGGTCAGGAATGCGGTGCGCTTACGGTAGCCCAGACGTCCCATGACCGCCATAACCAGCAGCGGCTTGCCTACGAGCACGAAGGCCGAAAGCGCCAGCGCCGGTCCGATCTGGGCGGCGACCCGATCCAGGTGCAGTCCCGAGCCGAGCTCGATGAAGAAGAACAGCAGCAGAAAGTCGCGCAGGCTTACCAGCCGCGCGGCGATCGCCGCGCGGTAGTGCGTCGAGGCCAGCGACACGCCGGCGAGGAAGGCGCCGACCTCCATGGTGAGGCCGAGGTATTCGCCGGCCGCCCCGAGGGCTACCGCCCAGGCGATCGCAAACAGCACCAGGAGTTCGTGTGCGGCGGCCAGCCGGTGGAGGAGAAACGGCAGTACGCGCGGAATGAGCGCCCCCACCAGCGCGAGAAAGGCGAGGCCCTTGGCCGCGGTCGCCAGCATGGCGGTACCGATGCCGCCGTGCGCCCCGGAGGCGGCATAGGAGGAGAGCAGGATCATCACCAGGATCACCACGAGGTCCTGGACGATGAGCACGCCGAGGGCCATGCGTCCGTGCAGGGCGTCGATCTCGCGCCGGTCGGAGAGCAGCTTGACGACGATGATGGTGCTCGAGAAGGTGAGTGCGCTCGCGGTGTAGAGCGCAGACAGGGGCGCCAGGCCGATCCCCAACGCGACCGGGAACCCGATCGCGCCGGTGAGCAGCACCTGCCCGAGTCCCGCGGCCAGCGCCGCCGGCCCCAGGCTGCGTACCAGGTGCAGGTCGAGGCGCAGCCCCACGGCGAACAGCAGCAGCGAGACGCCGAGTTTACCCAGCAGGGCGATGGGATCGCCGTGCTGTACCCAGCCGAGCGCGGCCGGACCGGCCAGCACCCCCACGGCGATGAAGGCGACCACCAGCGGCTGGCGCAGACGCTGGCCGAGTGCGCCGAGCCCGACGGCGAGCAGCAGCAGGGCCGCCACCTGGTGGAAAAGATCATCGAAAGGCGCCGGCACGCCGTGCTTCCCCCGCATCGCCCCCGCGTCGACGCCCTCATGATGCCTTGCGGCGGCGCGCGGCGCCACGACAGGGGGCGGGCCGGGCGCGGCCTCGTGTCGGCGCGTATGGTAGAGTGGGCCCCGGGAACGAGCCCCGCGGATCGTACCGCGGCCGCCGGCGCGGTGCGATCGGGAGGCGCGAGAGCCGCATGGGGTTGTTCGACGAGTTCCTCCACCGGCCCTGGCCGTACCTCGTCGCCGTCTTCACGGTGCTCGCGGCCCTGTTCGCCTCCGCGCACGCCGTCCTCTACAAGCGCGACCCGCGTGCGGCCGTGCTCTGGGTGGGCTTCATCTGGGTCGCCCCGCTGCTCGGACCCGCGCTCTATCTGATCATCGGCATCAACCGCATCCAGCGCCGGGCGCGGTCGCTGCGCGGGGACCGCCGCGGCTACCGCGCCCCGGACACGGCCGGCGCGGGCGTCGAGGCCGGGCGGATCCTGCGCGACTCCGGCCGCCACCTGGCGACCCTGGCGCGCTACGTCGACCGGGTCGTGACCCGGCCGTTGGTGGCCGGCAACCGCCTCACGCCGCTGGTGGACGGCGATCAGGCGTATCCCGCCATGCTCGATGCCATCGAGAACGCCGAACGCTCGGTGACCCTGGCGACCTACATCTTCGATCAGGATCGCGTCGGTGTGCGCTTCGCCGCGGCCTTGGAGCGCGCGCACGCACGCGGTGTCGAGGTGCGCGTGCTCGTGGACGACGCCGGTGCGCGCTACTCGTGGCCGCCGATCACGCGCCGGCTGCGGCGCGCCGGGGTACCGACGGCGCGCTTTCTGTCGACGCTGGCCATCTGGCGTCTGACCTCCATGAACCTGCGCAACCACCGCAAGCTGCTGGTCGTCGACGGGCGCATCGGATTTACCGGGGGCATGAATCTGCGCGCCGGCCATGTGCTCGCCGAACAGCCGCGCCATCCGGTCCGCGATCTGCATTTCCGCGTGGATGGTCCGGTCGTCGCCCAGATCCAGGAGGTCTTCGCCGACGACTGGCTGTTCGCGACCGGGGAGGAGCTGCGCGGGGAGGACTGGTTCCCGCCGCTCACCGCCGCCGGGGGTGTGCTCGCGCGCGGCATCGCCGAGGGGCCCGATCAGGACATCGACAAGCTGCGCTGGACGATCCTCGGCGCGCTCGCCGCGGCGCGCCGCTCGGTGCGCATCCTGACTCCGTACTTCGTCCCGGATCTGCCGCTCATCACCGCCCTCAACGTCGCCGCGTTGCGCGGCGTCGAGGTCGACATCCTGCTGCCCTCGCGCAACAACCTGCCGTTCGTGGGGTGGGCGTCGATGGCGCTGTTGCCGCTGCTGGTCGAACACGGCTGCCGGGTGTGGCTGACGCCGCCGCCCTTCGATCACTCGAAGCTGATGGTGGTCGACGGCTATTGGACCTTGCTCGGCTCGGCCAACTGGGACGCGCGCAGCCTGCGCCTGAATTTCGAGTTCGATCTCGAGTGCTACGGTGAGGAGCTGGCCGAAGTGCTGGAACGGGAGGTACGCCGGCGGCGCGACGGTGCCCGCGAGGTCACGGCGCAGGCCCTCGCGCAGCGCCCGCTCGCGGTGCGCCTGCGCGACGGCACGGCCCGCCTGCTGTCGCCGTATCTGTAGTACGGGCATTCCGCGGCGGCGCCGCCCCGGCGTCGTGCTGTAGTGCCCGGCGCGGGCGCACGGTATACTGACCTCGACGCCCGGGTGCGAGGCGCGGGCGGCTTCGTCCGTGCCATTATTCCAGATGAATCCGGCTCACCCCGAACACCACCATCAACGCAGAGAGGAGAAGTGTTCATGAACACTGCCCGTAAGCTGTCCGGCATCGCCATCGCCGGTGCCGCCGCCGCCCTGTTCAGCATGGCGCCGGTGACCACCGCCTCCGCCGCCCAGGCGGGCATGGTTCACTGCTTCGGCGTGAATGCATGCAAGGGCCAGGGTGCCTGCAAGAGCGCGCTGAACGCCTGCAAGGGCATGAATCAGTGCAAGGGCCTCGGCTGGGAGCCGATGAGCGCGAAGGCCTGCAAGGAGAAGGGCGGATCCACCACGGCCCCGAAGGGTCACATGTAATCCGCGGGGCGTCCCCGCCGCAGTGCGGGGGCGCCCCTCGGTTTTCACCGGGCGCGCGACGCCGGAGCTGCGCCACCCGTTCGCAGGGTACCGCCGAGTCCCATGTCTTCCCGCCTTACCCCCCTTGGCCGACGACCCTACCTCGGATTCGGACTGGGTCTGCGTCCCGACCACTACGAGGCGATTCTGGCGGGTGAGCCGCACGTCGACTGGTTCGAGGTGCTGACCGAGAACTATCTCGTGCCGGGCGGCAAGCCGTTGCACTACCTGACCCGGATACGCGAGCGTTACCCGCTGGTCATGCACGGGGTCTCCCTGTCGATCGGCGGCACCGACCCGCTCGATCGCGACTACCTGCGCCAGGTACGCGAACTCGCCGCGCGCATCGAGCCTGCCTGGGTCTCCGACCATCTGTGCTGGACCGGACTGGACGGCACCAATCTGCACGACCTGATGCCGCTGCCCTACACCGAGGAGGCGTTGCGCCACGTCGTCGGGCGTGTGGGTGCAGTGCAGGAGTTTCTGGGGCGGCGCATCCTGCTGGAGAACGTGTCCAGCTACGTGAGTTACCGCGAGTCGGAGATGACGGAGTGGGAGTTCCTCGCGGAGGTCGCACGCCGGGCCGATTGCCTGATCCTGCTCGACATCAACAACATCTACGTCAGCGCGTTCAACCACGATTTCGATCCGGCCGACTACCTCGCGGGCATCCCCGTGGAGCGGGTATGGCAGTTCCATCTCGCCGGCCATACGCGGCGCGAGGACTGCATCATCGATACCCACGATCATCCGGTCATCGACCCGGTCTGGTCGCTGTACGCCGATGCGGTGCGCCGCTTCGGCGCGGTCTCGGCGATGATCGAGCGCGACGCCGACATCCCGCCGCTCGAGGATCTGATCGCGGAGCTGGACTACGCCCGCGGGATCGCCGCGGCCCCGCGGGCGGCCGGGCTCGCCCCGTGAGCGGATTGCGCGCGCTGCAGCAGGCATTCCGCGACTACGTCCTCAGCGGCGAGACGGCCGGGATCGTCCCCCGCATCGCCGACAGCGCCCGCACCGGCGCCGCGCAGCGGCTGGCGGTCTACGGCGAGGCCTACCGGCTGCGCCTGCTCGAGGCGCTCGAGTCGGATTTCCGGGTACTCAAGGCGGTGCTCGGAGACGAGGGCTTCGAGCGCATCGGGCGGCGTTATATCGAGGCGCACCCCTCGCGCCATTTCTCGATCCGCTGGTTCGGTGCCGGGTTGGCCGATTCGCTGCGGCGCGCGGACGAGGCGCCGTGGCTCGCGGAGCTGGCCGCCTTCGAGTGGGCCATGACCGAGGTGTTCGACGCCGCCGACGCCGCGGTCGTGACGGTGGCGGACGTGGCCGCGGTCGCGCCCGAACGCTGGCCGGGCATGCGGCTGTTTCCGCACCCCTCCGTGCGCCGTCTGGATCTGCATTGGGCGGTGGCGCAGTTGTGGAAGGACGTGCAGGACGGCGCCACGCCGTCCCCGCCCGCGCGCACGCCGCAACCGGTCGCCTGGGTGCTGTGGCGGCGCGACCTGACCAACTACTTCCGTTCGCTCTCCGCCCCCGAGGCGTGGGCGCTGGACGCCGCCGGCGCCGGCTCGCCGTTCGCGGACCTGTGCCAGGGCTTGTGCGAGTGGTTCGGCGAGGCGGAGGCGCCGCTGCAGGCGGCCGGGCTGCTCAAGGGCTGGGTGCAGGAGGGGCTGATCGGCGCCGTCGAGACGGGCGGCTGATCACGGGGCCCCGGGGCGCGCGTCGACCAGCATCGGGAAGATCATCAGGTTCGCGCCCATGAGGTGCAACCGGCGCTGCAGCGCCTGCGCCGTATAGTTGTGCAGCATGCGCGTCAACCAGTTTTCGTTCTTGAACGTGAGGCTGCCCGCGAAGAAGACGCTGCCCGGATATTTCTCGAGGATCTGCTGCGCAAGCCGGGCCGCGCCGTCGACGGCGTCGGTCGCCACGCAGGCATATCCCGCGGCGGCGAGACCGTGGGCGTTGCAGAAGTCCACGTACTTCTGCAGATCCGCCTCGACACGCTCCTGCAGGTTGCTAACCCCGGCCTCGCCCTTCATGGCGCTGCTGTCGACCTCGGCGACGCTCACGAACAGGTAGTTGCTGAAGTGGCCGGGGAACATCCGCTGCACATTGAGCAGCGTGTGCATGCCGACGCCGCGATAGCGGGAGACGAAGAACACCGCCGCGGGCTCGCCCTCGCGCAGTTGCGGCTTCTCGGCGGGCGGCGACTCCGGGATCTGGGTGAGGATTTCGTCGAGCGCGGCGAGCTGGCGCTCCACCTGTCCGTAGTGGCGCCGGACGAGCAGGCAGAAGGCGATCAGGGATCCGGTCACCACCGCGGTCACCCAGCCGCCCTCGTCGAACTTCTCCAGTACCACGGCGACCAGGATCCCGGCCGAGGTCGCCAGCCCCAGCCCCGACAACGCCAGACGCCAGGGCCAGCTCGGCTCCACCCCGCGGTTGCGCCACCAGTAGACGCACATACCCGAGAGCGACAGCGAGAAGGTCAGGAACACATTCATGCTGTAGAGCACGACGAGCGTATCGACGCGCCCGTCGGTCCATAGGAGGATGATGAACGCCGCCACGGCCATGAGCAGTACGCCGTTCTTGGTCACGAGGCGCTCGGAGAGATAGGAGAAGCGCGCCGGCAGCCAGCCGTCCACCGCCATGTTCGCGAGGACCATTGGGCCCGCCAGGAAGCCGGTGTTGGCGGCCACCAGCAGCAGCCCGGCTTCGAGGATGAGGACCAGGGTCACGAACAGCGTACCCAGATCCCAGCCGCCCCACTGCCAGTGCGACGTGATGGTCGCGAAGACCACCGCGTTGAGGGTCTTGTCGTGGACCGGGTGGGCGTTCCACAGCAGGTAGAGGAGGATGATGCCGCCGGCGATGAACGACAGCGACAGCGCCATGTAGAACATGGTCCATTTGCCGGTGGTGACGCGCGGCTCCTTCAGCAGGTGGACGCTGTTCGATACCGCCTCGATCCCGGTGTAGGTCCCGCCGCCCAGGGCGTAGGCGCGCAGGAACAGCGCGATCACTCCGAACAGGCCGATGGAGTCGGACAGGCGCGAGACGTCTGCGGTCGTGGCCGGGTACAGGTCGCCGAGGTGGCGCCAGTGCAGGCCGATGCCGTAGAGGATCAGGAACGCGTGCGTGAGCACGAAACCCAGAAAGATCGGCATCAGGACCTTGATCGACTCCTTCATGCCGCGCAGATTGAGCAGCGTGAGCACGGCGAGTACCAGCAGGATGGCGCCCACGCGCAGCCCCGTGGTGTCGACGGGCAGGAAGCTGAACACCGCGTCGACCGCGGCGGAAATGGAGATCGCGACGGTGAGCACGTAGTCGACGACCAGCGCCGCCCCGGAGACCAGGCCGGCATGGCGCCCGAGCAGCTTGGTGGCGACCTTGTAGCCGCCGCCGCCGCTGGGGAACAGCTCGATCACCTGGTTGTAGCCGACGGCGATCACGAAGACGGTGACCGCCGTGGCCAGCGCGAGATAGAGCCCGAGCGCGGTGTTGGTCCCGAGTGCCTTGAAGGCCTCCTCCGGGCCGTAGCAGGCCGAGGACAGCCCGTCGGCGCCGAGACCCACCCAGGCGAGGAAGGCGATCAGGGTGATGTGGTGCCGGGTTTCGGGGGCGGTGGGGTCGCGTGGCGGGCCGAACGCCCGGCGTCGCAACCGGTCCCAGAAACCGTCTCCCGAAGGCGGCGACGGGGTGACGGACAGGTCCGCATTCGAATCGGGCATGGGGGATGTCGGCAGGGCCGGTCAGCGCCGGATCGGAGCGGTTCGCAGGAGCGGGCCCCGGACGATCACGGAGACGGGAAAGGATGTGCCCATTGCGCCTATGCCGGATTCATCGTGCGCCGCATCGGCGACGGAACCGCGGGCGATTGTGCCATAAGCGGTTCGGCGGCGCACCCGCGTCGCCGCCCGGAGACGGTCGAAAAACCCGTGTGATCAGCGGGATCGGGTTTCAGGGGCGCAACCCTGTCCCGCCACGGCGACAGCAGGGACCGCAGGCGCGCACTGCCGTTTTTTCACGATATTGAAAAAGTTATGGTTTTTAAATTTGGTACCGATCTTGCTTGCTTTAACCTCCGTCAGTGCTCGGCGGGGAAAGCGCCCGTCGCGGGCGCCGGGAAGGGAGTGCGGTCGTGCCCGTCCCGCCCGCCCGATGTTCCGCCATGTCCTGGCGCGGCGGTCCCCCCGCCGCGCCCCTTTTGGCGGGGCGTGGCCCGCGCGACGGTCCGCCGTGGAGGCGGTGGGCACTTCCGCGCCTGGATCGGGTCCAATCCGGCATCGGACCAACCCGGTGCGCATGGGCGGCCGGGGGGGAGTGCCGGGCCGGGCCCCGGCCCCGCAGGGAGCATCGTTGACGCAGATGATGGCACGGTGGAAGACGGGCGGGCGGAGTCCCACGGGCGGTGCGGCGCGCGCCGAGGCCGTCCTGCGTCCCGTGCGCGCCTCCGCCGCGGGGTCGCTTGCCCGCTCCGGCCGCCTGCAGGCGGCGCCGGAGTCCGACTGGCAGGTCATCGCCACCGGGCTGCGGGTACGCGGGCGGTTGCGCCTGTGGAGCGAGGTGGTCAGCCTGCAGGTGGATCTGCAGCGCGCGGGCCCCGCGCGCGATGCACTGCCCGGGCGCATCGGCCTGCGCGACGGTACCGCCCTGCGCCTCGTCGGCCCGCGTGCACGCTGGCTCGCCCTGCTCGCCCACACCTCGCCCGCGCTCACGCCCGCCTCCCGCGGCGCGCCCCTTTCCGCGGCGGCTGCGCGGTCCTTCATCCCGACGGTCCCCGCCGGGGCCCCCGACCGTTCCGCCGAAGGGTCGCCGGGCTTCCTGCGGCGGCTGTGGTATCGGGCCAGCGGCGCGATCGGCGCCGGCGTGGCGTTGGCCCTGATGACCGCGGCGATGCTCCTGTTTCCGACCCGGGTCCTGGTGGAGGGCCGGGTGTGGTTCGCGGATTTCGTCTGGGTGGTCCCGGTGGTCCTGTCGCTCGAGATCGGGCGCGCGGCGCGCCTGCGGATGCGCCGCGGCGCGCGCTGAACCGCGCGTCCGTCAAGTCGGCACGGCCCCGGCCGCCAACCCGGTGAGTGCCGGCGCCGCCGCCGGCCAGCGGGGCCCGGTCATGAACAACAACAAGACCTTCCAGGACGCCCTGGTCCGCCTCGAGGACGTCCTGCAGCACATCCGGCTCGTCGACGACGTCCGCGAGCGCCTCTCCCACCCGAAGCTCTCCCTCACCGCGAGCATTCCGGTGCGCATGGACGACGGTTCGCTGCGCGTGTTCACCGGCTACCGCGTCCAGTACGACGACACCCGCGGCCCGACCAAGGGCGGCATCCGTTACCACCCGCACGTCGATCTCGACGAAGTGACTTCGCTGAGTTTCTGGATGACGATCAAGTGCGCGGTCGTGGGGTTGCCCTACGGCGGCGCCAAGGGCGGCGTCGAGGTCAACGCCAAGGAACTCTCGCGCATGGAGCTCGAACGGCTCTCGCGCGGCTACGTACGGGCGGTCGCCGACATCCTCGGTCCCGAGCGCGATATCCCGGCGCCCGATATGTATACCAACGCCACGGTCATGGGCTGGATGTGCGACGAGTACGCCCAGATCGTGCGTCGCCAGGAGCCCGCAGTGATCACCGGCAAGCCGGTGCATCTGTGCGGCTCGCTCGGGCGCGAGGCGGCGACCGGACGCGGCGCGGTCTACGCGCTCGAGGAGTGGGCGCGCCGGCGCGGCCTCGTCCCCTCCGAGACGACGGTCGCGGTGCAGGGCTTCGGCAACGCCGGCTACCACTTCGCGCGCCTCGCCGACCGCGCCGGATTCCGCATCGTCGCCATCGGCGACTCGCAGGGCGCGATCCATGCGGCACAGGGCCTGAACCCCGATTCGGTCATGGAGCACAAGCGCAACCGCAGCGAGCTGCGCGCGTTCTACTGCGACGCCTCGGTGTGCGAGGAGATCCCCTACGACCGCCTGACGCACGCGGAGCTGCTCGAACTCGACGTCGACGTGCTCGTGCCGGCGGCGCTGGAGAATCAGATCGACGCCGGCAACGCCGCGCGCGTGCGCGCGCGCCAGATCCTCGAGGTTGCCAACGGTCCGGTGACTTCCGAGGCCGACCGCATCCTGCGCGAGCGCGGCATCCCGGTCCTGCCCGACGTCCTGTGCAACGCCGGCGGCGTCATCGTCAGCTACTTCGAGTGGGTGCAGAACCGCAACGGCTATTACTGGGAGGAGGAGGAAGTGAACGCGCGCCTCAAGACCATCATGGACCGCGAGGCCGCCGCGTGCTTCGACCTCGCCGAGGCCCGCTCCGTGAGCCCGCGCACCGCCGCCTACCTGCGCGCCATGGAGCGCATCTCCGGGGCCATCACCGCGCGCGGCACGCGCGAGTATTTCAACCACGGCCCGCAGGCGTGAGTCGCGTATTCCCGCCCCTCCCAATCCCGGCGTAGCCCGACAATGCAGCCCGGATGGAGCGCAGCGCAATCCGGGAACGGAATTCCTTCCTGCACCGTGATTCCTCGGATTGCGGCCTGCGGCCTTCATCCGGCTACGATGCGGCGGGTTCGCGACGATGATCGGCGACGATCGATGTAGCCCGGATGGAGCGCAGCGCAATCCGGGGATGGAATTCCTTCCTGCACCGTGATTCCCGGATTCCGGCCTGCGGCCTGCATCCGGGCTACGATGCGGCTGGTTCGCGACGACGATCGGCGACGATCGATGTAGCCCGGATGGAGCGCAGCGCAATCCGGGGATGGAATTCCTTCCTGCACCGTGATTCCCGGATTGCGGCCTGCGGCCTTTATCCGGGCTACGATGCGGCGGGTCCGCGACGACGATCGGCGACGATCGATGTAGCCCGGATGGAGCGCAGCGGAATCCGGGGATGGAATTCCTTCCTGCACCGTGATTCCCGGATTGCGGCCTGCGGCCTGCATCCGGGCTACGATGCGGCGGGTCCGCGACGACGGTCGGCGACGATCGATGTAGCCCGGATGGAGCGCAGCGGAATCCGGGGATGGAATTCCTTTCTGCACCGTGATTCCCGGATTGCGGCCTGCGGCCTGCATCCGGGCTACGATGCGGCGGGTTCGCGACGACGATCGGCGACGATCGATGTAGCCCGGATGGAGCGCAGCGGAATCCGGGGGCGCGTCCTCACTCCCCCAGCGGCGCCCGGCGCACGTGCACTGCGCCGTCGAAGTCGGCGACGTATTTGCGATACAGGTAACGCCGCAGCGCCTTGCCGGTGTCGGCGTCCGCGTCGGCCAGGTCGACGACCTCGCGCAGGCGCGCGCGGCTGTAGGCCTCCGGGCCGCCGGCGCCCGCGAGCAGTTCGATGTCGAAACGGTCCACGCGCCGGTCGCCCTCGGCCGAACCCGCGCTGAGGATCGCCTCGATACGATCGTGATCGAGCGCGAAGAAGCGCACGAACTCGGGACCCAGCTCGATGAACACCGGCATCAACGCCGCGCCGTGCGCGTGCGCGTCGTGCAGCGGCGCGAGCTTCGCGAGCACGTGCTGTATGCAGAAGCGCAGCACGTCCGATTCACGCACATGCAACCGCTCCGCCACCCCCTGTATCTTGCGCCGATCCGCGCCGCTCAGGCGCAGTGAAATGCTCTTCTTCGGATCGCGTGTCATTGTCATCCTCCCGTGCGCCGGTCTTCGTCCCGAGCCGGCCGATCTCGCGCCTCCGGGGCCGGGGCGATCGACGTCCCCGCCCTCATCTCCCCGATGGCGGGCGTACACTCCCTTCCCCGAACTGCGCACACGCCCGCGCATCGCCGTTGACGTCACGAATCCTACTGCATCCGCATTACGGATTTTTTAAACAACGCAGGTGCAACGCAATCGTAACGAATGACCTCCGCCATACATTTGCGCGCGGCGATTGAACGTTACGCCACGGAAGTCTTCTCAATGCATTGACTGCACTGCCCGTTGCCGTTTTGCGCGGTTCGTTTCGTCGTTCCGCGCGCTCCGTAGCCGACTCCGCCCGCATCGCGCGTCGGCCCGCAAAGGTTCATCCGCCCTTAACCACTGCGTCACGTTCCGCCCCTAGACTGCGCCATCGACGGATCGAGGAGCGATGTCACGGATGAGGACATCGCCCGCGTCGTGGGGAATGCAGTCATTCGGGGTCGAGGGGGGATCGCACCGCCGCATCGAACCGTTCGCTCGGAACAATGGAAAAGGCCACACCCGTCGTGAGGCGGGGCCGGAAAGCCACGGGTCTTGTCACCGAGACGGCCGGGCCGCCCACCGAGGTTTGGTAGGCGGTCCGGCCGTCCGTCGTTTCCTCCGGATATCCACGACGCGTACGACGCCGCGCGCACGGCCTCGGCCGCGCACGCTGCGGGACCGGGTTCCATCACGTCGGCGCGCAGCGTCGACCCGACTCACACGCAGGAGGAAGGCACACATGAAACGCAAATTCGGACTCGCAACCCAATTGCTGGCCGGCGCGGTGGCGCTGGCGGTCAACGCGCCCGCCGGCGCCGCGATCGCGAACTTCCCGACGGGGAACGGCGAGCTGTTCATCAACATCGCCGATCGGTCGGCCGGCGTCTCCTACACGCGCGACCTCGGTATCCGCATGGACGATTTCATTGCGACCGCCGGCACGGCCCGCACCTTCAGCCCGGACGCGCTGCTCAGCAGCACCTTCGGCACCACGCTCGGCAGCTCGCTGCGCTGGGACGTCCTCGCCGGTGACGACTTGGGTACAAATCGTTATCTCAGCACGACGACGGCGAATCAGAGCGCAATCGATACCCAGTTCAACCAGTCGCTTCTCGACATGAGTATCGTTCAAGATTTCCTCACCAATGTGAATGGCATGGCTCCGAACGATGGGGACATCGCCTTGAACGTTTCAAAGAAATTCACCTCCACGGATCCTGGCTACTTCATCCCGGCAATCGAGACCTGGAGCGGAAAATCCGTGTTCAACAACGCCGCTGATGTCGGCACGCCCATGCCGATGTACTTGTTAACGACGTCGTCGACCAATCCGTTCGGGAAAATCCTCTCGACCAAGCTCGGGACCTGGGATCTCGCCCCCAACGGCACCCTGAGCTACTCCGTCGCCGGGGCCGCCCCCGTGCCGCTGCCGGCGGCCGCGTGGCTGATGGCGAGCGGGTTGGTCGGGCTGGCGGGCGTCGCCCGCCGTCGCGGCGGCCGCGCGTAGGCCGTCGACGAACCGTGGGGGGCCGCGCCGGCGGCGCGGCCCCGTCGGGGCGGACGACCGTCGTACACCGAAGCAACCCAATCCAACCGAAACCGGGAGTGGAAACGATGAAAGCGATGCAACTCAAGACCCTCACCGCCGCCTGCGCGCTCGCGCTGGCGGGTGTCTCCGGCCAGGCCCTGGCCCTCGGCCCGGGCGTGACCCCGGACGTGCAGTTGTTCATCTCCGGCTCGTCCGCGCAGCAGAAGAGCCTCGGCGCGTTGTTCGGCTCGTTCTGCAAGAGCGGCACCCTCGACACCTACTTCGATAACGGCGGCGGCAAGCAGTTCCGCGCCTATTTCTGCACCTTCGACGGCGCCAACCCGCGCGTCCCGGCCTCGCTCGCCGGCAAGAACGTCCTCATCCACAACCGCGCCAAGGGCGGCTCCGCGTTCGGCGTGCTGCCGGTGGCGCGCGCCCAGGCGATCGACTCGATGCAGGTGAGCGCCGCCAACTGCACCAGCACCGGTGCCGCCACCTGGAGCTGCGACATCTCCGCGGGCAAGCTCGTCCCGCGCGTGCCCGACGGCGGCGTCTCCGACGTCGAGCCGGCGATGTTCGTCGGCCCGAACGTCCCGCCCGGCGGAACGCCCGTCACCGGCACCGACCTCGCGAACCTGACCGTGGGCAGCGAGCTGGCGGTGGTCTTCGGCGTCGTCGTCTCCAACAATACGCCGGTCAGCAACCTGTCGCGCAGCCAGGTCGCGAGCATCTTCAACGGCACCTACAAGGACTGGCACCAGGTCGACCCGGCGATCGCCGCCGGCACCCCGATCCAGGTCTGCCGGCGCGTCCCCGGCTCCGGGACCCAGGCGGGCGCCCAGGTGTTCTTCCTGAACAACCCGTGCTCGACTACTGGGAGTCTGCGTTTCGTCTCCTCGGCCGACACCGATCCGGCGAGCGGCTACACGGTCAGCGAGCTGCCCTCGACCGGCGACCTGCTGACCTGCGTCAACAACGCCGCGGCGGCGGGCAAGATGGCGATCGGCATCTCCGGCATCGAGAAGCAGCCGGGTCCGACCGACGCCTACAAGTACGTGTCCATCGACGGCATCGCGCCGACGGTGCAGGACGCGGCGACCGGAAAGTACGACTATTGGTTCGAGCAGGCCATCCAGTGGCGCTCCACGACGGTCGGCGGCATCCCGGCCCCGAGCGGCGCGCAGCTCGACCTCCTGAACCTGATCAAGTCGGCCTCGGGCGATCCCGCGGTGATCACCTCCGCCGGTATCGACGGCGTGGCGGCGCTGCCGACGAACGGGTTCGCCCCGACGATTCCGTTTACCGCGACCAACCCGGTGATGCAGGGCAGCCGCTTCAGCAACAGTTGTCAGGCCCCGCGGCTGTTCTTCTGACGCCGGGCAATCACGACGGCGCGACTCCGGTCAGGCCAAGGGACGTAACGATACAGGCATAGCGTTCGACCCCTCGCAGGCGGCGGGAAATCGTGGTCGGTTCCCCATCCATCCCGCCTGCACTTGGACCGTCCCCCCTTCTGGGTGGGGGGACGGTCCCTTCCTTATGGCGCGCGGCACGGTGCATGCCGCGCGCGGGGCGGACGGACAACGACGGTGCCCGGCGATGCCGGGCGGCAGGGGCGAGGGGAGCGGACATTGCGGTGTCGGTCATGGACAGGCTGCATCCGGTCGGCGGTACGGCTGTTGCTGGCGGCGTCGATCGCGGCGGCGGCCGGACGCGTCGCATACGCCGGCTCCGGCGCTGCCGCGGCGGCGCGGCCGGCCGCACGCTTCGACGTGTGGGAGTACCGCGTCGAGGGCAACACCCTGTTGCCGGTGCGGACGGTGGAACGGGCGGTGTACCCCTTTCTCGGCCGCCGCAAGACCATCGCCGCCGTCGAGGCCGCGCGCAAGGCGCTCGAGCGCGCCTACCGCAAGGCCGGCTATCCCACGGTGATCGTCAACATCCCGCAGCAGCGCGTCGTCGGCGGTGTGGTCTCGCTGCGCGTGATCGAGGGGCGCGTGGGGACGGTGCAGGTGCGCGGGTCGCGCTACTTCTCGCCGCGCGCCGTCCGCCGCTCGTTGCCGGCACTGGCGGCCGGGCGCGTGCCGCAGGCGGCGGACGTCCAGCGCGAACTGCGCACGCTCAACGCCGCCAATCCCGACCGTACCGTGACCCCCGTGCTCACACCGGGCGACACGCCCGGCACCCTGGACGTCACGCTCAAGGTCCGCGACCGGCTCCCGCTGCACGGCAGCGTGCAGCTCGACGGGCGCAACACCCCGAGTACCCGCCGGCTGCGCCTCGGCGCCTCGCTGCGCTACGACAACCTGTGGCAGCGCGGTCACAGCCTCGCGCTCCAGTACCAGGTCGCGCCGCAGGACCCGAACCAGGTGCAGGTGTTCGCCGCGACCTACGCCTTGCCGCTGGGGGCCGCCGGCGACCGCCTGGTGGTCTACGGGGTGCACTCCGACAGCAACGTGGCCACCGTCGGCAGCCTCACCGTGATCGGCAAGGGCGACATCGTCGGGCTGCGCGCGATGTTCCCGCTGCCCGGCACCCGGAACTACTTCCAGACCGTCAGCGTGGGCGCCGACTACAAGGACTTCCGCGACCGCCTCGTCCTGCCGGGCGCGAACGCCCTGGACACGCCGATCCGCTACGTCCCGCTCACGGCGCGCTACGACGGTACCCTGCGCACCGGCACCGGGCTGACGCGCTTCGGAATCGGCGCCCACTTCGGCGTGCGCGGGCTCGGCAGCGATCCCACCGAGTTCTCCGACAAGCGCGCCTTCGCGCGTCAGAACTTCTTCTATCTGCGCGGCGACCTCCACGACACGCGGCTGTTGCCGCGCGACTTCCGCCTCGTCACGCGCCTGGCCGGACAGGTCTCGGACTCGCCGCTGATCAGCAACGAGCAGTTCAGCGCCGGCGGTATGCAGAGCGTGCGCGGATACCACGAGTCGGAGGTGCTCGGGGACAACGGCGTGGTCGGCAGCCTCGAGGTCCAGGGGCCGTCGCTGGCGCAGTGGCTGGGGCACGGGGTGGGCGAGCTGCGGGCGTTCGCCTTCGGCGACGGCGCCAAGGTGACGTTGCGCGCCCCGCTTCCGGGCCAGCCGGGCGGCTATGTGCTCTCCAGCGCCGGGGTCGGACTGCGGCTGGCGGCGTGGAAGCGCCTCAAGGGCACGTTCGACTGGGCCTACCCGTTCAAGGACGCCGGCACGGTGCGCGCCGGCGACACGCGCATCGACTTTCTGTTGGGCTACGAGTTCTGAGGAAGCGGCGATGAGGCACGAGACGCGAATTCCACGCGACGGTCGCGACGGGCAGCCGCAACCGCGGCGCCGGCGGACGGCGGTGCCGTTTCCGCACCGGGCGCTCGCCGTCGCGATCCGGATGCTGATCGGTTCCGGCGCGGCGCTCGCCGGCCCGGCGGCGCACGCACAACTGCCAATCGCCTGTGCCGCCGGCACCTGCGGTGCCTCCGGGCCGGCCGCGTGGGTCGGGGCCGGCGCGGCCACGCGCCGGGTGACCGGCAACACGCTCGAAGTGAACCAGACCAGCGAGTCGGTGATCCTCAACTGGGCGCGCTTCGACGTCGGGCACGACAACGCCGTGCGCTTCCGCCAGCCGGACGCCGCGGCACTGGCCCTGAACCGGATCTACCAGAGCGACCCGAGCCGCATCCTCGGCACTTTGAGTGCCAACGGGCAGGTCTACCTCATCAACCAGAACGGCATCGTCTTCGGCCCGGGCGCGCGCGTCGACGTCGGCACGCTGGTCGCCTCGAGCCTGCAGATGAGCGACCTCGCGGTGCAGCAGGGCATCCTAACGCCCGCCAAGCAGGGCCTGCCGGCCTTCTCCGGTACCGGCGGCGCGATCACGGTGGAGCGCGGTGCGCGCCTGCGCGCGGCCTCCGGCGGACGCGTCATGATCCTCGCCCCGAACATCGTCAACCGCGGCGTGATCGAGACCCCCGACGGGCAAACGCTGCTCGCCGCAGGCAACAAGATCTACCTGAGCGCCTCCACCGATCCCAGGCTGCGCGGGCTGCTGGTCGAGGTCGACGCCGATGCCGTCACCGACCCGGAACTGCGCCGCTTCCTCAAGGGCGAGACCGCCACGCTGTCGGCGGGCGCGGTCGCCAACCTCGGGCGCATCCTCGCCGGCCGCGGCAACGTGACGCTGATGGGTCTGGCGGTGAACCAGTCCGGCGAGGTCTCCGCCACCACCGCGGTCGACGCGAACGGTTCGATCGAGCTGCTCGCCCGCGACCGCGTCGCGGTAAAGAACATCGGCGGGACCTTCTCCTTCAACCCCACGCGCACCGGCGCGGTCACCTTCGGCGCCGGCAGCGTCACGCGCGCCGACCCGCTGGCCGCGGACCCGAAGACCGCGGTCGACGACCAGGTCCAGCAGCCCTCGACCGTGACCGCGATCGGTCACCGCGTCCATCTCGAGTCCGGCAGTCTCGTGAGCGCGCGCTCCGGCCGCGTGACGCTGCAGGCGCTGGCGGACCCGCAGCAGGCGGCGACGACAAACCGGCCGATCGCCCGCAACGACAGCCGGGTGCAGATCGACGCCGGCGCGCGCGTCGACGTCTCCGGGCTCGACGTGACGCTGCCGGCCGCGCGCAACCTCGTGCAGGTGGAGCTACGCGGCAACGAGCTGCGCGACTCGCCGTTGCAGCGCAACGGGGTGCTACGCGGGAAGACCGTGACGGTGGACATCCGCAAGGGCACGCCGCTCGCCGACATCCGCGGTGCGCTGGCCAACATCCGGCGCACCGTCGCCGAACGCAGCACCCGCGGCGGTACCGTGACCCTCGATTCCGAGGGCGACGTGGTCGTGCAGCCCGGCGCCGCCGTCGACGTCTCCGGCGGGGCGGTGCACTATCAGGCCGGCTTCCTGCAGACGAGCCAACTGCTCTCGCGCGGGCGCGTCTACGATATCGGCAGCGCCGACCCCAATCGCGTCTACGACGGCGTGCTGCGCACCTACACCCAGACCCTGCGCCGCTGGGGCATCACGCGCACCTTCGACATCCTCAGCGGACGCAGCGTCGCCGGCACCTTCAGCCCCGCCTACACGCAGGGCGCCGACGCCGGCACCCTCGCCGTGCTCGGCCGCGGCCTGCAGCTCGCCGGCGCGGTGCGCGGCACGCGCCGCGTGGGCCCGTTCCAGCGTGCCGCCGGGGCCCTGCCGCGCAGCGGCGCGCTGGTGATCGGCGACCCCACCGGCGGGGCGGCGCGCGCACTGCCGGTGCCGGACTATCGCGCCCCCGCGGTGGTCTTCGGCGCCGCGGGTGCGGCGACCTTCGGCGTGCACGAAGCGCTGCCGCCGGGATTGCCCCTGACGCTCGACGCGCACCGGCTGCTCGGCGCCGGCATCGGCCGCCTCGCCGTCTACAGCAACGGGGCCGTCGCGGTCCCCGCGGGGACCGATCTGGCGCTCCCGGCGGGCGGGGCGCTGACCCTCTCGGGGCGCCGGGTCACGCTCGGGGACGCCGGCGCCGGGGCCGCCCCGGTCGCGGTGAGCGCGCCCGGGGGCACGGTGCGCCTGGCCGCCGTGGACAACTTCGAGCCCGGCGACGGGCGCGGGGCCGGGGTGTTCCTCGGCGCCGGCACGCGGCTCTTCGCCGGGGGCCGGTGGATCAACGACAACCCGCTGATCGCGGGGCCCGACCCGGTGGCGCCCGCGCCCATCGACGGCGGCGCGGTGGCGCTGTCGGTCGGTGCCGCCGACGGCGTGCTGCACATCGGCGACGGCGTCGTCATCGACGTCTCGGGCGGGGCCTGGCGCGACGCCTCGGGGGCGGTCCGCCCCGGTCGCGGCGGTAGCGTGAGCCTGGACGCGGATGCGCTGCGCGCGGGATTCGAGATCGGGCGCGGCGTGCGCCTCCAGGGATACGGCGTCGATGCCGCCGCCGGCGGGCGACTCACGGTGCGCGCCCCGCAGGTGCGCATCGCGGCGTCCGGGGCCGATGCGCTGCCGGCCCAGCGCAGCGGCGCCGGGACCACGCCGCTGCGCCTGGCCGACGCGCTGTTCGCCACGGGCGGCTTCGGCGCCTACGCGGTGAGCGCCACCGGCGGCCGGCTCCACCCCGCCGGCGGCGGCCTGCCGCCGCTGGTGGTGGCCGGCGACGTGCGCGTGCGCGCCGCCCGCCGCGAACTCACGGGGAGCCTCGACACCGTGCCCACCGGGACCCCGCTGACGGCCGTCGGCCGCGTGAACCTGCCGCCCGAGGCGCTGCGCGCGCCCGCCGACCTGACGCTCCGGGTCGCCCCGAGCGCGGCACAGAACGTCGGGCCGCGCGATTTCGGGGATCTCGTCGTCGCCGCCGGCGCGCGCATCGCCGTCGACCCGGGCGGCGCGGTGACGCTGTCCACCGGCGCCCCGCGCGGTATCGTCGTCGACGGTGTCGTCGCGGCGCCCGCGGGCGCCATCCGCCTGCGCATCGACAACCCCACCGGCTCCGATCCCGGTTTCGTCCCCGGGCAGGCCATCCGCCTCGGTCCGGAGGCGCGGCTCGACGCCCGCGGGGCGGTGGTGCTCACGCCCAATGCGCGCGGCCTGCGGCTCGGGCGCGTCCTCGCCGGCGGGACGGTGGAACTGCACGCCGACCGGGGCGCGATCGTGACCGCACCGGGTTCGCGCATCGACGTCTCCGGCACCGCGGCCGCCCTCGATCCCGCGCCGGCGGCGCGCGCCGCCGGGGCCCCCGGGCGCATGCACGTCGCCGGCGACGCCGGCGCCGTGGTGCTCCAGGCGCCCGAGGGCATGGTCCTGGGCGGGGCGCTGGCCGGACACCCCGGCGCCGGCGGCACCGCCGCCGGCGGGGCGCTGACGCTGGCGGTCACGCGCAAGGCCGGTTTCCAGCAGCCGGCGGTCCCGCCCAGTCCGTTCCCGGGCGCGCCGCGGGTCCTGGTCCTCGGCGCCGCCCCCGGCGGGGACGCGTTCTCCGGGACGGCGGCCTTCGATCCGGCGCGCGCGGTCGCGGGCGGCTTCGACCGCCTCACGCTGACCGCCGACGATGCGATCCGCTTCGCGCGCGACCTCGACCTGCACCTGCGCGCCGCCCTCGCGCTGGCGGCGCCGGTCCTGCAGGCGGACCCGGGCGTCACCCGCGTGGCGCTGGCCGCCCCCTACATCGCCCTCGGTCCGGACAACCCGTTCGCACAGGGCGGCGCGACCGCGGCCGGCGGGGGCGCGGCGCTCGAGGTCCGCGCCGGACTCCTCGACCTCATCGGCCGCTCCGCCCTGCGGGGCTGGCGCACGGCGCGACTCGCGAGCCGCGGCGATCTGCGCCTGCGCGGCGTGGCGCCCGCGGCCGGCAGTCCCCTCGACGGCGCCCTCGCCGCCGCGGGCGATCTCACCCTGGAGGCGGCGCGGGTCTACCCGACCACCTTCAGCCGTTTCACCCTCACGCTCGCCGCCCCGGCGGCGGGCGCTGCGGGCGGCACGCTGCACCTGACCGGCGGCGGCGATCCGGCCGCGCCGCTCTCCGCCGCCGGCGCGGTGACCGTGCGCGCCCCGAACATCGAGCAGGCGGGGGTGCTCGCGGCGCCCCTCGGGACCCTCGACCTGGAGGCCACGGGCACCTTGACCCTGGCGCCGGGAAGCGTCACGTCCACCTCCGCGCAGGGCCGCGTGCTGCCCTTCGGGCAGACGCTCGACAGCGGCCGGCGCTGGGTCTACGACGGCTTCGGCGACCTGGAGTCGGCGCCGACGATCGACACGCCGCCGGCCCCGCGCGTGCGCCTCGCCGGGGCCGACGTCACGGTGGCGGGCGGGGCGCGCGTCGACCTGCGCGGCGGCGGCGATCTGTTCGCCTACGAGTTCATTCCGGGCCCGGGCGGATCCAAGGACGCGCTCGCACCGGCCAACGCCCCGGACACCTACGCGATCCTCCCGGGCCTGGATTCCCCATGGGCGCCGTTCGACACGCAGTACTACCTCGGCTCCGGCCTGCGCCCCGGCGACGGGGTCGAACTGGCGGGAGGCGCCGGTCTCGCCGCCGGCCGCTACGCCCTGCTGCCGGCGCGCTATGCGCTGCTGCCCGGGGCCTACCTGGTGCGCGCGGTGGGCGGCTTCCGGGACCTGCAGCCCGGCCAGCGGGCGGTGCTCGCCGACGGCTCGCCCGTCGTCGCCGGGCGCCGGGTGGTCGCCGGGACCGACATCCGCGCGGCGCGCTGGTCCGGCTTCGCCGTGCGCCCCGGCCGCTACGCCCGCCGGCTCGCGGAGTACGCCGATCACTTCGCCTCCACCTTCTTCGCCGGGGCGGCGCAGCGGGCGGGGACGCCGCCCCCGCGGCTTCCCGCCGATGCCGGCACCCTGGCGATCGTCGCCGGGCGCGGCCTGACGCTGCAGGGGACGCTCGGCAGTGCCGCCGCCACCGGCGGTCGCGGCGCGCAGGTCGACCTCGTCGCCCCGCGCATCGAGGTCACGGGCGCCGCCGCCGCGGCGGGCCCCGTCGCGGCGGACGGGACGGTGCGCGTGGCGGCGACGCGCCTGGCGGCGCTCGGCGCCGGGAGCCTGCTCATCGGGGCGAGCCGCAGCGCCGCGCCCGACGGCGTGCGCCTCGACGTCGGCGCCGGGACGGTGCGCATCGCCCCCGGCGTACACCTGAACGTGCCCGAACTGATGCTGGCCGCGCGCGACACCGTCTCGGTCGGTGCCGGTGCGAGCCTGCGGGCCGCCGGCCCGGTCACGGGCAGCCCGCGCCCGCTGATCCTCGGGCGCGGCGGCGACGGCGACGGGGCGCTGCTGCGCCTCGCGGCCGGGCCGCAGGCGACCCTCGTGCGCGAGAACCGAAGCGGCGCGCGCGGCACGCTCGAGGTCGGGGCGGGGGCGGTGCTGGCGGCGGACGGCTCGATGATCCTCGACGCCACCCGCGACACTCGCTCCGCGGGGCGCATCGAGCTGCCCGCCGGCGGTGCGCTGCGCCTGAGTGCCTCGACCATCCGCCTCGGCGCGGTCGCCGGGGTCGACGGCGGCGGGCTGGCGCTGTCGAACGCCGATCTCGCCCGCCTCGGCGCCCTCGGCGAACTTGCGCTCAGCAGCCGCGGCAGCATCGACCTGTACGGGGCGGTGCGCCTCGGGGACGCGGCACCGGGCGGGTCGCGCCCCGGGACCCTGCTGCTGGAGGGCGCCGGCCTGCGCGCCGGCGCGGCGCCGGCGCCGGGCGCCGCGGCGCGGCTCAGTGCCGGGACCATCCGCCTCACCAATCCCGACGGCGTCGCTCCCGCCCCCGCCGCGGCGCCCGCGGCGGGTACCCTCTCGCTCCAGGCCGATCGCATCCGCCTCGAGTCCGGCGACTACGCGATCGCGGGCTACGGCACGGTGCGCCTGCAGGCGCGCAGCGTGACCGGCGTCGGGACCGCGCACCTCGGCGTCGGCGGCGACCTCGACCTCGCGGCGGCCTCGTTCGACGCCGCCGCCGGGGCCGATCTGACCGTGGACGCGAGCGGCCATTCGGTGCGTCTGGCCGCGGGGGCGGGGGCGCCGGCCGCGCCCGCCGGACTCGGCGCGCGCATCGCCGTCCGCGCGCGGGACCTCGTCGTCGCCGGGCGCATCGACCTGCCCGCGGGGCTCCTGCGCCTGGCCGCGGACGGCGACCTCACCCTCGCCGCGGGCGCCGACCTGCGCCTCGGTGGGGTCGACCGCACGCTCGGCGGCGCCACCGTGAGCACGCCCGGCGGGCGGCTGCAGCTCGAGTCCGCCGCCGGTTCGGTGCGCGTGGCCGCGGGCGCCCGCGTCGACGTCTCCGGCGCACCGGGCGGGGCCGATGCCGGGCGCGTGGCGGTGCGCGCACCGGCCGGGACCGCCGACGTGCAGGGGACCCTGCGCGGGACCGCCGCGGCCGGTCACCGGCAGGGCTCGTTCAGCGTCTACGCGGGCGACCTGACCGCCTTCGCGGATCTCAACGCCGCCCTCAACCGCGGCGGCTTCACCCGCGAGCGCTCGATCCGCACCGCCCGCGGCGACCTGGTCGTCGGCGCCGCCGAGACCGTGCGCGCACGCGAGCTGCACCTCAGCGCCGACGGCGGCTCGATCGCGGTGCAGGGCGTGCTCGACGCCTCCGGCGACCACGGCGGGCGCGTCCGCCTCGACGCCCGCGGCGACGTCACCGTGGCGGCGGGCGCGCGCATCGACGCGCACGCGACCGCCACCGGGGGCCGCGGCGGCCGGGTGGCCCTGGCGACCACGCACGGGCAGCTCGACGTGCAGGCCGGATCCCGCATCGACGTCTCGGGCCCCGGGGCGGGCGGGCGCATCGAGCTGCGCGCGCCGCAGCTCGCGCGCACGCCGGGGGGCGTGATGGACGAGGTCGCGGTGCGCGCCCTCGCCGGCACCCTGGTCGGCGCCGACAGCGTGCGCGTGGAGGCGTTCCGCCGCTACGACGCCGCGTCGCTGGATGCGACGCAGCGGGCGGCGTGGCGTGCCGACGCGCAGTCCTTCAGCAGCTTCGCGCCCGCCGTCGCGGCGCGTCTCGGACACGGTACGGACCCGGCGTTCACCCTCGTCCCCGGCATCGAGGTCGACGGCGCGGGCGATCTCACCCTCGCCTCCGACTGGGACCTCTCCGCGTGGCGTTTCGCCGGCGTGCCGGGCGTGCTCACCCTGCGCGCCCGCGGCAACCTGATGCTCGATGCGAGCCTGAGCGACGGCTTTTCCGGCACGCGCCCCGACGCGACCTTCGGCGGCGGGGACTCGTGGAGCTACCGCCTGGTGGCCGGCGCCGACCCGCTCGCCGCCGATCCGCTCGCGGTCCTCCCGGCGGAGGCGCTGAGCGCGGGCGGGGGCGGCGTGCATCTGGCCGCCGGGCGCCTGGTGCGCACCGGCAGCGGTGCGATCGACGTCGCCGCCGGCGGCGACGTCACCCTCGGTGACGCCGGTTCGGTGATCTACACCGCCGGCGTGCCGGCGGTACCCTCGGTCCGCGGCAGCGGCGGCTTTTTTTCCCGTCCCGTGACCCGCAACTGGCCCACCGGCGGTGGCGACCTGACCATCCGCGCCGGGCGCGACGTGCGCGGGGTCGCGGGCGATCAGCTCGTCACCGGGTGGCTGCGGCGCCGCGGCGGGGGCAGCCGGTTCGGCCGCACGGTGCCGACCGAGTGGGCGCTGGCGTTCTCCGAGTTCCGCCAGGGGGTCGGCGCCCTCGGCGGCGGCGACGTTCGCATCCGCGCCGGGCGCGACGTCGACAACCTGGCCGCGTCGGTACCCACCACCGGCCTGAAGGACACCGCCGGCGCGATCCGCAGTTGGGGCGGCGGCGACCTGTCGGTCGACGCCGGGCGCGACATCCGCAGCGGCCTGTTCTTCGTCGGCCGCGGAAACGGACACCTCTACGCCGGCGGCGCGGTGACCAGCGGCCGCACCGCCAACGGGAACCCGGTGCACACCTTCCTGGCACTGGGCGCGGGCGCCATCGATCTCACCGCCCGCCGCGACCTGCAGCTCGAGACCGTCTTCAATCCGACGGTCAGCGGCCAGCCCAACGGGACCGGAATCGGCGACACCTCGGTGTTCTTCACCTACGCCCCCGACAGCGCGGTGCGGTTGCTGTCGTTGAGCGGGGACCTCGCGCTGGTGAACAACTCCACCGCCGTGGAGCAGTCCGCGCGCTCGGTCAGGTTCAATCCCACCGCGGCGGTGTTCGTCTATCCGCCGACGCTGCGGGCGGCCGCGCCCGCGGGCACCATCGACCTCAACGGGGCCCTGTGGCTGTATCCGTCGGCACGCGGCGGGCTGGACCTGCTCGCCGGCGGCGACGTGCGGGCGACGGGTGCCACCGTCGGGGTCTCGGACGGCGATCCGGCGCTGCTGCCGGGCCCGGTCGGACCCGACGCCAATTACACCCGCGCCAACCTGGAGATCACGTTCAACCACGCCGCGCGCCCGCTGCACGCCGGCGACCCCGAACCGGTGCGCGTGGTCGCCGCCGGCGGCGACCTGCGCGGCGGCAACTGGCGCCTGCCCAAGGCGGCACGCGTGATCGCCGGGCGCGACGTCGTCGACTTCAATTTTCAGGGCCAGAACGCCAACGCCGGCGACGTGACCGTGGTGCAGGCCGGCCGCGACCTACGCTACGACGGCACCTCCATCTCACCCGAGATCCGCCTCGGCGGACCGGGGCGGCTGGCGGTCAGCGCCGGCCGCGACATCGACCTCGGCTTCTCCGCCGGCATCACCACGATCGGCAACGCCGTAAACGGCGCGCTGCCGGTACGCGGGGCGGATGTCACCGTGCTCGCCGGGCTCGCGCGCGCGCCCGCCTACGACGCGTTCGCCGCGCGCTACTTCGCGCCCGGCGCGCGCTATTCGCCGCTGCTGACCGCGGCGATGCGCGCCCGCAGCGGTGATCCGTCCCTCAGCCCGGCCGACGCCCTGGCGCGCTTCCGCGCGCTGCCGCCGCTGGAGCGGCGCCCGCTGATCCTGCAGGCGTTCTACACGGAGCTGCGCGACGCCGGCCGCGCCGCGAGCGCCGGGGCCGGCTTCCAGCGCGGCTTCGACGCCATCCGCACACTGTTCCCGGGATCGGATTACCGCGGCGATCTGAACATGTTCTTCAGCCGCATCTACACCCTCGCCGGCGGCGACATCAACCTGCTGGTCCCGGGCGGTCGGGTCAACGCGGGGCTCGCCAACCCGCCGGCGAACCTGGGCCAGAGCAAGAGCCCCTCGGACCTCGGGATCGTCGCCCAGGGGCCGGGGAGCGTGCGCGCCTTCACGCGCGACGATTTCCTGGTCAACCAGTCGCGCGTGTTCACGCTCCAGGGCGGCGACATCCTGATCTGGTCCTCGCGCGGCAACATCGACGCCGGCCGCGGCGCCAAGACCGCAATCTCCGCGCCGCCGCCGCAGCTCATCGTCGACGCCCGCGGCAACGTGCGCGTGGACTTCTCGAACGCGGTGGCCGGCAGCGGGATCCGCGCAATCGTGACCCGGGAGGGAGTCACGCCGGGCAGCGTCGACCTCGTCGCGCCCGCCGGCGTCGTCAACGCCGGTGACGCCGGGATCGGCTCGGCCGGCAATCTCAACATCGCCGCGGTGAGCGTGCTCGGGGCGCAGAACATCCAGGTCTCGGGCACCGTCACCGGGGTGCCGGTGGCGAACACCGGCGCCCTCGCCGCGAGCCTCAGCGGCGTGAGCAACCTCACCGGCAGCGTCAGCCAGATCGCCCAGCAGTCGCTCGATACGCTCGGCCGCAGCGACCGCGCCAACGCCGCGGGTGGCCCCGGCGCGTTGTCGTTCCTGACCGTGCAGTTCCTCGGCTTCGGAGAATGAGCCCCTACGCAGGAGTGCCCCGGCCATGCAGGAGAACCGACCCGAAATGAAGGCCCCCCAACGATCCCCGTCCGCGCACCGGGTGCTGGGACCGCTGTTGCTCGCGGCCCTGTTGCTGCCCGGCATCGCGCAGGCGTGGTGGAACGACCATTGGTCCTACCGCAAGCAGATCACGATCCAGACGCAGCCGCCCGCCCCCGGCGCGGCCGCCGCCGCGGCCACCGGCACGCCCCCCGGCACGCCCCCCGGCGCGACGCGCGCCAAGCCCGCGGGCGTCCCGGCCGGGCTCCCGCTGCTGGTGCGCCTGCACTCGGGCAACTTCTCGTACTTTCTCGATCTCAAGTCCGATGCGGGCGACCTGCGCTTCCTCGCCGCTGACGACAAGACCCCGCTCAAATACAGCGTCGAGAAGTTCGATCCCCTCAACGGGATCGCCCTGATCTGGGTGCAGGCGCCGCCCGCCCCGGCCGGCGGCGGGATCGACCGGTTCTGGATGTACTACGGCAACCAGGACGCCGGGGCCGGGACCGACCCGCAGGCCACCTACGACGTGCACCAGGTCGCGGTCTATCACTTCGACAACAAGACGGGCGCGCCGCGCGACGCCACCGCCTACGGCAACGATGCGGTGCGCTCGGCGGCCGCGCCCGACGCCGCGTCGATCATCGGTGCCGGTGCGCGCCTCAGCGGGAAGGGCGGCATCGTGCTCCCGGATTCGCCGAGCCTGCGCCTCGGGGCCGCCGGGTTCACCCTCACCGCGTGGCTGCGGGTGGCGCAGGCGCAGGAGGACGCCTATCTGTTCGCGCGCAGCGACACCGACGGGCGCGGTCTGTTCGTCGGCCTCGACGCCGACGGCCTCTATGCCCGCATCGACACCGCCCCCGGCGCCTCGGTCGCGACCCCGCACGTGGCCTTCGCCCCCGGGAGCTGGCACCAGGTCGCGGTGACCCTTGGGGACGGGCGCCTCATCCTCTATCTCGACGGGGCGCAAGCGGCGAGCGTGGCGGCGCCGGCCGTGGAGATGGGGGGTCCCATCGGGCTCGGCGCCGCCGCCGACGGCAGTCACGCGCTGCGCGGCGAGATCGACGAGGTACGCCTGTCCAACCGCGCGCGGCCCCCGGCGTGGATCGCGGCCGCGGCCGCCGACGAGGCGCCGGGCTCGACCCTCCTGCGCTACGGCGGCGACGAACAGAACGGCGGCGGCTCCTGGGGCACTTCGTATTTCGGGACCATCCTGCGTTCGGTCACCACCGACGGCTGGGTCATCATCACCCTGCTGGTGCTGATGGGCATGGTCAGCTTCGCCGTCATGGCCGTCAAGGCGCGCACCATCCGCCGCACCAAGGCGGGCAACCGCCGCTTCGTCGAGGCCTTCGAGCGCAGCAAGGCGGCCGCGTTCGCCGCCGCCGGGCGCAGCGCCGGCGCCGCCGCGCGCGCGGCCCCCCTGCCCGGGGTCGTGCGCCTGACAAAGGGCGACGCGACCTTCGCCGGGTCCTCGCTCTACCGGATCTACGTGGCCGGCATCAACGAACTCGACCTGCGCTTCGGCGCCGACACCCACGGCGCGATGCTGCGGCCGCAGGCGCTGCAGGCGATCCGCGCACGCCTCGACGCCGCCCTGGTGCGTGAGATCCAGCGCCTGAACAACCAGATGGTGCTGCTCACCATCGCCATTTCCGGCGGCCCCTTCCTCGGCCTGCTCGGCACGGTGATGGGCGTGATGATCACCTTCGCCGCGATCGCCGCCACCGGCGACGTCAATATCAACGCGATCGCGCCCGGCATCGCCGCCGCGCTGGTGGCGACCGTCGCCGGGCTCGCCGTCGCGATCCCGGCGCTGTTTGCCTACAACTACCTGATGACGCGGATCAAGGAGATCGCGGCGGACATGCGCGTGTTCGTCGACGATTTCCTCGGCCGCATCGCCGAGGCCCACGGGGAATAGCCGGAGGTGCGCAATGAGCGCGCAGCGCGACGAAGAACTCTACGACGACATCAACATCACGCCGATGCTGGATCTGGCCTACGTGCTGCTGGTGATCTTCATCATCATGACCACCGCGACGGTGCAGGGCATCCGCGTCAACCTGCCCAAGGCCAGCGCCACGCCGAGCCTGGCCAAACCGCAGACCAAGGCGATCACGATCACCGCCGACGGGACCATCTATCTGGACACCTACCCGGTGAGCATGGCGGAACTCAAGAGCCGCCTGCGGCAGTACAAGGCCGCCAATCCGGATCTGCCGGTGGTCGTGAAGGGCGACGCCGACGTCGCCTACAAACAGGTCATCGCGGTGCTGGCGATGCTCAACGAGCTCCAGATCCACCGCCTCGGCCTCGTGACCCAGCGACTGGTGAAGTGAACCCGGAATCCCCAGCGGGAAAACCTGGAGGACAGGTCATGGACCCACACAGAATCGCCATACGCTACGCCTCCGTGGGCGCCGGTGCGCTGCTCGCGGTGAGCGCGGTCACCGCCTGCGCGATGCTGCTGCGCGGCTGGCTGATGGAGACGCCGGCGCCGCCGCGGCGCATGGTGCAGCAGATCACGCTCGTCGCGCCGCCCCCGCCCCCGCCCAAGGTGCAGGAGCCGCCGCCCGAGCCGCAGCAGAAGCAGGTCGATCTCGCCCGGCCCAAGCAGGAGGCGCCGCCCGAGAAGCCCGCCGACGTCCCCCCGCCCGGCAAGCTCGGACTCGACGCCAAGGGCGGCGCCGGCTCGGACGGCTTCGGGCTCGCCGCGCGCAAGGGCGGGCGCGACCTCATCGGCGCGGCCGGCGGCAGCCGCTTCGGGCACTACGCCAGCGCCCTGCAGCGCGACGTGCAGGCGGCGCTCGATGCCGAGAGCCGGCTCCGCACCCGCGACTATTCGGTCGTCGTGCGCATCTGGCTCCGTCCCGACGGCGGGGTGCGGCGCGTGGAACTCAGCGGCTCCACCGGCAGGCCCGCCCTCGACCGCATGATCGTGCGTCGGCTCTCGGCGCTGGGCGCCCTCGCCGCGGCGCCGCCGCCCGACATGCCCCAGCCGCTGCGCCTGCGCATCTCCTCGCGGATGTGAACCCGACGACAAACCCGAACGAAGCGGTCCCGCGCCGCGCGACCGACGGAAGCCCACTGTCATGCGAATGTTCAAGACCCTGCCCCTGGCCCTGATCCTGCTGATCGCGGCGCCCGTCGCCCACGCCGCCGGCGACGCCGAAGTCACCGAGCTGCGCGACACCATGCACAATCTGATCGAGCTGCTGGTGCAGGAGGGGGTGCTCACGCGGGCGCGCGCCGACGCGCTCATCCGCCGGGCGCAGCGCCGCGCGGCGGCGGCCGGCGGCGGAACCCCCGCCGGCGGGGGAGGGCCCGGCCCGGCGCCGGTCGTGCGCGTGCCCTATGTGCCCGAGATCGTCAAGGACCAGATCCGCAAGGAGGTTCGCTCCGGACTGCGCAAGGAGGTGGTCCACGACGTCCTCGTGAAGGCGCGCAGCGAACGCTGGGGCGTTCCCGGCGCGCTGCCCGACTGGATCCGGCGTATCCGCCTCTACGGTGACATCCGCCTGCGCGAGGAATCGGACTTCTTCGCCGCCGACAACGCGCCCAACGCGATCCTCGATTTTCAGAAGGTCAATCAGTCGGGCGGGCTGAGCCGGACCAACCAGCCGTTCCTCAACACCACCGAGGACCGGCAACGCCTGCGACTGCGTCTGCGACTGGGGCTCAACGCCCTGATCACCGATGGCCTGGAGGCCGGCGTGCGCATCGCCACCGGCAGCTTCAACAACCCGGTCTCCACCAACCAGACACTGGGGAATTTCAATCAGCCATTCCGGCTGGTGCTCGACCGCGCCTACCTGCACTACCGCGGCTGGGGCGGCCGCGTCCAGGCCTGGGGCGGGCGCCTCCCCGACCCCTGGTTCCACACCGACCTGGTCTGGGATCCGGACCTGAACTTCGACGGCGTCGCCGCGACCGTGCGTCCGCTCGGCCCGCCGGGCCGCGCCGGCACCGGCGTGGCCTTCTCTCCGTTCCTGACGCTCGGGGGGTTCTCCATACAGGAGGTCGAACTGAGCGCCCACGACAAGTGGTTGCTGGCCGCGCAGGGCGGCTTCGACTGGGCGCTGAGCGACAGGCTCCGGCTGCGCTTCGGCGCGGCGTACTACGACTACGAAAACGTCCAGGGGGTGCGCAACACGCTCGACAGCCGCCTGACGGACTTCACCGCGCCGGCGTTCATCCAGAACGGAAACAGCATGTGCGAGATCAGCAACGACTCGACGCAGTCGTTCCGCCTGTTCGGCCTGTGCGCCGATTTCAAGGAGGCCAACGCGACCGCGTCGATCGACTATGCCGGCTTCGGTCCCAACCACGTGACCGTCACCGCCGACTACGTGCGCAACCTCGGGCTCAACCGGGATGCGATCCAGCGCGAATTCGGGCAGCTCGTGCCCAAGAGCGACGAGGGCTATCAGCTCATCGTCGCGGTCGGGCGTCCGCGGATACACCGCCGCCATGACTGGCGCCTGTCGGCGGCCTACAAGCGCCTGGAGGCGAACGCGGTCCTCAGTTCCTTCACCGACTCCGATTTCCACCTCGGCGGCACCAATGCCGTGGGCTGGATCCTGCGCGGCAGCTACGGACTGGCGACGAACACCTGGCTGGCCGTCAGTTGGCTGAGTTCGCGGCAGATCGACGGCCCGCCCTACGGGGTGGACGTGCTGCAGGTCGACCTCAACGCCCGGTTCTGACGGCGGTCGGGACCGGTTCATCCGACACGGGAGGACAGGCAATGGATACCCGCCGATTCATGCGCGACGCCCTCGCTGCGTTCGCGATCGGGATGCTCTCGGTGCACGTCGCGGCCGCGGACCAGCGGCGCACCGACCCCGGGCAGGAGGCGCTGCGCCGCGCACAGTACCTGTTACGCGACCTGAACGCGAAGCTGGAGGCGGCCCAGGCCGAGAACGGCAAGCTGCAGGAGCGGCTCGCGGCCGCCGAAAAGAAGGTCGCCGCCCTTGAACGGGCCGGGACCCGAAGCGCCAAGCGCAATCGGGAACTCAAGCGTTACAACTCCGGCCTCGCCGGGCGCCTGCGCCAGTATCAGCAGCGCCTCGAGGAGTTGGCGCAGGCGCAGCGCAAGACGCTCGCGCAACTCGAGGAGACCCGTACCCAACGCGACGGCCTGCGCTCGATCCTCGCGCGCCAGGTGCGGCGCATCGAGTACTGCGAAGGGGCCAACCGCAAGCTCTACCGGGCGGGGATCGACCTGCTGCGCAGCTACCGGGACAAGGGGGTATGGGACGCCCTGCTGCAACGCGAACCGGTCACCGGTATCGGCCGGGTGCAGTTGGAGAACATCCTGCAGGGCTATCGCGAACGCATCGAGAAGGCGCACCTCGGCACCGGGACCACCGCCGCCCGTTGACGGCGCGCGCGCCGCGGTTCCCGGTGCGTCGCCGTCGATGTAGCCCGGATGGAGCGCAGCGCAATCCGGGAATGGAATTCCCCCAGCACCGTGATTCCCGGATTCCGGCCTGCGGCCTTCATCCGGGCCACGATGCGGCGGGTCCGCGACGACGATCGGCGACGATCGATGTAGCCCGGATGGAGCGCAGCGGAATCCGGGAATGGAATTCCTTCCTGCACTGTGATTCCCCGGATTGCGGCCTGCGGCCTTCATCCGGGCTACGATGCGGCGGGTTCGCGACGACGATCGGCGACGATCGATGTAGCCCGGATGGAGCGCAGCGCAATCCGGGAATGGAATTCCCCCGGCACCGTGATTCCCCGGATTGCGGCCTGCGGCCTTCATCCGGGCTACGATGCGGCGGGTTCGCGACGACGATCGGCGACGATTGATGTAGCCCGGATGGAGCGCAGCGGAATCCGGGGATGGAATTCCCTCCTGCACCGTGAGTTCCCGGATTGCGGCCTGCGGCCTTTATCCGGGCTACGATGCCTACGATGCCGGCGCGGTGTGCCGCATGCCGGGCGCGCGTCAGCGGGCGCGCAGGATCCGTGCGAGGACGACGGCGCTGTTGTGGGTCTCGTCGCGCGCGGCGTAGACGAGCGTGAGGGTGCCCGCGCGCGCGAGCCGACGCAGTTCCGCCAGCTCGTCGGGCCGTTCGCGCAGCTCAGCGGTGTAGCGGCGCACGAATTCCTCCCAGCGCGCCGGGTCGTGGCCGAACCACTTGCGCAGCTCGGTGCTCGGGGCGACCTCCTTCATCCAGCGGTCGACGCGCGCATCGGCCTTGCGCACGCCGCGCGGCCACAGCCGCTCCACCAGGACGCGCACGCCGTCGGCGGCGGCGGGTTTCTCGTAGACGCGCTTGACGCGGATCACGGCCCGAACCCCGCGCCGCGCGCGGCACGCTCCAGGCGCGCGAGTGTCGCGCCCTGCCACCAGCGCTCGCTGCCGTCGCCGTCCGACCAGCTAAGGCGTCCGGCGCCGAGATCCAGGGTCAGGCCGCAGGGTCCGGCGGGGCTGCGGGCCGCGGCCGCGTACAGGGCCCGGCCCGGTTCGCGGTCGAGCAGGCTCAGGAGCGCCTGCGCGAGGCGCGCCGGGGCCGCCCCGGGGTCATCCAGCCATCCCACGTCGATCTCGGCCAGGCAGTGCACCGCGTCCGATCCGCCCTTCGCGGGGGGCGACGGCGACGCCCCGCCGCCGGCGCGCGCCGCCCCTGCGCCGACTATACTCTAAACGGGGTCGCGCCGGGCGCACATCCCGGTGCGGCCCGGGTGGGGACCGCGGGCGGGCCGTGCGCACGGCCCGCCCGCGGGGCGAAACACGCCTCGCAGGCACCGCCCGGCGGCGGGCGCGGCCGCGCGATCCCGCGGGGAGGGTCCGGTCGGAGGGTTGGTCATGACCATGGCGGCGACACTGCAGCGCTATCTGATCCGCCGGGGCGTCGACTACGAGCTGATCTCCCATCCGCACACCGCTTGCAGTGCGCAGACCGCACAGGCGGCGCATATTCCCGGCGCGCGCCTGGCGAAAGGGGTGATCCTCGAGGACGACACCGGCTACCTGATGGCGGTCGTGCCGGCGAGCCGGCACCTGCGCCTGGGGGCCGTGCGTGCACTCCTGCACCGCAACGTCGGGCTCGCGACCGAGTCCGAGCTGGAGGCCCTGTTCGGGGACTGTGACCGCGGGGCGGTCCCGCCCGTCGGCGCGGCCTACGGGCTGGAAACGGTGATCGACGACAGCCTGACCGAGGAGCCGGAGGTGTACTTCGAGGCGGGCGACCACGAGGAACTCGTGCGCCTGTCGACGGAGCACTTCGTCGGCCTGCTCGGATCGGCGCACCGCGGGGCGATCTCCGCACGCGGCTAGGGGTCTCTCGGACTTGGGTGCGATCTCCCGCCGCCGCGTAGAACATCCCTAAGTCCGACAGGCTCCTAGGTCCGGCGGGCTCCCAGGCCGCCGCTCTCGCCGCGCGGGGTGCGGCGTGCGCGCGCTTTGCGTAGAATCCCCGGGCATCCGATCGCCCATCCGGACCGCCCCGCGCCCATGCCCTCCCCCCCGTCCCCGCCCGATCCCGCGACGCCGGATCCGGAGGCGGTGTGCGCCCTGGCGCGCACGGCGGCGCGGGCGGAACTGCTGCCGCGTTTCGGGCGTTCCGCGGGCGTGCGCAAGGACGACGGCAGCGTCGTCACTGCGGCCGACCTCGCCATGGAGCGGCGCCTCGCCGCCGAGCTGACGCGGTACTGGCCGCAGATCCCGGTGCTCGCCGAGGAGATGGATCCCGCGGCGCAGCGCGCCGCCCTCGGCACCGGCGGGGCGGTGTGGATCGTCGACCCCCTCGACGGGACCAGCAACTTCGCCGCCGGCGTCCCGTTCTTCTGCGTCTCGCTCGCGCTGGTGCGCGGCGGGCGCGTCCACACCGCGGTGGTGTATGATCCGGTGAGGGACGAGGGTTTCGCCGCCGTGGAGGGCCGCGGGGCATGGTGCGGGGGGCAGCCCCTGGACTGCGCCGCGCGACCCGCTCCGCCCCTGGCGGAGGCGGTGGCGGGCGTGGATTTCAAGCGCCTGTCCGCGGACCTCGCCGGGCGCCTGGTGCGCGCGGCGCCGTACCGCTCGCAGCGCAACTTCGGCGCCGCGGCGCTCGACTGGTGCTGGGTGGCGGCCGGACGCTACGCGGTGTATCTGCACGGCGGGCAGCAATTGTGGGACCACGCCGCGGGCAGCCTCATCCTGGCGGAGGCCGGGGGCCGGGCCTGCACGCTGGAGGGCGAGGCGGTGTTCCGGCCGGCGCTCGGGCCGCGCTCGGTGGTGGCGGCGGGCACGCCGCGGGCCTTCGGCGAGTGGTGTGCGTGGCTCGGGGTCACGCCGTTGCGGGACTGACCAACGGAGGTGCGCTATGGCATCGGAGGTCACCGGTCACCTGCGCCGGCTCGTCGCCCGGCGCGCCGAGGACTCGCTGTTGGCGCGCGGGGCGCTGGAGATCGCGCGGCTCGAGTACCCGGACCTCGATCCCGAGGAGTACCTGCGGCGCCTCGACGAGTACGCCGAACGCGTGCGCGGGGGCACGGCACCGGGCGCAGGACTCACCGACCGGGTCCTCACTCTCAACCGGGTCCTGTTCGAGGAAGAGGGCTACGCGGGCAACCTCGAGGAATACTACGATCCCCGCAACAGTTTCCTGAACGACGTGATGGACCGGCGCCTGGGCCTGCCGATCACCCTGTCGATCGTGTATCTGGAGGTCGGGCGGCGGGCCGGGCTCGCGGTGGAGGGCGTCTCGTTTCCGGGGCACTTCCTGGTCAAGGTCCCGGTGCAGGGCGGGGCCCTGGTGCTCGATCCGTTCGACGCCGGGCGCTCGCTCGATGAGGACGATCTGCGCGAGCAACTCGCCCAGGTCTACGGCGACGATCCGGCCCCGTCCGTGACGCAACTCCTCGGCGCCGCCTCGCCGCGTGAGATCCTGGTGCGCCTGTTGCGCAATCTCAAGGGCGTGTACCTGCGGCGCAACCAGCTCGAGAAGGTGCTCGAGGTGATGAACTGCGTGCTGGCGATCGCGCCCGAACTGGCCGCCGAGGTCCGCGACCGCGGGCGGCTGCTCGAGCGTCTGGAATGTCTGCGCCCGGCGCTCGAGGACTACCAGCGCTATCTCGAGCTGGTACCGGACGCGCCCGATTCCGACCAGGTGCGCCGCGACCTCATCCGCATCCAGCAGGACGCGCAGCGCATCCATTGACCCACACGCATGCCTGCCCGCCGTGCGCTCGGCGCGGCGGACGGAGCCGTCGATGCCCCTGCCCCATGCACGCCTGCTGACGGACCTCCTGGCGACGCCCACGGCGCCGTTCCGCGAGGACCTCGTCGCGGCGCTCGCCGCCGGCTGGCTCGAGCGCAGCGGCGTGCCGCACTTCGCCGACCCCGCCGGCAACCTCGTGGTCGGGGCGGAGTCGGCGCGCGCCTACCGCGCGCTGGTGCGCGCGCGCGGGTCCGAGCCGGTGCGCCTGTTCGTCGCCCACATGGACCATCCCGGATTCCACGGGCGGCGCTGGCGCGCCGACGGGAGCCTGGAGGTCGTCTGGCACGGGGGATCTCCCGTCCGGCACCTGCGCGGCGCCCGGGTCTGGCTCGCCGACGCCGACGGCTACGCGGGATCCGGGCGTCTGGCGGCGGCGACGCTGCACTGTTCGGGCCGCTTCCTCGCCGCGGCACGGGTGCGGGTGCGCATCGAGGGGCGGCCGCGTCCCGCGGCGCGCTCGTTGTTCGGCGGCTTCAGCTTCCGGGCGCCGGTCTGGCACGCCGGCGGGCGGATCTACACCAAGGCGGCCGATGACCTCGTCGGCGTCTACGCGATCCTCGCCACGCTGCGCCGCGGCGTCGGCGCCGCGCCGGTCCTCGGCCTGCTCACGCGTGCCGAGGAGGTCGGCTTCGTCGGCGCGGTCCGCCACTTCGAACTCGGCTGGCTGCGGGGCGCGGCGCGCCCGCCCTTGTGCGTCAGCCTGGAGACCTCGCGCACCCTTCCCGGCGCGCGCATCGGCGCCGGTCCCGTGGTGCGCCTCGGGGACCGGCGCACGGTCTTCGACCCCGGCGCGCTGCGGGTGCTCACCGGGATCGCCGCGCGCCGGCTGCCGGGCCGCCATCAACGCCGCATCATGGACGGCGGGGCCTGCGAGGCGAGCGCGGCGACCGCCTGGGGGCTGCCCGCGGTGGGGATCTCGGTGCCGCTCGGCAACTATCACAACCAGGGCTTCGAGGGCGGCCCCGACTGCCGCGGCCGCGAGGGGCCGGCCCCGGAGTTCGTCCACCGCGACGACATCGCCGGCCTGCTGGCCCTCTGCCGTGCGCTCGCCGCCCGCGGGCTGCCGTGGGCCGACCCGTGGGCGGACGACCGCAGGCGCCTGGTGCGCAACGCCGCGCGCTACGCCGGCCTGTTCGCGGGGCGGCCCCGTCCCTGATGCGCGCGCAGTTTCCGCCGACGCGCGATCTCGACGGCGCGTTGCAACGTCCCTCGCAGACTTTTTAGCTCGCCGCGTGCGGCATTGGTGCGTACGCAGCCTCCGCGAATCAAACGCTTACGTGTTCGATTTCGATCCGTATGCGGGGCGTTGCCGCCCCGCCCCGACGGGCCGTTTCGAGCTGCCTGTTAAGCGTCGTTTCAGCTTGTTCGGCTAGCCTGAAGTCCGGTGAAACGGTACAGAGGGCGGCGCGATGGAGACGAGGTCGGAAGTGAAGGTCTGGGATCCGTTGGTCCGGATCTTCCACTGGGGCGTGGTAGGGGCGTTCACGGTCGCCTACGCGAGCGGAGAAGACTGGATCGACGTGCACGTAGCGGCCGGCTACGTCCTGGGCGTGCTGGTGGCGGTACGCCTCGTGTGGGGAGCGGTCGGCACCCGCCACGCGCGCTTCAGCGACTTCGTCCGCCGCCCGGCGGTGGTGACGGCCTACCTCGGGGATCTGGTGCGCCAGCGCCCGCGGCGCTATCTCGGGCACAATCCCGCCGGTGGTGCCATGATCGTGCTGATGCTGGCGGCGCTGGCGGCGACCACGCTCACGGGCCTGGTGCTGCTGGGCGTCGGGGAACACGCCGCGGGTCCACTGGCCGGGGCGCTGGCCGGTGCGGGAACCGGGTGGCATGAGCCGCTGGAGGAGGTGCATGAGTTTTTCGCCGACTTCACCCTGCTCCTGGTCCTGCTGCACGTGGCGGGCGTGGTGGTGGAGAGCCTCGTGCACCGGGAGAATCTGGTGCGCAGCATGATCACGGGGCGCAAGGAGCGTCGCGCCGGGGATCCGGTCGAGGGCGGATGATGCGCCGGGACCTCCTTGCGGCCGCGGCGGCGGCCGCCTGGGTCGCGGCGACCCAGGCGGCCGACCTCGGTTCGGAGGCGGCACGCCGGCTGCGCGCCGCGGGCGTGATCGTGCCGCTCGCCGCGGTCGTGAGCAAGGCGCAGAGGGCCTATCCGGGGCGCCTGCTGGAGGTCGAACTGGAGCGCTCCGGCACGCGGTACCTGTACAAGCTGGAGGTCGTCGGCGCGGGCGGGATCGTATGGGAGCTGTATTACGATGCGCGCGACGCCACGCTGCTGGCGGCCGAACCGGAGCGGTGAGCATGCGCCTGCTGGTGGTCGAGGACGACGCGGTGCTGGCCCGGCGTATGCGTGAGGACCTGAGTCGGGCGGGCTTTGCGGTGGATATCGCCGGCGACGGGGTCGAGGGTCAATACCGGGGAGAGGTCGAACCCTATGACGTGGTGGTTCTGGATCTGGGCCTGCCGCGCCGGTCCGGGCTGGATGTGCTGCGCGCGTGGCGCGCCGCCGGGCACCGGGTGCCGGTGCTCGTCCTTACCGCCCGCGACGCCTGGCACGAGAAGGTAGAGGGGTTCAAGGCGGGAGCTGACGACTATCTCGGCAAGCCTTTTCATATCGAGGAACTGCTGGCGCGGGTGCAGGCCCTGGTACGCCGTGCGAGCGGCGTCGTGCCCGCTGCGCTCGCCGCCGGCGGTCTTGCGCTCGACGAAGACCGCCAGCGGGTGAGCGTCGCCGGCGGCGAGCCGGTCGAGCTGACGGCGACGGAGTTTCGCCTGCTGCGTTATTTCATGCTGAATCCCGGCAAGGTGCTGTCGAAGGCGCGTCTGGCGGAACACATCTACGAATATGACGCGGACCCCGACAGCAACGTCATCGAGGTGCACGTGAACCACCTGCGTCGCAAGATCGGCCGCGATCGCATCGAGACCCGCCGCGGGCAGGGCTACGTGTTCGTGGGCGGCGGATGAAGCCGTCGCTGCGCGCACAACTGACGGCGGGGCTCGTCTTCAGCCTCTTGGTCGTGTCGGCGGCGCAGTGGGTCGCGGCGGCGATGTCGATTCGCGGCTTGCTCGAAGGATACGCGGCGACGCGCCTGCAGCATGACACCGAGGGCCTGCTGGCGGCGCTGCGTTTCGGCGCCGGCGGGCGGCCGCACCTCGACGCCCGGTATGTGGCGCCGGTCTTCCGGCGACCGCTCTCCGGACATTACTTCACGATCGTCGTCGATCCCGCACCGCCACTGCGCTCCCGCTCTCTGTGGGACTCCACGCTGCCGGTGCCCGCGCTCCGACCCGGGGCCGTCCGGCGCAGCTACGTTTCGGGCCCGAGTGGCCGGCCGCTTCTGATGCTGACGAGCGCGTTTACCAAGCAGGGGCGCGAGTTGCGCATCGCCGTCGCCGAGGATCTCGGACCGGTGTATGCGGGTGCGCGCAAACTGGGCCTGCGCTATGCGTCGGCGGCCGCAGCGGCGATCCTGGTCCTCGTCGTGCTCCAACTGTGGATCGTCCGCAGGGCCCTGCGCCCGCTCGGCCGCGCACGGGAGCAGCTCGTACGCCTCGGCCGCGGTGAGATCGCAACCCTGGATGAGACGCTCCCGCGCGAGATCCGTCCGCTGGTGGAGGAGATCAATCGGCTCCTCGACGTGCAGCGCCGGCGTCTGGAGCGCTCGCGCAATGCGCTCGGGAATCTCGCGCATGGTCTCAAGACGCCGCTGACGCATCTCGCGCAGATCACCGAGCGCCTCGATTCGGAACTCGGCTCCGAGGCCAGCGCACAGGCGCGCGAGCGCATCGGCGATCTGCGCCGGATCATCGAGCGCGAGCTGCGGCGCGCGCGGCTGGCGGGGGCCGGGCCGGCTACGGCGTGGGTGGACCTCGCCGTGGAGATCCCGGCGCTGCTGGAGGTGCTACGCGGGATCTATCGCAGCAAGGGTGTACGTATCGAGGCGCGTATCGCGCCCGAGACGGTGTTCCCGGCGGATCGCGAGGACCTGCTGGAACTGGCGGGCAACTTGGTGGACAACGCCTGCAAGTGGGCCCGCGGGCGCGTCCGTGTCACAGCCGCTCCGGCCCCGGCGGGGGGCGACGGGCTGGTCCTGGTCGTGGAGGACGACGGCCCGGGGATCGGCGAGCGGGAGCGCGAGGTCCTGATCGCCCGTGGGGTGCGTGCGGATGAGACGGTCCCCGGGCACGGCCTCGGACTATCGATCGTGCGCGACATACTCGAGCTGTACGGAGGGCGCCTGTCGCTCGACCGCTCGCCCGCCCTCGGCGGCCTGCGCGCGCGCGTGGAGCTTACGGCCCCCGGCGGGAGCTGAGGGCGCCGCTTCAGGCGGCGGCCTGCAGGTAGCGGCGCGAGAGTTCGTTGAGGGCGCGCTGATAGTGGTCGAACAGCAACGCCAGGCGCAGGAAGACCTCGTCGAGGCGGTATTCGCGGGCCAGCGGGTGGCCGGATGCGCGTTCGAAGTAGGCGCGCCCGAACTCGACGTAGTAATCCATGTCCACCGGCCGGCGCCGGTACCGGTGGCGGTGTTCGATCCACTGCGGAAACAGCCCCGTCAGGTAGAGCGAGTAGTTGCCGATGTGGCTGTAGAGCAGGAAGCGGCGACGTGCGTCGGCGTCCGCGGCCGCGGCGATCATCTCGACGAGGTAGACGTAATGCTCGCGCTCGTGCGGGGCGATGCGGTGGAGGCGGTCGGCGCGCACGAACAGGCTCAGGAGATTGGCGAGGTAGTGGATGACGCGCCGGTCGAGCGGGGCACGGCCGGAGCCCAGCACACGGCGAAGCAATACGTTGAAGAACAGGAACGGCGAGACGTCGAGCAGCAGCTCGCGCGAATCCAGGATCGAGCGCAGCACGAACTCGCTGTCGAGCATCGATTCGACCGTCGTCGGAATGCGGTCGAACAGCTCGGCGATCTCCGTGTAGCTGCGCCCCGGCTCGGGGAAGTTCTCGATCAGAAAGCGCAGGTCGCGGTTGCGCAGCGCATGGACATCGGTTACGGCGAAGTCGGGTCGTGTCATCTGCATCCACCCCGCAGCGGGCCGGATCGCGGCCCGCAGATCCTCAGCCTAATTTCTAGGATCCGCCGGCCTGCGCTGTCAAGGGGGCCGATGTCCGCGGCGATGGCGTGGTTGCCGCGAGGTGGTGCTCCAGGATGTTGCGGTAGTTGCGGATCCGGGCCACGTACTCGACCGGCTCGCTTCCGCGCGCGTAACCGTGCGGCAGGGTTCGATAGTAGCGCTCGCGCGAGAGCAGGGGCAGGACCTTTGCCACCGCGCTCCAGCGGTCGGGGTCGCGGCCCAGGCGCCGCGCCAGGGTGCGTGCGTCGCGGATGTGCCCGAGGCCGATGTTGTAGGCGGCGAGCGCGAACCAGGTGCGGTCCGGTTCCGGGATCGACTTCGGCAGCGCCGCGCGCAGCCGCGCCAGGTAGCGCGCGCCGCCCTCGATGCTCTGCAACGGGTCGAGTCGCCGTCTGACGCCCAGCGCGCGGGCGGTGTCCAGGGTCAGCATCATGAGGCCGCGTACGCCCGTGGGGCTCGCCGCGCGCGCATTCCAGTACGACTCCTGGTAGGACTGGGCGGCGAGCCACGTCCAGCCGATGCCGGTGGCGCGCGCCGCGCGCCGGAACATCGCGCGGTACTTCGGCAGCCGGGTACGGATGCGGCGCAGGAAGGCACGCGTGTCCACGTAGTCGAAGACGCGGATGTAGCCGTAGTACTTGTTCATCGTCCGTGTCAGGGCCCCGCTGCGCCGGTAGCGGGCGAACCAGGCGTCGAGGGCGCGTTGCAGGCTGCGCGCATCGCGGGGCAGGGCCCAAGCCAGTTCCTGGGGGCGGGTGAGGTCGAACGCGATCGCGAGACCGGGGTAGTAGCGGCGGTTGATGGCGACGATGTTGGAGTCGGCCACGGTGCACTGCACGCGGCCCTGCGATACCGCTTCCAGCAGTTCCTCGCTGCTGCGGTCGGGATCGACGCGCCAGTGCAGATCCGGGTGCGATCGTTGCAGCGCCTCGAGTCGTTCGACGTAGCTGCTCCGCGCGGTGACCACGAGCCGAACCCCGGAGAGCGCCGCCACCGAGCGCGGCAGCCGGGCTCCGCGGCGGCAGACGACCTGCTGGCGCACCCGCTCGTAGGCGGGCCCGAAGAGGAAATCCGCGCGCCGCGCCCGCGTGCGGGTGAGTCCCGCGGCGGCCAGGTCGCCGCGCCCGGCGCGCAGCGCCCGCAGGACCGCGGCGGTGCTGTCGAGGACGATGAAGCGCGCCTTCACCCCGAGGGAGCGCGCGAACGCCCGGGCCATGTCGTACTCGGGCCCGGCCGGTTCGTCGTGCACCTCGTAGTAGGTCGTCGGGGCGTTGCGGGTGAGCACAACGAGCTCGCCGCGGGCGCGGATCGCGGCGGGCGAATGCGGGGACGCCGGCGCCCCGCAGCCGGCCGGGCCCGCCAGCGCCAGCGCGAGCACGACGAGTCCGCGGGCGCGCCGCCGCATCCTCGGACCGCCGCCCGCGGCGCCCCGCCGCGCCCGCCGGCGGGCGGCGGGCCGGTTCCCGAATTGGATCGCTCGCGGCTGCACGGTAGCGGACCCATGATACCAGTGCATCGGCGCCGGGCGCGGTGCTACCCGGCCCGCGGCGGCCCGCTCGGCACCCGCGATCCTTTCCCCCTTCCGCCATCGGCTCTCGTCGGCCGCCCGCCGACCCCGCCGCGTGGCGGCGCCCCCCCCCGGCATACCGTAGTGCAAATACGGGCTTGATTTATTCCCGCGCCCGGTCGGCTCCGGCGCCCTCGCACCGGTCGTCCGGACGTCCCCCTGAAATTGGAATAAAAACAGCAGACATAACGTCCCCCTCTGGGGCTGTGGCGAACGGACGACGTTCGTACCCGGAGCCTCGTCGCCGCTTCCCCCGCCGCCGGCCGTCCGTAGCGCGGACGGTCCCGCCGCGCCCCGAGGACCGATCCGGGCGCCTGGGGGCGGAGAAACGCCCACCCCGCGGCCCCGAACTCCGGGGGTGCGAGGGCCTCTTGACCGGGCCGTTGGAGAGAGAGCGTGCCGGGTTCGCGACGGCAGGAAGCCGCGCGGGTCCCGAAGCGCCGCTGAAAATGACCGAATCGCCGTCATCGCATCCGCCCGTCGCGGACGGGCCCCCGATCCACGAGTCCTTCCGCCGGTTCCTGGGTATCCAGGCGCCGGACGAGCGCCTGGTGCTGCGCCATGCACCGGTGCTCCTGGCGGGCGGCGAGCGCTTCGCCCAGGCGTTCTATGAATATCTGCTGGCCGATCCGGCGGTCGGCGAGGTCCTGGCGCGCTACCAGGAGCGCGGCGGGCGCATCCGTGACCTGGTGGCCAAGCAATACGAACACCTGAGCGCGCTGCTGAGCCGGCCCTTCGATGCCGCCGGCGCCGAGCGCCTGGCGCGGATCGGGGAGATCCACTACCGCGCCGGCATCGAGCCGGTCTGGGTGATGGGCGCCTACCTCCTCTACTGGCGCCACCTCCATGCCCTGATCCACGCCAGCGGCGAGATCCCGGACGCGGAGCGCGCGCCGCTGCAGGATGCCGTCATCAAGCTGCTCTACCGCGACATGGGCATCATGCTCGAGGGCTACTGGGACGCGGCCATGGGGACGCTGCGGCGCAAGCAGGAGGAGGTCGCCGCGCTGCAGCAGCGCGTCGACGATCTGCTGCGCAATCTGCCGCAGGTGCTCTGGTCGGTCGACGTCGTGCACAACGCGCCGATCTATATAAGCCCCCACGCCGGCGAGATCTGCGAGCTGGGGGTGGAGATGCCGATCCCCTGCCTGAACTGGACGGTCCCCGAGGACCGCCCGGCGGTGAAGGCGGCGTGGCGGCGCGCCCTGCGCGGGCAGACCGTGGAGGTCGAGAGCCGGGTGCAGGCGCCGGGCGGCGGCCGGCGCTGGCTGCGGCGCGTGTTCCGTCCGTTTCGCGACGACGAGGGCCGCGTCGTGCGTATCGACGGGCTGCTCGAGGACGCCACCGAGTCCAAGCGCGTCCGCGAGCAGTTGCGCACGCTGGCGATCACCGACAGCCTGACCGGACTGCACAACCGCGCCTTGTTCCACGACCGGTTGGTTCAGGCCCTGGCGCTCGCGCGCCGGCGCGCCGACTCGCAGCTCGCGGTGTTGAGCCTCGATCTGGATCATTTCAAGGAGATCAACGACACCCTCGGGCATCCCGCCGGGGATGAGATCCTGCGCATGGCGGCGGCGAGGCTGCGCGAGGTGGTGCGCGAGAGCGACACCGTGGCGCGCCTGGGCGGCGACGAATTCGCGATCCTGCTCACCGACGTGCGCGACGCGCGGGACGCCGCCGCGGCGGCGGCGCGCAAGGTGGTCGCGGCGTTGCGCCCGCCGTTCCGGTTCGGCGACGACGAGCTGTATCTGGGCGCGAGCTGCGGCATCGCGCTCTACCCGGAACACGGCGACGACGCCGACAGCCTGATGCGGCACGCCGACGTGGCCCTGTACGGTGCGAAACACCGCGACGTCGATTTCCTTTTCTACGATGCGGCGGAGGATCCCCGCGACCGGCGGCGGCTGCAGCTCGGCACCGAGTTGCGCGGCGCGCTTGCCGGCGGCGGCCTGCTGCTCCACTACCAGCCGATCGTGGCGCTGGACGGCGGACGCACCACCGCGGTCGAGGCGCTGGTGCGCTGGGATCACCCCGAATTCGGCCTGCTGGCGCCGGAGCGTTTCGTGCCGCTGGCCGAGCGCACCGGCGTGATCAACGCCCTCACCGCCTGGGTGCTGTCGACGGCGCTGGCGCAGCATCGCGCGTGGCACGACGAGGGGCACGACGTGCGGGTGGCGGTGAACCTGGCCGGACGCACGCTGCGCCGGCCCGGGTTCGCGGCCGACCTCGAGGCGCTGCTCGAGGCCGCCGGAGCAGCGCCGGACTGCCTGCAGCTCGAGATCGCCGAGACCGTGCTGCGCGGTGAAGTGGCGCTCGGTGCCGGCGGGGTCCGCCGCTTGCGGGAGGCGGGGGTGGTGATCGCGATGGACGACTACGGCACCGGCCACACCTCGCTCGCGCACCTCAAGGAGCTCCCGCTCGACGTCCTCAAGATCGACAAATCGTTTATCATGGGAATGGCGTCGGATCCGACCGACGCGCTGATCGTGCGCTCCACCATCGATCTTGCGCACAACCTCGGTTGTTCGGTCGTGGCGGAAGGTGTGGAGGATGCGCGGACATTGGAGCTGCTGGCGTCGCTGCATTGCGATGCCGTGCAGGGGTTCCACTTCTGCCGCCCGCTGGATCCGACGGCGATGTCCGAATGGCTGGCGGCGCGGCGCGGGAGGGTAGGGAGTCGGTGACCGGTGCGCGCGGGCCCGGCATGCGGATCGCGATCGCGGCCCTCCTCGCCGCGGCGTTTCTGCCGTGGCGCGGTGTCGCCGCCGCAGCGGCGCCCCACGGTTCCCCGGGAGGTTCGGCGATGAGCTTCACGATCTCGTCCCCCGCCTTCGAGCCCGGCGGCCCGATCCCGGCGCGCTACACCTGTGACGGAGCCGACCTCTCCCCGGCGCTGTCGTGGTCGGGGGTGCCGGCGGGGACGCGCAGTCTGGCGCTGGTGGTCTACGATCCCGACGCGCCCGACCCGCAGGCGCCGCGCATGACCTGGATCCACTGGGTCCTCTACGACCTGCCGCCGGAAAGCGGCGGGCTGCCGGAGGCGGTCGCGCCCGACGCGCTGCCTGCAGGGACGCGGGAGGGCCTGAACGACTGGAGACGCACCGGCTACGGCGGGCCGTGCCCGCCGATCGGTCGCCACCGCTACTTCTTCAAGCTCTACGCCCTCGACGCCGTGCTGCCCGACCTCCATCACCCGACCCGGGCGGCCCTGGAGCAGGCGATGCGCGGGCATGTCCTCGGCGCGGCCGAACTGATCGGTACCTATCGGCGCGGGCGGTAGCCGGCCGCGTCAGCCCAGGCGGGCGATCAGCGCCCAGAGGAGCGCCACGGTCCCGGCGGCGAAAGCGGCGAACGCGGCCCGGGCGCGCACGCGGTAGCGGCGTGCGTTGGTGCGCCGGTCCCCAGCGGCGAGGAGGAAGGGCAGGCGGGGATCGGCCGGGCGCGAGAGCACATGGACCTCGGCGGCGGGTTCGGTGCGTGCCGCGAGGACTTCGCGCAACGCCGCCTCCCGGGCCCGGGACCACTCCTCGAGGTCGATCTCGCCGTCGCCGTTGCGGTCGAAACGCTCCAGCAGTGCGGCGCGGTCGCCCTTCCACCGGCGCAGCAGCGCGGCGACCTCCTCTCCGGTGTCGCCCTGCGCGTTGGCGGCAGTGCGGAACCAGCCGAGGGCGTAGAGCGGACCGGGCAGCAGTCGCTCCTCGGTGTAGCGGAACCTCGCGAACGATCCGAGCGTGCGGTGGCGGCGCGTCCCCAGCACCAGCGCCGGGGAGTCGTCGCCGCCGTACCATCGGCGGCGCAACGTCGGGGTCACCTCGGCCCCCTCCGGATCGACGATACACGCCCCGGTGTCGTCCTCGATCCGGAACAGTTCGTCGCTCACGCCCTCGCGCACCGTCAGCCACAGCACGCGGCCGGGCGCGGGCAGCAGGTCGCGGCGGCGCTCGACGCGGTAACGGTACCAGAGGCAGGGGATGCCGCTGAGCGGCGCCACGACCGGAGGTCCCGCCATGGGCGCGCCGCGCCCGCACAGTTCCACGTAGCCCTGGGCGGCGGAGCGCAGCCGCGAGGTCGGGGTGTCCTCGATCATGCGTGCGCGGCGCAGTCCGCGCCAGATGGAGCGGAACGCGGCGAGCGTCGCCACCGCCAGCCCGGCCGCCAGTACACCGAACTCGCCCGGGGCGAGGTTGCGGAGCCACGCGGCGGCGAACTCGGCCATGGCCGGGGCGGGCCGTCGCGGTCAGGTGGCGAACAGGGCGCGGACGCGGACGTCCGCCTTCCGGCGTTCGTCGAACTCGAGCAGTTGGAAGGGGCCGAATCCGAAGCGGCGCGCGATCAGCACGTCGGGAAACTGCTCGATGCGGACGTTGTTGAGGTTCACGCTCTCGTTGTAATACTCGCGCCGGTCGGCGATGGCATTCTCCAGCGCCGTGATCCGGTCCTGGAGGTGCGCGAAGCTGGCGTCCGCCTTCAGGTCGGGATAGTTTTCGGCGACCGCATACACCCCGCCCAGACCGAGACGCAGGGCGCCTTCGGCGCGGCCGAGGGCCGGGAGGTCACGCCGCTCGCGCGCGTCCGCCACCGCGGCGCGCGCCTGCATGACCTTTTCCAGGGTCTTCTGCTCGTAGCCCATGTATTCCCGGCAGACGTCGACGAGTTTGGGCAGCTCGTCGTGGCGCTGCACCAGCAGGACGTCGATATTGGCCCAGGCCTTGGAGACGTTGTGCTTGAGCGACACCAGGCGGTTGTAGAGGACGACGGCGTAGAGCAGCCCCGTCACCAGCGCCAGCCCCAGGGCGATCATGATCGCGCTCGAAGTGTCCACCGCTCCTCCCGTCGCTCCGGCCCCCGGGCCCCCCCATTACCGCCGGATAACGGCCGCCGGGGCGGGGGGCTTGAGCCCGGCGCCGGTGCGGGAATCGCGGCCCGCGGGGATGGTATAGTGGCGCTCCGTTCTCATCGCGGCCGGAGGGCCAGCATCCGTGACCATGGGCAAGGGTTCCCGCCGCCTGCGGGCCGTCGCGCTCGGCGCCCTGTGGCTGCTCAGCGGCGTCGTCGCCGGCGTGATCGTCGACCGCCAGATCCTCGCCGACGGCGCGCCGTCGGACCGCATCCCGGCCGCCGCAGTGCCGGATTTCCGCCTCATGGCCGAGGCCTGGAATCTGATCGACGAGCACTACGTCGACCGCAAGGCGATCAAGCCCAAGCGGATGACCTACGCGGCCATCAGCGGCATGGTCGACTCGCTGGGGGACACGGGTCACAGCACGTTCCTGAGCCCCGAGATGGTCAAGGAGGCGCGCGACGCCGTTCAGGGGCACTTCGCCGGCATCGGGGCGGAGGTGCGGATGCGCGACCGTCACGTCGTCGTGGTGGCGCCGCTCGACGGCTCGCCGGCGCAGCGCGACGGACTGCACCCGGGCGACATCATCTACAAGGTCGACGGCAAGGACGTCGCCGGCGAGTCGCTGGAACAGGTCGTGCGCAAGATCCGCGGACCCGCGGGGACCACCGTGGTGCTGTCGCTGCGCGATCCGAAGACCGGCAAGACACGCGACGTCGCCATCGTGCGCGCGGTCATCAAGCTGCGCAGCGTCACCTGGCACATGCTGCCGGGGACACGCATTGCCGACCTACGCATCGCCTCGTTCAGCGAAGGGACCGCGCAGGCGCTGATGAAGGCCCTCGCGCAGGTGCGCGCGAGCGGCGCCGAGGGTCTGATCCTCGACCTGCGCAACAACCCGGGCGGGCTGTTGTCGCAGGCCATCGGCGTGGCGAGCCAGTTCCTGTCGGGCGGCGACGTGTTGCTGGAGAAGAACGTGCGCGGCAAGATCCGGCGCGTACCGGTGCTGCGCGACGTGCCCAAGACGCGCCTGCCGATGGTGGTACTGATCAACTCCGGGACCGCGAGCGCCGCGGAGATCGTCTCGGGTGCGTTGAAAGACGCCGGGCGTGCGACCCTGATCGGGGAGAAGACCTTCGGCACCGGCACCGTGCTCCAGGAGTTCCCGCTCTCCAACGGTGCGGCGCTGATGCTGGCGGTCGAGGAATGGCTCACGCCGGACGGACACACCATCTGGCATCGGGGGATCGAGCCCCAGAAGGTGGTCAGTCTGCCCCCGAACGTACTGCCCTTGCGCCCGCAGGAGGAAAAGCGCCTGACGGCGGCCGAGTTCCGCAAGACCAAGGACAAACAACTGCTTGCCGCGCTGCGCCTGCTCGAGTCCAAGCTGCGCCGTCACGCCGGTGTGTGAACGCCGCGAGCCCCGGAGCGAGCGGGCCGCGGGGAAAAAGGCCTCGCCGGGGGTTGGGACCCCGGTCGGACTGCCGCCTGCGCGCCGGGCGGCCGCGGGCCGTCGGCGCTCCCGGGGCTAGCCGGATACGACCCGGCGCGGGGCTTCCCGGGGCTTCTTGCGGTCGAGGGTCGCGTTCTTCTGCAGTTCCCGGAACTCCCTCCGGACATTGACCAGGGTGTACGCCTTGGTCAGCTCCTTCTTGAGAAAACGCATGGTCGAACCCTCCAGTGCCACCACGCACGATGCCACGATATAGAACTGCGCCGACAACGCAAGTTCTGTGACCGGGTTCACACTCCCCGGGCTCCCGGACCGACCGGGATCCGCACCTCCCCGCGGGCGGGGCCCGCTATACTGGGCGCAGGTGTGCCGGGCCCGGGGTGTCGTCCCGGCGGGCGGCCTGGAGGGGCGGCGATGGGAACGGATCGGTCGGGTGGGGACGGCGCGGCGCCGGAGGGCGGATCCCCGAGGTGCTTCGCGGTGGACGGCCATTTCCGCCGCCTGGTGGAGATCGAGCGCGCCCTCACGGAACTCGCGCCGCTGTTTCAGGACGGCGGCCGCGAACTCGCCGCGGCCGGCGCGGACGGCGCCGACGCGGCCCTGACCCGTTATGCGAAGCGGGTGGGGATCGCGGGCTTCTTCGCCTATGCCCTGGCGCGCGAGGGCCTGGAACTGGTCCGCCTGACCGCCGCGGCCGTGGCTCTGCAGCGCGCCGCGCCGGGAAACGCCCACGCGCAGGCGACCGACACGGTGCTGCGCCACATCGAGCAGATCGGGCCGCTGCTCGACCGGACGCTGCACGAGATGGAGCCCTACCGCGAACTCGACGCGGCGCGCACGGTGGAGCGGCTCGCGGCGCGGCGGGCCGCGTCGCGGTCCTGAGTGTCGCCGAAGGCGTGCGGGTGGGCCGCGTTCGGTCCGCGGCGTCCGGGTGCGGGGCCGCGCGGCGCCCGGTGCGCGGCGGCTCCGTGAGCGGCGGCGGGGGCGAGGGCCGGCGATCATGGCGTATGTCAATGCGGCACCGGGTGCGGCCCTCGGGCGGGCGTGGCGGCGGCTGCACCGGCTGCCGGGCGGGCGCTGGTTGTTCGCGCGGCTCCTCGCGCTGCGCAATCCCTACACCGGGGCCCTCGGCGCCCGCGTGATGGAACTGCGGCCGGGCTATGCCCGCATCCGGCTGCGCGACCGGCGCCGGGTGCGCAATCACCTCGCCTCGGTCCACGCCCTCGCCCTGGCCAATCTCGGGGAGATGGCGGGCGGGCTGGCGATGCTCGGCGCGCTGGCCCCCGGCGTACGCGGGATCGTCACCGCCCTGGCGATCGAATACCCGAAGAAGGCGCGCGGCACGCTGACCGCGGAGTGCCGTTGCGAGCCGCCGCTCGTCGACGCCGCGACCGACTTCCGCGTCGTGAGCGAGGTGCGCGACGCGGCCGGCGACGTCGTCGCGCGGGTCGAGGCGCGCTGGCGCCTGAGTCCCGCGTGAGCGCCACCGCCCCGCCGCCCCCGGCGACCGCCTTCACGCGCCACGCGGGCGTGACGGTCCCGCTGATCTGCGGGGCGATGTACCCGTGCAGCAACCCGGAACTGGTGGCCGCGGTCTCCGCGGCGGGCGGTCTCGGCGTCGTGCAGCCGATCTCCCTCACCTATGTCCACGGTTACGAGTTTCGCGCCGGGCTGCGCCGGATCCGGGAGCTCACGACCCGGCCGATCGGGATGAACGCGTTGATCGAACAGTCGTCCAAGTCCTATCGGCGGCGCATGGAGCGCTGGGTGGATATCGCCCTGGAGGAAGGCGTGCGCTTCTTCGTGACTTCGCTGGGCAAGCCGCACTGGGTGGTCGAGCGCGTGCACGCCGCCGGCGGCGTGGTCTATCACGACGTCACCGAGCGGCGCTGGGCCCTCAAGGGCCTCGAGGCCGGCGTGGACGGCCTGATCGCGGTGAACGCCGACGCCGGCGGTCACGCCGGGACGCGCAGCGCCGCGGCGCTGCTGGAGGAACTCGGCGATCTCGGCGTGCCGTTGATCTGCGCGGGTGGGATCGGCACGGCGCGGGAGTTCGCCGCCGCGCTCGCCGCCGGTTACGCCGGCGCCCAGCTCGGCACCCGATTCATCGCCACCGAGGAGTGCAGCGCGGCGCCGCCCTACAAGGCGGCGATCGTGCGCGCCCGTGCCGAGGACATCGTGCTCAGCGAGCGCATCACGGGGGTCCCCGTCGCGGTGATCCGCACGCCCTATATCGAGCGGATGGGACTCACGGCCGGCCCGCTGGCGCGACGGCTGCTGCGCGGGCGACGCACCAAGCACCTGATGCGCACCGTGTACGCGCTGCGCTCGTTGTGGCAGCTCAAACGCGCCGCGCTCGACGCGCGCGGGACGCGCGACTACTGGCAGGCCGGGCGCAGTGTCGCCGGTATCGACGCCGTCGAACCGGCGGGGGCGATCGTGCGTCGCTTCGCGGCGGCGATCGCGCGACCCGCCGCGGAGGCGCCATGAGCGCGGCAGCGGTCACCGCCGCGGAGGGGACCTTTCCCGCGCGCGGCGGCCTGCGGCTGCACTACCGGAGCTGGCGGCCGGAGCGGCCGCGCGCCGTGCTGGTGATCGTGCACGGGATGGCGGAGCACTCCGGGCGCTATTTCAACGTCGTCGATCATTTCGCGCCGCGCGGCTTCGCCGTCTACGCCTTCGACCTGCGCGGTCACGGGCTCTCCCCGGGGCAGCGGGGGTACGTCGATTCCTGGCGCGACTACCGCGACGACCTCGGGGCCTTCCTCGCGTGGGTGGAACGGCGCGAGCCCGGCCTGCCGCGTTTTCTGCTCGGGCACAGCATGGGCGGGGTCATCGCCCTCGACTATGCGCTCGAACACCCCGAAGGGCTGCGGGGCGTCATCGCCTCGGCCCCGGCGCTCGGGCGCATCGCGCTCCCGCGCCCGCTGCGGTGGCTCGCCTATGCGCTCAACCGCCTGCGCCCGCGTTTCTCCGTGCGCCTGCCGCTCTCGCCCGATGCCGTCACCCGCGACCCGGAGATGATGCGCTCGATCGACGCCGATCCGCTGATCCACGATCGCGGCAGCGCCCGCCTCGGCGTGGAGCTGCTGCGCGCCGCGCGCCGCGTCGAGGCGGGTGCGCCGCGGCTGCGCGTGCCGCTGCTGCTCGTGCACGGCAGCGCCGACCGCCTGGTCGCGCCCGAGGGCGGCCGCCGGTTCGTCGCCCGCGTGCGCCACCCGGACAAGACCCTGCTCGAATACCCGGGCGGCTATCACGAACTGTTCAATGACCTCATCCGCGAGCGCGTGCTGGGCGACGTCGAGCGCTGGATCGAGCGGCACCTGCGCGCGGAGGCGGTGCCGGCGCCCGCGGGGGCCGGCGCCTGAACGGCACCGGATCGGGGCATGCCCGCCGCCGCCGTGCTCGCCGACGCCGTACTGCTCACGCATCTCGCGTTCGTGCTGTTCGTGATCTTCGGCGGCGCGCTCGCCTGGCGCCGCCTGCGCCTGGCCGCGCTGCACCTGCCGGCCCTGCTGTGGGGGGCGTGGGTGGAATTCAGCGGGGCGGTCTGCCCGCTCACCGTCCTCGAGCTGCGCCTGCGCCGGCTCGCCGGGGAGGCCGGCTATCGCGGCGGGTTCATCGAACACTACGTCGGGCGACTGCTCTACCCGCCGGGGCTCACGCACGAGATGCAGTACGTCCTCGGCGCACTGCTCGTCGCTTTCAACGTCGCGGTCTACGCCGGGGCCGTCAGACGAAATCGGGCGCGCGGCGCGGCGCCGTAGCCGCGCCACGGCCCGCGCTCCGTACAGCGGAACGCCGGCGCGCCCGCGGCGGCGCCGGGCGGGGTTCCGCGGGAGTGCGCGCGCCGGTCAGTCGTCCTCGTCGAGCTGCGGCGGCCAACCGAGTGCGCGCGCCCGTTCGGTGGCGGCGTCGTAGATGCGCCGGTGGCGTTCGGCGAGCTCCGGCGGCAGGCGGCTGACCAGATGACCGTAGGGCTCCCACGCGGCGCTGACCCGGTCGTACAGGGCCTGGATGCGCTCGAACGACCATCCGGCGCACTCCTCGCCTTCGGGCAGCAGTTCGAAGACCCAGGCGTCGCGGACGATCGTCCCGGTGGCGGTCATGCCGCCGTAGGCGTCGGCCGAGAGCCCGACGTAGGTTTGATTGCGAGTGCGCGCCACCGCTTTCCGCTCCGTTGTGTCTCAGTCCGCGTCGAAGAAGCGTTCGATCACCGGGGCGAAGCGCTCGCGGTCGACCAGGAACGCGTCGTGGCCGTGAATCGATGCCAGGGGGACGAAGCTCACGCTGCGCCCCGCGGCGTAGAGGCCCGCGGCGATCTCCTCCTGCTGCTGCATCGGGAACAGGAAGTCCGTCTCCACCCCGATCACCAGCGTGCGCCGGGCGCGGATGCGGGCCAGACCCGCCTCCACGGTGCCGCCGTGCTCGGCGGCGTCGAAACGGTCCATCGCCCGCGACAGGTAGAGATAGGCGTTGGCATCGAAGGAGTCGGCGAACTTCTGCGCGTTGTGTTCCAGGTAGGCCTCGATCTCGAATTCTACCCCGAACGGCGCGCCCGCCTCGACCGGGGTCTTGACCCGCTCGCGGCCGAAGCGCTGCTGCCATTCGACCGCCGAGCGGTAGGACATCAGCCCGAGCTTGCGCGCCAGGCGCAGCCCTTCGCGGGGGCCCTTGCCGGGGGGATAGTAGCCGCCCTGCCAGGCCGGGTCACTGCGGATGACCTCGCGCTGCAGCGAGCGCATGGCGATCGCGAACGGCGTCGCACGGGTGGCCGCGGAGATGCACACGAGGTCGTCGAGGGCGTCCGGAAACTGCATGGCGTAGGCGAGCGCGGCCATGCCGCCGAGCGAGGCGCCGACCGCCGCGCGCAGGTGACCGATGCCGTAGGCCGCGAGCGCCGCATGGGCGCTCGCGGCGATGTCCTCGACCGCCAGCTCGGGGAAGTCGAGCCGGTAGGGCTCGTGCGTACGCGGGTCGATGGACGCCGGACCCGTGGTCCCGAAACAACTCCCCAGCGAGTTGACGCACACGACGAACCAGCGGCGCGTGTCGATCGGCCGGCCCGGCCCGATCATGTATTCCCACCAGCCCGGCGCCGGGTTCTCGCTGGAGGAGGCCGCATGGGGCCCCGGGGACAGGCCGGTGAACAGCAGCACGGCGTTGTCGCGGGCGGCGTTGAGCGTACCCCAGGTCTCGCAGGCGAGCTGCACTTCGGGCAGGGTCGCGCCGCGCCACATGCGGAACGGGCCGGGCAGGCGGACGGTGGCGGCGCCGCCGGGCGACGCCTCGTGGAGCGGGATCACGTTACCGGCCATCGACAGCCTCCGCGTATGCAGGAAGAACCTCGGGCACCCGGTCATAACCGAGTGCAATAGTCGGGTATTATGGCACGCTGCACGGGCCGGCGGTAGCGGCGCCCGGCCCTACAGGAACCTCTGAAGCAGGGTTGCCGTCCCCAGGAACGAGAAGAAGCCGGTGATGTCGGTGATCGTCGTCAGCACGATCGACGAGGACTGCGCGGGGTCCTGACCCGCGCGGGTCAGCAGGATCGGGATCACCGCGCCGGCGAAACCCGCGGCCACCATGGAGACGACCATGGCGATGGCGATCACGCCGGCTAGGCCGGGCGAGCGGCTCCACACGTACACCCCGGCGGCGGTGGTCAGCGCGATGGCGATGCCGTTGAGCGCGCCGGCCGTGACCTCCTTGCCGACCACCCGCGGCCAGTGGCGCACTCCGATCTCGCGCAGCGCGAGCCCGCGCATGGTGACGGCGAGCGCCTGGGCGCCGGCGTTGCCGGACTGGCCGGCGACCACCGGCAGGAGCACGGCGAGGGCGGTGAACTTCGCGATGGTGCCCTCGAACAGGCCCACCACCGAGGCGGCGAGAAACGCCGTCAGCAGGTTGATCTCGAGCCACGGCAGGCGCATGCGCACCGCGAACCCCGCGGGCGAGAGGGCGCGCTCGTCGCGGCTCGCGCCGACCATGGTCTGGATGTCCACGGTCGCCTCCGCCTGCAGGGCCGCGACGAGCGCGGACTGGCGGATCACGCCCACCGCGCGGCCCTCGAAGTCCAGCACCGGAAGCTCCGCCGCCCGCGCGCGCTCGAAGCGTTCCACGGCCTCCTCGCGCGGGGCCAGCTCCTGCACGGAGGCGGCGAGCGGGCGGGCCAGCGCCGCGAGCGCCGCCCCCGGCTCCGCCACGGCGAGTTCCTCGACGGCGACGCGGCCCTCGATGCGTCCGTCGCCGCCCGCGACGTAGATCTCCCGCGCGCGCGGCGCGGTGCGTTCGCGCAGCCGGGCGAGCGCCGCGGCGGCGGGCAGGTCGCCCCGCAACACGGTCACCCGCGGGTCCATCAGCGCGCCCGCGGTGTCCGGCGGATAGGCGAGCAGCCCGCCCAGCTCGCGCGCCACCGCGGGGTCGAGGCGTGCGAGCAGCGCCGCGCGCGGCGTCGCCTCCAGACGCCGGAGCAGGGCGGCCGCGCGCGCCGGCGCGAGCGCCGCGACGAGTCGCGCCGCCGCCTCCGCCGGCAGCCGGGCGAGGAGGGCGTCCTCGCGGTCCGGGCTCAGGGCGTCCCACACCGGCGCCGCCACGTGCACCGGTTCGCCCGCGAGCAGCGCCGCCGCCTCGTCGTCCGGGAGGTCCTCCAGCCGTGCCGCGGCCTCGCGCGGATAGTCCAGAAGGAAGCGGCGGTTCAGCGCCGCGACCGCGACCGCCGTGTCAGCGCCCATCGTGGGTTCCCTCCGCGCGGCCGGCGCCGCGCGCCGCGCCCAGACCGGTTTCGACGAGGGCGGCGAGCGCCGCGCCATAGCCGCGCAGCAGGACGCCGAACGCCTCGCCGAGGGCCGGGGGCTCCCCCTGCGCCCCGCCCCCCGCGAGCGCCCGCACCAGATCGGCGCGGTGCAGGGCGCCGACGAGGCGCCCGCCCCACTCGGTCACGGGGAGCGCGCCGGTGGCGTCCCACGCGGACAGGGGTTCGATCGCCGCCACGCTCGCGCGCACGCTCAACACCGCCGGCGCCGGCACCGCCAGCGTGCCCAGCGCCGCCTCGGGGTCGGCGCGCAGGAGCCGGCCCGCGGAGACGACGCCCGCCGGCCGCCCGCCGGCGTCGGTCACGTAGACGCGGTCGGCGCGATCGGGGTCGCGCATCGCGCGCAGCCGCCCGAGGGCGTCGGCGGCGGTGCGGTCGGCGCGCAGCATCGGCGTGTCCGGGTCCATCCAGGCGCCGACCGTCTGCTCCGGATAGGCGATCATGGTGCGCAGCAGCGCCGCGCGCGCGGCGGGCAGGTCCCCGAGCAGCGCGCGGCGGCGCACCGCGTCGAGGTGGCGCAGCACCGCGGCGCCGAGGGGTACCGGGAGCGCCCCCAGGATCGCGGCCGCGGCGTCCGGCGCCATGGCCTCGAGGCAGCGCGCGGTATGGAACGGCGCCATGGCGAGCGCCATCGGGGCGATCCGCCGCGCGGGTCCGGCGGCGAGCAGGGGCGCGGCGTCCGCGGGCGCGAGCCGCTCGATCACGCGCGCGGCCGCCTCCGGGTGGGCGTCGATGAAGGCGAGCGACAGCGTCTCGGCGCCCATCGATCAGCCCCCGTCGCCGCCGTCGGCGGCCGCCGTGCGCAGCACGGTGGGCTCCTCGCCGAACACCTTTCCGGGCAGCATCACCCGCCCTTCCGGGGTATCGAGGACGATGCCGGTCGTCGTCAGCTCCAATACGGTGCCCTCGTGGGCCCCGATGCGCAGGGTCTGTCCCACGCGGTAGTACTGGCGCAGGTACTGCGCGCCGATGAGGTTGCTCACCAGCGTGCGCGAGCCGAGGCTGACGGCGAGCGCGACCCCGCCCAGCAGCGCGGCCGCCGCGACGGTCGCGAGCAGGACCAGGAAGGTCACGTCGAGTCCGATCTGCTCGGCGCCGATGAGCACCGAGGCCAGGAGGATCGCCGACTGCACGGCGCGCGCGAGCAGGGCGCGTTGGGCGGGCGCCGCCGGCGCCGGGGCGGCGAGCACGAGATCGCGGGCGAGCGCGCCGAGCAGGAGGCCCGCGAGCACGATGAGGACGCCGGCGACGAGCGTCGGGAGGTAGAGCACCAACCGGTTGAGCCAGCCGGTGAACGCCCCGAGGCCGAGCACCTGCGTGGCGGCGGTGAGGAAGAACAGCATCACGACCCAGAACACCAGGCTCCCGAGCACCCGGGTCGAGGCCGGCGGCACCTTCGGGCGCTCCGGCGTACGCGCCCGCGAGAAGCGCCCGACGGCCGCGTCGAGCAGCCCCGCCAGGCGTATCGTGAGCGCGCGCAGGATCCGCGCGAGGATCCACCCCGCGAGCAGCAACGCGAGCGCCCCCAGCAGACTCGGCGCGAGCTGCGCGAGGCGCTCGGCGATCTGCGCGAACGCACCGCGCAGGGCGGTGCTCCAGTCCGGAAACGTATCCATCGTCGGCCCCTCCCCTCGCCATCCGCCGGCGCGCCGCCCCCCGCCGCGCGCCGTACCGGATGCAGCATAGCGCACCCGGCGCGGCGGCATGCGCCCGACCGCTCCCGGGTGATCCGCGCGGGCGGCGGCGCTATATTCGGGGCTTCGAGGCCGGGCGCGCCGCCGCGACGGGAGGAGAGGTCGATGATCCAGGTCGAATGGGACGAGGAGATGTGCATCCACAGCGGGCGCTGCGTGAAGGCGTTGCCGCAGGTATTCCGGGTCGACGAGAAGGGGAATTTCACCATCGACGCGGCCGGCGCGGACGCGGCGGCGATCCGGCGCGCGGTGGAGGACTGCCCCTCGGGGGCGCTGCGCGTGCGCGAGTCCTGAGGCGGCGGGGGCGCGGGTGACCGCGCCCCCGCCCGGGCGCATACTGCCGGGATGGAGAGCGTCGGCTTCCATGGGGCCGTGGCGCGCTGGTTCGCGGCCCGTTTCGGCGCACCCACCGGGGTGCAGGCGCGCGCCTGGCGGGCGCTTTGCGCGCACCGCCATACGCTGATCGCCGCCCCCACCGGCTCGGGCAAGACGCTCGCTGCCTTCCTCGCCGCCATCGACGCGCTGGTGCGCGACGGGCTCGCCGGGCGGCTCGCCGACGCGACCCGGGTGCTCTACGTCTCGCCGCTCAAGGCCCTGTCCAACGACATCCAGCGCAACCTCGAGGAACCGCTGGCCGGGATCCGCGCGGAACTCGCGCGCGCGGGCCTGCCGGAGGTGGAAATCCGCAGCCTGGTGCGCACCGGCGATACGCCGCAGTCCGAGCGCGCGGCCATGCGCCGGCACCCGCCGCACATCCTGGTCACCACCCCGGAGTCGCTGTACATCCTGCTCACCAGCGACGGCGGACGCGGCCTCCTCGGCGCCGTGCGTACGGTCATCGTCGACGAGATCCACGCGCTCGCGCCCAACAAGCGCGGCGCGCACCTCGCGCTCAGCCTGGAGCGGCTCGCGGCGCTGACGCCCGCGCCCCCCGTGCGCATCGGGCTCTCGGCCACGCAGCGCCCGGTGGAGGAGGTGGCGCGTTTCCTCACCGGGGCGGCGGGAGCGTGCGCGATCGTCGACGCCGGGCACGTGCGCGCGCGCGACCTCGCGCTCGAGCTGCCGCCCTCGCCGCTCGAGGCGGTGATGTCGGCGGAGGTCTGGGACGAGATCTACGACCGCCTCGCGCAGTTGATCGCGGCGCACCGCACCACGCTGGTATTCGTCAACACCCGCCGGCTGTGCGAGCGCGTCGCGCGCCACCTCGGCGAGCGCCTGGGCGGGGAGGCCGTCACCTCGCACCACGGCAGCCTCGCGCGCGAGCACCGCCTCGAGGCCGAGCGCCGCCTCAAGGCGGGTTCGCTGCGTGCGCTGGTCGCGACCGCCTCGCTGGAACTCGGCATCGACATCGGCGACGTCGACCTCGTCTGCCAGCTCGGCTCGCCGCGCTCGATCGCCGCCTTCCTGCAGCGCGTCGGGCGCTCGGGCCATGCCGTCGCCGGCACCCCGCGCGGGCGGCTGTTCCCGTTGAGCCGCGACGAGCTGGTCGAATGCGCAGCGCTGCTCGACGCCGTCGCTCGCGGGGAACTCGACCGCATCGCCCTGCCGCGCCGCCCGCTCGATGTCCTCGCGCAGCAGATCGCCGCCGAGGTCGCCTGCCGCGAGTGGGGCGAGGACGAACTCTACGCCTGCTTCACCCGCGCCGCGCCCTACCGCGACCTCGCGCGCGCGGACTTCGACGCCGTGGTGCGGGTGCTCGCCGCGGGCTTCGCCACCGGGCGCGGACGCCGCGGCGCGCTGATCCACCGCGACGGCGTGCACCGCCGTCTGCGGGCGCGGCGCGGGACGCGGCTCACCGCCCTCACCGGCGGGGGCACCATCCCCGATCTCGCCGACTACCAGGTGATCCTCGAACCCGAGGGGCGCTTCATCGGCACGCTCAACGAGGACTTCGCCATCGAGAGCCTCGCCGGGGACATCTTCCAGCTCGGCAACCACTCCTACCGCATCCGGCGGGTGGAGGCGGGCACGGTGCGGGTCGAGGACGCACGCGGTCAACCGCCCAACCTGCCGTTCTGGATCGGCGAGGCCCCGGGGCGCAGCGACGAACTCTCCCGCGCCGTCTCGCGGCTGCGCGCCGCGACCGCGAAGCGGCTGGCCGCCGGCGGCGTCGCCGCCGCCGGCGCCGAACTGGCCGCGGACCGGGGGCTCGGACCCGCCGCGGCGGCCCAGATCGCCGAGTACCTCGGCGCCGCCCACGCCGCGCTCGGCGCGCTCCCGACCGAGGACACCGTGATCCTCGAGCGTTTCTTCGACGAGTCCGGCGGGATGCAGCTCGTGGTGCACGCGCCCTTCGGCAGCCGCATCAACCGCGCCTGGGGCCTCGCCCTGCGCAAGCGCTTCTGCCGCAAGTTCAACTTCGAGCTGCAGGCGGCGGCGACCGAGGATGCGATCGTCCTCTCGCTGACCGCGGCGCACAGCTTCCCGCTCGCGGAGGTCGCGCGTTATCTGCACCCGGCGAGCGCCCGCGCCGTGCTCGTCCAGGCGCTCCTCGCCGCGCCGCTGTTCACCACCCGCTGGCGCTGGGTCGCGACGATCGCGCTCGCGCTCCCGCGCTTTCAGGGCGGGCGGCGCACGCCCCCGCAGATCCAGCGCATGCGCGCCGAGGACCTCCTCGGGGCGGCCTTCCCCGATCAGGTCGCGTGCGCGGAGAACCTCGCCGGCGACCGCGAGGTCCCCGACCACCCGCTGGTGGAACAGACCCTGCGCGACTGCCTGGAGGAGGCGATGGACGCGGCCGGTCTGGAGCGGGTGCTCGCCGGGATCGAGGCGGGGTCCATCCGCGTGCTCGCCTGCGACCTCGCCGAGCCCTCGCCGCTGGCGCAGGAGATCCTCAATGCGCGCCCGTACGCATTCCTCGACGACGCCCCGCTCGAGGAACGCCGTACCCGGGCGGTCCTGAGCCGGCGTTGGCTCGACCCGCAGACCGCGGGCGGGCTCGGGCGCCTCGATCCCGCGGCCATCGCGCGCGTGCGCGCCCAGGCGTGGCCGGTCGCGGAGAGCCCCGACGAGTTGCACGACGCGCTGATGCTGCTGGGATTCCTGACCGCGGAGGAGGTCGCGGCGGGCGCGGGCTGGGCCGCGCACCTGGAGGCGCTGATCGCCGCCGGCCGCGCGGCGCGCCTGTGCGGCGCCGCGCCCGCCGGAGCGCTCGCGGTGGCCGCCGAGCGCCTGGCGCAACTGCAGGCGATCCACCCGGGCGCGGCCGTCGAGCCCCCGCTCACGCCGCCGGCGGGCGGCGCCGCGCGCCCCCGGAGCCGCGCCGAGGCGCTCACCGAGGTGCTGCGCGGGCGCCTCGAAGGGCTGGGCCCGGCGAGCGCCGCGGCGCTCGCGCGCGCACTGGGTGTCGCGGCCGCCGAGGTGGAGGCCGCCCTGGCGGCACTGGAGGCGGAGGGCTTTGCGCTGCGCGGCGCCTTCAGCGCGGACGCGGCCGGCACGGAATGGTGCGAGCGCGGCCTGCTCGCGCGCATCCAGCGCCATACCCTCGAGCGCCTGCGCCGCGAGATCGAACCGGTGTCGGGCGCCGAGTTCATGCGCTTCCTGTTCGCCTGGCAGCGGGTCGCGCCCGATGCGCGCGGCGCGGGCGCGCAGGCGCTGGCCGCGGTGCTCGAGCAGCTCGAGGGCTTCGAGGCCCCGGCGGCGGCATGGGAGGGGGACCTGCTGCCCGCGCGCGTGGCCGATTACGATCCCGACTGGCTCGACGCCCTGTGCCGTGCGGGGCGCGTGCGCTGGGCGCGGCTGACGCCGGCGCGCACCGCGGCGCGCGCGGGCCCGGTGCGCACCACGCCCATCGCGCTGGTCGGGCGCCGCGGCTACGCCGACTGGGGCGGCGCCGATGCGGCGCCGGCGCGCGCGGAGCTGTCGGCGCGCGCACACACCGTGGCGGAGTACCTCGCCGCGCACGGCGCCTCGTTCTTCGACGAGATCCTCGAGGGTACGGGACCGCTGCGCACGCAGCTCGAGGAGGCGCTCGGCGAACTCGTCGCCGCGGGCCGCGTCGGTGCCGACGGCTTCGACGGCCTGCGCGCCCTGCTGGTGCCCGCCGCCCGCCGCCGCGCGTGCGGCGGCCGCCACCGCCCGGCACCCTTCACGCTCGAGGACGCGGGACGCTGGGCGCTGCTCCCCGGCGCGAATCCCGCCGCCGTTGCGCCCGCGCCCGGCCCGCACCGGGCCGGCGCAGGCACCGTCTCCGGTTCGGACGCCGCGCGCGTCGAGCGGATCGCGCGGACCCTGCTGCGCCGTTACGGCGTCGTCTTCCGCCGCATCCTCGGGCGCGAGACCGGGCGCCTGCCCGCCTGGCGCGAGCTGATCCACGTCTACCGCCGCCTCGAGGCCCGCGGCGAGATCCGCGGCGGGCGCTTCCTCGCCGACGCCGCCGGCGAGCAGTACGCCCTGCCCGAGGCGGTCGCCACGCTGCGCGGGATCCGCCGCGCCGAGGCGGACGGCGCGCTGGTCTCGATCAGCGCCGCCGACCCGCTCAACCTCGTCGGCATCGTCACCCCCGGCGCCCGCGTCCCCGCGCTCGCCGCCAACCGCATCCTCTACCGCGACGGCGTGCCGGTCGCCGTGCACGCCGGGCGCGAGGTGCGCTTCCTCGAGCCCCTCGAGGCGCACGCCGAGTGGGACGCGCGCAACGCGCTCCTGCGCCGCGCCATTCCCCCGGCCCTGCGCGGCTACCTGGGCTCGGCCTGATCCCCACCCGTCTTCCGCCGCGGCCGGCACTGCGCCCGCCGGGACGCGCCGTATTCCCTGCGCCCGGCCCGGTCAGCGCGGCATCGCGTCCAACGGGCTGCGCACCCCGCGCCCGCCGCGGCGGATCACGTGGGTGTAGATCATCGTCGTGCTCACGTCCTTGTGTCCCAACAGCTCCTGGATCGTGCGGATATCCTGCCCCGCCTCCAGGAGATGGGTCGCGAAGCAGTGGCGGAAGGTATGGCAGGTAACCCGCTTATGGATCCCCACCCGCCGCGCGGCGTTGCGTACCGCGCGCTGTACGTTGCCCTCGTCCAGGTGATGGCGGCGGATCGTCCCGTCGCGCGGGTCCCGTGCGCGGCGGATGGAAGGGAACACGTACTGCCAGCCCCACTCGCGTTCCGCATTCCGATACTTCCGGGCCAGGGCGAAGGGCAGCCAGACCCGGCCGAACCCCTCGCGCAGGTCGCCGTCGTGCAGCGCGCGGGCGCGTTCGATCTGCCCCATCAGCGGTTCCCGCAGGGCCTCCGGCAAGACCGTCACGCGATCCTTGTTGCCCTTGCCGGCGCGAACCACGATTTGCCGGTACTCGAAGTCCACATCCCGGACCCGTAGCCGGAGTGCTTCCAGGATCCGCAGTCCCGTGCCATAGAGCAGCCGCGCCACGAGGCCGTTCACGCCGTCCATCAGCCGCAGGACCGCTCCCACCTCGTCCGCGGTCAGCACCTCCGGCAGCCGCGCGGGCCGCTTGGCGCGGACCACATCCTCGATCCAGGGCAGCTTCCGCCCAAGCACGTGCCTGTACAGGAAAAGGATGGCGGCAAGTGCTTGATTTTGAGTCGACGCCGCGACATTCTTGTCCCGAGCCAGGTGCGACAGGAAGGCCGCCAGCTCCTCCGCCCCCATCTCATCCGGGTGACGTTTGCGATGGAACAGGATGTAGCGCTTGATCCACTGAACGTAGGACTGCTCGGTGCGGATACTGTAGTGGCGCACGCGCAACGCGTCGCGCACCCGTTCCAACAGGCGGGGTTCGGCCATTCCGTAGCCTCCTCAAAGCTCCCTTGGAAATTTCGTTTCGGCCACGATAACGCGAATCATCTCCTTGATTCACGTTGGGCCGACTTTCTTATAACGCCGAGATACCGTATTTGCAACTCAGCGATTCGGTCACCGAATTGTAGTTCGACGGCAACAGAATGAATATTCTTTCAACGAACGAGACCGAATCTTGGTGCCGGAGTCACAAAATCCCGCTTGACGACAGGCGCAGACCTTCGCGGCCATCGAATGCGGAACGATTCTCGATACCAACAGATACCGGTCAGCGAATAGCAATGGTCCGCGAGGATCTGGCTTCTTTTGAGGGTGGAAACGAAACGTTGGTGTGGTTTACGGAATGGAGCGTATGGCCCTCTAGTGAAAGAATGCATATCTTTGAGCGGTTTCGTTTGTCCTACGGCGAAACCAGACGCCTGATAGAATCCCCCGGGCACTTGTACATGCAAGGCGAGTATGAGGATCTACTTTCCTGTGTAACAATCGGAGTTCTGTTCTTATGGGACGTCTTTATTGTGACCCCACAGTTATCCAAGATAGTTTTTTACTCACATGATGAGTTTGGATATCGTGCCATATAACGAAAAGCTGTCGAACAAGGCGCCCAAGCCGGACGGCTTCGCCGCCGCTTGGCTTACTCGTTATACCTAATTAAGAGCGACCTTCATGCAAGAGGAGATTTTGAAATACCTGGTGGGATTGCTCACCTTTGGTATCTCTCAAAAGCGATTGAAAGACAGAAAAGTCTTCGACAGGTTGATCGGCCAGCTACCACCAAGTTCATCAGCAATTCTTCTACTTAAAGATCACGATATGGGCGCCCCCTTTCGCCATGAGATCATGAACCCGCTGTATGATGCGCTTACCTCGTGGAATAATGTGGATAATATTTTCCAAACAAAAGGTATCGAAAAAAGAAAAAATGAATTCCTGGACAAGCTAAGAGAGTTCACTCATCGCTTTTCCGATAAGTCCGGAGAAGAAGGGGGTGGTTTCATATCAATTGGAATGAAGGACTACGAGGATCGTGTGGATATGATCAAGTATAGGGACACGCTAAATCGTTTGGGAACTGAGGCGTATGAGAAATACAACGAGTTCTACAATTTCGCGCATCGCAAGTTACCGGTATAACATGACGCTCCAGCCGACGTCGGCGCTGTCGCGCCTTCTCGGCTGAGCTTTGTCGTTAGGGTGCGGTAGTTAACGTACATGAAATTTGGTGAGCTTCTACGTTGGCAGTGGCAGGGCTACGCTCGCGCTCATCGGGCGCGATCGAACCTGCTGCTTCATGTCATCTTAGTTCCGCTATTCATGGCGGGCAACATTGCGGTTGTCGCGGGTGGGGTTCTGTTGTCATGGTGGTTAGTTCTTGCTGGTATCGTGGTAACGTTCCTTTCTATCGCGTTACAGGGGCGTGGCCATAAGGCGGAGGCCAATCCGCCTGAGCCATTCACAGGGGTCGGCAATGCACTCTCACGCATATTCCTGGAGCAATGGGTTACGTTCCCTCGGTTTGTTCTATCGGGTGGCTGGCTTTGCGCGTTACGGTCAGCGCCCTAACAACTCAATTCAGCGGACCCGCTACGCGGGCCGCTGATTGCGAACGTTAAGCGTAAAAAGGAACATTGGTTCATGCGACTACAAGACATTCAGCCAGCAATAGCTCTTATTCAAAATGATCCTGTGGTTACCGAACTTCGTAGCCACACGTATCTATCAACGTATCCAGAAATTATCGCGCTTGGTCAGGAAGCTGAAATTCAAGCACGACAGTTCAAGCAGTTGGCGCTAATGGTGTATGGCTGGATGCCAAGAGTGTTGAGAATAGACAGCGCACATTTTCCAGCTGCCTTGGAAGCGGCCAATGCCGCTAAACAGGCAACAGCCGAAGGTTTTGAAGAAATCCCAATTAAACACATAGCAGATTGCTTGCATTCAATGGTCGGTGCGTCAAAGCTCCTCCATTTCATAAACCCAAAAGTATTCCCAATCTGGGATAGCAAAATACAAGCGTTCAGAGGCTTGCCCGACGGCAACTATGACATGTCGAATATCGAGAACTATCTCGAATACGTCAGAGATGTCCACGCAATAGTCAGAGAAGATGGTTTCGATGAGTTTTATGAACGGTACAGCGTTGTCCACGCAAACCGCTTAAAACAAAGCAATATCGAGGAATATCAGGTTAGCAATCTACGTGCAATTGAAGCATCTGCATTCGAGTTGGCACCGTGAATTCGCTTAACAAATCAATCAACTTCGCGCCTTCGGCGCCGGACGCAGCAAAGCTGCGCCGGTTATTGTGGCGTTCGGCATGTAACTAAAACCCTTTTCACGAGAGCTATAACCATGTCAATACAGATAGCTTTATTTAATCACAAGGGCGGGGTAAGCAAAACGACAACCTGCTTCAACCTGGGTTGGATGCTTGCAGAAAAAGGGCAATCTGTATTGCTCGTGGATTGTGACCCCCAATGTAATCTCACTGGAATGACCCTGGGTTTTAAAGGAGAAGACGAGTTGAGGTCCGTCTACGAAGCAGAAGGGATTCGTAATATTAGAGATGGTTTAGCGCCAGCATTTGAATCCCGGCCTGAGTTATTAAAGCCGGTAATATGCGAAGAGGTTATAGGGCGACCAAATATGCATCTTTTGCCCGGACATATTGGGCTTGCTGAGTATGAAGTTACCCTTGGCATAGCTCAAGAACTTTCAGGTTCGTTAGTCACACTGCAAAATCTTCCAGGCTCATTGCGCCATTTATTTAATATTACGGCAGAGTCAATAGGCGCTAATATCGTTATTATTGATATGAGCCCTAGCCTCGGCTCTTTAAATCAGAATTTATTAATGACTAGCGATTATTTTATCGTTCCTATGGCGCCAGATTACTACTCCGTTATGGCGACCGACAGCCTGTCTAGCGTGCTACCCAGATGGAAGAACTGGGCAGACAAGGCAAAGATCAATCCATTGCTAAAGGAAGCATCATATCCATTTCCTGAAACAAACCCTAAGTTCCTGGGTACAGTAATACAAAAGTACAGGATTCGCCAACAGGGTAGACCATCTGCTGCATTTCAAAAATGGATTGATGAAATCAATGAAGGTGTCAAGAGTAAATTGCTCCCGCTTTTAGAAACTATCAATATGGCGCTAGATGCAGATAAATATAGAGAATGCGGTATTGAGCCCGGCGATCCAATTCTTCAAATGTCGGATTTCAACAGTCTTATTGCGCTCTCTCAAAAACACCAAGCACCAGTGTTTTCTTTAACCGACGATCAACTTGAGCAGACAGGAATTGTGTTAGAGAGAACAAAAGCATCTATGAATAATTTTCGAGAGTCATTTGACCAAGCTGCTGGCAAAATACTTTGTTTGTTGAGCAATGAAAGCGATTGATAGTTTCCGTCAAAACATTCTCCATGCAAGAGATTTGGGGAGTCTATACAAGGCACTGAAATCGATTACTACCCCTGCTCTGTCGATTGACGATATTCTTCGATCTCAAATTGTAATGTCAGTTAGCGCCTTAGATCATTATGTTCATGAGGTTGTAAGACAAGGAATACTAAGTATTTTCAAAGGTGAACGTCCTGTTGTGCCCGGATTTAAGAAATTTGAGGTTCCGCTATTGGAGGCCAAAACATCTATAACTAGTGAGTCATCTACTTGGTTGGATGCATTAATTCGGCATAGGCATTCGTTCATATCTTTCCAACATCCAGATAAGATCGCTGATGCAATTCGTTTAATCCATTCTGAACCACTCTGGCCTGCACTTGAGACACGTTTGGGAGTATCGTGTCGCGACTTAAAAGAAGAGCTAAAGCTTATTATAGATAGGCGTAATAAAATAGCACATGAGTCAGATGTTGACCCGAGTTATCCGGGATCAAGGTGGCCAATTACATATGATGATGCGACTCACGCTACAGATTTTGTCGAAGAACTGGTAGAGGCAATTGATATTGAGGTTTCATGACTAATTGGAGAATGCCGAACAAGGCGCCCCACCTGACCGCTATTCCGCTGGCGCTCCATAGCGGCAGGTGAGCTTGGTCGTTGTACGTCAATGAGGCGCTGAGATATGACCAAGCGTATTTCTCCAGCAGCGGTGCAAGCATTGAAGGAAGCGCTTTCTTTGGTCTATTGGTATAAATCCGACCTCAGAAGCTTTCTTTCCCACTGCATCGCTGATCCTGCAGTCCTATCGCGCCTGAACTGGAACGAGTACAAAAGAAACATTGTCGCGACGCTGGTTGATCACTTGGCAAGAAATGAGGAGGTGTACCAGCGTGACCTCATTCGCTTGATGTCCGAAGTCGGAAAAGTCACAGATTTTTCGCACCTTCGCAAGCTCGAAGACGGGGAGCAAAAGGCCGCTGATGCAAAAGCCGCAGTAGAGGCACTACGCGCCCAAATCAAGGGGCACCAAGATATTGCGGCGGAACAAAAAGCCTCAGAAGCACGCCGGAAGGAGGCGCATGCAAAGCTCATGCAGGTTAACGCGGTGCAACAAGAGCTCGACTCTCTGAAGGCTGAGTTCTTTGAGCTTGTAAGTTCCGACAATCCGCAGCAGCGAGGCTTCAGTCTGGAGAAAGTGTTGAGGGGTCTGTTCAACCTTTTCGATCTGGATCCGAAGGCATCATTCCGGATCGTGGGTGAGCAAATAGATGGTGCGTTCAGTTTTGAAGGAACTGACTATCTGCTGGAGGCCAAGTGGCAGCAGGATCCAGTTGGAGCAAAGGATTTAGATGGGATGGCTGGGAAGCTATCTCGAAAGCTCGAAAACACTCTCGGGTTGTTCCTTTCTATCAACGGATTCTCCGAGGACGCTGTTAAGGCACATTCATCGGGCCGACGTTTGGTCGTTCTAATGGATGGAAGCGACCTCATGGCGGTGCTCGAAGGCCGGATTGATTTGGTTCAGTTGCTTTTGCGCAAGAGGCGTAAGGCCGCAGAAACCGGAAACATTTACCTAAGAATTCATGAAATTCTGTGAATTGACGTACAACAAATCGTTGCAGCGGACGTTTGACCCGCCACCCATTTTTGCAGTCGCAAAAACGGGTGGCGCCTCAAACGCCGCTGAACTCAGGCGTTAGCTTCTTGAGGAAGAACCGTGCCTGATGAAAGTTCAGAAAGTGGCAAGGTCGCAGAAGTCGTAAAGGCTGTGGGCGAGATTGTCGATAAGGTGCCTATCTACCAAGACGCTATCCAGCCGGCTGCAAAAGAGATTGGAAAAGGACTTCAAGTAGTAGCAAAGGCAGTGAATGCTGCGCTTACTCCCGTCGAGGGAATGATTTGGGGTATCTGTCAACGATCGCCCGTATGGAGCCATTCCCGGATCGCCGCAATGGAGCCGGTGGGTGATCGCCGTAATGGAGCCACGGCCGGATCGCCTAATGGAGCCACTGTAGACC
>JALUXX010000003.1 GCA_027013145.1 Gammaproteobacteria bacterium | reverse complement strand
AGTTGCGCAGAAGGTCAAAACCAGTCAATCATAACCCCCGTTCGAGCCCCCTAATGGGCACGCCAAAGTGGCCCCATTAAGCCGATCATGGGTGGCTCCATTAAGGCGGTCAGTGACAGGTTGAGCCCGGATCGCCGCGGGGCCGCCCCGGGGGACGGGGTCCGAACCGGCCGGCGACTGTGGGCGCGACAACTTGTCGCACCTCTTACTGTGCGACATCTTGTCGCAGTGGACATTGATCCAGCGCAAGGGGGATGCAGAGGGGGAGGCGCAGTGGGCGCGGGGGTCGGAGTCGGCGCGCGGAGGAGGAACTCGAAAGGCACCGCGCCGCCGTGGGCGTGATGACTCCGACCCGGAGCACGGAAGCTGCGTTGGCGGTTACGGGGTCAGAGTCACCGCCCCTCATCCGCGGCGGAACCCCGCGACGTCTCCCTCCGGGCGTTGACTCCGACCCCGGGGCTGGGGCGGGGTCGGAGTCGTCGCGCGGAGGAGGAACTCGAAAGACACCGCGCCACCGGAGGCGTGACGACTCCGACCCCTGTCGGGCGCGACCCGCTGTCGAGCGCGACCCCTATCGAGCGGCGCCGCTCAGAACGGCAACCAGGTCTTCTTACGCGTGTAGTGCATGTAGCCGAGGTTCACGCCGGCACGCAGCCCGACGCCGAGGCGGATCGGCGCAAGCACGATACCGTCGGCGCGCTGATAGTTGATGCTCGCGCCCGCGACGTAGTAAAGGCTGCCGTCGACCGCCGGGAAACGCTGGAAGATCGCGTTCAGGCTGGGCAGGTGGTAGACGAGCACGTAGACCTTGGAGGCGTTGGCCCCGGCGTCGAACCCGATGGAGGGGCCGGTCCAAAACACCTTCTCGTGGGCCCCGTTCTTCATCTCCAGCGTCCCGTCGCCGTAGCGCAGCCCGACGACCAGGGCACCGCCGACCTCCTCCCCCTTGATGATCGCGTTCGGCCGCCCCTGGTCCTTGAAGGCCTTGGCGATGACCTTGGCGATTCCCGCACTGCCCTTGCCGAAGAACTCGACCGCGTCGTGGATCACCGTGTCCTGATTGTACGTAGACGATTTCGACCCCTTCGCCGGCGCGGAGGCGGTCGTCGCGGCCTGCGCGCCGGCACCGAACGCCGAGAAAATGACAAGAAGCGCCAGCGCCCGAATCAAGGGCGCAGGGACCAGCCGGTGCTTTGTCGTCATGGTTCGACCTCACGCAGCAGTAGGAAGGGGGCCGGGTCGCGCACATGCGGCCGATGAGCCGCGCAGCCCCATCCTCCGACAGACCGCGGGCACCCGGCCCGGGTTCCCGCCGGCACGGCGGGCTTGACCTGTGCGCGGGATACAGGTTGCACAGTCGGTCCGGCCACGCCCCAACGGGCCCAACCGCGGAGGATACACCATGACCGGGATCAAGTCGCTGACGATGGCCGCCGCACTGGCGATTCTCGTTCCCACCGCCTACGCCGCCACGGAACATGGCGGCACCGCGATGCCGATGATGCAGATGCAGGAGCGGATGCAGCAGATGCAGAAACTCATGGACCGGATCCGCGCCACGAAGAACCCGCGGGAGCGCCGGAAACTGATGCAGGAGCACATGCGCGACATGCGCCGCGCCATGTCCATGATGGGCGGCGGCAAGGGCGGCATGATGATGGGCGGCGGCATGATGGGTTCCGGGAAGGGCGGGATGATGGGCGGGGCGAACGGCCGCCCGATGTCGCCGGAACGAATGCAGGAGATGATGCAAAAGATGGCCGACCGCCAGCAGATGATGGAGATGATGATGAATCAGATGATGGAGCACATGAGCGCACAGAGCGGCGGGAAGTAGCGCGAGGCCGGGCGGGCCCGGCCCTGCGCGACGTGCAACGCCGCACCGATCGGTAGGGCGGGGCTTGCCCCGCCGACGGTGCCGATAAGTGCGACATCGGGACGGCCAACGGCCTCGGCCGGGCAAGCCCGGCCCTACCCCACGGCCAACGCCGCGGATTGCGGTTTCCCTTCGGCGCGGCGGGGACCTTCGAAAACAGACAAAGGCGCCACGGAATCCACGGAACGCACGGACAGGATGATTCATTCCGTGCGTTCCGTGGATTCCGTGGCCTCTTCCCGCGCCGTCGGCCGGGCAAGCCCGGCCCTACCCCACCTCATCACGCCACGGAGCGGGCACCGTAGGGCGGGGCGCAGGCGACCTGGAAATCGCGTGACCTCAGGGCCGCTCGATCGCCTCGATCCGCGCGCGCAGTTCCGGCGGCAGCTCGATCTTGCACCCGCGGCGGCGGTCGAAGGCGACGACCACCGCCCCGCCCTCGGCGGCGATGCGTGCGAGCTTCGCGCTCGCCACGGCGTATTCCATCGTGACGCGATCGGCCCCGATGTCCGTCACCCGCGCACCCACCGCGAGTTCGTCGGGATAGGTCAGCGGCGCACGGAAACGGCAGTGCGTGGAGGCGAGGATGGCCGCCACCCCGGCGGCCCCGAGCGTCTCGATCACGCCCAGCCGCTCGAGGTAGGCGATGCGTGCGATCTCGAAGTAACGGAAATGAACTGCTCCCGCCAACCTTACGGTATGGCGTGAGTTTCGTGCTTCAGCGCGGCGAAACCTCCGCCGCTCCACACCTCGGACGGTTCCCGCCCGGAGCCGGTTACACCGGCCAATCTTTCTTCCAGCCAACGCAACAACACCAGCGCCGCATTTTCGTCGCGGCCGCAGGTGGCGCCGCAGTGCGGGCAGTGGTGTTCCCGGTCCGAGAGCTTTTTCTTCCCGTCCGGCAACTTCCAGCACGCATGACAGCGTTGCGTGGGCTTGATCTCCCGTGTCGGCGCTTCCTCGTACCAGGCCCCAGCCTCTTCCGCTTTGGTCCTGATCATCTGGAGGAAAGCCGCCGGCGCGGCTGCATGAATCTCCCGATTCAATCCTTTCTTGTGCGCTCCACCGCTATGCACCATGTCTTTCACGGCCAACGCTTCCGTGGCAATGGCCCCGAATCGCTTCACCAGTTCCGCGCTCCTCTGGTGCAGAAAGTCCTTGCGTTGCCGGGCGACTTTGGCGTGCAGACGGGCAACATGTTGAATCGCCTTGCGGAGATTAGCTGATACCGCAACTCCCTTCTCCCGGCCGCTGAGTTTCTGCGCCATGCGGATCTTTCTGGAAACCGATTGGCCTAGCCGCTTCAGTTCGGCCAGTTGATTCTTGAGATGGCGGGGATTGGATACGGTCTCGATACCCTGTGGGGTGGCGATGGTGAGAAATTCCGTGAGACCCCAATCGAACGCGCCTCTCTCGGTGCCGCATGCACGCCGTATCGTCTCGATTTCCAGCGTAACAGACGCATACCACTTGCCCGCCTTGTGCAGAATCTCGCAGGTCACAGGCATGCCTGCGGTTCTCGCCCGGCCACGAATGGGCACAAGACCGATGCCTTGCACATACAGCTTGCCGTGCCTGCCGTTCTCGCCAGGATGCAGTTTCCAGCCGTCGCCGTGGGTCTTGTATCCCCATCCAGAGAAACGGTGCAAACTCTTGAAGCGCGGGAAACCGGGTTTCTCTCCGTTTTTCACCCGACGAAAGAAGTGCTTGAACGCAAGATCCAAACGTTTGAGCGTCACCTGTTCGGATTGGGCGTTTACTGAACGCAATCCGGCGCTGTTCTTGCGCCATTGGGTGAGCGCCTTGCATTGGCCGGCAAAAGACAGGTTCTTCCCCGTTTCCCGGTATACGCGAATGCGCTCCTCCAGCGCGGCATTGTACAAGCGCTGATGCAAGCCCAGCGTTTCCCGCAACCGGGCTTCTTGCTCGACGTTGGGGTACAGGCGATATGTGATTTTGCGGTTCAGCATGACTTCATTATACTCGGTTACCATGACGCCGCAAACGCTAAACACATTATATCATTGTGTTTACAGCCTGAACTATCATTTGGTTCTGGTCACGAAGTACCGCCGACGGTGCATGACCGAACCTATGCTGGACCGCCTGGAGACCATCTGCCGCAGTACGGCTGCAAAATGGGGGTGCGAGATACTGGAGTTCAATGGCGAAGCGAACCATGTGCATCTGCTTTTGGCGCTCACTCCCAAGGTATTGCCCTCTTCTTTCGTCAACAATCTCAAGACGGTCACCAGCCGTCTGCTCCGCAAGGAATTCAGCGAGCACCTGAAAAAGTATTACTGGAGCAAGCCGGTATTCTGGAGCCGCAGTTACTGCATCCTGACTGTGGGCGGCGCGCCACTGTCCGTGCTCAAGCAATACATTGAGCAACAGGAAAGGCCGGAATGACCGCCCTGCGGGCGATAGCGCCGCTTCACCACCCCCTGAACCGCTTCGCCGTTACAGGCGGAGCACTGCGGCGCGTTCTGGTAGACGACGTTGTTGACATGGCCCAGGGCATCCATGTCCCCCCACGCCACGGGGATGCGCACGACGACCGGGTAGCCCGCAAGCGGCTCCGATGCGGGCGGCGCGCTCACGCCCGCGCCCGGTCCGCCTCCGGGGCGGACCGAAACCAGTCGAGGGTGGTGCGGACGGCATCGCGATGCGGCGTCGGCTCGACCCCGAACGCGGCCCGGAAACGGCCGTGGTCGAGCACGAACGGGCGCTCGAAACCCAAGGCCGCGGCGCGCAGGACCCGAGCCTGCGGGTCGAAGGCGCCGAGCAGCGCCAGCCGCCCGCGTCCGATGGCCGAGATACGCGGCGCCGTACCGAGCGCCTCGAATACCAGTTCGGCGAAGCGACGGGGGCTCATCGGTTCGGCGGACGGCGCGTGCCAGGCGCAGCCGTCGGCCTCCTCGTGTTCGCCCAAGGTCACGAGGGCGCGGGCGAAGTCGTCCGCGTACGTGAAGGTGTGGGGCAGATCCGGATTACCCGGCAGGCGAACGGCGCGCCCGGCCAGGGCGCGCAGGAAGACCTCACGCCCGAGCAGTGAGGTGGCGCCCCAGGGGCCGTAGAGGTCCGAGGCGCGCCCGATCACCGCGCGCACACGGCCGGCGGCATGCGCCTCGAGCAGCAGCGCGCCCGGACGCGCGCACCCGGACGCGGCGGGCAGCGGCACGGCGGCGTCCTCGGTCAGCGGACCGGCACCGCCGCCGTAGAAGGTCGCACACTCCCCGTACACGACCCGGGCGCCGGCGCGCGCCGCCGCCTCGATCACCCCCTGCATCAGCCGCTCCGGATGCCGCAGGCCGGCGGCGGGGTCGGGGCGCGCGCAGTGATACACGACCGTGGCCTCCTCGCAGGCCTCGCGCAGCGTGGCCGCATCGGCGGCGTCGCCCTTGAAGACGTAGATCCGCGTGGGGACATCGGCGATCCCGGAGCGGTTGACCATACGCACGCGCTTGCGCCGGGCCAGCAGCTCCCGTCCCACGGCCATTCCGAGGGCGCCCGATCCGATGATGACGTGCAGTTCGGCGACGGCGTTCATGCGTTCGACACGAGCAAGGTACGGGGTCGGCCGCCCGCAACAGCGGGCGCGCGCCCGGAGGGATGATACACCATCCGTCCGGCGCTTCGCCCGCCGTTCGATGTCCCGCGGCGGGCTCGCACTCCTCGACGGGCGCAGCCGTTCCACCGCCGGGGACCCACACGCGGGTCAGGATGCCCGTGGCACGACCAGAATCCAGCCGTCCATCACGTACGGGAAGCCCGCGTAACCCCGACACAAACGCCCGCGCAGGTGGCCCGGATCGACCACCCACAACCCCTGCCGGCCGTAGCTACCGCACGGGACGAACGTATGCGCAGCCGGCGTTGCGTGAAGCGGACAGAAACAGTGATAGAGACCGGGCGCCGACAGCGTTAGGAATTCCTTGCCACCCCCTGGATAGAGGTAAAACCTTTGGAACCGACCGCGTCGCTCAAATATGCGCCCGTGTTCATCGTGCAGCACTGGATAAGGAGCGGGCGCGACCGCGTGGAGCATGCCGTCATGATTAACGAACTCGATCGCCGTGCCGGTTTGAGCGACCAGGATCCACGGCCGGAAGGTCATGCTGGAAGCGGACACGCCGATTGCGCCAGTGCCGCTGACCGGCACCCCACCGCCGTTCTTTCCCGTGACCGCGATCACAGCGTAGGCGGGAATCGGAAACTCGGGTGAACGACGCTGCGCCCGGGGTTGATCGACGGCGAGCCCGCCGATACGCAAGCCGCCGAACGCGGTAGTGGTGGCGTCGTAGAGCACCTCAACGCCGAGTCGCGTCGGGCGAAGCGCCGCCCCGCGGTGCACCGGCACGCGCAAGGTGCCGAGCACGCGCCCGCGCGGCGATACCCGCACTAGGTCCAGGACACGGTCGCTCGCGTTGACGATGCGCAGCGGCGTGCCCGTCCGCACGACCGCTCCCATCGGCGCGAATCCCGTCCCCGTGTAGCGGATCACGCCCGCCCCGGCCGAAGCGGTCGCTGCAGAACAGGCGGCACCGCTCCAGAGCGCCGCGAGCAACACCATCGCACAGCGCCGGGTGTGGTGCGTGGGAGGATTCACGCCACAGTCGGCTCCGGGTGTGCCAGGCGCAGAGCGCCATTCGAGTCCACCGGCGCGGGAGCGGGGACCGCCGCGACCGGCCGCCGGTCGGCCGGCGGCACCGCGTGGTGCAGCAGGGCGGCGGCCAATAGCACAGCCACGGCCAACCACGCCTCCACCACCACCGCGCGTGCCGCGCGCCGGACCCACCGGGCCGCCTCCGCGGGAACCGACCGCCGCAGGGCCGGAAGTTTGACCCAGCGGTTGTGCGCCCCGATGGTGACCATGATGGCGACGAGTCCGAGCTTCGCGAGCAGGATGCGCCCGTAAGCGCTCGTCCACAGCGCAGCGGGCCGGCCCAGCCCGTGCCAGGCGTTGTAGAGGCCGGTGGCGACGACCAGGGCCAGCGCCGCGCCCGCCAGGGCCGACAGACGGCCGAAGAGGGCCGCGAATCCGGGGACGTCGCCCGGCGCGCGAAGGCGGGGAAACACCACAGCCGGCAGCACCAGCAGCGGACCGACCCAGCCGGCAGCGGCGACCAAGTGGGCCATGTCGATCCATACGGGCACGGCGACCATGCCGGTGTCGCCGGCATGCCCGGAGGCCGCCCGCGCGAAGGCGCCCACCGCACACGCGGCGATCAGCGTCACGGCGGCGCCTTTGGCGAGCCGACCGCGGACCAGATAGGGCAGGGCCGCCACCCAAGCGACGGCCAGTGCGTAGCCGCGTACGCGCCACAACGCGCCGAACCTCGTCTCGCCCACCACAAGCGGCAGATAGCGGCCGAGTCCACTCCACCCCGCCCCGCTCATCTCCAGGGTGCGCGCCACGCACAACACGATAGTGGAGGCGGTGAACAGCGCCAGCGCCGCTCCGAACCCGATCCGTAGCCGATATGCGACCGGCGCCGAAGGCTCGGGCAGCAGCCAGGAAGTGCATGCTGCCGCCCCGACCGCGATGCACAACGCGGTCACATCGAGCCAAGTGGCCCCGACGAACAAAATCTGCATGGGAGTCTAGCGAACCACGAATCGGAAGCGCCCCTCGGTGTGGTGACCGTCCGCCGCCACCACGCTCCAGGCGACGAAATAGGTCCCGGGTGCGAGTGCGCGCAGTTTCACGGTCAGCTCCCGCGGATGCCCGGCGGGCACGCGGGCACGACCCACGCTCACCTTGCGTCCGTCCGCCGCGGTAACCACAAGGTGCGAGAAGAACGGCGAGAGATCCGCGTCGAACCAGATCGTCATCCGTTTGGGGGCTACCTTCAAAACGGCGCCAACCGCCGGTGCTGACCGCACCGGAAAGGCATGCGCCCAGGCCACCCCGGAAACGGCCAGAACCCCGGAAAGACACAGAGCGGCGAGGCCGCACGCACGGGGGAAAAGGCTCATCGCCACAGCGCCCGCCCCAGACTGTGCGGCAGCAGGTCGTCGAGGTAGAGATCGACCCCGAGCAGGAAGCCCACGCCCGAGCCCGATGCCGCGTTGACCGGGATCTGCGCCTCGAGTCCGATCTGATAGTAGTGCCCGAGCCAGATGACCCCGGGATTGATCGTGCCGGTGGTACGGCCGGCGACGGTCTGCAACGGGAACTCCACGATCGGAATCATCCGGCTGAAGGGCCGCCCGAGCCCGATGTAGCGGACGAAATCCTGCAGGTAGGCCAGATTGTACTGGACGGAAAAGGCCCAGTTCAGCACGTCGGGATCCGGGCCCGAGACCGGAAGATCCCCCGAGACGGCGCCGGTCACCGCGAAGGGTCGCAGGTAGCGCAGGCCCCAGGGCAGATCGCCCATGCCCTTGCCGAATGCGAACTCGGGCGAGATCGTGGAGTGCGCGTCGGCGACCGCGGCGCTGCCGGTGCCGCCCACGGACGCACCGAGCCCGAGGAGCCCGATCGCCTCGCGGGGGCCGTCGACGAAGAGCTGATATTGCGCCCCGAGCGCGAGATTGTCCCATCCCCGCACGGCCCCGCCCGCGTCGGGTATCTGCCACAGGTAATCGCCGCCGACCGACAGCCCGAAGCGGCGGGTGAGCGTCTTGGAATAGTCGAGGGACAGGTCCTTCTGCACCTGTCCCGGCGCCCGCATACGGCCGAACACGGCGGAGAACTCGTTGGCCACCCCGGGATCGTCGAAGCTCAGCGTCGCGGGAAACACGCGCATGCCCGCGATCGCATGCGCGTGGGCGGCGCCGGACAGGATCGACGCGGCGGCGAACAGCAGGGCGTACAAACGACGCGCGGCGACGAACAATCGGGACCCCCTCTGCGCACCGGCCCTGTTAGGCGGCGGTAAACGGCGTGGGATACTAGCAACCGGTCCGGGCCGCTACAATGTGACCGATCGTCGCGCGGCACACGGCCGCACGCCACGGCGCAGGATCCGGAACTTGCCCTTTTCGTTCACGGCTGCGGGCGCGGAACCCTCGGCGGCGCAGAATCTGCGCCGCCTGTTCGCGTTGCGCAACGCCGCCGTCGTCGCACAGGCGCTGGCGGTGCTCGGTGCGGTGTACGGCTTCGGCTTCGCGCTGCCGCTCGCGCCGATGGGCGGCATCATCGCGGCCCTGGCCCTGTTCAACGTCTACACGTACCGGAGGATCCGGCGCGGGGGCGAGGTCCGGCCGGCGGAGTTCCTGCTGCAGTTGCTGGTCGACATCGGCGCCCTCACCGGGCTGCTATACTTCTCCGGCGGCGCCTTCAATCCGTTCGTGTGGCTGCTGTTGCTGCCGATCACGATCGCCGCGACGGTGCTGCCGCCGATGCACACGCGCCTGCTCGCGGCCGTCACTGTCCTGTGCTACTCGGCGTTGATGTGGGAGGAGATGCCATTGTCGCGCGACACGCGCCTGGCCGCGCAGTCCTTCGAACTGCACATCATCGGCATGTGGGTCGGCTTCGTGTTCAGCGCGGGCCTGCTCGCCCACTACGTCGCGCGCATGGCGGGCACCCTGCGCCGGCGCGACCGCCTGCTCGCGGAGCGCCGCGAGCGGGCGCTGCGCGACGAGCGCTTGATCGCCCTGGGGACGCTCGCCGCCGGCGCCGCCCACGAACTCGGCACGCCGCTCGCCACCATGGCGACGGTGCTGCGCGAAATGGAACGCGACGACGGATGCGCGACCGAGGCCCCGCGTCTGCACCTGCTGCGCGGGCAGGTCGACCGCTGCAAACAGGCGCTGGCCGCCATCGCCGCCGCGGCCGGGAGCGCACGCGCCGAAGGGGGCCGCCCGCTGCCCGCGGACGTCTTCATCGACGAGGTCGTCGCCGGCTGGCGGGCGTTGCGCGGGGGCGCGGCGGCGCGCGTGTCCTTCGAGCGGGATCGCCCCGGCCCGCGCATCCTCGCCGAGCAGACCCTCGAGCAGGCGCTGGTGACCATCCTCAACAACGCCGCCGACGCCTCGCCGGAGGCGGTGGAGCTGAGCGCGGACTGGGACGCGCAGCGGCTGCGCATCCGCATCTGCGACCGCGGCGCGGGTCTCGCGCCGGCGGCCTCGCGGGCCGCCGGTCGCGGCCCCTACACCAGCAAGGCCGAAGGCCTCGGGCTGGGTCTGTTCCTGGCCCATGCCGCCATCGAACGCCTCGGGGGGACGGTCACCCTGCAACCGCGCACCGGCGGCGGCACCTGCGCGCACATCGAGCTGCCGTTGCGGCGGCTGGGTACGGGCCCGGAAGATGATCGCGCCTGAAGCCGCGGACGACGCCCCCCGCCTGCTGCTCGTCGACGACGATGAGACCTTCTGCGGGGTCCTTTCCGAGGCGCTGGGGCGGCGCGGCTTCGAGGTCCTCACTGCGCTCGACCTGGACGGTGCGCTGACGCTCGCGGAACGCTGCGCGCCGGAGTACGCCGTCGTCGACCTGCGGCTGGCGGAGCGCTCGGGGCTGGAGCTGGTGCGGCGGCTGCACGAACTTGACGAGCACATGCGCATCGTCGTGCTCACCGGCTACGCCAGCATCGCCACGGCCGTCGAGGCGATCAAGCTGGGCGCGACACACTATCTGACCAAGCCCGCCGACGCCGACGAGGTCCTCGCGGCGCTGCACCGCGGGGACGGCGACCCGTCGACCCCGGCGGCGGAGCGACCGCTGTCGGTGCAGCGGCTCGAATGGGAGCACCTGCAACGGGTCCTGCTGGAACACGATCACAACGTCTCCGCGGCGGCGCGGGCGCTGGGGATGCACCGGCGCACGCTGCAGCGCAAGCTGCGGCGCCCGCCGCCGCGACAGTAGCGACACGCCCCGCGGGGCGTGCGGATCGCGGGGCCGGCCGCAACGGCCGCAGGCAGACGACCGACACCGACCACGCAAAAGGGGGGAACCGTCATGTCCATTCATCGCCCGGGATTCGCGTTGCTGCTGGCCGCCGCCCTCGGCCTGATTGCACAGGCGGCGCAGGCCGTGCCCTTCAGTCGCCTGTTCGTGCTCGGCGACAGCCTCTCGGACAGCGGCAACGTCTTCCTCGCGACCGGGGGCGCGATCTCCACCCCGCCGTTCGCGCCGATCCCCTCGCTGCCCTATGCGGGAGGGCGCTTCAGCAACGGTCCGGTGTGGGTGGAAGACCTCGCCGGGATGCTGGGGCTTCGCGCGGCGCCCTCGCTCGCCGGCGGCACCGACTACGCCTTCGGCGGCGCGCGCACCGGCCCCCTGACCGCAGGACCTTCCCCCTCGCTGCTCGCGCAGGGCGCCGCCTTGCGTAGGGCCAATCCCGGAGGCCTGCCGCGCGACGCGCTCTACGTGGTATGGGGCGGGGCCAACGACGTGCGCGACGCGCTCACCTCCGCGGACCCGCTCGCCGCGGTGAACACCGCCGCCGCCGATGTCGGTACCGTCGTGAGGGACCTCCTCGGCGCCGGGGCCGGCACGATTCTGGTACCCAATGTCCCCGACCTCGGGCTCACCCCGGCGGCGCGCGCCGCCGGGGCGTCCACCGGCGCGACGCGCCTGTCCGCGGCCTTCGACGCGCTCCTCGGCGCGGAACTCGGCAACCTGCGGGTGGCCAACCCCGATGCCCATATTGTGGGGTTGGACGTCTTCGGCCTCACCGACCGGATCGCGGCGGATCCCGCCGTCTTCGGCCTCACGGACGTGACCGGCCCGTGCCTGCGCTTCGGGGTGGCGGATCCGGCGGCCGCGGTCTGCTCCGACCCTTCGCGCCATCTTTTCTGGGACGCCATCCACCCGACCGCCGCGGCCCACCGCATTCTCGCGTCCGCCGCGCGCACGGCGATACCCGAGCCCGGTACGGCGCTGTTGATCGTACTCGGCATGGCGTTGCTCGGGTCGGCACTGCACCCCAGCGGCCGTTCCGGCGGCACGATTCAACCGGCGCCGGCCGCCCGCGCCAGGCGCCCGACCGTGAGCCCCTGAACGAGGATCGAAAAGACCACGACGATATAGGTCACCGCCAGGATCACGGGGCGATGCGGCCCGGGCGGCAGCGACAGGGCGAGTGCCACCGAAATCCCGCCGCGCAGGCCGCCCCAGGTGAGCACCGGGACGGCGTGCGGGCTGAACTCGCGCGCGCGACCGATCAGCCGTACCGGGACCCCGACGCTGACGAAGCGCGCCACGAGCACCAGGGGTATGGCGAGCAGACCGGCGACCAACAGGGTCGGGGTGAAGGTCAGGACCAGCACCTCGAGCCCGATGAGTACGAACAGAACCGCATTGAGCGTCTCGTCCACGAGTTCCCAGAAGGTGTCGAGGTGCGCGCGCGTCGTCGCCGACATCGCCAGCAGACGGCCGTGGTTGCCGATGAGCAGGCCGGCGACGACAATGGCGATCGGCCCGGACAGGTGCAGATGGTCCGCAAGGGCATAGCCGCCCGCCACCAGGGCCAGGGTGATCAGCACCTCGACCGAGTAGTGATCCACTCCCCGCAGCATCCGGTAGGCGACATAGCCGGCGGCGAGCCCGAACACGGCGCCGCCGAGCGCCTCGCGAGCGAAGAGCAGCCCGATGTCGCCGGCGCGCACGCCGCCTCCTTCCGCGGCGATCCCCAGCAACACCAGGAAGACCACCACGCCGACTCCGTCGTTGAACAGCGACTCTCCGGCGATCTTCGCCTCCAGATCGCGTGAGACGCCGACGCTCTTGAGCACGGCGAGCACCGCGATGGGGTCGGTGGGCGAGATCAACGCGCCGAAGAGGAGGCAGTCGATCAGCGGTACGTCGATACCCAGTATCCCGAACAGGCCGTACGCCCCGATCCCGATCAGCGCCGTGGACACGATCACGCCGCCCGTCGCCAGCAGTCCCACGGTCCACCGGTTGCGGCTGAGGTCCTCGAGGTTGACGTGCAGCGCCCCGGCGAAGAGCAGGAACGAGAGCATGCCGTGCATCAACACCTCATTGAAGTCGATGTGCGCGAGGAAACCGCGCACCGCGTGCGCCGGCGCAAGGCCGAAGCGACCGAGGACCGCCAAGGCCAGCGACATCACCAGCGCGATGAACATCAAACCGATGGTGGTGGGCAGGCGCAGGTAGCGCTCGTTGAGGTAACCGAATGCGGCGGCGACGGTGAGCAGGACGGAGACGACGCTCAGCGGATCCATCCGCCGGCCCGCTCAGACGTCCGCACCCGGGCGCGCGATCGCCGGCAGATCGCCGGACAGGCCGCTGGCGCGGCGCATGATCAGGCGCTTGAGCGGGACTGCGGCGTCGGTGAGATCGAGCCCGAGGTTGCGCAGACGACGCACCGGCACGAGCGGCGAGCCGAACAGGTGCTTGAAGGCGTCGAGCACCTGCGCCGTCGCCAGGTTGTCACCCTTGCGCCAGCGCTCGTAGCGGCGCAGCACGTGCAGTGCCCCGAACGCACGCCCCGCGGCGCGCGCCTGCACGAGCACCTCGGCGAGCGCCGCGGCGTCGAGCAGGCCCAGGTTGACGCCCTGACCGGCGAGCGGGTGCACCGTGTGGGCGGCGTCACCGGCCAGCGCCAGGCCCGCACGCACGTAGGCGCGCGCGCGCAGCAGGCGCAGCGCGAACGCCGCCCGCGGTCCGGCCTCGAGCACGCGCCCGAGGACCGCCTCCGAGGCCTCCTCCACGGCGGCACGAAAGTCCGCCTCTTCCATCCCGAGCAGGGCCTCGGCGTGCGCCGGGGAGGTCGACCACACCAGTGCGCAACGCCCGTCGGCGCGCGGGAGCAGGGCCAGCGGACCGTCGGGCAGGAAGCGCTGACGCGCGACCTCGCCGTGTCCGATCTCGGTACGCAGGTCGGCCGCCACCGCCGTCTGGCCGTAGCCGCGCACATCGGCGGCGATCCCCGCCAGCCGCCGCACCGCGGAGTCCGCCCCATCCGCGCCGACCACCAGCGGCGCGCGCAGGACGCCGCCCGCGTCGAGCGCCACTTCGACCCCATCGGCACGGAAGTGCAGCCCCACAGGCCGTGCCGGGCGGATGCGCGTGACGGCGGGGCGTTCGTCGAGCTCCGCCGAGAGCGCCGCCTGCACGCGGGCGTTGGCCACCATCGACCCGAGCGCCGCGGCGCCGATGTCGGCGGCGTCGAAACGGATCCGCCCGCCGCCGCCCGCGTCCCACACCTCCAGCTCGCGGAAGGCCCCGATCGCGGCGGGTTCGATCCGCCGCCAGGCCCCGGCACGGCGCAGGATGCGCTCGGAGGCGAGCGTCAGCGCCCACACCCGCGGGTCGCGCGCCTCGTCCGGCGCCTGCGCGCGCGCCTCGACGAGGGCGATGCGGAAGCCGTCGCCGGCGAGCAGGCAGGCGAGCGTCGCCCCCACCGTGCCGGCACCGACGATCACCACGTCGTAGTGGTCGCTCACAGCGGCAGACCCCGCGCGAGCCGCGGCAGGCGCCCCGCAATTCCCATCGTGCGCCGCGCCAGCCAGTGGCGCGCGGGGGGACACAGGTCGAGGGCGAGGAGCCCGGCGTTGCGCGCCGCCGCCACCGGCGGCAACGGCAGCGCGAACACCCGCGCCAGCGCATCGGTGAACAGCGCCGTGCGGCGCTGGTCGCGGCGGCGCCAGCGCGCATAGGCGTCGAGCACGGCGGGGGCACCGGGGTCGTCTCCACGCGCGCAGGCACCGCCGATCAGCTCGCCGAGCACCGCGGCGTCGCGCAGTCCGAGGTTGAAGCCCTGGCCGGCCACCGGGTGGAGCGTGTGCGCGGCGTTGCCGATCAGGGCCACGCGCGGGCGCACCGGCTCGAGCGCCAGTGTCAGCGCCAGCGGCTGCGCGCTGCGCGCCCCCACGCGTACGAACCGGCCCAGGCGGTCGCCGAAGCACGCCTGCAGGGCGGCGAGGAACCCACGGTCGTCAAGGCCCAGGACCTTGGAGACCTCTTCGTCGCGCCGCGTCCACACCAGGGCGCAGCGGTCGGGGCCGAGCGGCAACAGCGCGAGCGGTCCCTGTTCGGTGAAGCGCTCGTAGGCGACGTTGCCGTGCGCGAGCTCGGGGGTGACATTGGCGAGCACCGCGGTCTGGCCGTACTCCCAGCGCCGCGTCGGGATGTCCAGCGCCGTGCGCACCGCGGACTGCGCGCCGTCGGCGGCGACCAGGAGCCGTGCGCGCAGCGTGCGCACGCCTGCCCCCTCCTTGACGCGCACGCGCGCCGACCCGTCCTCGACCGCGAGCGACTCCGGGGCCGCCGGGCAGATCCACTCGACCGTGTCGAGAGTACGGAGTCGATCCAGCAGTACGCGCCCGGCCTCACGGCTCTCGACCACATAGCCCAGGGCCTCCACGCCCTCTTCGTCGCGGTCGAGGCGGGTGACCCCGAAGCGGCCGCGCTCGGAGACATGGATGCGGTGAATCGGCGTCGTCGCCGGCGCGAGCGCGTCCCACAGGCCCATCCCCGCGAAGATCCGCCGCGAGCCGTAGGCCAGCGCCAGACTGCGGTCGTCGTAACCCGGCCCCGCCCCGACCGGCGGCGCGAGCGCCTCGACGACCGCCACCCGCAGCCCGCGCGCGCCGAGCACGCAGGCGAGGCTCGCACCCACCAGCCCGCCGCCGACGATGGCGATGTCGAAGGTCGCGGACATGAGCTTCAGTCCGCCCCCGCCATCCAGGCCTCGATCTCCTCGGCCGAACGCACCAGGCCGTCGGTGAGGACCTCGTGCCCGTCGCGCGTGACCAGGACGTCGTCCTCGATGCGCACGCCGATGTTCCACCACTTGCGCGCCACGCCCTTGCTGCCTGCCGGGATATATAGCCCGGGCTCGACGGTCAGGACCATGCCGGGTTCGAGCAGGCGCCACCGCCCCTCGACCTTGTAGTCGCCGACGTCGTGCACATCGAGCCCCAGCCAGTGCCCGGTGCGATGCATATAGAAACGCCGGTAGGCGCCCGACTTGATCAACTGCGCCGGGCGGCCCTTGAGCAGGCCGAGGCGCACCAGCCCCTCGGTCAGGACCCGTACCGCCGCCTGATGGGCGTCGTTCCAGTGGTTGCCGGGACGCACCTTGGCGATCGCGGCCTTCTGCGCCTTGACGACGAGGTCGTGGATCGCACGCTGCTGCGGCGAGAAACGCCCGTTGACCGGAAACGTGCGGGTGATGTCCGCGGCGTAGCACCCGACCTCGGCGCCGGCGTCGATCAGCAGCAGATCGCCGTCGCGCAACAGGGCGTCGTTGCGTGTGTAGTGCAGCACGCAGGAGTTCGCCCCGCCGCCGACGATCGGCGGATAGGCGGCCTCGGCGCCGTTGCGGCGGAAATGCGCGATCAGCTCGGCCTCGACCTCGTATTCGGCCGCCCCCGGGCGGCAGCGGCGCATCGCGCGCCGGTGCGCCTCCATGGAGACCCGCGCGGCGGCGCGCATCAGACGCAGCTCCGCCGGCGACTTGAACAGGCGCATCTCGTGCAGCAGCGGATCCAGGGACACGAACTCGCCGGGCGGGTGCGCCCCGGAGCGGGCGTTTTCGCGGATCCGGTTGACCCACGCGATCAGGCGCCGGTCGAAGTCCGGCCGACGCCCCATCGTGTAGAACACGCGCTCGCGCCCCTCGAGGAGTCCGGGCAGGATGTCGTCGAGATCGTCGATCGGGAACGAGTCGTCCGCGCCGAACTCGCTGACCGCGCCCTCCTGCCCTACCCGCGGGCCGGTCCACACCTCGCGTTCCGGATCCCGCGGCCGGCAGAAGAGCACGAACTCGCCGTGGCGGCGACCCGGGGCGAGAACGGCGACCGCTTCGGGCTCGGGAAAGCCGGTGAGGTAGTGGAGATCACTGTCCTGGCGATAGGGATATTCGACGTCGCGATTGCGCAACCGCTCCGGCGCCGCGGGGAGGATCGCGATGCTGTCGTTGCCCATCATGCGCATCAGCTGGCGCCGGCGCCGGGCGAACTCGCTCGTTTTCATGGTCGACGCCACCGGGTCGGGCCTGAGCAACCTCAGAGTATACGGCCCCGGGTCGGACGGCGCATCCACCCGGCGCCCCGCGGAGAATGGTAGAATTCCCTGCGTTTGCATCTACCTTCGCACCGGCCGCGGCCGTTCCCGCGGGGTCTCCCGGTAAGTTTCGCGCCGACGGCGCGACTGCACCGTGGGGGGCGATCTTGCCCCGAGGGGAGGACAGCCCGGAATGAAGATCCGAATCGGCGCCGCGCTGTTGTCGGTCGCACTCGTCTCGGGGATGACGCTGGGCGGGTGCGCGAATCTGTCCGGCTTCCACGACCGCTTCCGCGACCCGTACGAGCACGTAAACCGCAAGATCTATCACTTCAACGATACCCTCGACCGCTATCTCCTGCGCCCGGTCGCGCGCGGCTACGTACGCGTGACCCCACAGCCGGTCCGGGTCAGCGTCGCGAATTTCTTCAGCAACCTCGCCGATATCAACGTATTCCTGAACGACTACCTGCAGGGACGCTGGAAGCAGGGCGCCTCCGATACGGGCCGTTTCCTGACCAACTCGACGCTCGGCATCGGCGGCCTGTTCGACGTGGCGACCCAGATCGGGATGCCGGCGCACGAGGAGGACCTCGGCGTCACGCTCGCCGGCTGGGGGATGGAGACGGACAACTATCTGGTGCTGCCGCTCTTCGGTCCGTCGAGCACTCGCGCGGTCTGGGGGCTTGGAATGGGGCTCGTCACCAATCCCGTGTTCTACGCGCCGCTGCTCGTGAGCTTCCCGCTGACGTCGTTGAACGTGATCAGCCAGCGCGCGCAGGCGCTCGCGGCGACCAATGTCCTCGCGGTCGGCGCCATCGATCCATACACCTTCGTGCGCCAGGCCTACCATCAGCGCCGGCTGTACCTCATCTATCAAGGCAATCCCCCCCAGCCGCGTTTCCGGCCCGGCGCCGAGGATCGCGTCCCGCCCCCGCCCCTCCCCGGCCGCGATCGCTAGCCGTCGTCGGCCCGCCCCAAACAATGTCACACCGATCCACGGCGTCGGCCGGTAGGCCGGGCAAGCCCGGCCCTACAACCATATCCCACGCCGACCCGGGCACCCGTAGGGCGGGGCTTGCCCCGCCGACGACGTTCGATCCAAACAGCGTCGGACCAGGAAGCGGCCGCGGCCGGGCAAGCCCGGCCCTACAACGCCGACGACGCCCGATCGAAACGACATCCGTTCAATCCGCGACCGCGGCCGGGCAAGCCCGGCCCTACCACCACATCCCACGCCGACCCGGGCACCCGTAGGGCGGGGCTTGCCCCGCCGACGACGTTCGATCCAAACAGCGTCGGACCAGGAAGCGGCCGCGGCCGGGCAAGCCCGGCCCGACGACGCCGATGCCGTGGATCGTCAGCGCAGTTGCGCGAGCAGCTCGTCGATCATGGCCTCGGCCTGGGCGCGATAGCCGCCGCCGAACAGGTTCAGGTGATTGAGGATGTGGTAGAGGTTGTAGAGGACCCGGCGCACGCGGTAGCCGGAATCGAGCGGCCAGGCCTCACGGTAGGCGGCGTGGAAGCGCGGGTCGAAGCCGCCGAAGAGTTCGGTCATGGCGATGTCCGCCTCCCGGTCCCCGTAGTACACCGCCGGATCGAACACCACCGGCACGCCGCCGCGCGTGACGCCGAAGTTCCCGCCCCACAGGTCCCCGTGCAGCAGGGAAGGTTCGGGGCGGTAGCCTTCGAACAGCGCCGGGAAGGCGTCGAGGAGCCGCTCGCCGCGTGCCTGCAGGCGCCCGCCGTGGCCATTGCGCGCGGCCAGCGCGAGCTGGAAGCCGAGCCGACGCTCGCGCCAGAACCCGACCCAGTCGTCCGCCGGCGCGTTCTCCTGCGGCGTCGAACCGATGGTGTTGTCGCGATGCCAGCCGAAACGGGTGCCGACGGCGCCGTGCACCGCCGCCAGCCCGCGTCCCAGACGCTCGGCGGCGGCGGCGTCGGCACGCCCCCCGAGGTCGAGATACTCCAGGACCAGAAACGCGTGCCCGCCGTGGGTCCCGGTGCAGACGGGCCGCGGCACCCGCACGCCGCCGGCGGCGTCGATCTCGCGCAGCCCCTCGGCCTCGGCCTCGAACATCGACGCCAGGGACGCCCGGTTGAGCTTGACGAAGTAGCGCTGGGAGCCGTCCTCGATACGCCAGGCGGAGTTGATGCACCCGCCGCCGAGCGGTTCGCTGCGGCGCATCGCGAACGCACCCCCGCGGGCCTCGGCGATGCGCGCGGCGACGGCCGCCCAGAACGCGCTTCCGGGTTCGATTGCCATCAGTCTCCTGATCCGCTGTGCCTGCGATCCGGGCGCCGCCGCGGGGACTCGAGCGGCGCGCAGCGCCGGGCCAGCGTCCCGCCCAGGCCGAGTTCGCGCAGCAGCCGCTCCAGCGACCGCGGGCGCACCCCTTTCCATTCCAGGTCCCGCGGCGTACAGCGCAGCGGCGGCGGGTAGAGCCGGGCGAGGCGTTGCGAGAGGATCGCCTGGGTGCGGTACCGGTGCAGGCGCCCGGCCAACGCCTGCGCCCCGCGAAACTCCGCGCCGCCGATCTCGCCGATGCGCCGGTAGACGGTGTCCAGATCGCCGAAACGCCGCAGCAGCCGCACCGCGGTCGCGAGCCCGATCCCGGGCACGCCGGGGATATTGTCGACCGGATCCCCGGTCAGGGCCAGCAGGTCGGCGATGGCCCCGGGCGGCACGCCGTAGCGTTTCCCGATCGCCTCCACCCCCAGGCGGCGGTCGCGCGCGTAGTCCCAGAGCAGGTCATCGCGCCCGATCAGTTGTGCGAGATCCTTGTCCGGAGTGACGATCGCGACCGCGAGCCGCGCCCGGCGCAGGCGCCGCACGAGGCCGGCGATCAGGTCGTCGGCCTCGTAGCGGCGGCTCGCGAAGGTCGCCAGCCCGAACGCGCGCGCCACGCGCCGGCAGTGACGGAACTGGGTGCGCAGCTCCTGCGGTGCGGGTTCCCGGTTGGCCTTGTAGGCGGGATACCAGCCGTTGCGCAGTCCGGTTCCGAAACTCCCGTCGAAGGCCACGGCCGCGTGGCGCGGGCGAGCCTCCAGCAACAGCCGGCGCAGGAATTCGGCGAAGCCGTAGACGGCGTTCAACGGCTGCCCCGCGCGTCCGACGATGGTGCCGGGCAGGGAAAACCACGCCCGGAACACGTAGGGGCTGGCATCGATCACGACCGCGCGGCGTGTCTCCCTGCGCAGGGCGCGCCCGGCGGGGGGACGGACTCCCAGGAGCCTGTCGGACTCAGGCATGTTCTACCGCGGCGGTGTGAGATCGGCCCATCGTTCCGATCGTTTTCGTTGAATAGCGATCACTATTCGCCTCAAACGATCGCAAAACTGCCCTCGGTCTCCCGCCGCCTCGCTACGAACACCGAAGTCCGACCGGTTCCTAGATACGGCGTCGCAGCCGCTCGTGCAGCGGGCTCGTGCGCGGGAAATGTGCGAGCAGGAACTCCATCTGGTCGGCCAGCACCCGGTGCCCCTGCAGATAGATGTACTCCGCGTGGGTGGGGACGAACGGCACCGCCAGGAGTTCCATCCCGGCCTCTTCCGGCGACCGACCCGCCTTGTGGTTGTTGCAGCGCTTGCAGGCGGCGACCACGTTGCTCCAGACGTCGTCGCCGCCGCGGCTGAGCGGGGTGACGTGATCGCGCGACAGGTCCCGGTCCGCGAACCGCTGCCCGCAATACAGACACAGGCGCCCGTCGCGCTTGAACAAGGCCTGATTGTTCAGCGGCGGGACGTAGTGGTCGCGAGCCTTGGCGAGGGCGTGGTTGTTGCCCACGGTGGCGATGATCGAGTTGACCTCGATGAGGCTGCGCCGCCCGGTTCGGGCGTTGGTGCCGCCGTGGATGCGATAGAGGAGCGTACCGCAAGTGTAGGCGACCTGTCCGAGATGATACAGGCGCACCGCGTCCTGGTAGCCGATCCACTCCAGCGGCATGCCGGCCACGTCGGTGCGCAGAACCTGTTGCGTCAGATCGACCACGAGTCGTCTCGAATCCCGATCGCGAATCCTCATCCCGGGGCCACGGCGCCGGTGCACGATTCCGGCCGCCCCCCGGGTTATCGGCCGCGCGCGCGTGTGCCGTAGACCCCATCGCCCGCGCGCCAAGCCAGCGGCGCGGGAAGGTTATCATCTTTGCGGTTTTTCGGCCACATCGGACCGTTGCGGGACGACGCGGGCGGGCGGCGCCGGGGTCCGCTCCGGCTGTTTTGACCCGGGGGCGGAATACGCTATCATTCCCGGCTCCGCCGCGGGGGCCCGACAATGCCCCGAGAACGCCCGCCGGGTGGCTTGTCGCGCGCAGAACGATCGCACCCCGGCCGGGCCCGTTTGCCCGCCCGTGGACCGGCCGCGGCCCCTCTCGAAATCGAACGACACTCCGGACAAGAACCGGCCGGAACGAGGAGCGAGCATGCCGATACGCGTGGCCGTCGCGAAGGAACACTCGCCCGGGGAACTGCGGGTCGCCGTGGTCCCGGCCGTCGCCGAGCGCCTCTCGGGCCTCGGGGCGGAGGTGCTGGTCGAGTCCGGCGCCGGCGATCGCGCCCACTTCCCGGACGCGGCCTACACCGGCGCACGGATCGTCGCGGACGCCGCCGAACTCTACCGCAGCGCCGGGATCCTGCTGCGCGTCCTGCCCCCTTCCGAGGAAGAGATCGATCGCCTCGAGGAAGGCGCGGTCGTCGTCGGGTTCATGCTTCCGCACCGCTATCCGGAACGGGTCGCGCGCCTGCGCGACCGGGGCATCACCAGCTTCGCGATGGAACTCATCCCGCGCATCTCGCGCGCGCAGAGCATGGACGCCCTGTCCTCCCAGGCCTCCGCGGCGGGCTACAAGGCGGTACTGATCGCGGCCAGCCTGACCGGGCGCTTCTTCCCGATGCTCACCACGGCGGCCGGAACGATCCGCCCCGCCAAGGTCCTCGTCATCGGCGCCGGCGTGGCCGGCCTGCAGGCGATCGCCACCGCGCGCCGCCTCGGGGCGATCGTCGAGGCCTACGACGTTCGCAGCGTCACCAAGGAACAGGTGGAATCGCTGGGGGCGAAATTCGTCGATGTCGGCGTCGACGCACAGGCCGCGGGCGGCTACGCACGCGAGCTGACCGACGAGGAGAAGGCGCGCGCGGCGGAGGTCCTCGGGCGCCACGTCGCCGCCGCCGAGGTCGTCATCACCACCGCGGCCGTACCGGGACGCACCGCGCCGCGCATCCTGACCACGGCGATGGTCGAGCAGATGCGCCCCGGCGCGGTCATCGTCGATCTCGCGGCCGAGAGCGGGGGCAACTGCGAGCTGACCAAGGCCGGGGAGAGCGTCGAGCACGGCGGCGTGACCATCCACGGCCCGCTCAACCTCGCAAGCATGCTCGCCGCCGACGCCAGCGAGATGTACGCACGCAACCTGCTGAACTTCCTCACGCTGATGATCAAGGACGGGGAGTTCGCACCGGACTGGAACGACGAGGTGATCGCCCAGAGCGCGCTCACCCACGAGGGGACGATCCGCCACGAGCCGACGCGCAAACTGGTGGAAGGAGACGCTTGATGATCGAGGGCTTCACCGCGCTGTACATCTTCATGCTGGCCGCCTTCACCGGCTACGAGGTGATCGCGCGCGTGCCGGTGATTCTGCACACGCCGCTCATGTCGGGATCGAACTTCGTCCACGGCATCGTGCTCGTCGGTGCGATGGTCGCCCTCGGCCATGCCGATTCGAACCTCGAGCGCTGGATCGGTTTCTTCGGGGTGCTGCTGGCGTCGATGAACGCGGTCGGGGGCTACGTCGTCACCGAGCGGATGCTCGAGATGTTCAAGAGCAGCAAGGGGGACCGCTGATGGGCGCGGTCATCCAGATCAGCTACTTCCTGGCCGCGGTGCTGTTCATCCTCGGCCTCAAGCGCATGAGTTCTCCGGTCACCGCGCGCGGCGGGATCGTGTGGGCCGGCGTCGGCATGCTCGTCGCCACCTTCGTCACCTTCTTCTGGCACGGACTCGACAACTACACGCTGATGATCGCCGCCATTGCAATCGGCTCGATCGCGGCCTGGGTCTCCGGCAAGCGGGTGGCGATGACGGCCATGCCGCAGATGATCGCCTTGTACAACGGTATGGGCGGCGGCGCGGCGGCGGCCATCGCCGCCGTCGAGCTGGTGCGCGGCGCCGACGGGCATTCGCAGGCGGTGATGGGCCTGGCGGTCGCCGGCGGGTTGATCGGCACGGTGTCCTTCAGCGGCAGCCTGATCGCCTTTGCGAAGCTGCAGGGGCTGATCAAGCGCTCGATCGTCTTCCCGATGCAGCAGCCTTTCAACCTCGCGGTCCTCGCCGCCGCCGCGGTGATCGGTGGGATGCTCCCCTTCCAGGAGGCGGGCGGGACCCTGGTGTTCGTCTTCTTCGCCCTGGTGCTGGCCTTCGGGGTGCTGATGACGCTGCCGATCGGCGGCGCCGACATGCCGGTCGTCATCTCGCTCTACAATGCACTCACGGGACTGGCGGTGGGCTTCGAGGGCTTCGTGCTCAACAACGCGGCGATGATCATCGCCGGCACCGTGGTGGGCGCGGCCGGCTCCCTGCTCACCCAGCTCATGGCCAAGGCCATGAACCGCTCCATCGCCAATGTGCTCTTCGGCGCCTTCGGCCACGCGCCCCAGGCGGCGGCGACGGATTCCGAGGGCGGGACGCTCAAGCCGATCGACCCCGACGACGCGGGCATCATGATGGCCTACTCGAGCAAGGTGGTGGTGGTGCCCGGCTACGGCATGGCGGTCGCGCAGGCGCAGCACAAGATCTGGGAGCTGGCCGAACTGCTGGAGGAGCGCGGGGTGCGCGTCAAGTTCGCCATCCACCCCGTCGCCGGGCGCATGCCGGGGCACATGAACGTGCTCCTCGCCGAAGCCGGCGTGCCCTACGACAAGATCTACGACCTCGACGAGATCAACCCGGAGTTCCCCACCGCGGACGTGGCCCTGGTCATCGGCGCCAACGACGTCGTCAACCCGGTGGCGCGCACCAATCCGGAGAGCCCGATCTACGGCATGCCGATCCTCAATGTGGACCAGTCCAAGAACGTCCTGGTGATCAAGCGCGGGCAGGGCAAGGGATTCTCGGGCATCGAGAACGCCCTGTTCGGAAAGGACAACACGCGCATGCTCTACGGCGACGCGCAGGACATGGTCGGCAAGCTGATCCAGGCGGTGAAGCGGCTGTAGCCGCGGCACGGCGGCGCGGGGAGGACCGCCCCGCGCCCGCTCAGCGCGGGTGCCCCGCCCCGAAGTGCGGCCGCCGGCGTTGCAGGAACTCCCGGCGCTGCTGCGGACTCAATCGGCGCCAGCGCTCGCGCAGCTCGCGCCGGCGCTCCGGCGGCAGGCTCCGGAACCACTGGTATCGGCGCCGGATTCGCTCCTGATCCGCCGGCGGCAGGCGGCGGAACTCCTCGAAGCGCCGGCGGATACGCTCGCGTTGCGCGGGACTGAGTTCGCGCCAGCGGCGGAAGCGTTGGCGCACGCGCTCGCGCTGCTGCGGGCTCAGGTGTTCCCAGCGTTCGGCGCCGCGGCGCAGCCGCTCCCGGCGCTCGGCGGGGAGACGGTCCCAGCGCCCCGCGAACGGCCGGAGGATCTCGCGCTCGCGCGGGCTGAGCTGGTCCCAACGCGGCGCGCCCGAACCGGAGGCGGCAAAAGACAGCGCCGGGAGCGGCGCCGCGCATACCGCCAGCACCAGCAGCCACCGGCACAGCTTGCGTCGCCCGCGATTCATTGCTTCGCCCCCGCTCGCCCGGCGGTCTCCGCGCGCCCGCCGTCCGCATCGCCGCGCCCGCCGGGGCGCGCCGCTCCGCTCCCCGACGCCGGCGGATCCGCCAGACGGGTCGGGTCGATCCACCGCCCGTCCGCCGTCTGGAAGGTACCGAGAAACTCCAACAGCGCCGGATCGGGCGTCTGGCGGGTAGGCTGCGGCGACGCGCCCGCACGACCCGCGTCCGTGTCCGTGCCCGCCGTCGCCGCGGCCGGGACCAGCGCCAGCACCAGCGCCAGACACTCAGCCGTGCCCCGAACCATGGGCGAGCCAGGCGTAGAAATCCAGGTTCTCATAGAGATCGAGATTGGCGTTCCCCGCCAGTACATCGACCGCCTCCAGGCGCGCCGCCGCCGAGCCCGCGGGCACCGCCGGTTCGGATGCCCCGCGCCAGCCGATCCACAGGGCGGTCACGACCACCCCCGCCGCCACCGCGGCCGGGACCCAACCATCGAGGCGGCGCCGGCGCGCGCCCGCGGCCGCCACCGCCCGCGACCGCGCGCGGCGCAGGCGCACGGTCGTTTCGGCATCGAGCCCCTCGATACCCGCGTCCAGCGTCGCGCGGACTCGCTCCACGAAGACCTTCTCCTCGGCCGAAGGATTCATCGATACTCCTCCAGGCGCTTGCGCAGGGCCTCCAGGGCCCGGGCGTAATGCGTCTTCACGCTGCCCTGCGAACAGCCCAGCGCCCGCGCCGTCTGCGCCACGTCCAGCCCCTCCCACGCACGCAGCAGGAAGGTCTGCTGCTGGCGGCGCGGCAGGGCCCGGAGGGCGCGCTCCAGGGCCTGCATCGCGCCGGCCTGCGTCATCGCCTCCAGCGCGTCGCGCGCATCAGGATCGGCGACCCGGTCCATGGGATCCCCTCCCGGCTCCTCGTCGCCGTTGTCACCGCCGCCGAGCCAACCGTGGAGGCGTCGGCGCAACGCCTCGCGTCGCCCCCAGTCGCGGATCCGGTTCTGCAGGATCCGATGGAACAACGGCGGCCACTGCTGCGCCGGACGGTCCGCGTAGCGCGAAGCCAGCCGCAGCATCGCGTCCTGGACCAGGTCCAGTGCCTGATCCCGGTCGCCGACGGCGAACTCGGCCATGCGCAGTGCGCGGCGTTCGATACTCGCCAGAAAGCGGTCCAGCTCGCCGTCGCCGTTCAGCGATCACCCTCCCCGCGCCGGCCCGCGCCGCGCTCCCTGCGGCGCGGGAATGGTGTGGCTTTCCGGCCTCAGCGGCGACGTCCGACACGGTGTTCGACCCGTTCCGCCCGGCGGTCCATCCGCCGCTCGAACCGATCGCCGCGCCGATCGAGCCGGCGCTGGATCCGGTCCCCGCGACGGTCCAGGTGCCGCGCGAAGCGCTCGTGACCGTTGGCGGCGGCCCGCGCCGCGCGCCGGTCGAAGCGCCGGTCGATACGCGCCCCGCGACGGTCGAGGCGCCGCTCGACCCGCTCGCCGCGATGCTCCAGACGGTGCTCGGCCCGCATCCCCGGCCCGGCCGGGTCGGCGCGTACCACCGCCGGCGCCACTACGATCCCCGCCGCCAGCATAGTGTACGCCAGCAGGGCACCCCCCTTCAGACGGCTTCTGATCTTCATCGGCTTCGCTCCTCGGGTTGCAACGATTGCACCCTTCAAGGACATCAACGGCCCGGGCGTAACCCGGTTGACATGGATTGCGCAACCGATGACGGATTTCCGCCGCCCACGCCGGTTATGCACAACGCGTCGCCGCGGTCAACGGTTGCCGCGGAATCCCTTACAAAATCGGACCCCGGACCTCGGAAAAACGCTTTCCAATTGTTTTTATTGATTAATATTACCTCGTCGCCGCCTCCGTCAAACGGGTGGCGCCGCGCAAAAATCCTCCGCGCAATGGGTACTTCCGAATCCATCCACAAAGTTTTCCACAGCTCTTGTGGGTAACTCGGGCCCCTCGGGAGCGCCGCCACCATGCCCCGGAGGGCGGCGCGCCCGCTGGTGTAGAGTAGGAGCGCCATGAGCCCCCGGCCCGTTCTCCAGATCGCCGTCCCTTCGCCCCTGTACCGGACCTTCGATTATCTCGCGCCGGCGGACGGAACCGGGGATCCGCCGGCGCCCGGAGTACGCGTGCGCGTCCCGTTCGGCCGCACCCGCGCCGTGGGCGTGCTCCTGGGCTGCGCGCGCGAGAGCCGCATCGACCGCGGCCGCCTGCGCCCTGCCCTCGAGATCCTGGACCGCGAGCCGCTCATCGACCGCGAGCTGCTGGAACTGCTCCTCTGGGCCGCCGACTATTACCGGCACCCGCCGGGCGAGGTCATCGCCGCCGCGCTTCCGGGCGCGCTGCGCCGCGGCGGCCCGGCCCGCGCCGAAGTCACCCGGCGCTGGACCCTGACCCCGGAAGGGCGCGAGGTACTGCGCCGCGGTCTGCCGCGCGCGCCGCGCCGGGCGCGGCTGCTGGCCCTGTTCGACGCGCACGGCCCTGAAGGCTGCACCGAGACGGCGATCCGGGCCGAAGGCGGCGACTGGCGCAGTGCGTTGCGCGCGCTCGCCGCCGAGGGATGGGTCACGGCACGCACGGAGACAGCCGCGCCCGATGTCTGCGACCCGGCCCCGTCCACGGCCGGCGGGACGGGGGAAACGCCGGACGCCGCGCCGCACCTGACGCCGTCGCAGGAGGGGGCCGTGCAGGCGGTTCGCGCCGCATTCGGGGGCTACGGCGCGTTCCTCCTCGACGGCGTGACCGGCAGCGGCAAGACCGAGGTCTATCTGCGCGTGGTCGAGGCGACGCTGCACGCGCAGCGCCAGGCCCTGGTCCTGGTCCCCGAGATCGGGCTCACCCCGCAACTGGTCGCGCGCTTCCGCCGGCGCCTGCGGGTACCGGTAGCGGTGCTGCACTCCGGCTTGAGCGAGGGCGAGCGCCTGCGCGCGTGGCTCGCGGCGCGCAGCGGCGCCGCCCGGGTCGTGATCGGCACCCGCTCGGCCGTCTTCACCCCGCTTGCGGCCCCGGGCGTGGTGATCGTCGACGAGGAGCACGACACCTCGTTCAAGCAGCAGGAGGGCTTTCGCTACCATGCACGCGACCTGGCGGTGCTGCGGGCGCGGCGCCTGCGTATCCCGGTGCTGCTCGGCTCCGCGACCCCGTCGCTGGAGTCGCTGCACAACGCCGCGCAGGGGCGTTACCGGCGGCTGGTGCTTCCGGAGCGCGCCGGAGGCGCCGTGCACCCGCGCGTGGAGGTGCTCGATCTGCGCCGTCGACCGCTGGAGGAGGGCCTCTCGGAAGAGCTGCTGCGGCGCATCGGCGAACACCTCGAGGCCGGCGGCCAGGCGCTGCTGTTTCTCAACCGGCGCGGCTACGCCCCCACGCTCCTGTGCCACGACTGCGGCTGGATCGCGCAGTGCCCGCACTGCGACGCGCGCCTGACCCTTCACCTCGGCCGCGGCCACACGCGCTGTCACCACTGCGGCGCGCAACGCCCCCCGCCCCGCCGGTGCCCGGATTGCGGCGGCACGGACATCCGCGCCGTCGGCCACGGGACCGAACGCGTCGAAGCGGCCCTGGCCCGTCGTTTCCCCGCCGCGGAGATCGCGCGCATCGATCGCGACAGCACGCGGCGCAAGGGGGCGATGGAGGCGCTGCTCGAGGACGCCCGCAGCGGACGCAGCCGCATCCTCGTCGGCACCCAGATGCTCGCCAAGGGCCATCACTTTCCCGACGTCACCCTGGTCGGCGTGCTCGACGCCGACCAGGGCCTCTACGGGGTCGATTTCCGCGCCGGTGAGCGCATGGCGCAACTCATCGTGCAGGTCGCCGGGCGCGCCGGGCGCGCCGACCGGCCCGGGGAGGTCCTGGTGCAGACGCACCACCCCGATCACCCGCTGCTCACCGCGTTGCTGCGCGACGGCTATGCCGCCTTCGCGGCGCAGGCCCTGGCGGAGCGGCAGGCGGCGCAACTCCCGCCGTATTCCCGCCTCGCGCTGCTGCGCGCCGAGTCGACGGCGGCCGACGCGCCGGCCGCCTTCCTGGATGCCGCGCGCGCCGAGGCGCTGCGTCTGGCCGGCGACGCGGTGGCGGTACTCGGTCCGGTACCGGCGCCGATGGAGCGACGCGCCGGCCGCTATCGTGCGCAGCTCCTGGTGCAGGGCCGCGCGCCTGCCGCACTGCAGCGGCTGCTGGAGGCGTGGGTACCGGCGCTGGGAAACCTCGTCGGCGCGCGCCGCGTGCGCTGGTCGGTGGATGTGGATCCGGTGGATACCTTCTGACCGTCGCGCTTGCAAGACGACGGCGCTCCCGCATAATAGGCGCCTTCGAGACCCGCATGATCCGCCGCGCATGGGGGCACGGTCGAGCGCCGCCCGCGGCCCCCGCCACTTCGCTTCCGCAGCCGGGCGTCCGGCGGGGCCCCACCACGCCGACGAGGTGGAACGATTGAAATCGCTGCTGCAGCAAAGGCTCCACGACGCCCTCGCGCAACTGCACGCCGACGGCGTACTCGCACAGCTTCCCGCCGGGCCGGTCCCGGTGGAGCGCACCCGCGACCGCCGCCACGGCGATTTCGCGAGCAACGTCGCACTGACGCTGGCGCGCGGCGCGAACCTCGCCCCGCGCGAACTCGCGCAGCGGATCGTCGCCGCGATCCCCCCGGACCCGCGCGTGGCCGCAGTCGCCGTCGCCGGACCCGGATTCATCAACTTCACCATGAGCCCGACCGCCTTCCAGGCCCTGGTGCCGGAGATCCTCGGCGCCGGCGACGCGTTCGGTCGCAGCACGGTGGGCGCCGGGCGGCGGGTGCAGGTCGAATTCGTCTCCGCCAACCCGACCGGCCCGCTGCACGTGGGGCACGGGCGCGGCGCCGCCTACGGCGCAGCGGTCGCCGACCTCCTGGAAGCCGTGGGCTTCCAGGTGCACCGCGAGTACTACGTCAACGACGCCGGACGCCAGATGGACATCCTCGCCGCGAGCGTGTGGCTGCGCTACCTGGAGCTGTGCGGCGAGACGGTCCCCTTTCCCGCCAACGGCTATCAGGGCGACTACGTCTGGGACATCGCCGCCGACGTCCATCGCGGGCACGGCGACGCCTTCCGCCGTCCCGCGGCGCAGGTGTTCGCCGACCTGCCCGCGGACGAGGCGGAGGGCGGCGACCGCGAGACCTACATCGACGCGCTCATCGCGCGGGCGCGGACGCTTCTCGGAGGGGACGGCTACCGCACGGTGTTCGACGCCGGCCTGGGTGCGATCCTGGGGGATATCCGCCGCGATCTCGAGGAGTTCGGGGTCGTCTACCAGGAGTGGTTCTCGGAACGCTCGCTGGTCGAGAACGGCGCCGTCGGGCGCGCCGTCGAGCGGCTGCGGGCGGGCGGTCACACCTACGAGCGCGACGGCGCGCTCTGGTTCCGCTCCACCGACTTCGGCGACACCAAGGACCGCGTGCTGGTGCGGGAGAACGGGCAGACCACCTACTTCGCATCCGACGTCGCCTATCACCTGAACAAGTGCGAGCGCGGCTTCGAACGACTGGTCGACGTCTGGGGCGCGGACCATCACGGCTACGTGCCGCGCGTGAAGGCTGCGCTCGCGGCCCTCGGCGCGGACCCCGACCGCCTCGACGTGCTCCTGGTACAGTTCGCGGTCCTCTACCGCGGCGGCGAGAAGGTGCAGATGTCGACCCGGTCTGGCGAGTTCATCACCCTGCGCGAGCTGCGCCGCGAGGTCGGCAATGACGCCGCGCGTTTCTTCTACGTCATGCGCAAGTGCGAACAGCACCTCGACTTCGACCTCGACCTGGCGAAGTCCGAGTCCGCGGACAACCCTGTCTACTACATTCAGTACGCGCACGCGCGCGTATGCAGCGTCGAGAAACAACGGGCGGAGAAAGGCCTGGACCGCGACGAGGCCCGCGGCAACGACCATCTGGCGCGCCTGACCGAGGATCACGAACAGGCCGTGCTCTACACGCTGTCCCGTTATCCGGAGGTGGTGGAGGCCGCAGCGCTGGGCGAGGAACCGCACCAGCTCGCGCACTACCTGCGCGAGCTGGCCAACGACTTCCACACCTACTACAACGCCCATCCGTTCCTGGTCGACGACGCCGGCCTGCGCGACGCGCGGCTGAATCTCATCTTCGCGGTCCGCCAGGTGCTGCGCAACGGCCTGCGGCTCCTGGGCGTCTCGGCGCCGGAATCCATGTAGCGAACGGCGATGCCCCGCGACTACAAGAACACGCCGCGTCCGCGTCCGCGCAGGCCCGCCCCGGGCTGGGTGTGGATGCTCGCCGGCCTCGCGGTGGGTTTGTTCGTGGCGTTGCTGGTGTTCCTGCGCGGGCGCTACCCGACCCCGGAGGGCCGCACGCCGCCCGCGCGGGTCGAGGCGCCCGTGCACTCGCGCCCCGCCCCCGTCGCGCGGGCGACCGCCGGGAAACGAACCGCCGCGGCGACCAAGGCCAAAGCCGAGGCCAAGGCCGCACCGCAGCCGAAATTCGACTTCTACACCATCCTGCCGGAGATGGAGGTGATGGTCCCCGACCAGGACATCGGCGGGCCCGTCGAGCACGGGCTCCCGCAGGTCGACACCCCCGGGACCTACGTGCTGCAGGCGGGATCCTTCCGCAGCTACGCCCAGGCCGACCGCCTCAAGGCCAAGCTGGCGCTGCTCGGCCTGGAGGCCAACATCCAGAGCGTGACCGTGAACGGCGACGAGACCTGGCACCGGGTGCGACTGGGCCCGTTCCACAGTCTGCAGCGCCTCAATCGCACGCGCGCGGCGCTCAAACGCCACCACGTCGAGGCCCTGCTGCTGAAGCTCAAGAGTTGAGGACGCGTGAAGATGTAGAAGGTGTAGCCCGGATGGAGCGCAGCGCAATCCGGGGAGGGAAGTTCCTTGGCACCGTCATCCCCCGGATTACGGCCTGCGGCCTTCATCCGGGCTACGCGCTACGCGCGTTCAGGCGGGTTCCGGATGGAGCGGGGCGATCAATTCCCGCGCCACGGCGAACTGGCGATCGGCATCAGTGACGATCGACTCCAGCGCCTCCACGGCGAAGCCGGCGCTGTCCCAGGCCTCCGGGTCGAGCGGCGGAATCTGTTCCGATCCCGCGTCGGGCGTCTCCAGCGCGCCGCTGATCACGTCGGCGAGGTGTACGATCGCGGTCTCCTGCGGGAAGGCGTGGGCCCGTTGCGGTTCATGATGACAGCCGACCGCCTCCTCGAGCACCGGGGGCATGTTCCAGGCGTGCATCAGCTCGGCGCCGACCGCCGCGTGGTCGCAACCCATGATCTCGCGCTCGGCCAGATGCAGCGGCAATTCGCGCTCGCGGGCCAGGGCGAGCGCCTGCGCGGCCTGCTCGGGGACCGCCCGATAGAGCACGAGGCTCCCGATATCGTGGATCAGGCCGGCGACGAAGTAGCGTTCGATGTTGGGCATCCGCCGGCGTGCCGCCAGCACCCGCGCGACGACCCCGGCGTAGGCGCTATGACGCCAGAAGGCGTCCATGTCCACCAACTCGGGCGGGATCCCGGGGAACAGGCGCACCACGGAGGCCGCCAGCACGAGATCGAGCAGCTCCGTGGTGCCGACCACGGTCACCGCGCGCGAGACCGTGTCGATGCTCGAGGGGAAACCGTAGAAGGGGCTGTTCACCACACGCAACAGGCGTGCCGCAAGCGCGGGGTCCTGGCCGATGACCTGGCCGATGTCCGAAGCCGAGGTGCGCGGATCCGCAATCAGCTCGCAGACCCGGGTCACCACCTCCGGCAACGAGGCGAGGCGGACCTGCGCGGCGACCAGCTCGATCGGATCAACCGCACCCATCGCCGGCCCCCATCCGCGCGGCGACCGGACCGCGAATGTCGTGCGCGCGACCCGAAAGCCGGGCCCGCGCCTCGTGGCGATGCGGGGGCGCGTACCGATCCGCCGTCTGCGCTATGCTGTCCCCCATCCGCTCGCCTCCCGGTGAGTCGATGTCCGGTGCCCGATGCCGTAATCGAACGGGGTCGGGCGGTCCGGCCCCGCGCGGCATTCCCGCCGCGCCGCATACGCTCTCGATTGTTTTTGATGGAAATTTCATTCTACACGAGACCCGACATCGCGGCAAAGGCTGTATCGGCTGCGATCGGATACGCTGAACCCCGCACTCGCGGGGGCGGAGCCGGGACGTGAATCTCGGCGCCGGGGCGTTGCCCGTTCCCTGGCTCGCGGCGACCTGGCTGCTGCTGATCCCGTTGCTGGCGGGTCTGATCCTCCGCGCGCCCTGGACCCGGCTGCGGGAACCTGGGCGCCGGCACGCCTTCCTCGGGGCCACTGTCAGCCTGATGCTGCTCTGGGGGCTGCATACCGACCTGCCCCCGCATCTGCATCTCCACTATCTTGGGATCGCGACGGTCGCATTGATGTTCGGATGGCGCCTGGCCGCGGTCGCCGCCGCCGCCGCCCTCGTCGGCATCAGCCTCAACGGTGAGGCGGGATGGTCCGCCTTTGCGGCCAACCTCCTGCTGATGGGCGTGCTGCCCGCGTGGGTGACCTGTGCGGTGCGGCGGCTCGCCGAGCGCCGGCTTGCACCCAACCTGTTCGTCTATCTCTATGTCTGCGGCGCATTCGGGGCCGCGCTGTCGATGGCCGCCTGTCTCCTGGCGGGGGCGGCCCTGCTCGGCGCCGGCGGTACCGGCGCGTTCGTGCAAGTGCTGGGGGCGTATCTCGTCCCCGCGCCGTTCCTCATCGTCACCGAGGCGGTGCTCAACGGCATGGTCATCACCGGCCTGGTGATCTATCGCCCTGAATGGGTCACGACCTTCGACCGGAATCGATACCTCCCGCCCCGGTCCTGACCGCCGCGCCGCCCCCTCGACCCATCCGAACCCCACCCGACGCCGTCGGCCCGTAGGGCGGGGCTTGCCCCGCCGACAACGCCAACCCAAACGATGTCGCACCGATCCACGTCGTCGGCCGGTAGGCCGGGCAAGCCCGGCCCTACGGTACCCCACACGCCGATGCGGGCACCCGTAGGGCGGGGCTTGCCCCGCCGACGACGCCGGATCCGAATCACGTCGCCCGGATCGACGGCCCCGGCCCGTAGGGCGGGCCTTGGCCCGCCGACGACGCCCGATGCAAACGACGTCGCACCGACCCGCGGCGTCGGCCGGGCGATACCGCCGACGCCGGGTTCAGGCGATGGACGCGTCCCGCGCCTCCCGCGCGGGAAACAAGGCGTGTACGGTGAAGATCGCCAGCGTCAGCAGCAGCACGGCGCTCGCCTGATGGGCCGAGGCGAGCGGGATGGGGACGATCAGCAGCAGCGTGGCGATACCCAAGCCGACCTGGACGAACGCCGCGAGCAACCACAGGTGCAGACCGATGCGCGCGCGCCGCCCGGGCGCCGCGCGGCGCGCAACGATCCAGACCATGCACACCGCCGCGAAGGTGAGCAGCGCCAGGACGCGGTGATCGAACTGCACCGTGCCGATGTTCTCGAACAGGTTGCGCCACCAGGGATGCAACGCGAACATATTCGGCGGCAGCCAGCGCCCGTCCATGAGCGGGAAGGTGTTGTAGGCGAAACCGGCCTTGAGCCCGGCGACGAACCCGCCGGCGAGCATGGTCACGTATACCAGGCAGGCGGTGGCGATCGCGAGGCGGCGGGCGCGGCGTAGCGCCGGACTCCCGGGCCCGACGGCGCGCGGACGCAGCAGGTCGAGGGCCGTCCACAGGATGAGTGCGTAGAGGATGAGTGCGAAACCGAGGTGCGCGGTCAGCCGGTACTGGCTCACGTGCGGGACGTTCACCAGCCCGCTCTTGACCATGTACCAGCCGAGCAGCCCCTGCAGCCCGCCGAGCACGAACAGGACGACCAGCCGCGGGGTGAGCCCCGGAGGGATCCGGCGCCGCACCCAGAAGTACAGCAGCGGAAGGAGGAACACCATCCCGATCGTGCGGCCGAGCACGCGGTGCGCGTACTCGACGTAATAGATGCGCTTGAAGCCGGCGAGGTCCATGTCGAAGTTGATGTCGCGGTACTCCGGCGAGCGCTGGTAGGCGGTGAAGACCTTCTCCCAGGCCGCATGACCCATCGGCGGGACGATACCGAAGATCGGGTTCCAATGGACCATCGACAGCCCTGATCCGGTCAACCGCGTGAGCCCACCGAGCACGATCATCGCGTAGATCATCGCGCAGCAGATCAGCAGCCATATCGCGACCGGCCGGCGGGCGCCGTGCGCAGCCGGGCCTTGGGGCGTAATCATCGGGTCGTGCCCTCCATCGTCGCCGCGGCGGGCGCGAACCGTATGTCCCCGTACCAGGCGGTGGCCCGCCCGCGCGTGTTGTCGGTATCCGTCATGATCGCCACCCCGGAGATCCCGGGCGCCGGCTCGTGGAACGCACGCCGGTAGTCCTCCGCCACGTTGCGCGCCTCCCGGACCCACCGCCCGACCTGCGCCGCCCCGCTCTCCACCACGATCATCCGGTCATCCCCCGTATACGGGCTCGGCACGATCGCCCCCTTCGGCGCCCGCGCCGCCCAGATGTAGGTGATCGCCCGCAGCGGCGGGGCCTCGCCGTAGAGCAGCCGCACGGCATCGTACTTCAATCGTCGCAGCAGGCCCAGGCGCGCGGGCGGATAGTCGAAGGTCACATACACGCGCCCGGGATAGTCGTCGCCGTCCCTGCGGTGCACGTCGCTGCCGGGAATGAGATTCGCGATGCGCCAGCTCCAGCACAGACGCGGGTAGCGGCGCGGATCGATCCGGATCCTGCGCACCAGCCCGGAGGCGGAGGCATCGGCCTGCGCGCGCACGACGACGCCGTGACCGGCGAGGCGCACGAGGGTGTAGCGCGTATGCGCGACACCGGGAAAGGACAACGGGCCCCACCCCGTCGGGAGGGGTCCGCCCGGGCGCGCCTGCGAGAACGGCCCCACTTCGAGGGCGCCCGGCGCCGCGCAGGACGCCGCCCGTGCCGACACGGCCGCCCCCATCGCCGCCAACGCGGCGAGGGCCGACAGGACGATCCCGCCGGCGGGCGACCCGCCGCGACGCGGCGCGGCGGGCATCAGTCCCAGCGTCCCGCGGCCTGCGCGTCCTCGGCGCGCGCCTCCACCCAGCGCTCGCCCTGCGCCGTGCGCTCGCGCTTCCAGAACGGCGCGCGCGTCTTGAGCCGGTCGACGATGAACTCGCAGGCGGCGAAGGCCGCGGCGCGGTGCGCGCCCGCCACCGCCGCGAGCACGATCGCCTCGCCGGGGGCCAGCGCCCCCACGCGGTGGATCACCGTCACCGCGCGCAGCTCCCAGCGCGTCTGCGCCTCGGCGACGATCGCCGACAACGCCTTCTCGGTCATCCCCGGGTAGTGCTCCAGGGTCAGCCGCGAGACCGGGCCGCCGGGCGCATCCGCCGTGTCCGCGCGCACGCGGCCGACGAAGCTCACCACCGCGCCGGTCCCGGCGTCGCCGCGCGCGATCGCCTCGACCTCGGCGCCCGCATCGAACGGCTGTTCCTGAACGCGCACCTGCACCCGCACGCCGTCAGCCCCCGGTCACCGGCGGGAAGAAGGCGACCTCGTCGCCGTCGGCCACGCGCGCCCGCGGCGCGACCACCGTCTGGTTCACCGCCACCAGCACCGGCGCCGGCCCGCCGCCCAGGGCCTCGTCCCAGCGCGGGCCGCGCGTACGCAGGTACGCGGTCAACCCGGCCACGTCCTCCACACCCGGCGGCAGCGCCAGCGACTCCTCCCCGGTGCCCACCGCCTCGCGCAGGCGCGCGAAGTACAGCACCCGGATCACGCCCCCTCCTGCGCCGGTGCGCGCCAGTGGCCGCTGCGCCCGCCGGACTTCTCCAGCAGCCGCAGGGCCCCGATGACCATCCCGCGGTCGATGCCCTTGCACATGTCGTAGACGGTCAGTGCCGCCACCGCCGCCGCCGTCAGCGCCTCCATCTCCACCCCCGTGCGACCCTCGAGCCGGCAGCGGGCGCGCACGCGCACGCAACCGGCGGCCGCGTCGGGTTCGAGTTCGATGTCCACCGCCGAGAGCGCCAGCGGGTGACACAGCGGGATCAGCTCCGGCGTGCGCTTGGCCGCCTGGATCCCCGCCACGCGCGCGACCGCCAGCACGTCGCCCTTGCGGTGCGTGCCCTCGACGATCGCCTGCAGCGTCGCGGCGGCCATGCGCACCTCGCAGGCCGCCACCGCCTCGCGCCGGGTGACCGCCTTGTCGCCGACGTCGACCATGCGCGCCTGCCCGGCAGCGTCCAGGTGCGTGAGCCGGCTCACCACAGCAGCTCCGCGAACGGGAGGTAGTCCACGCCCTCGCCGCGGCGCAGCGTGCGCCCCTCCGGGACGACCGCGAGGCCGCGCGCCCACGTCACCGCGCTCAGCACCGCGGAAGAGCGGCTCGCGTGGACCTCCAGGTGCACGCCGCCGCGCCCGTCCGGGGCCGGGCGCGCGCGCAGATACTCGCGCCGGCGATCCGGGCGCGGCCAGTCGAAGGCCGCGGGCAGCCGCAGGGGATGGACCTCCCCGTCCGTGCGCCCCTGGGCGCGCAGGATGAACGGGCGCGCGAACAGGCAGAAGGTCACGAAGGCGGAGACCGGGTTGCCGGGCAGGCCGAGGATCGGGGCGCCGGCGACCTCGCCGAAGGCGAGCGGCTTGCCCGGGCGCACGGCGATGCGCCACAGCTCCAGGCGCCCGAGCCGCTCGACCGCCGGCTTGAGGTGGTCCTCCTCCCCGACCGAGACGCCCCCGGTGGTGAGGATCAGGTCCGCGCGTCCCGCCCCCCGCTCGAGCGCCTCGCAGGTCGCCTCGAAGCGGTCCGGCACGATACCGAGGTCCTCGACCTCGCAGCCCAGCGCCTGCAGGAGCCCGGCGAGCGTGTAGTGGTTCGAGTTGTAGATACACCCGGGCCCGAGCGGGGCGCCCGGGCGCACGAGTTCGTCGCCGGTGGAGAAGACGGCCACACGCAGGCGACGAAACACGGTCAGCTCCGCCAGGCCCACCGAGGCGGCCAGACCGAGGTGCTGCGGAGCCAGGCGCACACCCGCCTCGAGGATCGGCTGCCCCGCGCGCAGGTCCTCGCCGGCGCGGCGGACGTTGGCGCCGGGGGCGCGCGCGGCACGGATCTCCACCGCGCCGTCCGCCGCCGTGCACACCTCCTGGATGACCACCTGGTCGGCCCCCGGCGGCGTCGGCGCACCGGTGAAGATGCGCGCCGCCGTGCCCGCCGCCAGCGCCGTGCCCGCGCGCCCGGCGGGGATGCGCTGCGAGACCGGCAGGCGCACCGGCGCACCGTCCGGATCGAGGTCGGCCGAGCGGACCGCGTAGCCGTCCATCGCGCTGTTGTCCCACGGCGGCACCGGCGCCGGCGCCGCGGGCGCCGCGGCGAGCACGCGCCCGTGCGCCGCCTCAAGCGCCACGGTCTCGGTGGCGCCCACCGGGCGCGCCCGCGCGCGCAGGAAGGCGACCGCCTCGTCGACCGACTTCAGGGCCGATCTCTCCGGCGCGCAGCCCGTCTGCACGGTCGATCCGCCCCCCATCGGCTCAACGCTCCGTGAGCCGCGGCAGCAGCTCGACGAAGTTGCACGGGCGGTGACGGTTGTCGAGCTGATCGCGGATGACGCGATCCCACGCGGTGCGGCAGGCCCCGGTCGAGCCCGGCATGCAGAACACCACCGTGCCGTTGGCGATGCCCGCGAGCGCGCGCGACTGGAGCGTGGAGGTGCCGATCTCCTCGAACGAGAGCCAGCGGAACAACTCCCCGAAGCCCTCGACCTCCTTGTCGAAGAGCGGGCGCAAGGCCTCCGGCGTCACGTCCCGCCCGGTCATCCCGGTGCCGCCCGTCACCAGCACCACCTGCACCCCGGGCTCGGCGATCCACTGCGCGACCTGCGCCCGGATCCGGTAGAGGTCGTCGGCCAGGATCACCTTCGCGGCGAGGCGGTGGCCGGCCTCCGTCAGCCGCTCCACCAGCAGGCGGCCGGAGGTGTCCGTCTCCTCCGTGCGCGAGTCCGACACCGTCAGCACGGCGATGTCCAGGGGGACGAAGGGCGGTGAGTTGTCGGGGTGGCTCATCGATCAGGCGCCGCGGCCGTGCGGCCGGGTGGGACCGGGGGTCTCATTATAGGTAGGCTCGCAGGACCCGGCAAACGCGCCCCAATTGGGAAACGTTCGGTACACCCGGTCGCCCGGATGCAGGCCGCGGGCCGAAATCCGGGAATCCCGGCGCCGGAGGAAATTCCACGCCCGGATTGCGCTGTGCTCCGTCCGGGCCACATTTCGTAGCCCGGATGCAGGCCGAAGGCCGAAATCCGGGGATCACGGCGCCCGCGGAGACCTCGCGCGGTACCGGCTCAGTCCGAGGCCGCGGCCGGCTCGCGGTGCACCACCTCACCGTCGGCGCGCACGGTGACCCCGACCGGGATCCCCCGGCGCACGCTCGCGGTCACCACGCAGAACTCCTCGAACAACTCGCCGCAGCGGGCCAACCGGTTGCCGGCGTCCTGCATGCCCTCCAGGTCGATCGCGACCTCCAGTCCGGCGATGCGCAGGCGCCCGGCGGCGTTGCGCGCCAGCGTCCCGGTCACGGTGGAGCGCAGCGCACCCGGCGGCGTGCGGCTCTTCTCGAGGCAGAAGAGGAGGCTCGCGCTGAGGCAGTTGGCGACCGCGGCGGCCAGCAGGCGCGAGGCGTTCGGGCCGCCGCGCGCACCCAGCGGCGGCGGCTCGTCGACCGTGAGTACAGGCGCCTCCGGCCAGTCGAAGCGGACCCGGAACTCGTAGTCGCGCACGCGCTCGAGCGTCAGCGTGAAGCCGGTCTCTTCGCCCATCGCCGGCGCTCAACCGTGCGGCCAGTAGCGACCGCCGGTCGCGACCGCCACCACGATCAACCCGAGCACGAGGTTGACGCCGATCAGGCGCCGGATCTGGCCGAGCTGCCGGCCGCCGTCCTGCCAATCCTGCCGCGCCACCGCTCGCGCCAAGCGGCGGTAGGGCGCGAAGTAGACATGCAGATAGAGCAGGATCATCACCCAACCCAGGCCCTGCATGACGTTGATGTACATGCGCACCTTCCCCATGCCGCCGAAGTAGTGCATGGCCATCCAGTAGCCGGACACCGGAAGGACGATGACGGCGACCCAGACCCAGGGAAAGAAGCGCGCGAAGGTCGCCGCCCACAGCGGCAGTCGCTGCGCGGGTTCGAGCCGGCTCGCGGCCGCCGGCCGCAGGGCCATGTAGGCGAAGAACATCCCGCCGACCCAGATCACGGCGGCCAGTGCGTGCAGTGCGATGGCGATATCCATGGCGTCTCCCGATCGATCGTTCGAAAATCCCGCTTGCGGTTGCCGCGACGGCGCCCCCGCGTGGCCGCCCGCCTCACGGTCCCCCCGGCGCCGGCCCCTTGAGCCCGAAACGATAGAGCCAGGTCGACACGCGGGTGACCAGCGGCCCGTTCATGTCCCGGAAAAAGTGCCCGGCCCCGTCGATCTCCACCTGCTGATAGTTGCGGTCGCCGGCCGCGCGCGCCGCGGCGGCACGCCGTGGCAGGGCCGAGAGCACGGTCGCAAAGTCGCGGCTCCCGTACAGGTCCAGGACCGGGATCCGCACCTTGGCCAGCGCGGCGGCGGTATCGAGCGGCGATTTTGGGTCCGAGCTGCCGGGCATGCCGATCGCGACGAAGGCCCGGATTCCGCTGTTGGGCGTGTGCGCCAGGAACCAGATCCCCATCGCCGCGCCGAGGCTGTGGCCCACGAGCATGACCGGGGCGATCTTCTGTGCCTTGAGGAAGGCGAGACCGGCCTGCACGCGGGCGGGTACGTCCGGAAACAGCGGAATGTAGTCCTTGGGCCCGGCGCCGTTGGGAAGCACCGGCATCTGCAGCGACAGCGTCGCCCAGCCGCGGTCCGCCAGACCGACGCGCAGCGGATGGATCACGTCGGCCCAATCCGGGTTGGCCCCCATCCCGTGGAGCAGGATCACTCCGCCGCGCACGACCGGGCCGCGCGCCGGGGTGTAGATGGCGAAGAACTTCGTTCCCGACGCCGTCTTGAGCCACTCGGCCCGGCCCTGGAAGATCAGCGGCTCGATCTCCCGGGCCCACTGCCGCTCCTTGGCGGTATCGGGCTTCCCGGTCGCGGGCGCGGCCGGTGCGGCGGTGCGCCCCGCGGGGGCCGCGGCCGCCACCGGGGAGGCGAGCAGGCTCGCGGCCAACAGCAGCACGGACCACCGGCGCATTTGCCATCCCCCGTCGGTCGGTGTGGAAATCACCGTCGATCCCAGGCGTCCGGGGATTATACGGTATACGGCCGCCGCCGCCCCGAGGCGGTAGCGAACCGGGCCCGGGGCTGAAAAATCCGCGCCGATCGGGTAAATTCCACCGTTCCCGCCCGGGCGCGGCCCGCAGGCGCCCGATCGGATCAGAGGAACGTACCATGCCCGACTACCAGATCGCCCCCAGCATCCTGTCGGCGGACTTCGCCCGCCTCGGCGAGGAGGTCACCAATGTCCTGGAGGCGGGCGCCGACATCGTCCATTTCGACGTCATGGACAACCACTACGTGCCGAACCTGACCATCGGCCCGTTGGTCTGCGAGGCGCTGCGCAAGCACGGCGTCACCGCCCCCATCGACGTCCACCTGATGGTCAAGCCGGTCGACCGTATCGTGCCGGACTTCGCCAAGGCCGGCGCCACCTACATCACCTTCCATCCCGAGGCCAGCGAGCACATCGACCGCACGCTGCAGCTCATCCACGCCGAGGGCTGCAAGGCCGGGCTCGTCTTCAACCCCGCCACCCCGCTGGACCACCTGCAGTGGGTGATCGGGGAGGTCGACATGGTGCTGCTGATGTCGGTCAACCCGGGATTCGGCGGTCAGAAGTTCATCCCCTACGTCCTGGACAAGCTGCGCGAGGCACGCCGCATGATCGACGCCTCCGGCCGCGACATCCGCCTGGAGGTCGACGGCGGGGTGAAGATCGACAACATCGGCGCCATCGCCGCCGCCGGCGCCGACACCTTCGTCGCCGGCTCGGCCATCTTCGGAACGGACGACTACCGCGCCACCATCGCGGCGATGCGCGAGGAAATCGCGCGCGCGGGCAAGTGACCCCCACGAACCTGCGCCGTCCCCGGATGGTGCTGCTCGACGTCGACGGCACACTGGTCGACAGCGTCCCCGACCTCGCCTGGTGCGTGGATCGCACGATGGAACACCTAGGCCTGCCCGTGCGCGGCGAGGCGGCGGTGCGCGAGTGGGTCGGCAACGGCGTCGAGCGCCTGGTGCGCCGCGCCCTGATCGGACGCCTCGACGGCGAGCCCGACGAGGACCTGTTCCGGCGCGCCTATCCCTTCTACCTCGAGTGCTACGCCGCCAACACCAGCGCACGCAGCACCCTCTATCCCGGCGTGCGCGAAGGGCTGGAGGCCCTGCGCGTAGCCGGCATCCCGCTCGGCTGCGTCACCAACAAGGCCGCGCGTTTCACCCATCCCCTGCTGGAGAACCTCGGGCTGAAGGACTACTTCGGCCTCGTTCTCAGCGGCGACAGCCTGCCGCGCAAGAAGCCCGACCCCGAACCGCTGCTGCACGCCGCAGACCACTTCGGCGTCGAACCGGCGTCGTGCTGGCTCATCGGCGACTCGGTGAACGACGTGCGTGCGGCGCGGGCCGCCGGCTTCCAGGCGGTGTGCGTGACCTACGGCTACAACCACGGACGCGACATCCGCGAGGCCGGGCCGGACGCCGTCGTCGACAGCCTCGCCGAGCTTCCCGCCCTGCTCGGGCGCGCCGCCTGAATCCGCCCGCCCCTGCTCGCCGAAGGCGGGGCGGGGTGGGGTTTTCTCCGGAAGTGGTCTATAGTTTCGGCGGCAGAGACTTTCGAGAGGGGCGCCGCCGGGCGTCCCCGACGGAACCGCGCATGAACCCATCCAGTGAACGAGGACTCCACGGAGCGCCCGCCGGCGCGCGATGGCGCTGCGCCTGAGCGTACGCACTCGCCCGCCGGCCGCCGCCGGCCCCGTTCGACTGGAGCCTGTCCGATGATCGAAGAACAGTTCCGGCGCTACGCCGCCGAAGGCTATACCCGCATCCCGCTGCGCCGTGAAGTCCTTGCGGACCTGGACACCCCGCTCAGCACCTATCTCAAACTCGCGCGCGGCCCGTACTCCTATCTGCTGGAATCCGTGCACGGCGGCGAGAAGTGGGGTCGCTACTCCATCATCGGGCTGCCGTGCCGTACGCTGCTGCGGGTGCGCGGGACCGGGATCACCGTCGAGCGCGACGGCGCCGTCGTCGAGCAGGTGCACGCCGACGACCCGCTCGACTGGATCGAACAGTATCGGCGCGGCTTCCGCGTGCCCCCGGTGAGCGGACTGCCGCGCTTCACGGGCGGGCTCGTCGGCTACTTCGGCTACGACACCGTGCGCTACATCGAACCGCGCCTCGGTGTCTGCCCCAACCCCGACCCGCTCGGAACCCCGGACATTCTGCTGCTGGTCTCCGAGGAGATCGTCGTCTTCGACAACCTGCTCGGCAAGATCGAACTCATCGTCCACGCCGATCCGGCGGAACCGGGCGCCTACGCGACGGCGACCGCGCGCCTCGATGCGCTCGCCCGCTCCCTGCGCGAGGCCCTCCCGCGCCCCCCCGCCCCGCACCGCCCGCGCCGCGTGACCGAGGAGGACTTCGAATCGAGCTTCACGCGCGCGGGCTATGAAGACGCGGTACGCCGCATCCAGGGCTACATCGTCGCCGGCGACGTCATGCAGGTGGTTCCCTCGCAACGCATGACCCTGCCCTACACGGCCGACCCCCTCGACCTCTACCGCGCCCTGCGCAGCCTCAACCCCTCACCCTACCTCTTCTTCTTCGACCTCGCCGACTTCCACGTGGTCGGCTCATCGCCCGAGATCCTCGCGCGGCTCGAGGACGGGGTCGTCACCCTGCGCCCCATCGCCGGCACACGCCCGCGCGGCGCCACCGAGGAGGAGGACGCGGCACTCGAGCGCGAACTCCTCGCCGACCCCAAGGAACTCGCCGAACACCTCATGCTCATCGACCTCGGTCGCAACGATGTCGGCCGCGTCGCGCAAATCGGCAGCGTACGCGTGACCGAACAGATGGTCGTCGAACGCTACTCTCACGTAATGCACATCGTCTCCAACGTCACCGGGCGCCTGCGCGAGGGCCTCGGCCCCATCGACGTCCTGCGCGCATCCTTCCCCGCCGGCACCGTCACCGGCGCCCCCAAGATCCGCGCCATGGAGATCATCGACGAACTCGAACCGGTCAAGCGCGGCCTCTACGCCGGCGCCGTCGGCTACCTCTCCTGGTCCGGAAACATGGACACCGCCATCGCCATCCGCACCGTCGTCATCAAGGACCGCACCGTCCACATCCAGGCCGGCGGCGGCATCGTCGCCGACTCCATCCCCGCCGCCGAGTGGGAGGAGACGCTCAACAAGCGCCGCGCCATCTTCCGCGCCGCCGCCCTGGCCGAAGCGGGCCTCGACAAATAGGGGGACAGTATATCTATTTGCGACCGTGACCCCCTCACAGCATCGCACCCTGCCGGCGTCGGCACGATGAGTAAAGTCCGCCCGTAGCCGTCGTCGCAGAGCAGGCAGGCGCGGATCAGGTATACTGTCCCCGCAATTTCTAGTCGTCCGGCAGCGTGTCGAATTCCCTCCGTCTGTCCTCCATCCACCGCTTCATCGCATCCGGGTCCTGCATCAGCTCCTGCATCTTTCCCATGGCCCGAAGATGCGCGGCGTCCTTCTTCTGAATCATCTCCATGGCATGCTGTCTGCTCATCGCAGAGATTTCGTCGAAGGATGTTGCGCGAAATCTCTTCTCGCAGGCGCCCCCGAGTTGTTTACAGCGCATTGTCTTCATGCTCTCCTCCATTTCCGCAACAGAAAGCGCTTGGCGCCGCCTCCGGGTACAGGGGCGACGCAGCGCCGACCAGCACAGACTCTGCGCCGGTGGTTCCGCGTTTCCTATAGGAGCGACAGGGCCATGACAACGACGCTAGCGACTCCCACCAGCCACACGATCGATCGAATCAGGAGAACACCGCTCACGTATGCCGGCACGTAGAGTATGCGGGCAACAAGAAAGACCGCCGCCGCGTGGACCACCACCGACGTTTCGCGTCCCTTTGCCACCGCCAGCAGCGCCACGCCGAGAAACATCGGCAGGGCCTCCAACATGTTGTTCTTCGCTCGATCCAGGCGCCCCGCAACAATCGACATCTCCGGTAGTTTGTCACGATTTCCCACGATACCCCGAAAATTCCACCCGAATCGCGATGTTTCCTGCAGAAAGAGTTGCACCAGGTACAACGCCAGTACCAGCAGGATAATTGTAGTCAAGGTCACCGCCTCGCCCTCCTTGAAACTCGGGGACAGTATATCTATTGGCGACCGTCACCCGCCCACGGCATCATCGCCGGTACTGGCAGTCGTCCAGGGAGAGGCCGGCCGGGGTAGCATCGCCGGCGCCTAAGCGGCAGGCGCGAATTAAGTATACTGTCCCCGCGACAGGCGGGCCGTGACGAGGGCGACCTTCATGGCCTCGGGGTCCAGGACTTCAGGGATCAGGGGGTAGGTGTCGAGCAGCGGCGCGGGACGGCGGCGGGCGGCGGACTCGAGGCGCACCCGGGTACCGCGGCACAGGTTCTGGTGCGCGAGCAAGGCGGCGGCATTCCAATCGTGGTAGGCCATGACGACGGCGGTCTCGCGCGCGCTGTCCCAGCGCTCGTCGACGAGCAGTTCCGGAAAGGCCTCGGCGCCGAGCCGCCGCCCGTTCAGGCCGTCGTCCACGCGCATGCCCGCCAGACCTGTACCGCCGCCGTCGGCGTGGCGCTCGAACCACTGGGCCACCGGCCGCGGACGGGCGGCGAGGTTCACCTGCCGTTCGAGCGCGTCGCGGTGGCGCTCCGGGGCGAGGTCTTGGGGCAGGGACGCGATCCGGAAGCCGCCGGAGCCTGGGAGGAACGAACGCCAGGTGGGATCGCGGACCGGCTCCATCTCCCGCGCCCAGCGGCAGGTACGCAACAGCGCGAGCGGCGTGAGCGCGTCGCGGCGCAGCAACCACAACTCGTATCGGTCGCCGGGCGCGAAGGGGACGCGCGGGCGGCGTTCCAGCGCCGCGAGCATGTCGACGGGCGGGTCGACGAGGCGCGGCGCGCCGGTCTCCTGCCATTCGCTCCGCTCCGTCGCAGCGCCGGGACTCTCGATCTTGCGCACCTGCCAGCGCCGGCCGTTGCCGGAATACGCCCGCGCCTCGCCGGTGTCGACCACCTGAAGGACGCCGAGATAGGGATTCACCCGGCGGATGCTGTAGTAGTCGACCACCGCCGTCCCGCCTCCTGCAACCCCTTGCGCTTCGATCCCGCCTCGACGTTGCGCCCCAACGCGGCGGGGGGCATCCCCGCCGCCCCGATCAATCCGGCGGCAGCACGGCGTGCGCAAGCGGGCGAAGCTGCAGCGTGTAGAACATCTCGAGGTAGCGTCGCACCTCGTCGCGTTCCAGATTGGTGACGTACTTCCAGAATCCGTAGATGCGCGAGAGAGTCATCATCCGCTCGGCATAGAGTTCCCAGGTGTAGCGACTCCGGACCCGCGCGACGGCGCCGTCGGAGATCTTCTCCCAGTAGCCGGGTTCCTGCGCGCAGCGCGCAAAGAAATCCACCATCGTCCGGCTCGCCTCCTCCCCGTGGTTGGGATCGATGTGAAAGCCGGAACGGCCGTGCTCGATGATCTCAAGCGGGCCGCCGTAGCGGGTGGCGAAGGTGGGCAGGCCGGAGGTCATCGCCTCGATCACGGTGAGCCCGAAGGCCTCGAACAGCGCTGGCTGCACGAAGGCGCCGTGACGGTCGGCGATATAGCGGTAGAACTCCCCGGAGAGGTTCTTCTCCAGGTGCACACCGAGCCAGCGCACCTGGGATTCGAGTCCGTGACGGGTGATCAATTCGTGCACCCGCGCGATCTGCTCCTGCTCCTCACGGTCCTCGGACTGCGCGGCGTCGACGTGCCCGGCGACGACCACGAGGTTGGCGGCCTCGCGTAACGCCGGGTCGCTGCCGTACCAGTCGATCAGACCGGCGATGTTCTTGATGCGATCGAGCCGCGCCATAGTGAACAGGAGCGGCTTGTCCCGATCGGCTAGTACGCCGCGGGCGTCCGGGCGCGGCCCGCCGAAGATCAGCTCCTCGATCTCCCCGTGCAGGCCGGTGAGGCGGCGGTCCTGCTCGGAGTACGGAAAGTAGACGCCGGCATCGGCGCCCGGCGAGACGATGTTGAACTTCGGGTCGTACAGATCGATGCCGTTGACGACGCGATAGAGTCCCGGCATGGTGAACGCCGAATAGCTTTCGTACTGCCCCTGCCCGTCCTCGCGCCCCGCGATCTCCTGGTAGGTGCTGGCGATGATGAAGTCCGCCGCATTCATCGCGATGAGGTCCGCGGTGAACTGGCACGAAAAGTGATATTGACTCTCGTTCTGCTGCCAGTACAAATCCGAGTACAGGTACTTCGACTTCTCCAGCGCGTGGGCGATGTTGCACTGCGTGACATGGAGCCGCTGGGCGAGCAGCGTGGCCACGAGGTTTCCGTCGGAATAGTTGCCGACAATCAGGTCCGGGCGCCCGCCGAGTTCCGCCAGGAGTTCCGTCTCGGTCTCCATCGCGAACTCTTCCAGATACGGCCACACCTCGAACCGCGAAATCCACTGCGGCAGCACGTTTCCGTCCGGTCCGCGGAAGGGCACGCGCAGGATGCGGGCGTGCTCGGTGCCGATGATATGTTCGATGCGCTCGTCGCAACTGGTCCCGCGCGCCTCGGGGATGAGCCGCGTGACCACCACGATCTGCGGCTCGATATCGAGTCCCTGCTCGGAGATCCGGCGACGCATCTCCTTCTCCAGGGCGCGGACCTGGTCGAGGATATAGACGACCTGCCCACCGGTGTCCGGCAGCCCGAGCACCTTCGACTGTCCGAAGAAGCCGTGCGGGGAGAGGATGGCGATGCTGAAGATCATCGGCACACGCCCGAGAAAGCGTTCGAGGGTTCCGGGTTCGGGCGCCTCGAGAATATCGGTCAGGAGGTTCAGCATTTCGCGCATGCGCTCGGCGTCCCGCCCCCACCCCGGCTCGAAGCCCAGACTGTGCAGCGTCGGACCCACGCGGTCCCAGCCGGCGTCGGGCGGCTGGGTGGAGAGGTAGTCTTCGGCCCGGCGTAGGGCCTGGCGCAGTTGCGGCACGTCGCGGATCAGCCCGTTGAGCATGAGCTGACGCCCACGCACCTGGTGCACGCGCAGGAAATCGAGGAGTCGCTGGTCCCCTTTGCCCAGCTCCTGGAAGAGCTGGCTCGAGAGGCGACGGTTGAGAAACTCCACGCCGCGGCCGATCGAGCGCGACTCCTTGAGCTTTGGAAATTCGCGGCCGAACGGACCGAGGTCGATCTCCAGCGCCCACGGATCCGCGAAGGCACGGCCGGTCGCCAGACGTTCCTTGAAGGTGAGGAACTCCCCGGCGCTGATTTCCTGATACTCCATCGCATCGACGTGGAACCGCAGGTAGATCCAGCGGGCCACGCCGGGGCGCACGGCGAGGTAGAACCACGGGGCCTCGAGCGCCGCCTCCTGCGCGGCGCCGATGATCCGCGCCAGACCGCTGTCGCACATGGGCCGCCCTTCCTCCGACTCGCAGAACGTGCGGAACTCGTCCCACAGGTCCGAGTAGAGGAGAAACGGCCGCCCCAGGCCCAGATAGCGGTGCAGCAGCATGAACAGCGACTCGCGCCGCTCGCGCAACAGTTCGTCGATTGTCTCGATCACGCCTCTACCGTCTCCTCATCAGGAATATGGATTGCGCCCAGGAAGTCGTAGTGGTCCAACGCCTCGATGATTCCCCAGGCGTGATGCCCGGAGGCGAAGTAGATCCGCGGCTTGCCGCGCAGCCGCTTCAACTCCGGACTGTAATTTCCGACGACGACGCCCAGCGTATTGCCGAGCAGCATCTCTCGGTCGTTGCCCGACTGCCCCGCAACGAGCACGTGGTCGAGCGGTAGTCCCCATTTCCACGCCAGATAGCGCAGGGCCAGCCCCTTGGACGCGCGGATCGGCAGCACGTCAAGAAACATGCCGTGCGAAAAGATTACGTTGCATTGCAGATCGCATTTGCGCAGGTGACGCACGATCTCGCGGATCGACGGGGCCTTGCGGGTATCCACGAAGTAGCTGATCTTGTAGGGTCGCTGGGTGTCGTCCGGCTGCAGGCGCAGCCCCGGAAGCTCCGCGAGCGCCGCGCTCAGGCGTTCCGGCCCCCAGCGGTAGTCGATGTGTCGGCGCCAGCCTTGGTCTTCGACCAGACCGTTGCCGTAATAGATCTCGGTCCCGACCGAAGTGATCAGGAGGTCCGGGACGGGAACGCTCAGCTCCCGCAGTACGGCGAGCGTGGTCTCCAACGTGCGCCCGGTCGCCACGCCGAACCCGACCCGCTCGCCGGCGCCCTTGAGGCGCGTCATCAACGCATGCACCGCCTCGGTATCCCCCGTCAGGGTGTCGTCGACATCACACACCAACAGGCGGTCGACCGTCGGCAACCGGCTCTTGACCGGACTCAATGCGGGGGTTCGCGAGCGCCGGCCGAGAATACGCCGGACCTCGCTCAGATAGCGCTGTACATGGCTGCGCCAGGAAAAGTGTTCGTGTGCGCCGCGCACTCCGTTCCCGGACCACTCGTTCCAGCGCCCGTCATCCGTCAACGCCGCGTAGATCGACGTCCCCATTTCCCCGACGTCCAGGGGATCGATCAGCAGCCCGTTGCGGCAGGCACCGACGATGTCGCGCGGGCCGCCGTCTTCGGTCGCTATGACCGGCAGGCCTGACGCGGCCGCCTCGATCAGCGTGAGCCCGAACGGTTCGGTGAGCGCGGGATTGACGAACACGCCCCGGGTCGCCGCCGCCAAGCGGTATAGATCGGGCACGTCGTCGGCCTGGTGATGTTTCGGGTAGGCGGCGCATCCGTAGAGGTCGTGGCGGTCGACCGAGAGCAGCACCGAGGTGAGCACCTCGCGCGGACCGCGCTCCATGGCCGCGATGTCATCCCGGTTGCCGGCCACGATCACCAGGTTCGCGATTTCACGCAACCGCGGTTGTTCTCCGAAGGCGCGAACCAGCGTGGCGATGTTCTTGCGTTCGTCGGCACGCGAGAGCGCCAGCACCATGGGGCGGCCGGGCTCGCGCAGGAAACGTCGGAGCTCGCCGGCGATCGGTGGCTCGGGCTCGCCGGGGCGGGGCGGACGGAAACGACCCAGATCCACGCCGGGGGCGATGACGGCCATCCGCCCGGGTTGATAATTGTCGTAGAGGCTGTACTGCTCCTCGACCTCCTGACGGGTACTGGCGATGACCAGCGAGGCGGTATCGAGCGCGATCTCCTCGGCCTCGATGCGCTGGGCGATGTTGTATTGTGACTCGATCGCCACTTCTTTCATGCCCTTCTCGAGCAGCCGCAGGCGCTTCACCCTCCCGAGCGAGTGCCCCGTGTGCACCAGCGGAACGCCGAGGAGACTCGCCACCGGCGCCCCCACATAGCCGGCATCGGCGTAGTGGGTATGGATCACGTCCGGGATGCGGCCGACGCGGCGCACGTATTGCACCATGTGGTCCACCATCGCATCGAGGTAGGACCACAGCACCTCCTTGCGCAGGTAGCGGCGTGGGCCGAACGGCAGCCGCACGATACGGGCGTTGGGGGCGATGGGTTCTTCGGGCCGCGCGTAATCCGCCGACACCTTGGGGTCGATCACCTGCCGGGTGACCAGGTCCACGCGACCGACCTCCGGATGGGCCGCCAGGGCACGCGCGAGCTCGACCACGTATTTGACCTGCCCGCCGGTATCCGCGTCGCGGCCGAGTTCGAGGTTCTCTCCGCGGATCAGTCCGTGGACGCTGATGAGGACGATATAGAGATCGCCGGTCGCGCTCATCATCCGGCCGATTCCCATGCGCGCAGAGACTCGTCGTAGAGCCCCCGCTCGCGGGTGGTCGCGCCCCGGATTCCGCAGATCCGGGCGGCGAACCGGGCGGCTCGCTCGAGGGTGTCCACGAGCGTCCAGCCCCGGAGCAGGCCCAGGATCGTCACGGCGCTGAAGGCGTCCCCGGCACCGACGCTGTCGACGAACGCCGGGACGGCGGCGGCGGGGATCCGCCCCTGCCCCGGAGCGCCGACGAAGAACCCCCCGTCCTCCCCCTGGGTCACGATCAGGAGGTCGCAACCGTAGCGCCCGCAGAGGCGGCGGGCGTCTTCGGCCGGCGCGGACGCCCCTGCCGCCAACTGCGCCAGTTCGCCCTCGTTGAGCTTGATCCAGCGCGCACCCCGAAGCAGGCCGTCGACCCCCTCCGGCGTCCACCAGGGGGCCCGGAGGTTGATGTCGACGAATGTCGCGGGACGCTCGGCGCGTAGCGCCTCCAGGGCCTGGCGCGAGCCGCGGCTGCGAGCGATCAGGCTCCCGTGATAGAGCAGCGCCGGCGCGGCCGCGCGCATCGCAGCGACCGCCCCTTCGACGCCGATGTAGTCATAGGCCTGATCCGGGAGGATACGATACTCCGGCTGTCCGTCGACCAGCGCCACCTGTACCGATCCCGTGGGGTGGACGGCGTCGCGCTGCACCGCGGCGACGTCCATTCCCCACTCGCCCATGGTCGACAGGACGCGTTCCCCGTGTTCGTCGCTGCCGATCCGGCTGACGAACAGGGGGTCGAGCCCGAAACCGGCCAGGTGCCAAGCGACGTTGAACGGGGCCCCCCCGAGCACCGCGCTTCCATCCTCGAAGCAGTCGAACAGCACCTCCCCGAAGACCACGGGTCGTCCGTTCAGGCCCGGCATGACCGAATCCCTGTGCGTATGAATGGATTACCATTGTAACGGATTCGCGCGCGCCGGGCAGGCCCGGAGCACGAAACCGGGCGGGCACGGGACGCGCGCCGGAACAAAACGGCGTCATGTTCCGTCTGATCAGCATGCACCACCCGTCGCCGATATACGGATACCCCGCATCCACAATGGCCGCCGCGGGCCGCTGCCGTCGCGAGGCCGGATCCGCCCCCGCAGGCGCCGGGCGCACCCGCCGGGCGTGCGGCCTCCTGTGGGCGGCCGCCGCGGCCCTCGCGCTGGCCTTCGGTCTTCCGGTCACCGCACCGGCGGCCCCGCAACCGCTCCACACGAACCGCCTCATTCACTCCGACGATCCCTATCTGCTGCTGCACGCCCACAACCCCGTGGACTGGTATCCCTGGGGACCGGAGGCGATCGCCAGGGCGCGTAAGGAACACAAGCCGATCTTTTTGTCGATCGGCTACAGCACCTGCTATTGGTGCCACGTCGCCGACCGCAACCTGTTCTCCAACCCGGCGATCGCCAAGCTGATGAACCGCTGGTTCATCAACGTCGTGGTGGACCGGGAGCAGCGACCCGACATCGACCGGATCTACATGCTGGCCAGCGAGATCATGAACGGCCAGGGCGGATGGCCCAATAACGTCTTTCTCACCCCCGACCTCAAACCGTTCTTCTCCGGGAGCTACTTTCCGCCGCAGAGCGACGAATTCGGCCGGCCCGGCTTCCCCTCGATCCTGCGCATGATCCACGAGCAATGGACCACCGATCGTGCGGCCGTCATCGCCAAGGCGAACCGGGTCTACGCACAAATGAAGGAAGTAAATCTGAACGGCGCCGGGGTCGCCCCTGCGCCGGTCCGGCCGCAGCACTGGCTTGCCGCGGCCGAGCGCTCCACGCAGGAGCGTTTCGACTGGAAATACGGGGGTATCCCGAACGGCCCGAACAAGATGAAGTTCCCGCGTGAACCCCTGCTGCACCTGTGGTTCGTGGACGCGACCTACGGCCGCAACGCCGAGGCGATGAAGATGCTCCGTGCCACCCTCGACGCCATGGCCTACGGCGGCATCCACGATCAGATCGGCGGCGGATTCCACCGCTACAGTATCGACCGCGACTGGTCCATCCCCCATTTCGAAAAGATGCTCGCGGACAACGCGCAACTGCTCGGGATCTACGCGCAGGCCTATGCGGTGACGCGGGACCGGCTGTATCGCTCCGTCGCCCTCGACACGGCCCGCTATCTCGAACGCGAGATGGCCGCTCCCCAAGGCGGGTTCTATATCGCGCAGGACGCTCAGATCCACGGCGTCGAGGGCGGCGGCTACGTCTGGACCCGCAAACGGATCGTCACGGCGCTGGGGAAAACGGGTGCGGCGCGGTTTTTCCAGATCTACGGGCTGACACGGCTGGCCAATCCGACCGCCGAGGAGGAACTCAACGGGCAGGAACCGGCGGCGTTGCGTGTGCGGATACCGATCGCCGCCACGCTGAAGCGTGCAGGGTACAAGGACGTCACGGCGATGCTGGCGGCGCTCGCCCCCGCGCGCGCCAAGCTCCTGGCCGTGCGTGAACGGGGGCCGCGACCCACGATCGACCGCAAGGTCGTCGTCGGGCTCAACGGCTTGGCCATCAGCGCCTTCACCCTTGCTGCCGGGGATCTGAACCACCCGCGCTTCCTCACCGTGGCGAGCCGGACCGCAGCGCGAATCTGGAAGACGGCCTACGATCCTCATACGCGCACCCTCAGGCACGAGATCTACCGGGGGCGGGCCCGCACGCCGGGTTTTCTCGACGACTATGCGCTCCTCGGGAACGGCTTCCTCGACCTGTACCGTGCCACGCACAGCCCCGTCTGGCTGAAACGCGCCCGCGCGCTCGGCGACGACATCATCGGGCGCTTTCTGCGCGCGGACGGCGCGCTGGCGACGACCCCGTTCGACAAGGACCTGCTGATCGAACCACGCGACCTCGGTGACGACAACCGGCCCTCGGGCGTGACCGCGGCCGTCATGCTGCTGCAACGGCTGGGAACCCTGACCGGGGAGCCGCGTTACGCGGACGTGGCCGCACGCGTGGTCCGGCATATCAGCGGCGAGGTCGCCGCCCGGCCGGCCGGCTGGGGTTCCCTCGTCGCCTTTCTCGCCGAACATCCCCTGCCCGCGGCGCCGGCGCGCGCGGCACGGGTCGCGCCTCAGACGCCCGCCGCGCCGCGGGTGACACGCCGCCCCGTGTTTCGCGTCCCCGGCACCGCCGATCACGTACGTGCCGGGGCGGTGCGGGAGGTAATCGACGGCCGCCCCGAGGTCGTGGTGACCTTGCACATCGATCCGGGCTACCACGTCAACGCCAACCCCGCTTCGTTCTCCTATCTGATCCCGACGTCGGTGCGTTTCGAGGGCGTGACGCCGAAACGGGTCCAGTACCCGAAACCGGTGCGCATCACCCCCGCGTTCGCGCGGCAGGGCCTGCTCGTCTACGAAGGGGTGGCCCGCATCCGCGCTGTGTTCCCTCCGGGTCGCCTGGATCGGACCGTGACCATCCGGGGGTCCGTGCGCGTTCAAGCCTGCAACGATCAGACCTGTCTGCCGCCGGCGACCCTGCCGCTGAAGGTGCCGCCGGCGGCTGCACCCTGAACACGCACCGCGCCCTGCGCGCACCGGAATCGTGCACCTGGAGGGCTGGGGTGTGCGCCCGAAGCGATGACGACCCTTCGGGATTTCCACCGGTTACGTCGGCGTGCGGATATCGATCGGCTCGCGCCGTACGTGCACGTTTCTTGCTGCGATCATTGACCGTAGCCGCAGACGCCGCCCATCGCGGACGTGGAGGCGCACGCCCATGAATTCGCCCAATTCGACCCCCGGCGCCGGTCGCCTGGATCCCGCCGCTCCCGGTCGCCTGGAGACCGAGGCACTCAAGCAGGCATTCATCGACAAGTTGTTCTATATGCAGGGCAAATTCCCTGCCCTGGCGACCCCGCACGATTACTCTCTCGCCTTGTGCTACGCGGTGCGTGATCGTCTCCTGCAGCGCTGGATCAGCACCGCGGCCACCTACACCGAAAAGGGTTCGCGCACAGTGGCCTATTTCTCCGCCGAATTCCTGACCGGCCCCCACCTCGAGAACAACCTCCACAACCTCGGTCTGGACGATGCGGTCCGGACCGCGGTGGAGGAACTCGGGCTCGACTACGAGGAGCTGGTCGCCCTCGAGGCCGAACCCGGGCTGGGCAACGGGGGGCTCGGACGCCTCGCCGCGTGTTTTCTCGACTCGATGGCCACGATGGAAGTCCCTTCCATCGGCTACGGCATCCGCTACGAGTACGGGATCTTCGCCCAGGAGATCGTCGACGGGTGGCAGGTCGAGAAGACCGACAAGTGGCTCACCCGCGGCAACCCGTGGGAACTGGCGCGCCCCGAATGGGCCGCCGAGGTCCCCATGGGCGGGTACACCGAACACTATACCGATTCCGACGGCCGCGACCGCGTGCGCTGGGTACCCGGAAAAACCGTCCGGGGCATTCCCTACGACACGCCCATCGTCGGCTATCACAACCACACCGCCAACACCCTGCGACTCTGGCGCGCCGAGGCGCCGGAATCGTTCGACTTCTCCGTTTTCAACCGCGGTGACTACTACGGTGCGGTAGAACAGAAGATCCAGTCGGAGAACCTGACAAAGGTCCTGTATCCCAACGACGAGCAGATTCAGGGGAAGGAGCTGCGGCTCGAACAGCAGTTCTTCTTCGTTTCCTGCTCCCTGCAGGACATGCTGCGGATCGCCGACGGGCAGGGCATTACGCCCGAACGCTTCCACGAGAAGTTCGTAATCCAGCTCAATGACACCCACCCCGCCATCGGTGTCGCAGAGCTGATGCGGCTCCTGATCGACGAGCGCGGCCTGGGCTGGGATATCGCCTGGACCGTCACGCGCCGGACGTTCGCCTACACGAACCACACCCTGCTGCCCGAGGCCCTCGAACGCTGGCCGATCACGATGTTCCAACGCCTTCTGCCCCGGCACATGGAGATCATCTACCGGATCAACTCGCAGTTCCTGCAAGAGGTCCGGGGCCGTTTCGGCGAGGACAGCGAACGCGTGCGACGCCTGTCGATCATCGACGAAGACGGGGAACGCCACGTGCGCATGGCCAATCTTTCCTGCGTCGGGAGTTTCGCGGTCAACGGTGTCTCGCGCCTGCATACGGACCTGCTCAAACGCGACGTGCTCCGCGATTTCAACGAGCTATGGCCCGAACGCTTCACCAACAAGACCAACGGCGTCACGCCGAGGCGCTGGTTGATGGTGGGCAATCCCAATCTGTCGTCCCTGATCACCGAGGCCATCGGGGATGCCTGGACCGGAGATCTATCCGAACTGCGAAAACTCGAGCCGCTGGCCGAAGATGCAGCCTTCCGGGAACGCTGGTGCGCCGTGAAATTGCGCAACAAGCGCGTTCTTTCCGACTACATACGCCGAACGACCGGGGAGGCGCTCGACCCCGATACACTGTTCGACGTCCAGGTGAAACGGATCCACGAATACAAACGCCAGCACCTCAATATTCTTCACGTAGTTTCCTGTTATCTACGCATCAAGTCCGACCGCGGCTTCGATCCGGTCCCGCGCACCTATCTGTTCGGCGGGAAGGCCGCCCCCGGTTACCACATGGCGAAGCTGATCATCCGCCTCATCACCGCCGTGGGTCAGACCGTCAACCACGACCCTGAGGTCCGCGGAAGGATCCGCGTCGTTTTCGTACCGAATTACAACGTGAGCACGAGCCAGCGGATCTACCCGGCTTCCGAGCTCTCCGAGCAGATCTCGACGGCCGGAAAGGAAGCGTCCGGAACCGGAAACATGAAGTTCGCGATCAACGGCGCCCTGACCGTCGGGACGCTGGACGGGGCGAACATCGAGCTGCGCGAGGAAGTTGGGCCGGAGAACTTCTTTCTTTTCGGAATGACAGCGGACGAGATCGCCGCCCTTCGCCGACGTCCGTACCGGCCGATGGAATTCTACCAGACGGATCCGCTCCTCAAGGAGGCCCTGGATCTGGTCGCAAAAGGCTTCTTTTCCGGCGGTGACGCGGAACTCTTCCGTCCGCTCGTGGAGAATCTGCTCTACGAAGATCCCTACTGCGTGCTCGCCGATTTTGACGCCTATCGCTCGGTGCAGGAGGACGTGGACCGCACTTACCGCCAACGGGATCGCTGGAGCCGGATGGCGCTCCTCAACAGCGCCCGCTCCGGCTACTTCTCCTCGGATCGCACCATTCGCGAGTACTGCGAGGACATCTGGCACGTCGGCCCGGTGCCGGTCGAAAGCCTTTCCCCGGGGGCGGTCGCCGCCGCCCTGGCCCAGCGCCCCACCGGCCGCGGCAGCGCGTAGCCGCGCACGGCGGATTGGGCGACCGGCGGCGCCCCATACGTCCGCGGCCCGGCGGTACGCCCCTGGGCGTTGTGCCGGCAACGTGGCTGCGTTCCGCCCCCGAAATGAGAATCATTTGTCACCGACCCCGGAGTGGAGAGCTTACACGGTGATGGTGATCGACAGGTCACCTCGCTTGTGGATTACATTTACCGATACGTCCTGTTCATGGCGATGCAGCAGAAGATCAATGCTCGCGCCGCCGACCCGGAGGTTGCGTATCTCCATGCGGTCGATGTAGTCGGGAAGCATCGGATTTTCGAAGCTCAGTCTGCGCTGTGGTGCATCGAAGGTCAGACCCAGGCACGCCTGCACCAGCATGAACACACTTCCGGCCGCCCAGGCCTGCGGAACACAGGCCGAGGGATACACCATCGGTCCCTCGTCGGGGCGGCGCGTGAATCCGCAGAGGACCTCCGGAAGGCGGTGCAGATCCATCTGCAGGCTCGCATTGAACAGCCCCGTCAGTATCCGAGTAGCCTCGCGCTTCTTCCCGTAACGGGCCAGCCCAGCGGCAACCAGCGCGCTATCGTGCGGCCACACGGAACCGTTATGGTACGACATCGGGTTATATCGAATCTCGGCGGCGTCCAGCGTGCGGATTCCCCAGCCGGAGAACGAACCTGAGGACAACAGCGTCTTCGCCAACCGGGGTACTCGATGGGGCGCAACGATGCCTGTAAACAGGGCCTGGCCGGCATTCGAGCTGCGCACCCGGCACTTGCGTTTATCTCCGTCGAGCGCGATCGCGTAGGTCTGAATGTCGTCGCACCAGAATGCCCGGTCGAATGACTCGCGTAGGGTGGCCGCCTCCCGGCGAAGCGCGGCGGCGTGTTCCGACCGCCCAAGTGCCTCGGCGATCCGCGCCGCGCCGTTCTTCGCGGCGTAGACGTAGCCTTGCACCTCACACAGGGCGATATGCCCCTGCGCCGGCGCCCCGTCCGCGTGGAATACCGAGTCGTCCGAGTCCTTCCACCCCTGATGGACAAGGCCGCGCGGGTTGTGGCGTAGATACTCGACGAAACCGTCGCCGTCGGCGTCACCGAAGTGATCGATCCACTCCAGTGCACGCTCTACATTCGGCCACAGGGATTCGATGAACTCCAGGTCGGCGGTCTGATCGTAATACGCGGCCGCCAGAACAACGAACAGCGGCGTGGAGTCAACGCTTCCGTAATAACATCCGAACGGGATCTCCCCGAGCGCGGCCATTTCTCCTTTCCGGAGCTCGTGCAGGATCTTTCCGGGCTCGGCCTCCTGTTCCGGAGCGACGGAACTCGCCTGATGGGCCGCGAGAAAGGAGAGTACGCCCCGGGCGATGTCGGGATTGATCCACAGGTACTGAAGGGCCGTGATGATGCCGTCGCGACCGAACGGAGTACTGAACCATGGGATCCCGGCATAGGGGTAGGCTCCGAACTCGTTGTAGGTGGTCAACATGTGCACATCCGCCTGCGACCGATTCAACCAGTCGTTGAACTGCTCGTTCGAGCTGAACAGTTCGCAGTCGCCGCGTCGCCGCCGCTCCAGCGTCTCCGACGATTCGCGCACCAGGGCCTCATAGGAGGCGCGCGGGCGCTCCCGGGTGGAGCCGTCGAAATGGATCCACAGGCCGAGTTCCTGCTCACCCCTAGGGGGGATCACCACCCGGAAGACGGCTTCGGATTCCGTCAGCGAATCGGGGCGCGTGCCGAATGTGAGATGGGTCCGCCGCTCGACGCCGTCGAGCCCCTCATAGCCCAGCGTGACATCGGCATCTCGGACCGACGCCGGGAGCAGTCGCCCGCGCCGCTCGCGCGCCTTACCCCGAACTTCGAAGATGTCGCGGTAGTCTGCATCGAAGCGTATGGTGAGGGGAATTTCAAGTGTACGCGACGTGTAGTTCGTCATGCGGATGCGCTCGGAGCACCACCCCGCCCACAGGATTCGGCCGCGGAACAGATGAAGCGCCCCGGACGTGGCGACGCATTCTCCGTCCATGTACAAATCCGGGTTCGTGAGATCGACCGCCAGCAAGGTGTTGTTGTTCTTGACCGTCGAGTTCAGGAGTACCGGCCTGCGTCCGGCGATCGCCAGCTCGAGCCTGGAGAGATATCGGGTGCCTTCGTGAAACAGACCGTTCTGCTCCGCTCCTACAGGAGGCAGATCCCCGAATCGGTCGAATACGGCGAAGCTGTCGCCGTGCTTGAGGACACGGGTCCGGTCATCGATTCGCGAGGAACCTCCGGAAACGTAGTATTTCCCCTGGAGGTGAATCAGATCGTCGTCCATTTCGGCTCACCCCGCGCGGCGTGGCGACACGAAACCGGCGCCGCACTCATCAAGGATGTTCCGGTAAACGTCGAGATACCTCTCCGCCATCCGGCGGGCAGAGAATCTCCGCTCGAAATGATCCCGGCATTCCCTGCGATCGAGCGAGGGGATCCGCTCGACGGCCTGCACTGCGGCATCAACGCTGTCGACAATAAAGCCGGTCACGCCGTCCGTTACGACTTCGGGAACCGCCCCTTCGCGGAAGGCGATGACCGGAGTGCCGCAGGCCATTGCCTCCACCATGACGAGACCAAACGGCTCCGGCCAGTCGATCGGAAAGAGCAGAGCGGCGGCGTTTCCCAGGAAGGCATCCTTGTCCTGCTCACCGATTTCGCCCAGAAACTCCACACCACCGCGGCCTAGGAGCGGGCGGACGCGGGTTTCGAAGTAGTCCTGGTCGGCGCGGTCGACCTTGGCCGCGATCTTCAACGGCAAGCCGGCACGACGGGCGATCTCGATGGCGCGGTCCGGCCGTTTTTCCGGCGACAGGCGGCCGAGGAAGGCGAGATAGCCTTCGGCTCGCGCGTTGAACCGGTACAGGTGTTCCGGTAACCCGTTATAGACGGTCGCGCGCCAATTGAGCCAGGGCAGGGGGCGACGCTGTGTTTCCGAAATCGATATCACCGGCATTTCCCGAAACTCCCGATAGAGGACCGCAAGGTCGGGCAGATCGAGGCGCCCGTGGAGGGTGGTTACGTGCGCATGGCGTTCGCGCCGGGAGAGCGGAAAGTGCAGAAAATCGATATGGAAGTGGACGATATCGAAGTCGCCGACGCATTTGAAGAGCTGCTCAAGCATGACGAGGTGGGGTATGAGCGGGTCGCTGCCCTGAGCGCTCAGGCGCAGGGCCTCCGGAACCATGGGGCGTAGCGTGGCTGCGGTCCGGGAGTCTCCGCTCGCGAACAGCGTCACCTGATGGCCGGCGCGCACCAGCTCCTCGGTCAGATAGGACACGACGCGCTCGGTGCCGCCGTAGAACCGCGGAGGTACGCTTTCGATCAATGGGGCGACCTGTGCAATTCTCATCGGCTGCTCTCCTCGCCCCCCGGGGACGGCGTCGGCGTCCGGGTCCCGGGGCGAACGCCGCCAACCCGGAACCAATGGAAATGAGAATCATTTGTCACCGACCCCACGGGGTAAGTGGTTGGTTTTCGGTGTAGCCTCCTGATTGGCCTTGGGGTTGCCGAAATTGGGATGCCGGCCCGGCGTTTCAAGGCGCCGCCCCCATGCCCGGCACCTTTTCAACGACTTCCTCTATCGGGTCGGTGACAAATGATTCTCATTTTCAGAGGAGGCAGACCTCACGCATACCGCCTCCTCGGGTGAATCGGAGTGTCCGCGGGACCGTTCAGGCGGCATTCAGCCGCGTTGCCTACAATGGCGACATCCGCGGTGCCCCGGTCGGGGCGCCGGGCGTCGTATGCTCAGGGACACTTCCATGCGCAGATTGCTTCTGGCGGTCGTCGCGGTCACGGCCGTTTGCGGTTCCACCTACCTCCCCAACGCCGCGGCGGACACGGTCCGGGTGGGGATCAACGTCATCTACCGCGACCTTTCCCCCTATGGCCAGTGGGTCCATCGCGCGAGCTACGGCTGGGTGTGGGTCCCGGACGACGTCCCGGTCGACTGGCGGCCGTACACCCACGGACACTGGGTCTACACCGACGATTACGGGTGGTTGTGGGTCTCGAACTGGCGCTGGGGTTGGGCGCCGTTCCACTACGGGCGCTGGACCTATGACGACGACTACGGGTGGGTCTGGATTCCCGGCACCGTATGGGCGCCGGCGTGGGTTACCTGGCGCTACGGCGACGGCTGGGTCGGGTGGGCGCCGATGCCGCCCGCCGCCGTGTGGCGCCCCACTGGCGGCTTCGGCATCCGCATCACGCTCGTCGAGCGCGACATCCGCCCCTCCACCTGGGTCTTCGTGCGCGACCGCGATTTCGTGCGGCCTCACCTGGTCCGCTACGCGCAGATGCCCGCCCGCAACGTGATCCTCATCGATCGTACCCGAAACGCCACCCGCTACCGGTTCGATCACGATCGCATCGTCAATGCCGGTATCCGCATCACCCACATCGAGCGCGCCATCGGTCGACCGTTGCCACGCTACCGGGTGCATGAAGTGGACTCGATCCACGGTTGGCGCACACACCCCGTGGCGGCGCGCCTAGTCTCTGTGTTCCGCCCGCGCATCGCCGAGCCCCGCGGTGCGCACCCCGCCCCTCCGCCGGCGTTGCGCGGGCACCGCCGGACCCTTCCGTCCCGGCCGCCGGGGGAGCGCCGCCGGCGCGAGCTACTGCAGGACCAGCAACGGCAGAAACGACGGATCGAGGAGCGCTACCGCCGCGAGCTGCGCAAACCCCTCCCCGCCGGCGCCGACGCCCGCATCCGCCGTGACCGCCAACGGGAGTTACAGGCGCTGCAGCGCGAACACCGTCGCCAGGAAATCCTCCTGGAACACCGGATGTCGCGCGACGTCCGTCGACCCCCGCCGGCGCACCGGGAGCCCCGCGGCGGGGAGCGCCCGCCACCGTACCGCGGACATGCCGATCGGAGGCATTCCGATCGCGGACGCCAGGAGGGGCCAAATTGACCGCCTACGGCAAGCGGGAAGCGTCCGGTTTCACTCGACGGTGACGGACTTGGCGAGGTTGCGGGGCTGATCGACGTCGGTGCCCTTCAGGACGGCGACGTGATAGGCCAGCAACTGGAGCGGGACGGTGAATACGATAGGGGCGATGGCTTCGCTGGTCGGTGCGACGGGCAGCGCTCGGGTTCCGCCCTCGCCGACGATGCCTGAGTCGCGATCCGCGAACACGTAGAGCCGCCCCCCCCGCGCGCGCACCTCCTGGAGGTTCGATTTGAGCTTCTCGAGGAGCTGATCGTTGGAGGCGACCGCGATGACCGGCATGTCGGCGTCGACGAGCGCCAGCGGTCCGTGTTTGAGTTCCCCGGCCGGATAGGCCTCGGCATGGATGTAGGAGATCTCCTTGAGTTTCAATGCCCCTTCCATCGCCACCGGGTAGTGCGCGCCGCGTCCAAGAAAGAGCGCATGATGCTTGTCGGCGAATTCGTCGGCGAGGGCCTGGATGTCCGGATTCAGGCCGAGAACCGCCTCGATACGCCCGGGCAGACCGCGCAGCTCCGCCACCAGGTGCGCCTCCGCCTCCGGCGCCAGTCCACGGCGCCTGGCCAGGCACACCACGAGCAGCAGCAGCGCCGTGAGCTGGGTGGTGAAGGCCTTGGTCGAGGCGACGCCGATCTCCGGCCCTGCCCGCGTCATCAGCGTCAGGGAGGACTCGCGGACCAACGAGCTCTCGGGCACATTGCAGATCGCGAGGCTTGCAAGGTAACCGAGTTCGCGCGCACCGCGCAGCGCGGCCAGGGTGTCGGCGGTCTCGCCGGACTGCGAAATCGTGACGAACAGCGTGCCCGGCGTCACCACCACGCGACGGTAGCGAAACTCACTGGCCACCTCCACCTGGCAGGGAATGCCGGCCAGGGACTCGATCCAATAGCGGGCGACCAAGCCGGCATGGTAGCTGGTCCCGCAGGCGACGATATGCACCGCCTCGACCCGGTCGAAGACGGCGCCTGCGCCCGGACCGAAAGCCGCCTCGAGTACGCGCTCGCCGCTGATACGGCCCTCCAGCGTGTCCGCAACCGCCCGCGGCTGCTCGAAGATCTCCTTGAGCATATAGTGGCGGTACGCGCCCCGCTCGACGCTGTCCGCGGACAGTTCGGATACGCGCTCGGGACGGGCAACCGCTTGCCCGGCGGCGTCGTATATGGTGAGATGCTCGCGCGTCAGATGGGCGACGTCGCCCTCCTCCAGAAAGCAAAATCGCTGGGTCACCGGCAGCAGGGCGAAGACGTCCGAGGCGATGAAGTGCTCGCCGATGCCGATGCCGATGACGAGCGGACTTCCACGGCGCGCGGCCACCAGCTCGCCCGGGCGGTCGGCGCTGATCACACCCAGTGCGTAGGCCCCCGCGAGGTCGGCGACCGTCGCCCGCACCGCCTGCACGAGGTCGAGACCGCGCTCCAGGTGCAGGTGAATCTGGTGCGCGATGACCTCGGTGTCCGTATCCGACTCGAAGCGGTAGCCGGCCGCGCGTTGTCGCTCCCGCAGCGACTCGTGGTTCTCGATGATGCCGTTGTGGACCACGGCGATGCGTTCGCCGCTGACGTGTGGATGCGCGTTGCGCTCGCTGGGCTCGCCGTGCGTGGCCCAGCGGGTGTGCGCGATGCCGGTGGAACCGGCGAGCGGATCTCGTGCGAGCGCATCCTCGAGACGGCGCACCTTGCCGAGCGCCCGGATCCGCCGCAGGTGCGCGCCGCCGTCGAGTACGGCGATGCCGGCCGAGTCGTAGCCGCGGTACTCCAGACGCCGGAGCCCTTCGATCAGGATGGCCGCCACGTCCCGCTGCGCCACCGCACCGACGATTCCGCACATGGCCGACCCTCAGTCCCGCGGCTTCTTGACCGGCCGCTTCCAGCCTGGCCGGGTCTGCTGCGGCGCCCGGCTGAGCGTCAACTCGCCGGCCGGTGCGTCGCGGGTGATCGTGGATCCGGCGCCGATGGTCGCACCCGCCCCCACGCGGACCGGCGCGACGAATTGCGTGTCCGAACCGACGAACACATCGTCCTCGATCACGGTGCGATGCTTGTTGGCCCCGTCGTAGTTGCAGGTGATCGTTCCGGCGCCGATGTTCACGCGCTTTCCGACACTCGTGTCGCCGACATAGCTCAGATGGTTGATTTTGGACCCTGCGTCGACCTGGGCGTTCTTCAACTCGACGAAATTTCCTATGTGGACCTCGGCGGCGAGTTCCGTACCGGGCCGCACGCGGGCGAAGGGCCCGATGCGGCAGCGAGCGCCGATGACCGCGTCCTCGATGCGGCTATGCGAGAGGATCTCGGTGTCGGCGCCCACGTGTACGTTGCGCAGCAGGGTATACGGGCCGACGCGCACCCGGTCGCCCAGTTCGACCTCGCCCTCCAGGATCACGCCGACGTCGAGGATCACGTCGCGGCCGGCACGGACCGGGCCGCGCACGTCGATGCGGTCGGGGTCGGCGAGCGTGACGCCCGCGCGTAGCAGACGCCGCGCCTCGCGCCGTCGATGGTCGCGCTCGCGCTCGGCCAGTTGGATCCGATCGTTCACCCCCTGGACCTCCTCGACCGCACCCGGGGCGACCGTGGCCACCGGCACGCCCTCGCCGACCGCCATGGCGACGACGTCGGTGAGGTAGTATTCCCCCTGGGCGTTGTCGCAGTCCAGCGCCGCCAGCCAGCGGCGCAGGGCGCCGGCCGGGGCAGCCAGGATTCCGGTATTGACCTCGCGCAGGCCGCGTTCCGCGGGCCCGGCGTCCTTCTCCTCGACGATGCGCCGGACCGCGCCGGTGCCATCCCGCACGATGCGCCCGTAGCCGGTCGGATCGGGCAGCTCCACGGTCAGCAACGCGAGACCCCGCCCCCCGGCTGCGGCGACCAGACGCACGAGGGTCTGCGTCTCGATCAGCGGCACGTCGCCGTAGAGCACGAGGACGGTGTGAGCATCCGGGATCCCCGGCAGGGCCTGGGCGACGGCGTGTCCGGTCCCGAGCCGCTCGCGCTGTTCGACCCAGGTGACGGCGAGCCCGGCGAGCCGCTCCGGGACGAGCGCCCCGCCGTGCCCGTACACGATGTGGACCGCGTCGGCGCCGAGTCCCCCGGTCGCCGCGATCACGTGCTCCAGAAGGGTGCGCCCGGCAAGCGGATGGAGGACCTTGGGCAGATCCGAGCGCATCCGCGTGCCCTGGCCCGCGGCCAGGATGACGATACTCAGGGCCATACCGACGTCCCCCGCAGTCTCCGCCCTGCATCGGATCGCAGGCGGATTTCTTGACAGTCGGCCGACTCAAACACTTGCGTGTTCAATTCGCCCGCGGGGCCCGGTCGCCCCGCCCCGGCGGGCGGTCTTTCACGGCCCGCAAAGGCGACGTCAATGGATCACCGGCCCGTCGGCCTTGGCGGGCACACCGCTGGCGATCTCCTCGGGACGCGCATCGCGCACCTCCAGGATCTTCGCGCGATAGTGCAAGGACTTGCCGGCGAAGGGGTGGTTGCCGTCCAGGGTCAGGCGCCCGTTCTCGATCCGGGTCACGGTAAAGGTCTTCACCTCGCCCCGATCGTTGCGGAACTCCGCCTGGGCGCCGATATAACGAAACGCCTCGGGCACGTTTTCCAGATCGTCGGTGTAGGTCAAGGCGGGGTCGTGTTCGCCGAACCCGTCCGCCGGCTCGACGACCAACTCGACGGAATCGCCCTCGGCGGCCCCTTCGAAGGCCTCTTCGAGCTTGGGCAGCAGCTTGCCGCCGATCCCATGCACGTAGCCGACCGGGAGGTCGCTGCGTTCCAGCTCCTCGCCGCCCGCATCGCGGATCACGTAAGTGAAATAGACGACCTTCCGCTTCTCAACGCGCTGTCCGGACACGATGCGCTCCGACCTTCGGGACCATGCCCCATCGTACCTGAGCCCCGTCCGAGGCAAAAGGGTCAGGAGCGGCCGGCCTTGCGCAGCCGCTCGAGCGCACGCAACTGGGCCATGGCCTCGGCGAGCTGCGCCCGGGCCTGGGCATACTCGAACTCGGAGGTACGCTGCGCGAGTTCCTCCTCCGCGCGGCGCTTGGCCTCCAGCGCCTGCGCCTCGTCGAGATCGCGCGCGCGCAGGGCGACGTCGGCGAGCACCGTCACCACGTGGGGTTGTACCTCCAGCATCCCGCCCGAGACGTAGAACGACTCCTCACCGCCCTGCGGCGACTGCACCCGGACCTCGCCGGGCTTCAGGCGCGTCAGCAGCGGGGCGTGGCGCGGGGCGATGCCGACCTCGCCCATCTCGGCGGGGGCGAAGACCATCTGCGCCGGACCGGAGAAGATCTCCTCCTCCGCACTGACGATGTCGACATGGATGGTCATGGCCATGAGCAGGGTCCGCGCCGGGTCACAGGTGCTTGGACTTCTCGACCGCCTCCTCGATGGTGCCGACCATGTAGAAGGCCTGCTCGGGGAGGTGATCGTATTCGCCGTTCACGATCGCCTGGAACCCGCGGATGCTGTCCTTGAGCGACACGTATTTCCCGGGGCTTCCGGTGAAGGTCTCGGCGACGAAGAAGGGCTGCGAGAGGAATCGCTGGATCTTGCGCGCGCGCGCCACCACCAGCTTGTCCTCCTCGGACAGCTCATCCATGCCGAGGATGGCGATGATGTCCTTGAGTTCCTTGTAACGCTGCAGCGTACTCTGCACCGCGCGCGCGGTGTCGTAATGTTCCTGCCCGAGGACCAGCGGATCGAGCTGGCGACTGGTCGAGTCGAGCGGATCCACGGCCGGATAGATGCCCAGCTCCGCAATCTGCCGGGAGAGGACCACGGTCGCATCCAGGTGCGCGAAGGTCGTCGCCGGGGAGGGGTCGGTGATATCGTCGGCCGGAACGTACACCGCCTGGATCGAGGTGATCGACCCCGTCTTAGTCGAGGTGATGCGCTCCTGCAGGACCCCCATCTCCTCGGCCAGTGTCGGCTGGTAACCCACCGCCGAGGGCATGCGCCCGAGCAGCGCCGAGACCTCGGTTCCGGCGAGTGTATAGCGGTAGATGTTGTCGATGAACAGGAGCACGTCCCGACCCTCGTCGCGGAAGAACTCCGCCATCGTCAGCCCGGTGAGCGCCACGCGCAGGCGGTTGCCCGGCGGTTCGTTCATCTGCCCGTAGACGAGCGCGACCTGATTCAATACGCCCGCCTCCTTCATCTCGTGGTAGAAATCGTTGCCCTCGCGGGTGCGCTCGCCGACGCCCGCGAAGACCGAATAGCCGCTGTGTTCGCTGGCGATGTTGCGGATCAGCTCCATGAGCATGACCGTCTTGCCCACGCCGGCGCCGCCGAACAGACCCACCTTTCCGCCCTTGACGAACGGGCAGATCAGGTCGATGACCTTGATCCCCGTCTCCAGCAGCTCCACCGTGGCGGCCTGCTCGGCGTAGGTCGGCGGCGAGCGGTGGATCGGCCAGCGCTCCTCCGCGTCCACGGGCCCCTGCTCGTCCACCGGATCCCCCAGGACGTTCATGATCCTGCCCAGGGTCTTCTGCCCTACGGGGACGGAGATCGGAGCACCCGTATTCTGCGCCGTCAGCCCGCGCTTGAGGCCGTCCGTGCTCCCCATCGCGATGGCGCGCACGACACCGTCGCCGAGCTGCTGCTGGACCTCCAGCGTCAGGTCGGCCTCGTCTATGCGCAGTGCATCGTACACCTTGGGCACGGATTCCCGCGGGAACTCCACGTCCACCACGGCGCCGATGATCTGGACGACGTTACCGTTGCTCATCGTTCATTCCCCTCGAGTTCGAATCCGGCTTCAGGTTTCCACTCTTCGGCGCGGCGAAAAACAGAAAGCTCAAGCCGTCCCGCTCAGACCGCGGCGGCCCCGCCCACGATCTCCGACAGCTCCTGCGTGATCGTCGCCTGACGCTCCTTGTTGTAGGCGAGCTGCAGCTCCTCGATCAGAGACCCGGCGTTGTCCGACGCGCTCTTCATCGCCACCATCCGTGCAGCCTGCTCGCAGGCGATGTTCTCCACGACTCCGCGGTAGACCAGCGATTCGACGTAGCGCATGAGCAGCGCGTCGAGGACCTCCTTGGAATCGGGTTCGTAGAGATAGTCCCAGTGGTGATGCAGCCGTTCGTCGTCGTCGGCGGTGATCGGGACCAGCTGTTCGATGTTGGGTCGCTGGCTCATCGTGTTCACAAAGCGGTTCGAGACCAGAAACACGCGATCGATGCGGCCCTCGGTAAAGGCGTCGAGCATGACCTTCACCATGCCGATCACATCCTGAACCGAGGGCCGGTCGCCCAGGTGCGTGGTCTGCGCGACGATCCGCCCGCCGAAGCGGGCGAAGAAGCCCGCGCCCTTGCTCCCGAGCACGGCGAGTTCGTGCTCCACCCCGCGCTCGGACCAGGACTGCATATCGGTCAACGCGGCCTTGAAGAGATTGATATTGAGGCCGCCGCACAGACCGCGGTCCGTCGACACCAGCACATAGCCTACACGCCGCACCTCGCGGTCCTGCAGGTAAGGATGCCGGTACTCGGGGTGCGCGTGGCCGAGGTGGGTGATCACCGCTCGGATCTTTTCGGCATAGGGGCGCGCCGCGAACATCCGCGCCTGCGCGCGGCGCATCTTGCTCGCGGCCACCATCTGCATCGCGCGCGTGATCTTCTGCGTGCTCTGCACGCTTCGGATCTTGCCGCGGATCTCCCGTGCTCCGGCCATACCTCAATACCCCCCAGTCCCCGCGGTGCGCGCGGCGCTCACCAGGCGCGTCCGGACTTGAAGGTCTCGACCGCCTTGCGCAACGCGGCCTCGATCTCGGCGTTATAGTCGGCCGTCTCGTTGATCCGCGCGAGCAGGTCGGACTGCTCCGCGCGCATGTAATCGCGTAGCGCCTTCTCGAAATCGACGACCTTGTGCAGCTCGATGTCGTCCAGGTAGCCCTCGTTGGCGGCGAACAGGGAAACGGCCATTTCCGCGACCGACAGCGGCGCGTACTGGCCCTGCTTCATGATCTCGGTGACGCGCTGGCCGCGCTCGAGCTGCTTGCGCGTCGCCTCGTCGAGATCGGAGGCGAACTGCGCAAACGCAGCCAGTTCGCGGTACTGGGCGAGTGCGAGACGCACGCCGCCGCCGAGCTTCTTGATCACCTTGGTCTGTGCGGCACCGCCCACCCGCGACACCGACAAACCGGCGTTGATGGCCGGACGGATACCCGCGTTGAACAGGTCGGTTTCGAGGAAGATCTGCCCGTCGGTGATCGAGATGACGTTGGTCGGCACGAACGCCGAGACGTCGCCGGCCTGCGTCTCGATGATGGGCAGCGCCGTCAGCGAGCCGGTGCGACCCTTGACCGCGCCCCCGGTCGCCTTCTCGACGTACTCCGCGTTGACGCGCGCGGCGCGCTCGAGCAGCCGCGAATGCAGGTAGAAAACGTCGCCGGGGTACGCCTCCCGCCCGGGCGGGCGGCGTAGCAGCAGCGATACCTGCCGGTAGGCCCAGGCCTGCTTGGTGAGGTCGTCGTAGACGATGAGGGCGTCCTCGCCGCGGTCGCGGAAGTATTCGCCCATCGCACATCCGGCATAGGGCGCGATGAACTGCAGGGCCGCCGAGTCGGCCGCGGCGGCGGCGACCACGATGGTATGCTCCATCGCGCCGTGCTCTTCGAGCTTGCGCACCACCGCGGCGATCGAGGAGTTCTTCTGCCCGATCGCGACGTAGATGCACTTCACGCCGGTGCCTTTCTGGTTGATGATCGCGTCGACCGCCACCGCCGTCTTGCCGGTCTGGCGATCACCGATGATCAACTCGCGCTGCCCGCGGCCGATGGGGACCATCGAGTCGATGGCCTTCAGTCCCGTCTGGACCGGCTGACTGACGGATTGGCGCGTGATGACACCGGGGGCCACCTTCTCGATCGGCGAGGTCGCGGTGCAGTCGACCGGACCCTTGCCGTCGATCGGCTCGCCGAGCGAATTGACCACCCGCCCCAGCAGGCCCTCGCCCACCGGCACCTCCAGGATGCGCCCCGTGCACTTGACGGCGTCGCCCTCGGAGATGTGCGTATAGGCGCCGAGCACCACGGCCCCGACCGAATCACGCTGCAGGTTGAGCGCCATCCCGTAGGTATTGCCGGGGAACTCCAGCATCTCCCCCTGCATGACGTCGGCGAGCCCGTGGATGCGGACGATCCCGTCGGTGATCGCCACCACCGTCCCCTCGGTGCGGGCTTCGCCGGCCGCATCGAAGCCTTCGATCCGCTTGCGGATCAGTTCGCTGATTTCGGTGGGGTTGAGTTGCATACCGATGTCCTCAAGAGTGACTCAGGCGCATGGCCAGTTGTTCGAGCTTGCCGCGTACGGAACCGTCGATGACGAGATCCCCCGCACGGACGATCGCGCCGCCGAGCAGGCGCTCGTCGATGTCGAATTCGAGTTTCACACGCCGGCCGAGGCGCCGCTCGAGGGCGCGCGCGATGGCCTCACGCTCGGCTTCGGCGAGCGGCTGCGCGCTGGCGACCCTGGCGTCCACGGTCCCCTCCGCGTCGGCGCGATAGCGCTCGTACAGATCGGCGATCGCCGGCAGCACCGCCAGGCGGCGGTTCTCCGCGAGCACCCGGACGAGGTTGCGCCCGCGCTCGTCGAGGCGCCCGCCCAGCAGTTCCACGAGCAGGTCCGCCACATCCCCGGCGCCGAGTCGCGGATCGTCGAGCAGGGCCGAGAACTGTGGATGGGCAACCACCTGCGCCGCGCTCGCCAGCACCTCGCTCCAGCGCGCCAATTCATCGTGGGCCCGCGCGGTCTCGAACACGGCACGCGCATAGGGCCTCGCCAGGGTTTCGAATTCCGACATCGTCCGCTCTGTCCGGGGTGGCCGTCAGATCTGTTCCGCGAGTTCCTTGAGCAGCTCGCCGTGGGCGCGCGCGTCGATCTCACGCCGCAGGATGCGCTCGGCGCCCGCCACCGCCAGCGCGGCCACCTGCCGGCGCAACTCCTCCTTCGCGCGCGCGACCTCCTGCTCGATCTCCGAGCGCGCCGCGGTGAGGATGCGCTGCCCCTCGGCCTGCGCGTCCTCCTTGGACTGGTCGACGATCTCCACCGCACGCCGCTGGGCCTGGTGGATGACCTCGGCGGCGTTCTCGCGCGCCTCGCGCAGCAGTTCCGCGGCCCGTTCCTTGGCGAGTTCCAGGTCGTGGCGCCCGCGCTCCGCCGCGGCGAGGCCGTCGGCGATGCGCCGGGTACGCTCCTCCATCATGGCGGTCAGCGGTTTCCACAGAAACCGCATCACGAACCAGACGAGGATCGCGAAGGTGATCATCTGGCCGATCAGCGTGAAAGTGACGTTCACTTCCGGACTCCTGGTATCACTGAACCCGACTTGCGCCGCGCCGCGCGCGGCACGATCCTCAGCCCCCGATCTGGGCCCGGGCCGCCACGACGAAGGGGTTGGCGAAGGTGAACCACATCGCGAACGCCAGCACGATGAAGGGGAAGGACTCCATCAGACCCGCGGTGATGAACATCTGGATGCGCAGCGTCGGCATCATTTCGGGCTGGCGCGCGACGCCCTCCATGTACTTGGCGCAGATCAGCCCCCATCCGAGGGCGGAACCCAGCCCGGCGGCGGCCAGCATCACCCCCACCCCGAGGCCGGTGGCGGCGTAGACCATCGTTACCAGGTTGACCAGATTGGCATCGGCACTCATCGGACGTTCTCCTTGCGAAAGGCGTGAATCGAATGGCTCATCGGCTTGCAGGCGGCTAGTGCGCCTCCTCGTGCGCGATGCTCAGATACATGATCGTGAGCACCATGAAGATGAAGGCCTGAAGGGTGATCACGAGCATCTCGAAGATGCCCCATACGCTCCCCAGCAGCGGCTGCACATAGAAGGGCAGCAGCGCCGCGAGCAGGAACACCAGCTCCCCGGTGAACATGTTGCCGAACAGTCGCAGCGCGAGACTCAGCGGTTTGGCGATCTCCTCGACCAGCGTCATGACGATGTTCGCCGGGATCAGCCACTTTCCGAACGGGTGAAAGAGGAAGGTCTTGAGATAGCCCATCGGCCCCTTGACCTTGATGTTATAGAAAATCACCAGAGCGAACACGCTCAGCGACAGCGCGAAGGTGGTCTGCGGATCGGTGGTTGGGACGAGCCGGAAGTGTTCGACCCCGAAGTAGGAGAAGATCTTGGGGAAGAGGTCCACCGGGACCAGGTCGAGGCTGTTCATCAGGAACACCCAGACGAACACCGTGAACGCCAGCGGCGCAACGAACGGGTTGCGCGAGGCGAACGCCTCCTGGACCATTCCGTCCACGAATTCCATGAGGGATTCCAGGACGTTCTGGATGCCGGTCGGGCGGTCGGGGTCGAGGCTGCGCCCGACGCGCCAGCTCACCCACATGATCACCCCGGCAAGCACCCAACCCACGAGCAGGCTGTCGAGATTCACGCTCCAGAAGCCGTGGCCGACGTGCCAGTTGGCGAGATGGTGCTGGATGTACTCGACCGGATTGGCCGTGGCCGGCTCGCTCGCCCCGCTCACTCCTCTCTCCCCTGCAGCCGGAGCGATGCGCCCCGGGCTCGATAAGGCCATCGTCGCCGGCGTGCACGGTGCCCCGGCGGCCGCGGTCAGCGTCGGGTCGGCAGCACGTAGCCCAGCTGGGTGACGGCGAACCCGATGATCTGGGACAGCGGCGCCAGCCTCAGCACGCCCATTCCCAGCGCGAATCCGCCGAGGACCAGCACGAAGCGCTGCACCGCCCCGAGGTAGAGCGCCGCCATCCCGCCGGCCGGGCTCCCCAGCGCCGCCTCGCCGGCGCGCTGCACCCGGCGGGCGAGCAGCACACTGTTGGCGATCCCCAGCGCGCCGCCGTACAGGACCGCCTGCGCCGCGCCCGGGCCGTAGAGTGCGAGTCCGCCCGCGCCCGCCGCCACGACGAGGCCGATCTGCAAAATCAGGATATTACGTATGCCGCCGCCCATGACCCCGGCCTCGGGCCGCCCCCGTCGCGCTCCGTGCGAACCGACTCCATCGGCGCGCCCGTCCCCGGCCGGCGTGCGCCCGGGGCAACCCGGTCAGGCGCGCCGCAGTATAAAGACTCGCCCCTTCGGGGTCAACGCCGCGGGCGTTGGAAATTCGCGCTTTATCAAAGGAGTTGAGGAAAAACGAGATTGGAATAAGACCATGACCCGATCCGCCTCCGCAGGACGCAGGTCGTCGGGCGGCGCGCACGCCCGGTCCCGGACCGCACTACATCTCCATCCCCATGTTTTCCTGGAAGATGGCCTTGTGCACGTCGCCGACGCTGACGATCCCCACGAGGCGCCCCGCCTCGGCGACGGGGATGCGGCGGATGCGGTGCCGGAACATCACCGAGGCCGCCTTGAGCACCGGAAGGTCCGGCTCCACCGCGTACACCCGCGTGCTCATCAACTCTTCGACCCGCTGGTGCACGATATCCTTGTAGCCGCGTTCCATGGTCTCGAAATCGAGCGTCGCGGGGCTCTGCATCATGTATTCCTCGAGTTGCGGAAACATGGCGTGGAGAATGTCCTTCTCGGAGATCACCCCCACCAGCTCGTCCTCGTGGGAGATCACCGGCAGGCCGCTGATCTTGTGGAAACACATCACCAGCGCCACCTCGCGCACCAGCGTCTCCGGGTGCGCAGTCTTGACCTCGTGCGTCATGATGTCACGTACCAGCATCTCGGCTCCTCAACGGATCGCGTAGCGCAACGGACCGGCCATCGGGCGACGGCAGGCGATTGGTGGATCTGACCCCGCCGGCGAGGAACCGATCCCCCGGCGGCGATGAAAAATACTGATCGCCCTATTTGATATGGGCGAGGATACCGTCGAGTTCGTCCAGACTGTTGTAACGGATGACCACGCGCCCCTTGCCGCCGGCGCTGTGCTCGAGCTTCACCGCGGCCCCGAGCTGGTGCGCGAGGCGCTCCTCGAGGCGGCGGATGTCCGGATCCGGGCGCGCGGGGCGCGGCGGGGGCGCATCCTGCGCGGGCTCGCGCTGCAGACGCCGCACGAGCCGCTCGGTCTCGCGCACCGACAGCCCGCGGACGACGACCTGGTCGGCCGCCTGGATCTGGGCGGCCCCCGTGACGGCGAGCAGGGCGCGCGCATGCCCCATCTCCAGGCGCCCGTCGCGCACCAGATCCGCCACTTGCGGCTCCAGGTCGAGGAGGCGCAACAGGTTGGTGACCGCGGCGCGCGAGCGCCCGATCGCCTCGGCGACCTGCTGGTGGGTCAGCTTGTGTTCCTGGGCGAGGCGGCGAATGGCCTGCGCCTCGTCCAGCGGATTGAGATCCTCGCGCTGGATGTTCTCGATCAGGGCCATCGCCAGGGCGGCGCGGTCGTCGACCTCGCGCACCACGGCGGGGACCCGGTCGAGCCCCGCGGCCTGCGCCGCGCGCCAGCGCCGCTCCCCCGCGATGATCTCGTAACCCCCGGCCGCGGTCGGGCGGACCACGATCGGCTGGACCACCCCCTGGGCGCGGATCGACTCGGCCAGCTCCTCGATCCCCTCGGCGGGGAAGCGGCTGCGCGGCTGCGCCCGGCCGCGGCGGATGGCCTCCACCGGCAGCATCCGCAGCCCCCCCTCGGTCCGCGCCGGGGCCGCCGCCGTTCCCGGCGCCGGCGCGGGCGCGGGCGCGGCCGCCGCGCCCAGCAGCGCGTCCAGGCCCCGCCCGAGCCCCCTCTTCTTAGCCGCCATCGCCGTTCGCCTCCACCGCCTCCGCCGGGGCGCGCTGGCGCCGCAGCATCTCGCCGGCGAGCGTGAGGTAGGCCAGCGCCCCGCGCGAGGTCCTATCATACAGGAGCACCGGCAACCCGTGACTCGGGGCCTCCGCGAGGCGGACGTTGCGCGGGATCACGGTGTTGTAGAGGCGCTCGCCGAAGTGCTGCTTGAGCTGCTCCGAGACTTCGTTGGCGAGATTGTTGCGCGCGTCGTACATCGTCCGCAGCAGCCCTTCGAGTTCCAGTTGCGGATTCACCGTCGCGCGTATACGCGCGACGGTGTCCATCAGCGACGAGAGCCCCTCGAGTGCATAGTACTCGCATTGGATGGGTACGATCAGGCCGCGCGCGGCGGTGAGCGCGTTGATCGTGAGCATGTTGAGCGCCGGGGGGCAGTCGACGAAGACGAAGTCGTAGTCCCCGGCCACGCCCGCGAGCACCTGGGACAGGCGCCGCTCGCGCCCCTCCCGGTCCATCAGCCGGACCTCCGCGGCCGTGAGGTCATCGTTCGCCGGCAGCAGATCGAAGCCCGCGGGTTCGACGCGCACCACCGCGGCGGCGGGTTCGACCTCCCCGAGCAGCACTCCGCAGGCGTCCGCGGAGACCGCGCGCTTGTCGACCCCGCAGCCCATGGTGGCGTTGCCCTGCGGGTCGAGGTCGACCAGGAGCACGCGGCGGCGCGCCGCTGCCAGCGAGGCGGCGAGGTTGACGCAGGTCGTGGTCTTCCCGACCCCGCCCTTCTGGTTGGCGATGGCGATGATGCGGCCCATGGCACTCAGGAATCCGGCGTCCCGGGGACGATCCGGGGCCGGACCCAGCATAACCGCTTTGCCGGCCCCGTGACAGCGCCCGCCGCCGGCGCGCGGCGCGCCGGGCGCCCCGGCTCACACGCGCGTCACGTGCAGCAGCCGGCGCTCCTGCGCCAATCCGGGCACGCGCAGCACGTGCGCGGCCGTGAGCGCGAAACCCTCCGGGAGCCTCTCCGCCTCCCGCTCCGCCCCCGGGCCCTTCATCGCCAGCACTGCGACCCCGGGGACACAGAGATGACCGACGGCCGCGAGCATCCGGTCCAGCGGCGCGAAGGCGCGCGCCACGATCACCGCGGGCGGCGGCGCCGGGCGGAAGGACTCCACACGCGCGCGGGTGACGGTCGCGTTGCCGATCCCCAACTCCGCGACGGCCTGGGTCAGAAAGCGCGTCTTCTTGAGGCTGCTGTCGAGGAGCCGGAAGCGCCGCCCGGGTGCCGCCAGCGCGAGCGGGATCCCGGGCAGGCCGGCCCCGCTGCCGACATCGAGCACCTCCCCGCCCGGCGGCAGGTAGGGCAGCAGCGCGAGGCTGTCGAGCAGATGCCGGGTGACCTGCTCGATCGGGTCCTGGACCGCAGTGAGATTGTAGACGCGGTTCCAGCGCGCGAGCAGTTCGAGGTAGGCGATGAGGCGCGCGTCCAGACCGCTGGCGCCGTCGAGCCCCAACTCCTGCAGGCCCCGCGCCAGCACCCGCTCGACCGTCATGGCCGCGGCGGCCTCGGCGCCGCTCAGGCGCGCCGCCGGCCGCCGCCGGCCCCGCGCCGGCGCAGGTGCACCAGCAGCAGGGCGATCGCCGCCGGGGTGACCCCGGGCGTACGCGCCGCCTGCCCCAGGTTCGCGGGTCGCGCCGCCTGCAGCCGCTCGCGCACCTCCGTCGACAGGCCGCGGACCTGCGCATAGTCCAGGTCCTGCGGCAGCGCCAGCGTCTCGTTGCGTCGCGCGCGCTCGATCTCCTCGCGCTGGCGCGTGAGGTAACCCTCGTAGCGCGCCTGTATCTCGACCTGCTCGGCCACCGCGGCATCGTCGGTCCCGCGACCGATACCCGGCAACGCCGTCAGGGCGGCGTAGTCGATCTCGGGACGACGCAGCAGTTCGAGCGCGGAGACCTCCCGTCCCGGCTCGCGCCCGAGCCGGCGCGCGAGCGCGGCGCCCGCGGGCGATCCCGGCGCCACCGTCAACGCGCGCAAGCGCGCCTGTTCGCGTTCGATCGCCGTGCGCCGCGACTCGAAGGCGCGCCAGCGGGCGTCGTCGATCAGACCGAGTTCGCGTCCGACCGGCGTGAGGCGCAGATCCGCGTTGTCCTCGCGCAGCAGCAGCCGGTACTCGGCGCGGCTGGTGAACATGCGATACGGCTCCGGCGCCCCGCGCGTGATCAGATCGTCGATGAGCACCCCGATGTAGCCCTGGTCCCGCGTCGGACACCACGGCGCGCGCCCGCCCGCCGCGCGCGCGGCGTTGAGTCCGGCGACCAGTCCCTGCGCCGCGGCCTCCTCGTAGCCGGTCGTGCCGTTGATCTGCCCGGCGAAGAACAGGCCGGGCAGCGCTCGCACCTCGAGCGAGGGGCGCAGGTCGCGCGGGTCGAAGAAATCGTACTCGATCGCGTAGCCCGGGCGCGTGATCCGCGCGCGCTCGAAGCCCGGGATGGAGCGCACCAGCTCACACTGTACGTCGAAGGGCAGGCTCGTGGAGATGCCGTTGGGGTAGAGTTCGCGGGTATCGAGGCCCTCGGGCTCGACGAACACCGTGTGCCCATCGCGCCCGGCGAAGCGGACCACCTTGTCCTCGATGGACGGGCAGTAGCGCGGACCGACCCCCTCGATCACCCCGCTGTAGAGCGGCGAGCGGTCGAGGGCGGCGCGGATGATCTCGTGCGTGCGGGGCGTGGTGCGGGTGAGGTGGCAGCAGACCTGCGGCGGGTGCTCCGCCGCGTTGCCGAGGAACGAGAACACCGGCACCGGCCGGTCGCCGGGCTGGCGCTCGAGGCGCTCGAGATCGACGCTGCGCCCGTCCAGGCGCGGCGGGGTCCCGGTCTTGAGCCGCCCCACGCGCAGCGCCAGCTCCCGCAGCCGCCGCGCGAGCGCATTGGCGGGCGGATCGCCCGCGCGCCCGCCCTCGCTCTGTGCGAGCCCCATGTGGATGCGCCCGCCGAGAAACGTCCCGACCGTGAGCACCACGGCGCGGGCGCGGATCTCCAGACCCATGGCGGTGCGCACCCCGGCGACGCGACCGCCTTCGAGGACGAGATCCTCGACCGCCTGCTGGAACAGTTCGAGCCCGGGTTCGGCCTCCAGCGCCGCCCGCACGACCCGGCGGTAGATCTGCCGGTCGCACTGGGCCCGGGTGGCACGCACCGCGGGCCCCTTGCTCGCATTGAGGATGCGGAAGTGGATGCCGGCGCGGTCGGCGGCGCGCGCCATCAGGCCCCCGAGCGCATCGATCTCCTTGACCAGGTGCCCCTTGCCGATCCCGCCGATCGACGGGTTGCAGCTCATCTGCCCAAGGGTCTCCAGATTCTGCGTGAGCAGCAGCGTGCGCGCGCCGCAACGCGCGGCCGCCAGCGCCGCCTCGGTCCCGGCGTGCCCGCCGCCGACGACGATTACGTCGAAGGATTCGCTGAATCGCATGGTTCGGTCTCCGGTCCCGCCGGGGCACGCAGGCTGATCACGCGCCAGCCGCGCGCGCGCGCATGGGCCTGGAGGGCGGGGTCGGGATCGACGGCGACGGGATGATCGACCCGCTCCAGCAACGGGATGTCGTTGCGCGAGTCGCTGTAGAACCAGCTCCCCGCCCAGTCGAGGCCGCGCTCGTCGAGCCAGGCCTGCAGCCGTTGCACCTTGCCCTCCCGGAAACAGGGAATCCCCTCGGGACGGCCCGTATAGCGCCCGTCCACGCGCTCGGGCTCCGTCGCCAGCAGGTGCTCGACCCCGAGCCGCTCGGCGATGGGCGCGGTGATGAAGCGGTTGGTGGCCGTCACGATCACCACGACGTCACCGCGGCCGCGGTGGCGGCGCAGGAGTGCGCGTCCGGCGGGCAGCACCAGCGGCGCGATGCGCTCGTCGACGAAGCGGCGCCGGAGTGCCTCCAGCCGCGCGGGGTCGTGCTCGGCGAGCGGGCGCAACTGGAAGGCGAGGAACGCGTCGATGTCCAGCCGGCCCTCGAGGTAGTCGCGGTAGTAGCGCCGGTTCTCCTCCTCGTGGCGGCGCGGATCCACGAGCCCGTGCTCGCCCATGAAGCGCCCCCACTCGTAGTCGCTGTCCCCGGCGAGCAGGGTGTTGTCGAGATCGAATACCGCGACCGCCACGTCTCCTCCGTCCCCCGCCCGCACCGGCGATCAGGATAGTGCCCCGCGCCCCGCGCGGCACCCTCGCCACCGCCCCGGGCGTGGCGATCACTGGCAAAAAAAGGCCGCTTATGCAACAATTGTACCCTAGCACCCAATACAGGAACAGCTCTCAAGTGATTGATCGCGATGGATATCGTCCAAACGTCGGGATCATCCTGAGCAACGGCGACGGACGCCTGTTCTGGGCACGTCGCGTCGGGCAGGACGCCTGGCAGTTTCCGCAGGGGGGGATCCGCGCCGACGAAACCCCCGAGCAGGCCCTGTTTCGCGAACTCGCCGAGGAGACGGGCCTGCGCGAGTGCCACGTCGAGGTGGTCGGGTGCACCCGGGGCTGGCTGCGCTACCGGCTGCCGGAGCGCTATCTGCGGCGGCGCTGCGCGCCGCTGTGCATCGGCCAGAAGCAGGTATGGTACCTGCTGCGCTTCCTCGGGCGCGAGTGCGATGTATGCCTCGATCGCAGCGAGCGGCCGGAGTTCGACGGCTGGCGCTGGGTGGATTACTGGTACCCCGTCGAGCAGGTGGTGCCGTTCAAGCGCCGCGTGTACCGGCGCGCGCTGCAGGAGCTGGCGCCGCTGCTGTTCCCGGACGGCGCACGCCGCGGCGCGCCGCCGGCGCATGTCTGAGGCACGCGCCGCCCCTCCCGCCGACGGGGTGCAACCCGAAACCCGATCGCCGCCGCGCCGCAAGGCGCCGCCGGAGTCCGCACGCGTGCCCGAAAGCCCGCCCATGCTCGAGATCCTGAGCCGCATCGTGCAGGAGGTCAGTGCCGCCGCGGATCTCGCACAGGCGCTGTCCATCACCGTCGCGCGCGTGCGCGCGGCGGTGGCCGCCGACGCCTGCTCGGTCTATCTCACCGAGCGCGGTCCGGGCGAGAACGTGCTGATGGCCACGGAGGGGCTGAACCCGGAGATGGTCGGGCGCGTGCGCCTGAAGCTGCACGAGGGGCTGATCGGACTGGTCTGCGCGCGCGCCGAACCGCTGAACCTCGAGGACGCCCCCGCCCACCCGAACTACCGCTTCGTCGCCGAGACCGGCGAAGGGCTCTATCACGGTTTCCTCGGCGTACCCATCATCCACTACCGCAAGGTGCTCGGCGTGCTCGTGGTGCGCAGCCGCGAGCGGCGCAAGTACGCCGAGCACGAAGTCTCCTTCCTGGTCACCCTGGCCGCACAGCTCGCGGGCGCCATCGCCCACGCCGAGGCGAGCGGCGGCATCGAGGAGCTGCCGGGGCTGCGGGCGAGCGAGCCGCGCTTCCTCACCGGCCTGCCGGGCTCTCCCGGCGTGGGTATCGGGACCGCGGTGGCCATCTATCCGCCGGCGGAGCTGAAGGCGGTGCCGGACCGTCCGAGCGAGGACCCGCAGGCCGACGAGGCGGCGTTGCGCGACGCCTTCGCCGCGGTGCGCACCGAGATCCAGTCGCTGAGCGCGCGCGTGAAGGACGTGCTGCCGCCGGAGGAGCACGCGCTGTTCGACGCCTATGCCCTGATGCTCGACGGCGACAGCCTCCTGGGCGATGCGATCGCGCGGGTGCACGCGGGCAACTGGGCGCCGGGGGCGTTGCGCGCCACCATCCAGGAGCACGTGCGACGCTTCGACGAGATGAACGATGCGTATTTGCGCGAGCGCGGCGAGGACATCCGCGACCTCGGCCGCCGTATCCTGATCCACCTGCAGTCGCGAACCGCGGCCAGCCCGGACTATCCCGAGCAGGCGATCCTCATCGGCGAGGAGATCAGCGCCACCCAACTCGCCGAGGTGCCGCGCGAGCGCCTCGCCGGGGTCGCCTGCCGGCGCGGCTCCAGCACCTCGCACGTGGCGATCCTCGCGCGTGCCATGGGCGTCCCCGCGGTGATGGGCGTGGACGACCTGCGTATCGGGCGCCTCGACGGCAGCCCCCTGATCGTCGACGGCTATCAGGGGCGCGTGCACGTGCGCCCCAACGCCATGGTGCTCGAAGAGTTCCGCCGCCTCGCCGCACAGGAGGCGCGGCTCGCCTCCGGGCTCGAGGCGCTGCACGACCTGCCGGCCGAGACCCCCGACGGGGTGCGCATCCCGCTGTACGTCAACACCGGGCTGCTGGCGGATATCGGTCCGTCGCTGCGCAGCGGCGCCGAGGGGGTCGGCCTGTACCGCACCGAGCTGCCCTTCCTGATGCGCGACCGCTTCCCCGGCGAGGACGAGCAGCGCGCCATCTACCTGCAGGTCCTGCGCGCCTTCGCGCCGCGCCCGGTGACCCTGCGCACGCTGGACGTGGGCGGGGACAAGGCGCTGCCCTACTTCCCCGTGCGCGAGGAGAACCCCTTCCTCGGCTGGCGCGGAATCCGCATCAGCCTCGACCATCCGGAGATCTTCATCACGCAACTGCGCGCCATGCTCCGGGCCGACGCCGAGACGCGCAACCTCCACGTCCTTCTGCCGATGGTCAGCCGGGTCGCGGAGCTCGACGAGGCGCTGCAGCTCATCCGCCGCGCCTACCAGGAACTCGTCTCCGAGGGTGAACCGGTGCGCATGCCACCGGTGGGGGCCATGATCGAGGTCCCCTCGGCGGTCTATCAGTCCGAGGCGTTCGCGCGCCGCGTGGATTTCCTGTCGGTGGGCACCAACGACCTCACGCAATACCTGCTCGCCGTGGACCGGAACAACAGCCGGGTCGCCGCGCTCTACGACGCGCTGCACCCTGCGGTCCTGCGCGCCCTGCGCCAGGTCGTCGAGGGCGCCCACGTCCACGACCGACCGGTCAGCGTGTGCGGCGAGATGGCGGGGGACCCGACCGCCGCGGTACTGCTGCTGGGCATGGGCATCGACAGCCTGAGCACCAGCGCCGCCAATCTGCCGCGGGTGAAGTGGGTGATCCGCAGCTTCCCGCGGGCGCGGGCGCGCGAACTGCTCGAGCGGGTACTCGAACTGGAGGATCCACGGGCGATCCGGCAGCGCGTCCACGAGGCGCTGGAACGCGCCGGACTCGGCGGACTGGTGCGGGCCGGCAACTGAGCCGATCCCGCCGGGTGGTCACGAAGCGGGGGAGCGAGGCATCATGAACACCGTCCACCTGCATCTGCAGCGCATCCTGCCGGCACTGGCGCTGGCGCTGGCGGCCGCGGGTCCGGTCGCGTCCGCGCGCACCCCCCCGGCCGCCTCCCCCCAGCCCCCGGCCGCACCGGCCACGCCGGCCGCTCACCCGGATCCGGTGGTGCGCTCGCAGTTCACGCGCGCGATCCGCGACCGGGAACCCGTCGACGACGTGGTGACCCTCCCCAACTCGGTCGATCACGTCTACTACTTCACCGAGATCCGCGGCATGGCCGGCCGCACGATCGTCCATCGCTGGATGTACCACGGCAGGATCATGGCCGAGGTCCGCTTCAAGATCGGGGGTCCGCGCTGGCGCGTCTACTCGATGAAGACGCTGGACCCGGATCAGACCGGCCGCTGGACGGTGGTCGTCACCGACGGCTCGGGCTGGCCGCTGCACGCGGAGATGTTCGACTACGTCGCCGCGCCTGCACACCCGGCCGCGGCACCGCACCCGCCGGCGACCGCATCGCCCCACTGAGCGCGGCGCCGCGCGCGCGGACGATCAGGGCGCGGCCGGTGCCGGCGGCGTCCCGCTGCCCGCGGCCGACGGCGCGGCGGAGGTCACCCCCGGGGCGCCCCCTCCCTCGACCGCCCCCGGCGCCTTGACCGCCGCGGGCGGCGCGGGCGCCGGCGCCGTTGCGGGCACCGGGGTCGCTGCGGGCGCCGGGGTCGCTGCGGGCACCGGGGTGGCGGCGCCCTTGCCGGCCGGTGACGCCTTTCCGGGCGCGCCGGGGACCGGCGGCGGCGTGACCGCGCCGGCCGGCGCGGCGGGCGTGGCCCCGGGGCGCGGCGGCGACGCCTTCGCCGCGCTCGTCCCCGGCATCCCCCTCACCCCGGCCGTGCGGTTCGGCGCGCTGGGCGTCGGCCCGGTCCCGGTCGACGTGGTCCCGGTCGACGTGGTCCCGGTCGGCGCGGTCCCGGTCGGCGCGGTCCCGGAATTGCCCGAAGGTTCGGCTGCGGGCGCCGACGCCGGTGGTACGGGTCGCGCCCCCGACACCGCCTTCGGCGCGGAAGCGGCCGCCGCACCCTTCGCCCCCTGCGCCCCGAGACGTTGCTGCAACCGTCGCTGCGCGGCCTCGAGTGCACGCCGTTCGGCCCGCACGCGCGCGGCGGCCCCCGGGCCCGTGCCACGGGCCGGAACGGGCCCTGCACCGGGCGGCGCTTCACCCGGCACCAGGTTCTCCCGCGACGGCGCCGGGGGGGCGGCGCGCACCGCCGGCTGCGACCGCGCGGGGGTCGAGGTCACCGGCGGGACCTTCTCCGGGGACGGGGCCTTCTCCCGGGACGGACCCGCCGCGGGGGACGCCGCCCCACGCGATTCGGGCCTGAACGGCGATTCCGGTCCCGGCTTCGGCGCGACCTCGGGAGCGGGCGGCGTCTCGCGGCCCCCCGTGGCCGCAGCGGGCGACACGACCGGTGCCGGCCGCGAGGCCGGGGCAGAAGGAAGGACCGGCGGCGCAACCGGCTCCGGCCGCGCCGGTGCCGCCTTTTCCGGCGGCTCCGGCGGCGCGGCGGCCGACGGGACCGGGGTGGGCACGGACGTCGGCGCGGGGGTGGGGGTCGGGGCGGACGCCGGCACCGACGCGGGAGCCGTCTGCGGCGCGGCGGGCGCAGCACCCGTCCCGCGCGGGCGCGGCGCCAGCGAATACAGCGCAAAGGCCACCCCGACCGCGAACACGACCCCGGCGACGAGCGCGAAGCCGACGCGACCCGAGCGTACCCGTGAAGCGCGCGGCGCCGGGATTTCCGCTCGCGCGCCCGCCCGGGATCCGGCCGGGGATCCGCCCGGGGATCCGGCCGGGAATCCGCCCGGGAATGCGCTGGGGGATCCGCCCGCCCCCCCGCCGGGAGACCGCGCCGGGGAAGCGGACGAGGCGGCGACGGTCGTGGGCGTGGCATCCGCCGCGGGCGGGCGACCGGGCGCGGAAGGCTGCGACGCCTTCGGGGGTGGGGCCGCAGCGGCCGTCGCCGACGGGAGCGCGGCATCGTCCGCAGCCGCCGGATGCGCGATCTCCGGGATCGCCGGGAGTATCTCGAAGTCCTCTACCGCCTCGGGGGCCTCCTCAGGTGCCGATCCCTCGCCGCCCGCCGTCCCTGCCGCCGCCTCCTCCCCCGTTTCCAGGTCCTGGAGCCAGGGAAGGGCGAAATCCAGCGGCGGTGGCGGTTCGGGGTCGGGCAACCGCGTGCGCGCGCGGAGCGCGGGTTCGGCCGCCCGGGCCGGAGTCGGTGTCGCCGTCTGCGGAGCGGTCGGCGGCGTGTCGTCCGGGGGGCCTTCCGGGGCCGCCGGAGCCTTTTCCGATGCCTCCGCGTCCAGCGCCCGATAGGCGGCCCGGATCCGCGCCGCCTCTTCCTCCTCGCGCGCACGCGCGGCGTCTGCCTCGAGGCGGCGCTCGAGCGCGGCCGCCGCCGCGCGCATCCGACGCCCCTCCGCCTCGGCGGCCCGCCGCGCCGCCTCGGCCTCTTCCCGTACCCGGCGCGCCTCGGCCTCCGCCCGCTCGCGTGCGCTCTCCGCCGCGGCGCGTCTCTGCGCCTCCGCCTCCGCGCGCCGGCGCCGCGCCACCTCGGCCGCCTGCACCCGCAGCACCTCCTGCTCGGCCTGCTTGCGCGCGGCCTCGATCTCCACCTGGCGCCGCGCCGCCTCCGCCTCGCGTACCCGTTCGGCCTCCTGTTCGGCGCGATGCCGCGCCATCGCCGCCTGCGAGGAGCGTTCCGTCTGCTCGCGCGCACGCTGCTCGAGCGCGCTCAGCTCCGAGCGCAGGCGTTGCGCCTCCTCCTCGGAACGCCGGCGCATGGCCTCGGCCTCCGCCTTGACCCGCGCCACCTCCTCCTCGGCCGCTCGCCGCGCCGCCTCCGCAGCGTCGACGCGCGCGGCCTCCTCCTCCGCCCGCCGCCGCGCCGCCTCCGCCTCTTGGCGCAGGCGGGCGATCTCGGCCTCGGTGTCCTGCCGTCGGCGTTCGGCCTCCGCGCGCAGGCGCTCGACCTCCCGGCGCCCCTCGGCCTCGACCTCGCGCCGGGTCTGCTCGAGGCGGGCGAGTTCCTGCTTGGCCTGGGTATGGGCGCTGCGGGTCTCCTCCCGGATGCGCGCCAGTTCCGCCTGCGCCTCGCGATGCGCGGCCTCGGCCGCCGCGGCCCGTTGCGCCTCCTCGTCCAGTGCGCGGCGCGCGGCCTCGCTCTCCGCCTGCAGCCGCGCCGCGCGCGCCTCCGCGTCGCGGCGTTCGGTCTCGAGCCGCTCGTGCAGGACCCGCTCCTGCTCTGCGGCCGCCGCCTGCGAGACCCGCGCGTGCTCCTCGAGGCGCGCCGCAAGGGACTGCGCCTCCTCGCGCGCCGCCCGGGCCTCGTCCCGAATCTGCGCGGCCAGGCGTTCGGCCTCGGCGCGCTGGCGCTCGGCCTCGGCCGCGCGCTGCGCCTGCTCGCGCGCGTGGTTGCGCGCCTCGGTCACTTCCGACTTGAGTTGTGCCGCCTCCGCGCCCGCCTTACGCCGCGCGCTCTCGAGATCGCGCCGGACACGCTCGGCCTCGGCGGCCGCCTCACGCTCCGCCCGTTCGCGGGCGGCACGCAGCCGCTCGGCGTCCTCCTCCGCCCGCAGTCGCGCCTCTTCGGCGCGCGCCGCGCGCTCGTCCGCGTCGCGCCGGGCACGCTCGCGGGCCGCAGCGGCCTCGCGGGCGGCGTTGCGGGCGGCGCGCTCCGCGGCCTCGGCGTCCCCGCGCATGCGCGCCGCCTCGCGCGCGACCTCGGCGCGCGCCTCGTGCACCGATTCCGCGCCACCGTCCGCCGCGCGCACCTGCGCCGGAGCCGAACCGCCGCGGACATGCGCGGGCACGGCCTCGAGGCCGCCCTCCAGCGGATAGGCCTCGAAACCGCGATGCGCCAGGAGCAATGCAGCGGCGGAGCCGCGAATCCCGTTGTCGCAATACACGACATAGCGCCGCGCCGGATCCAGCTCGCCGGCGCGCTCGCGCACCTGGGCCAGGGGCAGGTTGACGCTGCCCTCGAGCCCGTCGGCGGCATGCTCATCCGGACCGCGCACGTCGAGGAGCACGGCGCCCTGCAGCAGCAGTGCGCGCGCGCTCATAACCCACCGGTTGCAGCAGGGCATCGGCGACCAGCGCCCGGTAGTCCGCGCGCGGCAGGCGCAGCACCGCGCCGCCCTCGGGCATGACCACCGTGGCGTTGCGCGGCGCCCCGGTGATCAGGGCCTCTTCGCCGAAGGTCTCGCCCGGCCCGAGTTCGGCGACGACCCGCGGCGGCTCGCCGGCGGCGGGACACCGCAGGACCTCGCAGCGCCCGCGCTTGACGATGTAATAACCGTCGGGGGGGTCGCCCGCGTTCATCACGGCGGCGCCGGGGGGCACCTCGATCTCCTCGAGCCGCGCCAGCAACGCCTGCAGATCGCCCGCAGGGATGCGGTCGAAACCGCCGGAGCCCAGGAACCGGACCAGCCAGTCCTCCTCGCCCGCATCGTCCGCTGCGCCCAGCTCGGCGACCTCGTAGGAATCGGTGCGCCGCCACTCGAGCATCATGTCGAGCAGGTTGGCGTCGATGCGCAGCACGGAGACCGGCCCAAGGGCGCGCGCCGTCAGGCGCCTGGGCTGATGATGCGCCAGCGGGTAGCGCGTCGGTTCGGTGCCCGCGCGCAGCCGCTGGACCCCCTCCCCCGGCGCGCTCAGCTCGACCTCGCCGGAGAGCAGATAGACCGCCTTGCCGTCGCGATCGCCCGTCGCGAACACCTCCGCGCCCGCCGGCAGATCCTCGATGGGGGACTTCCGGGCGAGTTCCTGCAGGTGATCCGGCGTGAGCGAATGAAGCGGGACCAAGCCGCGCAGACGTGCCGCGTCAACGAGTTTCTTTGCCGCTCCCATGCTCGGTTCCCGATCGGAGGTGTGCGGTCCGGGGCGTCGCCGCCGCGGTGCTACAATGACGGCGGCGCGGCGGCCCGATTCTTGAGGGTTTCCGCCCCCGCCGGGCGCGGCGCGCCCGCCCTGTGGATGCGGGATCCCGCGAGCCGACATGGATTCGGACGACGCCTACCTCGAGCTGCTGGCACGCATGAGCGTCACCCCGCCCCGGGGGCCGGCGGCCGCGGCCGCGGCAACCGCGGCCCTGGAGCGGCTCGGCACCGAGCTGGACGCGCTGGCGCCGCGTCTGGAAGTCGAATGTTACGGCCCCCCGGTCGGCCTCGACGGCGCACCCGAGGCCTATCGGCTGGTGATCCGCCGCCACGAGTGGCGGCCGAACCACCCCGAATGGGGACTCAGGGTGTGCGACGCGACACCGCGTTGCCGTTGGCGCGCGGCGTGGACCGTGCACGGCGCCGGGCGCCTGCGCCGGAACCGTATCCTGCAGGCGCTCCCGGCACTGCTCGCCGAATACGCCGCCGCCGTCACCGCGGCCGGAAAGGGGGAGACTCCGGAAGGCCGCCGTATCCGGGAGATGGCCGCGCGCCTCGCCGCCGCCGGACCGACGGGTCAGTAGCCGGTCGACGCGATATCCACCGCGGAGTAGTCCTCGATCCGACCGACCCCGGTCTCGAGTGCGCCGTCGGCGCCGAGCGTGAGCCAGCGGTACCCCGGCGCGGCGCGGTCCACGGCGAACTCCTCGCTGCGCGGTTTGAATTGGAAACAGGTCGAGGGGCTTCCGAGGATCCGAACGGCGCCGCGGTGGGTGTCGAACGCCTGGTGGATATGCCCGCACACGACCGCCCGGACCTGCGGGTGGCGATCGAGCACCGCGAACAGCTCGGCGGGGTTCTGCAGCCCGATCGCATCCATCCAGCGGCTGCCGATGGGCACCGGCGGGTGGTGCAGACAGACCAGGGCGTGGTGCTCCGGGAAACGCGCGAGGTCCTCGTCCAGGTCCCGCAGACCGGCGGCGGCGATGCGCCCGGCGTCGCTGCCCTCGACCGTCGAGTCGAGCAGGACGATCTGCCAGTCGCCGACGCGCACGCTGCGCGGGTCGCTCGCGCCGGCGTCGGCGAGCACCGCGCGCATGCACTCCGGATCGTCGTGGTTTCCGGGCAGCCACAGAAACGGGACGCCGAGCCCGGCGAGCACTCCGCGCAGGCGTGTGTAGCCCGCGCGCGAACGGTCGTGCACCAGGTCCCCGGTCGCGAGCACGAGGTCGGGTCGCCCGCGCTCACGTACCGCGCGGTCCAGGACCTCTTCGAAGGACCGTTGCGTGTCGACCCCGAGCAGCGTGCGGCCGGCATCGCGGTACAGATGCATGTCCGTGACCTGCACGATCCGGATACCGTCCCCGTCGTGCGGGTTCACACCGGCCGGATACGCCGGACCGCGTACCGCGAGCGGGAACCGCCTTGCCTTCTGCCGCGCCAACATCGATGATGTCCCGATCCCGCCGCGTTCCGGGGATCCAATGCCTCCATGAGCAACCGGACTTTTACCCTAGCGGATTCGCTGTACCAGTATGTGCTCTCAGTCTCACTTCGCGAAAGCGATGTGCTGCGCCGCCTGCGTCAGGAAACCGCCACCTTGCCCATGGCCGGTATGCAGATCGCCCCGGAACAGGGTCAGTTCATGGCCCTGCTCGTGCGCCTCCTCGGGGCGCGCCGTACGATCGAAGTAGGGGTTTTCACGGGCTACAGCGCACTCGCGGTCGCCGCGGCGCTCCCGGACGACGGGCGCATCGTGGCCTGCGACGTCAGCGCCGAGTGGACAGCGACGGCGCGCCGCTACTGGCGCGAGGCCGGCGTCGACCACAAGATCGACCTGCGCCTGGCGCCGGCGCTGGAGACGCTGGACCGCCTGCTCGAGGAGGGCGCGGCCGGGAGTTTCGACTTCGCCTTCATCGACGCCGACAAGACCGGTTATCACGAATACTACGAGCGCTGCCTCACGCTGCTGCGGCGCGGCGGTCTCATCGCCGTCGACAACGTACTGTGGGACGGACGCGTCGCCGATCCGGATGCACGCGACGCCGACACCGAGGCGATCCGCGCCTTCAACCGCGCCCTGTCCGGCGACGAGCGCATCGACCTCGCGCTGGTCCCGATAGGCGACGGGCTGACGCTGGCGCGCAAGCGCTGAATGCACGGCGCCGCTCAGATCCTCCCCACCGACCAATAGGCCGCGGCGCCTATGGCGGCGGCCACCGGCAGCGTGACGACCCAGGCGAGCGCAATCGTCCCGATCGTGCCCCAGCGCCCGCGCCGGGTGATCGCACCGATGCCGAACAGCGCGCCGCAGGCGACGTGGGTGGTCGAGACCGGCATACCGAGCGCCGAGGCGCCGAGCACCAGCGCCGAGGTGACCAGGTTCGCGACCAGGCCCTGGCCCGGATTCATGTCCGTGATCCGGTGCGCCATGGTCTGCGCCACGCGCCGTGCGCTCAGGAGCGCACCGACGGCGATCGCCGCGCCGACCAGGGTCACGCCGCCCTGGGCGCCGAGGGCCCCGCTCAGGAGCAGGATCGCGGCCATCTTCGGCGTATCGTTGACGCCGCGCGCGAAGCTCACCGCGCCGGCACTCAAATAGTGCAGAACCTCGACGATGCGCTGCCACTCGATACCGATCACGCGGCCGGAATAGCGCTCGGCGCATTGCGGGCGCGTGCCGACGTGCACCGTGGGGAGCGTCGCCGCCTGGGCCAGGGCCGCCTGCACGCCGCCGGCGCCCTCCGGAATCGAGGCCACGACCTCGCGCCCGACGCAGACGCAGGTCTCGCGCCGGATTCCGAGCGCGCGCCGCGCCGCGCGCACCAGCGGATATAGCGCGAGCGCCGCCGCGATCGCCAGCAGGGGGCTGAGCAGGAGCGGGAGGAAAAAGCCCTGCCACAGCCGGGCGAGGTCCACGCCCGCCGGCGAGGCGAACCACCCCGCGCCGACGAGCGCGCCGACGATCGCATGCGTGGTGGAGACCGGCAGGCCGAGGCGCACCGCGAGCATCACCGTGGCCGCGGCCGCGAAGGCCGCCGCGACGGCAAAGGCCGGCAGCACGGTGACCGCCTCGGGCACGAGCCCCTTGCCGCCGAACGCGGCGAGCAGGCCGCGCGCCAGGAACACCGCCAGCAGCGACCCGGCCAGCGTCGCCAGCGTGCCCCAGAGCAGCGCTCCGCGGTAGCGGCTCACGCCGCTGCCGAACAGGGTGGCGACCCCTTTGAAGTTGTCGTTGGCCCCGTTGGCGTAGGCCAGAAACACCACACAGACAAAGAGCAGCGGATCCATCGGGCGACCTCCCGCCGGCGGGGGCCGGGTGCCCCCGCGTCGTTCTCACCCGGATACAGTCGCGCGGCGTGCGCAATCCTTACCGGCCGGGCCTAGGAGCCCGTCGGACTTAGGCTCCTAGGCCGGCTTGCCTCCCGTCACGCGCTTGACGAAGACCTTGGAGTTGCGCTGATAGTTGTAGAGTTCGCGACGCCGCACCGGCAGTTCCTGCGGCTCGGCGGGCTCGAAGCCGCGCTCGCGGAACCAGTGGGCGGTGCGGGTCGTGAGCACGAACAGGCGGGCGATGCCCAGCCCAGCCGCCTGGCGCTCGACGTGACGCAGGAGCGCATCGCCGCGGCCGCCGTGCCGATAGTCGGGGTGGACCGCCAGGCAGGCGAGTTCGCCCACGCGCTCCTCCGGGAACGGGTACAGCGCGGCGCAGGCGACGATCATGCCGTCGCGCTCGATCAGCGTGAACCGGTCGATCTCCATCTCGAGCCGTTCGCGCGAGCGGCGCACCAGGATCCCCTCGGCCTCCAGGGGCGCGATCAATTCGAGGATGCCGCCGACGTCCTCGATCGTGGCGCGGCGCAAGCCCTCGAAGGTCTCCGAGGTGACCAGCGTCCCCACCCCGTCGCGCGTGAAAAGCTCCAGCAGCAACGCGCCGTCGAACCGCCGGCTGACCAGGTGCGCACGCGCCACCCCGCCGCGGCAGGCCTGCGCCGCCATCGAGAGCTGGCGCGCGATGTCCTCGGGCAGGCGCCGCCGACCGCGCAGCAGCGCCTCGGCATCCCCCGGGCTCAACTGGGGCATGAGGCGCCGGCGCCCGTCCGTCACGCCCTCGGCCTCCACCAGCCCGAGCAGCTTGTCGGCACGCAACGCGACGGCCGCAGCGGCCGCGACGTCCTCGGCACTCAGATTGAAGACCTCGCCCGTGGGCGAATAGCCCAGCGGGGAGAGCAGCACGATCGCACCACCGTCGAGGTGGCGGCGGATCGCCTCGGCGTCGACGCGGCGCACCTCGCCGGTAAGCTGATAGTCCACCCCGTCGCGCACCCCCAGCGGGCGCGCGACGACGAAGTTCCCGGATGCGACGCGGATGCGCGCCCCCGCCATCGGCGTGTTGGCAAGACCCATCGACAGCAGGGCCTCGATCTCCACGCGCACGCTGCCGGCCGCCTCCTTCACCCCCGCGAGTGCGTCGGGACCGGTCACGCGCAGGCCGTTGACGTAGCGGATCTCGGCCCCGCGCTCGCGCAGCCGTGCCTCGATCTGGGGGCGCGCGCCGTGGACCAGCACCAGCCGCACCCCGAGGCTGTGGAGCAGGGCGACGTCGTGAATCAGGGCCGGAAACGCCGGATCGGCCACCGCCTCGCCGCCGAACACCACCACGAAGGTCCGCCCGCGGTGGGCATGGATGTACGGCGCGGAGTCGCGAAACCACTGGACGTGTGCGGCGTGTTCTTTTCTGATGCGCGCCAAGATCCCCAACCCCTGCGGCGGCTGCCCGCCGCGTATTGTCGGCCGGGAACCCGGCACGACACAAGCGCGGCGCCGGCCGGTCACTTGACGAGCTGGTTCAGATCGAAGATCGGCAGCAGGATGGCGACGACGATCATCAGCACCAGGCCGCCCATGACCAGGATCAGCAGCGGTTCGAACAGGCCCAGGAGCGCGGAGACCAGGGTCTCGATCTCCCGCTCCTGGCTGGCGGCCGCGCGTTCGAGCATGCCTTCGAGGTCGCCGCTCGCCTCGCCGCTGGCGATGAGATTGATGGTCATCGGCGGGAACAGTCCGCTCGCCTCGAGCGCCCCGTGCAGGCTCGCCCCTTCGCGCACGCGCGCCGCCGCCGCCTCGACCGCCTCACGCATAGGGACGTTGGATATGACCTGGGCGGCGATCCGCAGGGCCTCCAGGGCCGGCACGCCGGCCGCGACGAGGATGCTGAGGGTGCGCGAAAACCGGGCGGTATTGAACCCGCGCACGAGGCGCGCGAGCAGCGGCAACCGCAACTGCAGGCGGTGAAACCGGCGGCGCGGCCCGGGGCGGCGCAGCAGCCAGACGACACCGACCGCGACCGCCGACCCGACCGTCAGGAGCAGGAGCCCGTGCGCGCGCAGGAAATCGCTCACGGCGATCAACCCGCGCGTCAGTACGGGCAACTGCTGGTTCATGTTGGCGAACACCTGGACCACCTGCGGGACGACGTAGGTCAGCAGCGCGATGGTCACGGAGATCGCGACGATGGTGAGCAGCACCGGGTAGAGAAGGGCGAGCTGCACGCGCTGGTGCAGGGCTTGGCGCACCTCGGTGTAGTCGGCGAGGCGTTCGAGGACGGTATCGAGGTACCCCGACTGTTCGCCGGCGCCGACGGTCGCGCGGTACAACTCCGGGAACACGTGGGGAAAATCGGCCAGCCCGGTGGCCATGTCGTGGCCTTCCATGATGCGCGAGCGCACCGCCAGCAGCATGCTCTTGATGCGCGGCTTCTCGCTCTGCCGCGCCACGGAGTGGAAGGCCTCCTCGAGCGGCAGCCCGGCGCGCACCAGCGTCGCGAGCTGGCGCGTGATCAGGGCGAGGTCGGTGGCGCTGATGCGCCGGCGCGGGCGCGCCGGGCCGGTCCCGGCGGCCTCGCGGCGCACGACCTCCTCGACGGAGAGGGGGACCAGCCCCTGTTCGCGCAGGCGCTGGCGCACCTGGCGCGGCGTGTCCCCCTCCAAGACTCCGGAGCGCTCCTTGCCGCCGGCGTCGAGCGCGCTGTATTCGAATGCCCCCATGCCGTTCGTGCGCGCCCGCGCTCAGTCCTCGCGCGTCACCCGCAGCACCTCCTCGACCGCGGTGTCGCCGGAGAGGATGCGGCGCTTGCCATCCTGCCGGATGCTCGGTCCCAGACGCCGCGCGTAGGTCTCCAGTTCGTGTTCCCCGGCGCCGTCGTGGATCATCGTGCGCATCGGATCGTCCAGGGCGACCAGTTCGTAGATGCCGGTGCGGCCGCGGTAGCCGAGAAAGCTGCACTGCTCGCAACCGTTGGGCCGATACAGCGTCGGCGGACTCGCGGGGTCCAGGCCCAACGCCTCGCACTCGCTCAACGACGGTGTGTAGGCGCTCTTGCAATGCGGACACAGCAGGCGCACGAGCCGCTGCGCCAGGGACCCGATGAGGCTCGAGGCCAGCAGGAAGGGTTCCACGCCCATATCCCGCAGCCGCGTGACCGCGCCCACGGCGGTATTGGTGTGCAGCGTGGAGAAGACGAGGTGTCCGGTCAGGCTCGCCTGCACGGCGATCTGCGCGGTCTCCAGGTCGCGGATCTCCCCGACCATCACCACGTCCGGGTCCTGGCGCAGGATGGCGCGCAGGCCGCGCGCGAAGCTCAGGTCGACCTTGGTGTTGACCTGGGTCTGGCCGATGCCGTCGAGGTAATACTCGATCGGGTCCTCGACCGTCATGATGTTGCGGCTGCGGTCGTTGAGGCGCGTGAGCGCGGCGTACAGGGTGGTGGTCTTGCCGGACCCGGTGGGACCGGTCACCAGCACGATCCCGTGCGGGCGATGGATGACCTGGTCCATCACGTGGAGGGTCTCGGGGGCCATCCCCAGGTGTTCGAGATCGAGCCGCCCGGCCTGCTTGTCCAAGAGCCGCAGCACCACCCGCTCCCCGTGCCCGGACGGCAGGGTGGAGACGCGCACGTCGACGGCGCGCCCGGCGATGCGCAGCGAGATACGCCCGTCCTGCGGCAGGCGTTTTTCGGCGATGTCCAGCCGCGCCATGACCTTGACCCGCGAGACGATCAGCGGCGCGAGCTGGCGCGGCGGCGTCAGCACCTCGCGCAGCACCCCGTCGACGCGGAAGCGCACCACCAGCCGGTTCTCGAACGGCTCGATGTGGATGTCCGAGGCGTCCTCCTTGACCGCCTCGGTCAGCAGGGCGTTGATCAGGCGGATGATCGGCGCGTCGTCCTGGCTCTCGAGCAGGTCGGCGGGTTCGGAGAGTTGCTGGGCGACGCTGGAGAGGTCCATGTCCTCGCCGAGATCGCCCATCATCGACATGGCGTGGTTGGTGTCTTCCTGGTAGGTGGAGCCGAGCAGCAGATCGAACTGCTCGGGCGAGACCCGGGTCAGGCGCAACGGACGCCCCAGGAAGCGGCGCAGCTCGGCGAGGCTCGCGCTGCGTACCCCCTCGCGGCAGGCGACCCGGACGACGCCCCCCTCCTCGCCGGTGACCAGCAGGCCGTGGCGGCGCGCGAAGACGAACGGCGGGCGCGGGCAGGTGTCGGCGTGTGCGGCGACCTCCGGACCCGCCGTCTCCGCCCCTCCCGGGTCCTGCGGGATCGCGCGCCGCTCCGCCACCGGAGGATCACCGGCCATGCGGCGTCAGCGCGCGCCGTCGCCGTGCGGCGGCGTATGCGGTCCGAAGGGCGGGGGCAGGCGCGCGCCGCTCGGCAGCGCCGGGAGCAACGGCGCCTTCTCGTGCGGCATCAGGAACACCCCCTTGCCCTGCACGGCCTGCTGCTGAGAGCGAATGTAACCATACTTCTCGTCGGTATAGGCGCGCGCCAGGCCCGCTCCGCGCAGGATGGCCGGGCGCAGGAACACCATCAGGTTGGTCTTGTTCAACCCGCTCTGGTGCGAGCGGAACAGCGCCCCGATCACCGGCAGGTCGCCGAGCAAGGGCACGCGCTCGACCTTCTCCGTATGCGTCTGCTGGATCAGTCCGCCGAGGACTATGATCTTGCCGCTGTCGACGAGGACGGTGGTCTTGATCGAGCGCTTGTTGGTGATCAGATCGGATGCCTGCGTGCTGTTGGTGAGGCTCGAGACCTCCTGCTGGATCTGCAGCTTGATGGTGTTGCCCTCGTTGATCTGCGGCTTGACCTTGAGCGTGAGCCCGACGTCCTGGCGCTGGATGGTCTGGAACGGCGTGACCACCCCCTGGTTGGCGCCGGTGTTGGTGAACTGCCCGGTCACGAACGGCACGTTCTGCCCGACGATGATCTCCGCCTCCTGGTTGTCGAGCGTGAGCAGCGTCGGGGTCGAGAGGATGTTGGTGGAGGAATCCGAGGACAGCGCCTGGATGAGGGTGGCAATGTTGAGCACCTGGGTGCCGAACAGCGTCGTCGTGCCCTTGATGTAGCCGACCGCGAGGCCGTCCCCCACCGACAGCGGGTTCTGCGCGACCGAGGTGAGCGAGCTGCCGCCGGTGCTGAAGTTGGTCCCGCCGATGGCGCCCGAGCTGTCGAGGTTGCGGGCCGCGTTGAACTGTACGCCCAGCTGCGCCGCCCGGTCGGCCGAGACCTCGGCGATCACCGCCTCGACCAGGACCTCGGCGCGGCGGATGTCCAGACGCCGGATCACCCCGCGCAGCGAGCGCTGCATGTCCGGCGGCGCGGTGATGACCAGGGCGTTGGTGCTCTCGTCGGCGGTGATCTCCACATCCTGCGCCTTGCCCGAGCCCCCCGCCTTGGCCCCCTTCGCCGCCTGTCCCTTGACCACCGACTGCAGCACCGGCACGAGCTTCTTGGCGTCGGCGTAGTGCAGGTAGACCACCTGGGTGTTGCCGGTGGACTGGGTGGCGGTGTCGAGGTGGGCGACCAGGGCCTTGAGGCGCAACCGGTCGCTGGCCTCGCCGCCGATGAGGACGCTGTTGGTACGCTCGTCCGCCACCACCACCGGCACCGGACCGGCGATCCCGCCGCCCTGGCGCTGGGATTGCAGCAGCGAGGTCAGGATCCGGACCACATCGCCGGCCGAGGCGTGGCGCAGGGGGATGACGGAGACCCCGCTGGAACTGGAGCGGTCGATGCGGTGGATGATGTCCACCATACGATCGACGTTGTCGGCGCGGTCCGAGATGACCAGCATGTTGGAGGACGGGTAGGCAGCCAGGTGCCCCTGCTGCGGGACCAGCGGGCGCAGGATCGGCACGAGCTGCGCCGCCGAGACGTTGGTCACGTGCACCACCCGCGTGACCATCTCGTCTCCCTCGCCGGGTTCGCGGGCGGTCGCCACCGGGATCGCGTCCTGCTTGGCGGTGACGTCGGGGACGATCTTGATCACGTTGCCCGCCGGCACCGCCGCGAAGCCGTGCACCTGCAGGATCGACAGGAAGACCTGATAGAGTTCGTCCTGGTTGACCGGCCGCGAGGAGATGACGGTGACCTTTCCCTTGACCCGGGGGTCGACGACGAAATTCTTGCCGGTGACCTCCGCCACCGTGGCGATCAGGGCCTGGATGTCGGTATCCTTCAGGTTCAGAGTGACCTGCTGGGTGTCGGCGCCCGCGTGTGCGCGCGTCGCCGCCGGCGCGGCCGGCACCGCGGCGGGCAGCATCAGCAACAGCCAGCCCAGCCACAGCAGGGGGCGCAAGGATCGCGGCCCCGGACACCCTCTCACCGCGGGTCGGGCGGGATCGATCCCGGGATTGCTCGGTTGCATCGTCGCCCTGTCCGGAGCCCCGTTCGACGGGACAAAACCCATGGGAATTTCCAATACTATCCGACCCGCGCCCCCGGTTCCATTACAGAATGCCTGAACTGCCCGAGGTCGAAATCACCCGCCGCGGCATCGCCCCCGCCGTGCGCGGGCGCCGCGTGACCGGGGTGGTGGTGCGCGAGCGGCGCCTGCGCTGGCCGGTGCCGCGCGCCCTCGAGCGCGACCTCCCCGGGGCGGTCGTCACGGGACTGTATCGGCGCGCCAAGTATCTCCTGATGTACACGGACCGGGGGACGGCGATCCTGCACCTGGGGATGTCCGGGAGCCTGCGCTTGGCGCCGGTCGCGTCCGCGCCCGGGCCCTACGATCACGTCGAGATCCGTTTCGACGCCGGCCCCTGCCTGCGGTTGCGCGACCCGCGCCGCTTCGGCGCGCTCCTGTGGACCACGCGTCGCGATCCGCTGGAACACGCGCTCCTGCGCGGCCTCGGACCGGAGCCGCTGGCGCCGGAGTTCAGCGGCGCGTACCTGCACGCGCGCGCACGCGGGCGCCGCACGGCGATCAAGTCCCTGCTGATGAACGCCGGCATCGTCGCCGGCCTCGGCAATATCTACGCCAACGAGGCGTTGTTCCGTGCCGGGATCCATCCGCTGCGCGCCGCCGGTCGCGTCTCGCGCGCGCGCTGCGACCGGCTCGTCGAAGCGACCCGCGCGGTGCTCGTGGAGTCGCTGGAACAGGGCGGGACGACGCTGCGCGACTTTCGCAACGGCGAGGACCGTCCCGGCTGGTTCCAACTGCGCCTGAACGTCTACGGGCGCGGCGGGACTCCGTGCGTGCGTTGCGCGACCCCCGTGCGCGCGGTGCGCAGCGGGCAGCGCTCGACGTTCTACTGCCCGCAGTGTCAGCATTGAGATACACCGTCGGGATCGCCGCGCTGCTGCTGTGGACGGCGGGGGCGTCGGCAGGCGGCACGGCACCGATCACGGTACAGGTACCGGACACCGCCCTGGGCCCGGCCGAACTCGCGGTGATCGTCAACGACGCCGACCCGCTCAGCCGGCGCATCGGCGCCTACTACGCACGCCGCCGCGGCATCCCCGCCGACAACCTCATCCACGTCCGCTTCCCGCCGGGCCGGCCGGTCATGAACCCGCGCGAGTTTCGCGCGTTGCGCGCCGTCATCGAGGCGATCACCCCCGCCCACGTGCAGGCCTACGCGCTGACCTGGGCGGCACCCTACCGGGTGGGATGCATGTCGATCACGACCGCCTTCGCCGCCGGCTACGACCGTCTCTACTGTGCGCGCGGCTGCCGGCCGACGCGTCTGAACCCGATGTTCGACGCCGACGGGCGCCGGCCCTACCGCGAGTTCGGCATCCGCCCGACCATGGCGCTGGCCGGCACGAGCTTCGCCGCGGTCAAGGCGCTCATCGACCGCGGGATCGCCGCCGACCACACCTTCCCGGCCGGCACCGCCTATCTGGTCAGCACGAGCGACCGGAACCGCAACGTGCGCGCGCGCTTCTATCCGGCCGTCCTGCGTATGCTGCGCGGGCACCTGCGCGCACGCGAGGTGTTCGCGAACGCGCTCCCCCACCGCAACGACATCCTCTTCTACTTCACCGGCCTCGCGCACGTGCCCGGGCTCGACACCGACCGCTTCCTCCCCGGCGCCGTCGCCGACCACCTCACCTCCACCGGCGGGGCGCTGACCACGACGCGGCAGATGAGCAGCCTGCGCTGGCTCGAGGCCGGCGCCACGGGCAGCTACGGGACCGTGGTGGAGCCGTGCAACTTCGTCGAGAAGTTTCCCGATCCGCGCATCGTCATCCGCCGCTACCTGCGGGGGGAGACGCTGATCGACGCCTACTGGAAGAGCGTCGCCTGGCCGGGGCAGGGGATCTTCATCGGCGCACCGCTGGCGCGGCCCTTCGGCGGCTACCGGATCGTGCGCCGCGCCACCCGCACGCGCCTCGTGCTCGAGGCCCTGCCCGCCGGGCGCCGCTACCGGCTGGAGGCGGCCGCGCGCCCCGGCGGGGCCTACCACACGGTGTCCGTCTTCACGGCGACCGGCTGGCCGATGACGCTGCCGCTGCCGCGGCCCGTGGCACCCGCCTACCGGGTGGTGCCGGCGGGCCGCGCCCCCGTCACGGCTCCTCGCCGGTGAGCGCCCGGTAGCGCGCCTCGAGCTCCTCGACGCTGTCGCGGTGGTCCGGGTCGGGGACGATGCATTCCACCGGGCAGACCTCGACGCACTGGGGAGTGTCGTAGTGGCCGACGCACTCGGTGCAGCGCTGGGGGTCGATCACGTAGACGACCTCGCCCGGGGAGATCGCCGTGTTCGGGCACTCCGGCTCGCACACGTCGCAGTTGATGCACTCCTCGGTGATCCGCAGTGACACGTGTCCTCTCCGCCCGACCCCGGCGGGGGCCGTCGCCGCCATTGTAAGGGATGCGGCCGCCGCGGCGGGTCAGCGCGCGCGGCGTTTGAGGGCGGCCTCGACGGCGGGATGGACGAAGCCCGCGACCGCCCCGCCGAGCGCGGCGATCTCCCGCACCAAGCCGGAGGAAATAAAGGAATACTGCTCGGCCGGGGTGAGAAACAGGGTCTCCACCTCCGGCGCGAGCTGGCGGTTCATGCTCGCGAGCTGGAACTCGTATTCGAAGTCGGAGACCGCGCGCAGCCCGCGCAGGATCACCCCCGCGCCGCGCGCACGCACGTAATCCGCCAGCAGCGTGTCGAACCCGGTCACCTCCACCCGCTCCAGACCGGCCAGGGCCGCGCGCGCCATCTCCACGCGCTCCTCGAGCGGGAAGAACGGCGCCTTGTACGGGTTGGCGGCGACCGCCACGATCACGCGGTCGAACAGCCGCGCGGCGCGGTGCACCAAGTCGGCGTGCCCGTTGGTGATGGGGTCGAAGGTCCCGGGATAGACGGCGGTCGCCTGCATGGGTTCGCTCCGCGCGCGGTCGATGGGGGCAGAGCATAGGGGTTGGGCGCGGCGTTTTCCACCGCCGTCCGGTATGCTGGAGACCTGCCGCGGCGCCGGAGCCGGGTGTGAAACGCGTCTACACCGCACAGAACGTCATGCTGGTGAGCCACCTGCGCAACCTGCTGGAGGGCGCCGGGATCGCCTGTGTGATCAAGAACGAATTTCTCGGCGGCGCCGCGGGGGAGTTGCCGCTGGTCGAGGTCTGGCCGGAATTGTGGGTCGCCGAGGACGCCGATTACGCGCGCGCGAAGGCCATCGTCGCCGAGGCCCTGCGCACCGACGCGCGGCCCGCCGCGCCGCCGTGGACCTGCCCCGTCTGCGGCGAGCGCATCGAAGGGCAGTTCACCGACTGCTGGCGTTGCGGCGCCTCGCGCCCGGACGGCTGACGCGGGTCCGGCCCGCTCAGGCGCGCAGCGCCCGGAATTGTGGGTCGCCGAGGACGCCGATTACGCGCGCGCGAAGGCCATCGTCGCCGAGGCCCTGCGCACCGACGCGCGGCCCGCCGCGCCGCCGTGGACCTGCCCCGTCTGCGGCGAGCGCATCGAAGGGCAGTTCACCGACTGCTGGCGTTGCGGCGCCTCGCGCCCGGACGGCTGACGCGGGTCCGGCCCGCTCAGGCGCGCAGCGCCAGGTGATAGCCGACGTGTCCGGCCCGGCGGCTGCGCACCAGCGACCAGCCCGGCGGAAGGGGCGGGAGCGGGCGGCGGGCGTCGGTCTCCAGGTAGACCCGCGCCTGCGGGCGCAGGCGCCGCGCCTGCTCGAGCCCGCCGACGCAGGTCGCGAGCGCCGCGGCGTCCGCGAACGGCGGATCGAGGAACACCACGTCGAAGGCCTCGCCGGGCGCCGCCAGGTACTGCGACGCCTCCGCATGGACGACGGTGACCGAGTGCGCCTCGAGGCGGCGCACCTGCGCCTCCAGCGCACGCACCGCGCGCCGGTCCCGTTCCACGAGGACCACCTGCGCGGCGCCGCGCGAGGCCGCCTCCAGGCCGAGCGCCCCGCTGCCGGCGAACAGGTCCAGACAGCGTGCGCCCGCAATCACCGGCTGCAGCCAGTTGAACAAGGTCTCGCGCACGCGGTCCGGCGTCGGGCGCAGCCCGGGCACCGGCGCGAAATCGATGCGCCGCCCGCGCCAGACCCCGCCGATGAGGCGCACGCGGTTGCGGGGGGCGGCGGACATGGCTTATCGGGCCCGGCGGGGCGGCTCGCAGGCGCCGCTACCGCGATCGGCCCTCCCCGGCCCCGCCGCCGACGACCACGGTCACCAGTCGCTGCGGATCGACGCGCCGGCGGAAGGCGTCCCGCACGGCGGCGCGCGTGACCGCGCGCACGCGTTGCGGGAAGGTCTGCAGGTAGTCCAGGGGCAGGCGGTAGAAACCGATCATCGCCAGATACTCGACGATGTCGGCGTTGCTGTCGATGCGCAGCGGAAACCCCCCGATGATGTTCTCCTTGGCGGCGGCCAGTTCCGCCTCCGTGGGCCCATCGGCGACGAACCGGCGCAACCCGGCGCGCAGCAGCGAGACCGCCTCGCGCGCCTGTCCGTTGCGGGTCTGCAGCCCCATCACGAACGGGCCGCGCCGGTGCATCGGCACGAAATAGCTGTAGACGCTGTAGCTCAATCCCCGCCGCTCGCGGATCTCCTGCGAGAGCCGCGAGACCAGCCCGCCGCCGCCGAGGACGTGATTGCCCACGTAGAGCGCGAAGTAGTCGGGATCGCCGCGGCGCATGCCGACCGTGCCGATGCGCACATGCGTCTGCGTGGAGGTTCGCCGGATCTCCACCGTGCGCGCCGCCGGCGCCGGTACCGCCGGCAGCGGCGGGGCCGGCGCGCCGGCGGGCAGGGCACCGGCCACGCGCCGCGCCAGCGCCCGCGCGCCGTCGCGGTCGAGGTCGCCGACGATCGCCACCACCGCGTTGCGCCCGGCGTAGTAGCGGCGATGGAAGCGCAGCACCTCGGCGCGCGTGATCGCGGCCAGGCTGCGCGCGGTGCCGCCGGGCGGATGGGCGTAGGGGTGGGAACCGTACAGGGCGCGGTAGAATGCGCGCTCCGCGACCTCGCCGAGGGACTGTTCGGCGGCCTTGCGGGCCACGCGCATGCGCGCGCGCTCGCGGCGGAAGTCCGCCGGCGCGAGGCGCGGCGCCGTGAGTACGCGCGCCACCAGCGCCGCCGCGGCGTCCAGCGTTTCCTTCTCCGAGAGGCTGCGCAGCGACACCCAGGCCATGTCGCGCAGCGCCCCGCTGCCGAACCGCACCCCGAGCGCATCGAACCGCGTGGCGACCTGATCGGCGTCGAGATCCCCGGCGCCGTCGGCGAGCAGCGTATTGGTGAGCCGCGCCAGCCCGGCGTGCGCGCCGTCGCGCGCACTGCCGGCATCGAACACGACGCGCACGTCCACCATCGGCAGGTCGCGGGCCGGCACGAAGTAGACGCGCGCCCCGTTCGCCAGGGTCCAGGTCTGGATCGCGGGCAGCGCCGGCGCCGCCACCGGCGCCAACAGCATCGCCAGCGCCGTCAGCGCCGCCGCGCGCCGGCTCACCGCAGCACCCCGCCGCCGTGGAACGGCGCAGCCGGCGGCCGGCGCCCGCGCACCGGCAACGGATCGAGCACCGCGACGGTGAGGCGCGCGGGGATCAGGTAGCGACGCGCGACCGCCTGGATGCGTGCAGGCGTCACCGCGCGCACCCGTGCCACGTACGCGTCGAGCACCTTCGGATCGAGGCCGGCGGTGACGACCCGGCCGATCTCCATCGCCTGATAGAAGACCGAGTCCTGCCGGTACACCCGCTGCGCGACGACCTGGGCCTTCACGCGATCGAGCTCCGCCGCGCTGACCGGCTGATCGCGCAGGCGCCGTACCTCGGCGCGCAGCGCGCGCTCGAGTTCCCGGACGCCGTGACCGCGCGCGGGCGTGGCCGCCAGCAGGAACTGATCGGTGCGGCGGGCGTAGAGATCGTAGCCGGCCGAGGCGGAGGCGGCGACCTGGTCGCCGCGCACCAGCCGGCTCGCCAGGCGCGCGCCGGCGCCGCCGTCGAGGATGCCGGCGAGGACCTCCAGGGCATAGGCCTCGCCCGGATCGTGCGCCGTGCGCAGCACCGGGACCTGATAGCCCATCAGCAGATAGGGCAGCTCGGCCGGCGCGCGCACCGTGATGCGACGCGGCCCGCGCGGGGACAGCTCGCGCCGCGGCTTCGGGTGCACCGGGGGCACGGCGGGGACCGGGCCGAAGTGGCGTTTGGCGAGCGCGTAGACCGCCTTCGGGTCGACGTCGCCGACCACCACCAGCGCGGCGTTGCCGGGGGTGTACCAGCGGCGGTACCACGCGCGCAGGTCCGCCACGCGCAGGTTGCGCAGATCGTCCATCCAGCCGATGACCGGGTGGTGGTAGGGGCTGCTGACGAAGGCGGCGGCGTTGAACCGCTCGTAAGTGAGCGCCTGCGGGTCGTCGTCCGTGCGCAGCCGCCGCTCCTCCATGACCACCCGGATCTCCTTGCGGAAATCGGCCGCCCGCAGCGCCAGGTTGTGCATGCGGTCGGATTCGAGCTCGAAGCTCACCGCCAGGCGGTCCTTCGCGAGCTGTTGATAGTAGGCGGTGTAATCGCGGCCGGTGAAGGCGTTCTCGCGCCCGCCGTTGGCGGCGACGATGCGCGAGAACTCCCCCGCCGGGTGCCGGGCGGTCCCCTGGAACATCATGTGCTCGAGGGCGTGGGAGATCCCGGTGATACCGCCGTGCTCGTCCCCCGAACCGACGCGGTACCAGACCTGGCTGACGACCACCGGGGCCCGATGGTCCTCCTTGACGAACAGGCGCAGCCCGTTGTCCAGACGGTATTCGTGCAGCGGACCGGCCGCGAGCGCCGGTGCGAACACGAACAACAGGAGCCCCAGTCCCCAATGCGGCATACGCGCCCGCCCCGCGCCGTCGGCGACCGCCGCGGCGCTTATCATCGACTGTGTGAGGGTGGTAGGATACCCTCGATCCCGGACGGTTCCCAGGCCCGCCACGCGTCGCACTCCCCATGTTCGGTTTCCGCAAGGACAAGGCCCGCGCCGAAACACCGCAGACGCCGGGCGACGAGGCGACCGCGCCCGCGACCGCCGCAGGCGGAGGCCTGTTCGGCCGCCTGCGCCGGCGCCTGGCGAAGACGCGCGGGCGGATCACCGACGGGCTCGCGGGTCTGGTCCGCGGGCGCCGGGCGATCGACGACGAACTGCTCGAGGAGCTGGAGACCCGCCTGCTCACCGCCGACGTCGGCGTCGAGGCCACCACCCAGATCATCGCCGATCTCACGCGGCGCGTCGCACGCCGGCAGCTCGCCGACGCCGAGGCGCTGTTCGCGGCGCTGCGCGAGGACATGCTCGCGATCCTCGAGCCGGTCCAGGCGCCGTTGCAGATCGCCCGCGAAACGCGCCCCTTCGTGATCCTCATGGTCGGGGTCAACGGTGCCGGCAAGACGACCACCATCGGCAAACTCGCGCGGCGCTTTCGCGACCAGGGGCTGAGCGTGATGCTCGCCGCCGGGGACACCTTCCGCGCCGCGGCCGTCGAGCAGATCCAGGCGTGGGGCGAGCGCAACGGCGTACCGGTCATCGCCCAGCACACCGGGGCCGATGCCGCCTCCGTCGCCTACGACGCCCTCGAGGCGGCGCGCGCGCGCGGCGCCGACGTGCTCATCGTCGATACCGCCGGCCGCCTGCACACGCAGTCGAACCTGATGGACGAACTCAGGAAGATCAAGCGGGTGCTGGCGAAGCTCGGCCCGCAGGTCCCGCAGGAGGTGCTGCTGGTGGTCGACGCCGGGACCGGGCAGAACGCGCTGACCCAGGCGCTGCAGTTCCACGAGGCGGTCGGCCTCACCGGCCTCGCCCTGACCAAGCTCGACGGCACCGCGAAGGGCGGGATCGTCTTCGCCATCGCCAAGCGCCTGGGCGTCCCGATCCGCTTCATCGGTGTGGGCGAGGCGGCCGAGGACCTGCGCCCGTTCGCGGCCGCGGAGTTCGTCGACGCCCTGCTGGACGGCGAGCCCGAAACGGACACCGCCGGGGCCGAAACGCCCGCATGAACGCCGCGCCCGCGGCGGGCCGCAACGCCGGTCCGCGACGTACCGCCCGCGCATCCGAACGATGATCCGTTTCGACAACGTCAGCAAACGCTACCCCGGCGGCCACGAGGCGCTCCGCGACGTGAGCTTCGAACTGGCGCGCGGCGAGATGGCCTTCCTCACCGGCCACTCGGGCGCGGGCAAGAGCACGCTGTTGCGCCTGATCGCCCTGCTCGAACGGCCCACGCGCGGACAGGTCGTGCTCGACGGCGAGAACCTCGGGCGCGTGCGCCGCTCCCGCATCCCCTACGTGCGCCGGCGCATGGGGATCATCTTTCAGGACTTCCGCCTGCTCCACGACCGCACGGTGTTCGACAACGTCGCCCTGCCGCTGGTGATCGAAGGGCATCCGCACGCGGAGATCGCGCGGCGCGTGCGCGCGGCGCTGGACAAGGTGGGGCTGCTCGAGCGCGAGCGCATGCTGCCGATCACGCTCTCGGGCGGGGAGCAGCAGCGCGTGGGGATCGCCCGCGCCGTGGTGCACAAGCCGGCGCTGCTGCTCGCCGACGAACCCACCGGCAACCTCGATCCGGACCTCTCGCGCGAGATCATGGAGTTGTTCGCCGAATTCAACCGCGTCGGCGTCACCGTGCTCATCGCCAGCCACGACCTGGAACTCGTCCGCGCGCTGGGCCGTCGCGTCCTGCGCCTGAGCGCCGGGCGCCTGGACACCGCGGAGGCGGCGGCGTGAGACGCCGCCCGCCTCAGGCCTCCCCGCGCCCGGCGCGCGCGCCCGCGGAGGCCGCGCCGCGCCGGCGCCCCCGCGGCGCACGGCGCACGGGCGGGCGCGGGGGCGGCGCACGCCGCCCGCTGGTCTACCTCCAGCGCCACGCGCAGGTCTTCATCGGCACCCTGGGCACGCTCTCGCGCACCCCCCTGACCAGCCTGATGACCGCCCTGGTGATCGGCATCGCGCTGGCCCTGCCCGCCGGTCTCTACGTGCTGCTGCACAACGCCGAGCGCCTCAGCGGCGGCTGGCAGGGCAGCGCGCGGATCTCGCTCTATCTCAAGGACACGGTCGACGACGCCGGGGCGCGCGCGCTCGCCGCGCGCGTGGGCGCGATGCCCGGCGTGCGCGCGGTGCGCTACATCAGCCCGGCGCAGGGCCTGCGCGAGTTCCGCGCCGCCTCCGGGTTCGGCGCGGCGCTCGACGCCCTGCAGTCGAATCCGCTGCCGCCGGTGCTCGTCGTGCGCCCGGCATTGCGCGGCGCGGACCCGCAGGCGGTTCAGGCCCTGCTCAAGCGGCTGCGGGCCCTGCCCGAGGTCGCGATGGCGCAGCTCGACCTCGCCTGGGTGCGCCGGCTCTACGCGATCATGGCCCTGGCGCAGCGCGGCGTGGGGATCGTCGCCGCCCTCCTCGCGCTGGCGGTCCTGCTCGTGGTCGGCAACACCATCCGCCTGGACATCCAGAACCGCCGCGAGCAGATCGAGGTCACCAAACTGGTGGGCGGCACCGACGCCTTCATTCGCAGGCCCTTCCTCTACGGCGGGATCTGGTACGGGCTCGCGGGGGGCGGAATCGCCTGGCTGCTGATCGAGGTCGCCCTGTGGCTGCTGCAGGGACCGGTCCGGCGGCTCTCCCTGCTCTACCACAGCGATTTCGCGCTCGCCGCGCTCGGGCCCGCGGCCTCGCTCGCCCTGATCGGCGGCGGCGCCGCACTCGGCCTCCTCGGCTCCTGGCTGGCGGTGGGGCGGCACCTGGCCCAGATCGAACCGCGCTAGCAAGCGACTGATCGTTAAACTAAAGGAATGGGCCCCCTGCGGGTGCGGAACTTCCGCGGACGATCGCCCTCCAATCCCTTAGCACTCAGGGTATGAGAGTGCTAAACTTGGTTTGGGCAGGGATCCGCGAATCCTATGGGGGAAACATCCATGAGCAAGGCACTCGTCCCGGGTTCTCCGGCCGGTCTGATGCCGCTGGCCCCGCCGGTCGGCAGCGCCGCCGCCTACATCCAGGCGGTCAACCGGCTGCCGATGCTGAGCGCCGAGGAGGAGCACGAACTGGCCGTGCGCCTGCACCGCGACCACGACCTGGACGCGGCGCGGCGCCTCGTGCTCTCGCACCTGCGCTTCGTGGTGCACATCGCGCGCAGCTACACCGGCTACGGGCTGCCGCTCGGCGACCTCATCCAGGAGGGCAACATCGGCCTGATGAAGGCGGTCAAGCGCTTCGACCCGGCCGTCGGGGTGCGCCTGGTCTCGTTCGCCGTGCACTGGATCCGCGCCGAGATCCACGAGTTCATCCTGCGCAACTGGCGCATCGTCAAGGTGGCGACGACCAAGGCGCAGCGCAAGCTGTTCTTCAACCTGCGCGGCGCCAAGAAGCGCCTGGGCTGGATGAACGCGCGCGAGGTCGAGTCGGTCGCGCGCGACCTCGGCGTGAAGCCGGAGACGGTGGTGGAGATGGAGTCGCGGCTGAGCGGGCACGACCTCGCCTTCGACGCCGGTGCCGACGAGGGCGACGACACGCCCCCGGCCCCGGCCGGCTACCTGCCGGACCAGCGCTACGACCCCGCCCTCGCGCTCGAGGAGCACGACTGGAACCGGCATACCAGCGAGCGCCTGCGCGGCGCGCTCGAGGAACTCGATCCGCGCAGCCGCGAGATCCTCACGCGCCGCTGGCTCGCCGAGGAGAAGTCCACCCTGCAGGAGCTGGCCGATCGCTACGGCGTATCCGCCGAGCGGATCCGTCAGCTCGAGAAGGCGGCGATCGGCAAGCTGCGCACCGCGCTGGCGGCCTGATCCGACCCGATGGGTTGCCGCAGGGGCGGGGGGCGTCGACGCCCCCCGCCCCTGCAGGTCGTCTTTCAACCGCCCGCTAAGCCTCTCGACCGTCCCTGCGCCCGGGCGGCGTGCGCCGCGGCGCACGCCCGGCGTCGGGGCCGTCGTCGTCCATGAGGATGCGGTGCGCGGGCCCCTCCAGGTCGTCGAACTGGCCGCTGCGCACCGCCCAGAAGAAGGCCCAGACGGCGGCGGCCACCAGCACCAGACTGAGCGGGATCAGCATGTAGAGGATATTCACGCCGCCTCCGGGATCTTCGACGCCTCCGGGCCCGGTGCCGCGGGCGGGATCCGCGGGCGACGGCGCAGGCGCAGGGCATTGAGGACCACCACCAGCGAACTGGCCGACATCCCCGCGGCGGCCATCCACGGGGTCACCAGGCCCGCGGCCGCGAGCGGGACCGCCACGGCATTGTAGAGCACCGCCCACACCAGGTTCTCGCCGATGACGCGGCGCGTGCGACGCGCGAGATCGACCCCGGCGGCGAGCGTGCCCAGCCGCCCGGACAGCAGGACCAGGTCGGCGTTGGCCTGCGCCAGGCCGGTGCCCTCCCCCATCGCCACCGAGACCGGCGCCCCCGCCAGCACCGGGGCGTCGTTCACCCCGTCACCGACCATCGCCGCCACCACACCCGCGCGGCGCCATTCCTCCAGGGCCGCGAGCTTGTCGGCGGGGAGCAGGTCGCCGCGGGCGCGCTCGATCCCCAGCTCCCGCGCCAGCCGCCGGACCTGCACGTCGCGGTCGCCGCTGAGCACGGACAGCTCGATCCCGCGCGCGCGCAGGGCTGCGAGGGCGGCGACGGTGTCGGGTCGCAGCCGGTCGGCGAAGGCGAACACCGCGAGCGGGCGCCCGGCCTCGGCGAGGACGACGTGCACCGCGGCATCGTCCGCCGGTTGCGGTTCGGTCCCGGTAAAAGCGGCGTTTCCGATCCGATAACGCACCCCGTCCACCGTCCCTTCGACGCCCCGGCCCGCAACGGTCCGCACGGCGTGCGCCTGCGCGGAGACCCCGCGGACGGCGGCTCGCAACGCGCGCGCGATCGGATGCTCCGAACCCTGCTCCAGGGCCGCGGCCAGTTCGGTGCAACGCGCCGCCGACACGGCGGCCAGCGGGCGCACTCCGATCAGACGCAACCGGCCTTCGGTCAGCGTGCCGGTCTTGTCGAACACCATCGCCCCCACCCGCGCGAGCGTCTCGAGTGCGTGGCCGCGTGTCACCAGCAGCCCCTCCCGCGCCAGGGTTCCGGTCGCGGCCGTCAGCGCCGCGGGGGTCGCCAGCGACAGCGCGCACGGACACGTCACCACCAGGACCGAGAGGGTCACCGCGAAGGCCTGTTGCGGCGCGTGCCCCCCCCACCACCAGGCCACGCCGGCGGCGAGCACCAGGAGCGCGCCGACGAACCATGCCGCGGCGCGGTCGGCGAGCCGGGCCACGCGCGGTTTCTCGCGCTGGGCGCGGTCGAGCAGGCGCCCGATGGCGGCGAGCACGGTCTCGGTACCGACGCGCTCGATCCGCACGGTGAGCGGATTCTCCACGTTCAGCGTCCCGCCGATGACCCCCTGCCCGGGCCCGCGGCGGCGCGGCATCCCCTCGCCGGTCAGCATCGATTCGTCGACCGAGCTGGTACCGTCCTCGACGCGGCCGTCGGCCGGGATCGTCTCGCCGGGACGCACGAGGACCCGATCTCCGGGCGCGAGGTCCGCCACCGCGACCGCCTCCGGGCCCCGCGGGCCGAGGCGCGTGGCGGCGGCCGGCAACAGCCCCGCGAACGACTCCGTGGCGAGTGCGGCGCGGTGGCGGGCGAGCATCTCCAGGTAACGGCCGGTCAGGAGAAAAAAGGTGAACATCACCACCGAATCGAAATAGACCTCGCCGCGCCCGAGCACCGTGTGCCAGACGCTCGCGACATAGGCCAGTCCCACGGCCAGCGCCACCGGCACGTCCATCCCCAGGGTGGCCCGGCGCAGGGAGCGCCACGCCCCGCGGAAGAACGTGCGCGCGGAGTAGAAGACCACCGGGGTGGCGATCACCAGGCTGACCCAGCGCAGGAAGGTGCGCATCGCGGGGTCCATGCCGTCGTAGGCGCCGAGGTAGAGGGCGCCGGCGATCATCATGACCTGCATGGTCCCGAGGCCGGCGACGGCGAGTTCGCGCAGGAAGCGCGCGCGCTCGCGCCGCTGCAGCTCTTCCCGGCGGCGCGCATCGTAGGGGTGGGCGCGGTAGCCGATCGCGGCGATCGCGGCGAGAATATCGCTCAGGCGGGTGCGGCGCTCGTCCCAGGCCACCCGCGCCCGGTGGGTGGTGTAGTTCACCTGGAAGTCGAGCACGCCCGGAAGCGCCCGCACGTGGCGCTCGTTCAGCCACACGCAGGCGGCGCACACGATCCCCTCGAGGATCAGGGCGGCCTCGCGCGCGTGCCCGCCGGCATCGCGGACGAAACCGCGCTGCAGTTGCGGGCGGTCGTAGAGGGAGAACCCCTGAAGCTGCGGCGGCACCACCTCGGCGGGGCGCGGACGCCCGGTACGGTGGCGGTAATAGTCCGTCAGGCCGGCATCGACGATGGCGCGCGCCACCGCCTCGCAGCCGGGGCAGCACATCGGCCGCTCGGTCCCGTCCACGCGGACCGAATAGCGCGCCCCCGCGGGCACGGGGAGTCCGCAGTGAAAACACGCCGCCGCCGGTTCGGGGGACGGCGGCGCGTCGGGGGCGGCCCGCGGGGCGGGCGCTGGCGGCGCAGCGGGCTTCATGACGGCACGGACGGGGGCACGGGTTCGGTTCCGGCGCGGCGCCGCACCGGCGGACGGGGCGGACCCCGGGTGCCGGCGGACGGCGAACACCGTCTATTGGATGCGGGACCGCCCGCTCATGCCATGACCGGCGTCAAGGGCGCGGCGGGGAGGCGGCGCGGGTCGCCTCAGCTCCACCAGCCGCGCAGCAGCGGCAGGTAGTGGTCGACGAGCAGGAAGGCGAACAGCAGCATCAGGTAGACGATGGAGTAGCCGAAGGTGCGCATCGCCTGACGGTCGTCCTTCGTCCACATCAGACGCAGCGCGTGATACAGGAACAGGCCGCCCAGCCACAGCGCCCCGAACAGATACACCAACCCGCTCATACGCGTGGCGAACGGCAGCAGGCTCACCCCGACGAGCAGGAGCGTATAGAGGAACAGGTGCAGGCGGGTGAAGGCCACCCCGTGCGTCACCGGCAGCATCGGCACGTCGACCTTGGCATACTCCTCGCGCCGCGCGATCGCCAGCGCCCAGAAGTGCGGCGGCGTCCAGGTGAAGATGATCAAAAACAGAAGCAGCGCGTTGGGATCCAGGTGCC
>JALUXX010000002.1 GCA_027013145.1 Gammaproteobacteria bacterium | reverse complement strand
GATCGCCTCCAGCTTGAATTCCCTCGAATAACTCCGATACTTCTTCCGGATCATCGAACACTCCTCAGGGACCATGCTAGCCCCTTTCCGGGTGTCCGTTAAACTGGGGGAGGTTCAGATTTATTTGGCGCGCCAAATAAATCTGTCCCCTTATGCTCTTATGCTTGGTCCCCTTATGCTCTTATGCTTCAGTGAGTTAGCTTGCACGGGAAATAGGTAAACCGTCCCCCCTGGGGGACTGTCAGGCGAAGGGATCGCGCAGGACGATGGTCTCGCTGCGCTCGGGGCCGGTGGAGATGATGTCCACCGGAGTCTCCACGACCGCCTCGATGCGCGCGAGATAGGCGCGCGCGTTGGCGGGCAGCTCGTCGTAGCGCTTCACGCCGACCGTGGACTCCTTCCAACCCGGCAACTCCTCGTAGATCGGCGTGCAGTCGGCGTACTCGTCGGCGCCGACCGGCGGCATGGTGCGCTCCTCGCCGCCGCAGCGGTAACCCACGCACAGGCGGATGGTGTCGAGGCCGTCGAGCACGTCGAGTTTGGTGATGCACAGGCCCGAGACGCTGTTGATCCGGATCGCGCGGCGCAGCGAGACGGCGTCGAACCAGCCGCAGCGGCGCGGGCGCCCGGTGGTGGCGCCGAACTCGTGGCCGCGGCGCGCGAGGTGCTCGCCCATCTCGTCGAGCAGCTCGGTGGGGAACGGCCCCGCGCCCACGCGCGTCGTGTAGGCCTTGGTGATCCCGAGGACGTAGTCGAGGTCGCGCGGGCCCACGCCGCTGCCGCAGGCGGCGCCGCCGGCGGTGGTGTTGGAGGAGGTCACGAACGGATAGGTGCCGTGGTCGATGTCGAGCAAGGTGCCCTGCGCCCCCTCGAAGAGCACCGACTCGCCGCGCGCGCGGTGGCCGTAGAGCAGATCCGGGACATCGGCGACGAGCGGGCGCAGCCGTTCGGCGAGCGCCAGCGTCTCGTCCAGGACCTGCTGGAAATCGACGGTGTCGGCGTGGTAGTAGTGCTGCAGGGCGAAGTTGTGGGCGTCGAGCACCTCGCCGAGCTTGGCGGCGAAGCGCTCGCGGTGGAACAGGTCGCCCAGGCGCAGCGCGCGGCGCGCGACCTTGTCCTCGTAGGCGGGCCCGATGCCGCGCCCGGTGGTGCCGATCGCCGCCTTGCCGCGGGCGCGCTCGCGCGCGTGATCGAGCGCGACGTGATAGGGCAGGATCAGCGGACAGGCCTCGCTCACGGCCAGGCGCTCGGTGGCGGGCACTCCGTTCGCCTCGAGCATGTCGATCTCCTCGAGCAGGGCCTGCGGCGAGAGCACGACCCCGTTGCCGATCAGGCAGCGCACATGCGCGCGCAGGATCCCCGAGGGAATCAGGTGCAGGACCGTCTTGCGCCCCTCGATCACCAGGGTGTGGCCGGCGTTGTGCCCCCCCTGAAAGCGCACCACGGCGGCGACGCGCTCGGTGAGCAGGTCGACGACCTTGCCCTTGCCCTCGTCACCCCATTGGGTGCCGACCACGACGACGTTCTTGCCCATCGCTCCCTTCCCGCTGCAGCGAATCCGCGCCGGCGCATACTACCCGCCCGCCGCCGCGGCGACAAATCCATCCCCCGTGCCGGCCGAGCGGCCGCGGAGGTTCAGACCGGCTCGACGAGCCAACGCCCCCCGCGCGCCACGAGACGGCGGTCACAACCCATCGCGGCGGCATCCCCGGTCTGGCCCGGCAGCTCCCAGATCACCCGCTCGCCGGCCGCGCGCAACTCGCGCACGCGCGTCTGCAGTGCGGCGTCGTCCGACCAGGGGGCGAAGATGCCGCGCGCGGGCTCATCGGCCGCGGCCGCGGACCACTCCACCAGCGGCTCGAGGTCGGCGCTGAATCCGGTCGCGGCGCGGGCGCGGCCGAAGACGCGGCCGATCCCGTCGTAGCGCCCGCCGCGCGCCACCTCGCGCCCGGAGCCGGGCGTGAAGGCCGCGAACACCACCCCCGTCTGATAATGGTAGTAGCCGCGCAGCTCGGCGAGGTCGAAGTAGAGCGGTACCCCGGGCCGGCGCGCACTCAGGGCGGCGGCGATGGCACGCAGTTCGGCGAGCGCCTCGGGAACACCGTGGCGCAGGCCGTCGAGGGCCGCCTGCGCCGCGTCGAGACAGTCCCCGCCGCCGTTCCACTCGGCCAGCCCGGCGAGGGCTTCCCGGGCGGCGCCCCGCACCCCGAAGCCGGTGAGCAGCGCGTCGATCTCCGGCAGCGCCTTGCGCTGCACGGCGTCGAACAGCGCGGCCTCCTGCGCCTCGTCGAGCCCGGCCGCGGCGACCAGGCCGCGGTAGACACCGACGTGGCCGAGGTCGACATGCACGTCCGGGACCCCGGTCAGCTCGAGCGTCTCCAGCATCAGACACAGGATCTCGACGTCGCTCTCCACCCCGGCGTGGCCGTAGAGTTCGGCGCCGACCTGCAGCGGGCTGCGCGAGCCGCCGAAGGCCTCCGGCCGTGTGCGCAGGACGCGGTCGAGGTAGCACAGACGCACGGGCACCTCACGCCGGAGCCGGTGGGCGTCGATGCGCGCCACCTGGGGCGTGAGGTCGGCACGCACGCCCATCAACCGCCCGGTGAGCTGGTCGGTGAGCTTGACGGTCTGCAGGTCCAGGTCGCGGCCCATGCCCGGGAGCAGCGACTCGACGAACTCGATCAGCGGCGGCGCGACCAACTCGTAACCCCAGCCGCGATAGAGGTCGAGGAGGCGGCGGCGCAAGGCCTCGACGCGCCCCGACAACGGCGGCAGCAGCTCCTCGATGCCCTCCGGCAGCAGCCAACGGTCCTGGTCGGTCATGACGGGTCCCCGGGTCGCCCCTCCCGCGAAGCCGTGCGCGGGAGCGGATTCATCGCACGGCGTAGAGCAGCAGCACCCCGCCGAGCATACTCAACAGCCCGCACAGACGCAGCGCGCGTGCATCCAGGCGCGCCGCCCGCTCCAGGGCGCGGCGCAGCGCCTCCGGACTCAGGAACGGCAGGATTCCTTCGATCACCAGCATCAACGCGATCGCGGTGAGCAGTTCACGCCACATCGCGCGGCCCCCGCGGGGCGCCGGTGCTCAACGCCGGGCACCGGCCCCCTGGAAATATCGGAACAGCTCGTTGTCGGGCTGCAGCACCAGCAGGCTGTCCTTGCCGTGGAACATCCGCCGGTACGCCTGCAGGCTGCGATAGAAGGTGTAGAACTTCTCGTCCTTCGAGTAGGCCTTGGCGTAGATCTCGGCCGCCTCGGCGTCGCCGGCACCGCGGATCTTGGCCGCATCGCGCTTGGCATCGGCGAGAATCACGGTGCGCTGGCGGTCGGCATCGGCGCGGATACGCTCGGCGGCCTCCTTGCCGCGGGCACGGAACTCACGCGCGACGCGCTCGCGTTCGGCCTTCATGCGCTGGAACACCGACTGGCTCACCTCCACCGGGAGGTTGATGCGCTTGATGCGCACGTCGACGATGCGGATACCGAGACCCGCGGCCTTGGCGTTCGCCAGCCGCGTCATCGCGTTCATGATCTGCGAGCGCTCGCCGGAGACCACCTCCTGGATGGTGCGCACGCCGAACTCGTCGCGCAGGCCGTTCTTGATGATCTGGTCGAGGCGCGCCGCGGCCTGCTGCTCGTCACCGCCGGTAGCCTTGTAGAAGGTCGCCGGGTCGCTGATCCGCCACATCACGAAGGCATCGACGATGACGTTCTTCTTCTCGCTGGTCAGCAGGCGCTCGGGCTGCGCGTCGAGCGTCAGGATGCGGGCGTCGAATTTACGCACCTGGTTGTAGAACGGCACCTTGAAGTGCAGGCCCGGTTTCACATCGGTGCGCACGATCTGCCCGAGCCGGAACAGGATCGCCCGCTGCCACTGGCCCACGGTGTACGCGGAGTTGAGCCCCAGCACCACGATCACCAGCGCCAGGATCAGACCGATCGCCTTGCCCTGTCCCATCAGCGCCCTCCCCGGCCGCGGGAATCGCGACCCCGCGAGTCGTCGCCGGAATCGTGTCCGCCCGCCGTGCCGGCCGCAGCCGCGGCGGCCGCCGGCACCGCCGCCCCGCCGGCACGGGACCCGCGCAGACGGTCGAGCGGCAGGTAGAAGACGTTGTTGCCGCGCTTGACGTCGAGGAATACCTTGGTCGAGTTGCCGAGGACCTGCTGCATCGTGTCGAGATACATGCGCTCACGGGTGACCGCGGGCGCCTTGCGGTAGGCGGTGAGCAGTTGCAGGAAGCGGCTGGTGCGTCCCTCGGCCTCGGCGACCACGCTCGCCTTGTAGCCCTGCGCGTCCTGGAGCAGGCGCGCGGCGTCCCCGCGCGCGACCGGGATGATGCCGTTGGCGTAGGCCTCGGCCTCGTTCTTGTAGCGCTGCTCGTCCTCGCGCGCCTTGATGGCGTCGTCGAAGGCGGACTTGACCTGGTCCGGGGGCTGGGCGTAGGGCATGTTGACGCTGGTGACCTCGAGCCCCGCGCCGTAGCGGTCGAGGATCTGCTGGATCAGCTTCTCGGTGCCGTCCACCACCTCGGCCCGGCCGGTGGTGATGACGAAGTCCATGGTGCTCTTGCCGACGACCTCGCGCAGGGCGCTCTCGGCGACCTGCTGCAGCACGGTGTCGGGGTCGCGCACATTGAAAAGGTACGCGCGCGCGTCCTTGACCCGGTACTGGACCTCGAGCTCGACGTCGACGATGTTCTCGTCCTTGGTGAGCATCAGCGCCTTCTGGCCGCCGAGCCCGCCGCCGCGCGAGCCCAACTGCATGGTGCGGATGCGCGCGACGTTGACCTTGCGCACCTGCTCGACCGGGTAGGGGATGTGCCAATGCGGCCCCGGGAGGGTCGTGGCCACGTACTTGCCGAAGCGCAGGACCACGCCGCGCTCGGCCTGATCGACGATGTAGATCCCGGACAGCCCCCAGAGGGCGATCAGGACCAGGATCAGGAGCCCGAAGTTGAAGGGGTTGGACGGACGCTGCCCGCGCCCGTCCCCGCCCGCGCGGCCGCCGCCGAACAGCGAGCCGAGCCGCTGCTGGAGCTTGCGCACGACCTCGTCGAGATCCGGCGGTCCGCGCTCCCCCCGGTTGCCCCAGGGGTCCTTGCCGCCGCCGGGCTCATTCCAAGCCATGCATCACTCCAGCAGGGCGCGCGCCGGGCTGCGGGCGGCGCCGATCGATCGTCCGTCGAGAATTGGGCATTTTAGGAGGCGCGTGCCGCATCCGCAAGGAATTCGGGTACCGGCAACAGATACGCCGACCCCGTCTCCGCCGCACGCAGGGCGGCGAGCTCGCGCAGCGGCAGCGAGATCTCCATCAGCCACGCCCCATCCGTGCCGACGCGCTCGGTGCGCACCGCGCCGAGCGCGTAGAGCCGCGCACGCAACCGCCCGGCCGCCGGCGGCAGCCGCAGGCGGCCCTCGTAGGTCCGCGGGCGCAGATACTCGGCCACGGCATCCGCGAGCAGTTCCACGCCCGCGCCGGTGGCCGCCGACAGCCACACCCGGCGCACGCGCCCGGTCGCGTCGCGATCGACGCGCGGCGCGGCGCCGATGCGGTCGATCTTGTTGAAGACCTCGATCTGCGGGATGCCGGCGGCGCCGATCTCCTCGAGGACCCGGTTGACCTGCTCGATGCAGGACTCGCGCTCCTCGTGGCCGGCGTCGATCACATGCACCAGCAAGGCGGCCTCGCGGGTCTCCTCGAGCGTGGAGCGGAACGCCGCGACCAGATCGTGCGGCAGGTGGCGGATGAAACCCACCGTGTCGGCGAGGACGGCGCCCCCGCCCCCGGGCAGCGCCAGCCGCCGCACCGTCGGGTCCAGCGTGGCGAAGAGCTGGTCGGCCGCGTACACCTCGGCGCCGGTGAGCCGGTTGAACAGGGTCGACTTGCCGGCGTTGGTGTACCCGACCAGCGACACCGCCGGGACCTCGGCGCGACGCCGCGCCCGGCGCCCCTGCGCACGCTGGCGGCGCAACCGGGTCAGGCGCTGTCCGAGCGCCTTGATGCGCGCCCCGATCAGGCGGCGGTCGGTCTCGAGCTGGGTCTCGCCGGGACCGCGCAGGCCGATGCCGCCCTTCTGGCGTTCGAGGTGCGTCCAGCCGCGCACCAGCCGCGTCGACAGGTGCTGGAGCTGGGCCAGCTCCACCTGCAGCTTGCCCTCGAAGGAGCGTGCGCGCTGGGCGAAGATGTCGAGGATCAGCCCGGTGCGGTCGAGCACGCGGCACTGCAACAGACGCTCGAGGTTGCGCTCCTGACTCGGCGAGAGCGAATGGTTGAAGATCACCACCTCGGCACCGGTCGCCCGCACGCGCGCGGCGATCTCCTGCGCCTTGCCGCTGCCGACGAAGTACTGCGCATCCGGGGCCGCGCGCACCGCGGTGACCGCCTCGACCGTGCGCGCACCCGCCGAATCGGCGAGCTCACGAAACTCCTGGAGCCGTTCGGGATCGGCGGCGCCGCGCACGTCCAGATGCACGAGCAGGGCACGCTCGCCGCGCTGCGGGCGGTCAAACAAGGGCGTCCCCGCCCGCGCCGGCGCGCGGCGCGAACTCAGACGTTGCCGGGTTCGGGCGAGTTGTCGTCAAACGTCGCAAACTTCACGTTCCGGGACGGCACCACGGTCGAGATGGCATGCTTGTAGACCATCTGGCTCACGCTGTTCTTCAGCAGGACCACGAACTGATCGAAGGACTCGATCTGGCCCTGCAGCTTGATCCCATTCACCAGATAGATCGACACGGGCACCCGACTCTTGCGCAGGGCATTCAGAAACGGTTCCTGCAGGGACTGCCCTCTAGCCATGGGGGTTCTCCTTTTATGATTCTCGATCTGCATCGCACTCTCGCCGTCGTGGTCGTCGCACAGGCGACAAAAATTGTAGCATACCGCGCTTGCGCACCGGCCGCGACAGGCACCGGAAACATCACGCGGAAATGCCCCGTTCACTCAAAACTTTCAATACCTTATCCAAAAGCCCGGGGGCGCGACTGTCCAGGAGCACGGCATCGGTCTGCGCCCGCAGCCAGGTGAGCTGGCGCTTGGCGAGCTGCCGCGTGGCGATCACCGCACGCGCGACCATCGTTTCGCGATCGATACCCCCGTCGAGATACTCCCAGACCTGCCGGTAGCCCACCGCGCGCAATGCCGGACGGTCGAGGTCGAGATCGCCGCGCGCACGCAACCCCCGCACCTCGTCCTCGAATCCGGCCCGGAGCATCGCGTGGAAACGCTCCTCGATCGCCCGGTGCAGGACCGCGCGCACCCCCGGAACGAGGGCGAGCTTGACCACGGGCATATTTAGGCTTGGAGCCCCGGCACGGCGCTGGAGTTCCGTCAGGCTCGCCCCGCTGAGCGCATGCACCTCGAGGGCACGTTGGATGCGCTGGGGGTCGTTGGGGTGGATGCGTGCGGCGGCCTCGGGATCCACCGCGGCCAGTCGCCGGTGCAGCGCCTGCCAGCCGTGCGTGCGCGCCTGCGCGTCGATGCGCGCACGCACGCGCGCATCGGCCGCAGGCAGCGCCGCGATACCGCGCTGAAGCGCGTGAAAATAGAGCATGGTCCCGCCGACCAGCAGCGGGATACGCCCGGCGGCGCGGATCGCCTCGATCTCGCGGCGCGCGTCCACGCAGAAGCGGCCCGCCGAATAGGCCTCGGCGGGATCGAGCAGGTCGATGAGCCGGTGCGGGGCCGCGCGCAGGATTTCCGGGCCCGGCTTCGCCGTGCCGATGTCCATGCCCCGGTAGACCATCGCCGAGTCCACGCTGACGATCTCGCACGGCAGGCGGCGGACGAGTTCGACGGCGAGCGCGGTCTTGCCGCTCGCGGTCGGACCCATGAGGAAGATCACCGGCGGACAGGATCGATCGGACACGGGCGGGCGGCGGGTCAGCGCCCGCGCAGAAACCAGCGATCCAGTTCCTGCAGATCGACCTGGACCCAGGTGGGGCGCCCATGATTGCACTGCCCCGCGCGCTCGGTCCGCTCCATGTCGCGCAGCAGCGCGTTCATCTCCGCCAGCGTGAGCCGGCGGTTGGCGCGCACCGCGCCGTGACAGGCCATCGTCGCGAGCAGGGCATCGCGCAGCTCGCCGAGCCTGCGGCTGGCGCCGTGGGCCGCGAGATCGGCGAGCACGTCGCGCACCAATGCCGCGGCGTCGCAACCGGCGAGCGCCGCCGGCAGCGCGCGCACCGCCAGCGTCGCGGGTCCGATAGGCTCGATCTCCAGACCGGCATCGGCGAGCAGCGCGGCATGCACCTGCGCCGCCTCGGCCTCGCGTTCGGAGACCGCGACACTCACCGGCACCAGGAGCGCCTGCGCCTGCGCGTCGGCCGCGTCCCATGCCGCCTTGAGGCGCTCGTAGGTGATGCGCTCGTGCGCGGCGTGCATGTCGACCACGACCAGCCCGCGCGCGTTCTCCGCCAGCACGTAGATCCCGCGCAGTTGCGCCAGTGCGTAGCCCAGCGGCGGCACCTCGTCCGCGGCGCCGGCGCGCACGGCCGCATCCGCCGCCGAGCCCTGGTCCCCGTCCTGCATCGGCGTCGGCCCGTGCAGCGCGGCGTAGGCCGCCACCGCCTCGGCCACCGGGAGGCTCATACGCGTCTGATGCCCGCCCGCGACGCGTGCCGGCGGCGCGGCGGCGGGCACCGCCGTCCCCGGGCGCAGCCGCGCCAGTGCGCGTTGCAGCGCACGGAACAGGAAGTCGTGCACCAGCCGCCCGTCGCGGAAACGCACCTCGAGCTTGGCCGGATGGGCGTTGACGTCGACCAGCGCCGGATCGAGATCGAGGTAGAGGACGAAGGCCGGGTGGCGCCCGTGATAGAGCACGTCGGCGTAGGCCTGGCGCGCCGCGTGCGCGAGGCCGCGGTCGCGGACCGTACGGCCGTTCACGTAGAAATACTGCAGGTCCGGCTGGCTGCGCGAGAACGTCGGCACGGCGATCCATCCGCGCAGCGACAACCCCACCGCCTGTCCCTCGACGGGGACCGTCGCCTCGGCGAAGGGCGCGCCGCACAGGGCGGCAAGGCGGGCACGGCCCGCTTCCGCGCCTTGCGCCGCCGGCACCACCCGCTCGGGTTGGCGGTCGGCGCGCCAGCGGAACTCCACGTCGAAGCGGCTCAGGGCGAGGCGCCGCAGGGCCTCCTCCAGGTGGCCGCTCTCGGTGCGCTCCGTGCGCAGAAAGCGTCGCCGGGCAGGAACGTCATGGAACAGATCGCGCACCTCGACGGTCGTGCCCGGCGGGTGCGGCGCCGGCTCCGGGTCGGCCGGGGCCTCGGCGCCGTCGGCGCACAACCGGCAGCCGTACGGGGCATCGGCGGTGCGAGAAGTGATGCAGAACCGCGAGACCGAGGCGATGCTCGGCAGCGCCTCGCCGCGGAAGCCGAGGCTCGCGATGCGATCGAGGTCCTCCAGGGTTCCGATCTTGCTCGTGGCATGGCGTGCCAGGGCCAGCGCCAGCTCGGCGCAGGGGATGCCGGCGCCGTCGTCGCGCACCCGGATGCGGCGCACGCCGCCGCCCTCGAACGCGACCTCGATGCGGTGCGCGCCCGCGTCGAGGCTGTTCTCGACGAGTTCCTTGACCACCGAGGCGGGGCGCTCGACCACCTCGCCCGCGGCGATCTGATTGACCAGCTGCGGCGGCAGGCGGCGGATGGGCATGAACGGGCGACCATGAGCGGGTGCGGCGGACCCCATTGTGCCACCGAGGCGCCGGCCCCGGCCACCGCGGCGCGGGCCGGGCCGGGCGGACCGGCCCGCCGGCCGGCCGCTTCCGCTCAGGTGGAACCGCCGGCGGCACGCGGGATGCGAAGCACCTCCCCGGGCTCGATGTGCTCGCCCTGGAGGCCGTTGGCCACGCGCAGGCGTTGCACGCTCACCCGGTAGCGTTGGGCGATCCCCGAGAGGGTCTCGCCCGGGGTGATGCGGTGCTCGCGCGCGGCGAAACGGGTCCCCGCCGGCGCACGGCGCACGAAGTAGGCGCGGATGCCGCGCAGCACCGCGCGCGCGATCCGCGCCTGATAGGCGCGGCTGCGCAGTTCGCGTTCCTCACGCGGGTTGGAGATGAAGGCGGTCTCGATCAGCATGGACGGTACGTCGGGCGACTTGAGCACCATGAACCCCGCCTGCTCCACCCGGCGCCGGTGCACACGCCCGACGCGCCCGAGCTGGGCGAGGACGTCGCGCGCCGCCTCCATGCTGGCGTCGAGCGTGGCGTTCTGCGAGAGGTCCAGCAACACCGAGGCGAGCACGGGGCCCTTGTCGTCCAGGTCCACCCCGCCGACGCGCTCGGAGGCGTTCTCACTGCGCGCCAACCAGCGCGCGGCCTCGCTGCTGGCACCGCGCTGCGACAGGACGTAGACGGACGCGCCGCGCGCGCGGCGGTTGCGATAGGCGTCGGCGTGCAGCGAGACGAACAGGTCGGCCTTGGCCTTGCGCGCGATCGCCATGCGCCGGCGCAGGCCGACGTAGTAGTCGCCGCTGCGCGTGAGCACCGCGCGCATGCCGGGCTCCCGGTTCACCAGCGCCGCCAGGCGCCGGGCGATCGCCAGGGTCACGTCCTTCTCGCGCGTCCCGCGCGGGCCGCGCGCGCCGGGGTCCTCGCCGCCGTGTCCGGGATCGATGGCGACGATCACCGTGCGCGCCCGTCGGGCGCGGGGCGCGGCGCGTTTCACCGGCACCGCCCGCGCCGTGCCGGCGGCGGTGAGATCCACGACCAGCCGCCAGCCGCGACCGCCGCGCGGCGCCAGCAGGAAACTGCGGGCGCGCACGGGCGCGCGCACGTCGAGCACCACGCGGCGCGCCCCGCCCCGGCGCGGCGCGCTGCGGATCCCGCTGACCACGCCCACCGGCAACCGGGGCGGGCGGAGATCGCCCGCAACGGCCCCTGCAGGCAGGTCGATCACCACGCGCGCCGGGCGCTGCAGCGTGAACAGGGTATGACGGCTGCGACCCGCGAGCGGCAGGACCACGCGCGTATGGTCGCGGGTGACCGATACGCGCGCCGCCCCGCCTGCGCCCGCCTGGCCGACCGCGGCGGCGGGGGCGGCCGGCACGAGGACCGCGGCCAGCGCGACCGTCGCCCACAGCGACCCGACGATCCCACGCATCGGGAACTCCTCCCGTGAATCTATCCCATCCGCGCCCTCTAGCTAGCCACAGCGGGCCGGGGATTTCAAGGGGGGTTTGTCCGTAATATCGATAGGATAGGAGAACTATTTATGCTGAACTATCAGCTATCGCCGGGGACCCCCGGGAGCGGGCGGCCGGCGAGCGCCTCGAGGCACGCGCCGCCTTCGGCACCGCCGGCGCGCAGGTGCGCGCGGCGGGCCGGGCCGGCGTGGCGCAGGTGCACGGCGAGTGTGGCCTCGGGCAGCACGCCCGTGCCGCGCTCCGGCCACTCCACCAGGCACACCGCCTCGCCGTCGAGGAGGTCGCGGATGCCGAGGAACTCGAGTTCCTCGGGATCGTTCAGGCGATAGAGGTCGAGGTGGTGGACGCGGCGCGCCCCGGTCTCGTAGGACTCGATCAGGGTGTAGGTCGGGCTGCGCACCGGCCCCTCGTGACCGAGCGCGGCGAGGAAGCCGCGCACGAGCGTGGTCTTGCCGGTCCCGAGGTCGCCCTCGAGGCGCACGAGCGCCCCGGGCGGGCAGACGGCCGCCAGCACCGCGCCGAGCGCGCGCATCTCCTCCGGGGTGCGGATCAGCCGTTCCACGGAAAGCGCTCGGGGTTGACGAGACGGCGCAATTCGCGCAGCAGGTCGCCCGCGAGCAGCCCGCGCTCGCCCGCGGCCCGTGCCGCGGCATCGCCGGCCGCGCCGTGCAGATGGGCGCCGAGCCGCGCCGCGTCGACGGGCTCCAGGCCCTGCGCCAGGAGGCCCGCGATCACGCCCGTGAGCACGTCGCCCATGCCGCCGGAGGCCATTCCCGGGTTGCCGGTCTCGACCACCCACGGCGCGCCCGCGCCGTCGTCGACCAGCGTCCCGGCGCCCTTCAACACCACCACGGCGGCGAAACGCCCGGCCAGCGCGCGCACGGCGGCGTAACGGTCGCGCTGGACCGCGGCGGCGTCGGTGCCGAGCAGGCGGGCGGCCTCGCCCGGGTGCGGCGTGAGGACCCAGCGCCCGCGTGCGTCCGGGGCGCGCGCGAGCAGGTTGAGGGCGTCGGCATCGACGACCAGCGGCAGGCGCGAGTCGAGCAGCACGCCGAGGAGCGCGCGTCCCCACGCCCCCTGTCCGAGGCCGGGTCCGACCGCGGCCACGGTTGCGCGTGCGAGCAGGGGGACGAGCGCCTCCGGGGTCTCGACCCCGTGGACCATCAGTTCCGGCCGCCCGAAGGCGGGCGCCGCGGCATGCGCGGCGCGCGTGGCCACGCTGACCAGACCGGCGCCCACACGCGCCGCCGCCGTCCCGGCCAGGTGCACCGCGCCGGCCATCCCCGAATCGCCGCCGACCACGAGCACGTGGCCGTAGCGCCCCTTGTGCGCGTCGCGCGCGCGCGCCGGGAGGAGCGCGGCGAGCGCCGCCGGGTCCTGGCGCCGCGCCGCGGGCTCGAGGCTGGCATAGACGGCCGGCGGCACCCCGAGGGCGTCGAAGTGCAGCCTCCCGCAGTGGGCCGGGGCGGCGCCGGTGTAGAGCCCCGCTTTGCGCGCGATGAAGGTGACCGTCGCCGCCGCGTGCACCGCCGTCCCCATGACCGCCCCGGTGTCGGCGTTCAGGCCGGAAGGCACGTCGACGGCCACGACCGGCGCGGCGCCGCGGTCGATCGCGGCGAGGACCGCCGCATGGTCGCCGCCGACCTCCCGGTCGAGGCCGGTACCGAAGACGGCGTCGACGATCAGTTCGGCCTCCTGCAGGCGCGCGGGTTCGAACGGCACCGGCGCCACGCCCGCGGCGACGCACTCGGCGCGCGCCCGGGCCGCATCGCCGCCCATGCGCGCGGCCGGCGCCGCCTCGAGGACGGTGACGGCGCGACCGGCGGCGTGCGCCAGGCGCGCCACCACGTAGCCGTCGCCGCCGTTGTTGCCGGCGCCGCAGACCACCGCCAGGCGCCGCACCCCGGGCCAGCCGCGGGTGATCACCTCGAAGACCGCGGCACCCGCGCGGCACATCAGGGTGTAGCCCGGGATCCCCTCGCCTTCGATGGCGCGGCGGTCGATCTCGCGCGCCTGCGCGGCGCGGTAGAGGTTCCACTCGATGTCGGCTGCGGACACGGACGCACCTCCCGGCCCGCGTGCAGGCGGAATCCCTCGCGTTGCGGCGGCCGGGGTTCCGGACACGGGCTGCGGCGTCCACAATAGCGCAATGACCCGAGCGCTTGAACCGAACACGCAAGACGCCGCCCGCGCCGCCGGCCCGCGCGCGCGGCGCCTGCCCGCGACGCTCGCCGCGGACCTGCGACGCTGGGCGGCGGAACTCGGCTTCACCGCCCTCGGCGTCGCGGACACCGACCTCTCGGCGGCCGAGACCCGCCTGCTCGAGTGGCTCGATCAGGGTCACCACGGCGAAATGGAGTGGATGGCGCGTCACGGCGTGCGCCGCAGCCGCCCGGCCGAACTCATCCCCGGCACCGTGCGTGTGATCTCGGTGCGCATGGACTACTGGCCCGCGGCCGCGGCCGACGCGCGCGCCGTGCTCGCCGACCCCGACCGCGCCTACGTGGCGCGCTACGCGCTCGGGCGCGACTACCACAAGGTGCTGCGCCGGCGCCTGCAGCGCCTCGCCGAGCGCATCGCCGCGGTCACCGGGCCGTTCGGCTACCGCGTCTTCACCGACAGCGCACCGGTGCTGGAAAAGCCGCTGGCGCAGAAGGCCGGTCTCGGCTGGATCGGCAAACACACCAACCTGATCGACGCGCGCGCCGGTTCGTGGTTCTTCCTCGGCGAGATCTACACCGACCTGCCGCTGCCCGTCGACACGCCCGCCGCCCCGCGCTGCGGCACCTGCCGCGCCTGCATCGACGCCTGCCCGACGGGCGCCATCATCGCCCCCTACCGGCTCGACGCGCGCCGCTGCATCGCCTATCTCACGATCGAGCTGCCGGGGTCCATCCCGGTCGGGTTGCGCGCGGCGCTCGGCAACCGCATCTACGGCTGCGACGACTGCCAGCTCGTGTGTCCGTGGAACCGCTTCGCGCGCCCCACGCCCGAGGCCGACTTCCTCCCGCGCCACGGCCTCGACGCGGCGAGGCTGGTCGATCTGTTCGCCTGGGACGAGGCCACCTTCCTCGCCCGCACGGCGGGCGGCCCGATCCGCCGCCTCGGCCACACACGCTGGCTGCGCAACCTCGCCGTCGCACTCGGCAACGCGCCGACCGGCGCGCGCGTCCTCGCCGCCCTGCGCGCGCGCGCCGACCATCCCTCGGCCCTGGTGCGCGAGCACGTCGCCTGGGCGCTGGAACGCCACGCGTCGCACCCGCGCTGATCCGCGCGCGCTACCCGCCGCTGCCGCCGGCGGCTTCCTGACGGTCGCGGTAGTAGCGGATCAGTCCGCCCGTGGAGGCGTCGTGGGCACCGATGTCGGCGCCGGGGGCGAGTTCGGGGAGGATCGCACGCGCGAGCTGCTTGCCGAGTTCGACGCCCCACTGGTCGAAGGAGTTGATCCCCCAGATGACGCCCTGGACGAAGATCTTGTGCTCGTAGAGCGCGATCAGCGTACCGAGGGTGCGCGGGGTGATCCGATCGACGAGGATCGAGTTGGTCGGGCGGTTGCCCGGGAAGACCTTGTGCGGGACCAGGCGCTTGAGGGCACCGCCCGAGAGCCCCTGCGCCCTGAGTTCGGCGCGCACCTCCTCCTCGGTCTTGCCGCGCATGAGCGCCTCGGTCTGCGCGAAGAAGTTCGAGAGCAGGATGCGGTGGTGGTCGCCGATCGGGTTGTGCGTCTGTAACGGGGCGATGAAATCGGCCGGCACCATCTCGGTGCCCTGATGGATGAGCTGGTAGAAGGCGTGTTGGCCGTTGGTGCCCGGCTCGCCCCACAGGATCGGACCCGTCTGCCAGCGCACCGGGCGCCCCTTGCGCGTGACCCGCTTGCCGTTGCTCTCCATGTCGCCCTGCTGGAAATAGGCGGGGAAGCGGTGCATGTACTGATCGTAGGGGAGGATGGCGTGGGTCTGGGCGCCGAAGAAGTCCCCGTACCACACGCCGAGCAGGCCGAGGATCACCGGCAGGTTGCGCTCCAGGGGCGTGGTTCGGAAGTGTTCGTCCATGCGGTGCCCGCCCTCGAGCAGCTCCTCGAAGCGGTCCATGCCGATGAAAAGCGCGATGGACAGGCCGATGGCGGACCACAGCGAGTAGCGCCCGCCGACCCAGTCCCAAAACTCGAACATGTTCTGCGGATCGATGCCGAACGCGCGCACCGCCTCGCGGTTCGTGGACACGGCCACGAAGTGGCGCGCGATCCCGGCCTCGTCCCCGCCGCCGTCGAGAAACCACGCGCGCGCGGTACGCGCATTGGTCAGCGTCTCCTGGGTGGTGAAGGTCTTCGAGGACACGACGAACAGCGTCGTGCGCGGGTTCAGCGGCTTGAGGGTCTCGGCGATATGCGTGCCGTCGACGTTGGAGACGAAGTGGGCGGCGATGTGCGGTCCGCCGTAGGGACGCAGCGCCTCGGTGACCATCTTCGGCCCGAGATCGGAGCCGCCGATGCCGATGTTGACGACGTCGGTGATGCGGTCGCCGCCGCAGCCGACCCAACGGCCCTCACGCACGTCCTCGGTGAACCGGCGCATGTGATCGAGCACCGCGTTGACCTTCGGCATCACGTCCTCGCCGTCGACGCGGATCGGGCGGTTGGAGCGGTTGCGCAGCGCCACGTGCAGCACGGCGCGGTCCTCGGTTACGTTGATCTTCTCGCCGGAGAACATGCGCTCGATCCAGCGCGGCAGATCGCGCTCGCGCGCCAGGTCGAGCAACAGCCGCAGCGTACGCGGGGTGATCCGGTTCTTCGAATAGTCGAGGAGAAGATCCTCGAATTGCAGCGAAAAGCGCTCGAAACGCCTGGGGTCCTCGCGGAAGAGGTCGCGCATGTGCAGGTCGCGGACCTCCCGGTAGTGCGCCTTGAGGGCCTTCCAGGATTTGCAGCTCGTCAGTGCCGTCATCGGTTTGTCCTTGCTGTTCCATGGTCCCGCGGTCGCCGGGGCCCCGCACATCCGCCGCTGCGGGCGCCGCAACGCCGCCGGCGAGGCAAGGCCCCGCCCTACACGTATCCGGAAGACTCGCGCCGCGCGCCCGGGCGCGGCCGGACGCAGCCGGTCCGCGCCCGCTACGCCGCGTCGTCGTCATCCTCCAGGGTGTTGCGCCAGCGCTGATCATCGCGCTCGAACAGCCGTCCGGCCTCGCGCGGGCCCCAGCTCCCCGCGGGGTAGGTATGGATGAAGTCGCGCTCCACCGACCAGACCTTGAGGATCGGATCGACGACGCGCCACGCCCACGCCACCTCGTCGTAGCGCAGGAACAGCGAGTGATCCCCGTCGATGACGTCGAGCAGCAGCGCCTCGTAGGCATCGAGCCCGGACTGGTCGACACCGCAATAGGAGGCATCGAGGCGCGTGGTCTGGGTGCGCATCTCCAGACCCGGCTCCTTCACCTGCAGCTCCATGCGCAGGCATTCGTTGGGTTGGATATTGAGGAGCAGCCAGTTGGGGCGGATGCGGTCGATCTGCGTCTCGCGGAAGAGCTGCTGCGGCGGGTGCTTGAAGCGGATGGCGATGAGGGAATTGTCCTTGGCCATCCGCTTGCCGGTGCGCAGGTAGAAGGGGATGTTGCGCCAGCGCCAGTTGTCGATGTAGAGCTTGAGGGCGGCGAAGGTCTCCGTCGTGCTCTGCGCCGGCACGCCCTCCTCCTCGAGGTAGCCGCCCACCTTCTGCTCCCCGATGCGCCCGCGCGCGTACTGGGCGCGGAAGGCGTGGGCGTGCACGGCGCTCGGCGGGATCGGGCGGATCGAGCGCAGCACCTTGACCTTCTCGTCGCGGAGAGACTCCGCATCGAGACTCGCCGGCGGCTCCATCGCCACCAGCGTGAGCATCTGCAACAGGTGGCTTTGGATCATGTCGCGCAGCGCGCCGGCGCCGTCGTAGTATTCCGCCCGCCCGTCCAGACCGCGCGCCTCGCAGTGGGTGATCTGGACGTGATCGATGTAGTTGCGGTTCCACAGGGGTTCGAGCATCAGGTTGGCGAAGCGGAAGACCAGGACGTTCTGGATCGTCCCCTTGCCGAGATAGTGGTCGATGCGATAGATCTGGTCCTCGGCGAAGTCGCGGTGCAGGCGCTCGTCGAGCAGTTCGGCGCTCTCGAGGTCGTAGCCGAAGGGTTTTTCCACCACCAGGCGGCGCCAGCCGCCGTCTTCGCGGTTCAGGCCCGCCTGCGCGAGGTTGCGCGCAACGACTCCGAACTCGGCGGGGCGGATCGCCATGTAGAATACGAGGTTGTCGGGGAAGCGGCCGCCGTCGGCCAGCGCCCCGCGCAGGCCCTCATAGGCGCCGGCGTCGTTCAGGTCGAGTTGATAGTACTCCAGTCGCTCGCGAAAACGCGCAAAGGCCTCCTCGTCGAGGCCGCCGCGCACACGCTCGGAGAGCGCCTCGCCCACCTGGGCGCGCCACTGCTCCGCGTCCCAGGGACGGCGCCCGATCCCCAGGATCACCATCGGGTCCGGCAGGCGCCCGGCGGCCTCCAGGTGATAGAGCGCGGTGAACAGTTTGGTCCGGGCGAGGTTCCCGGTCGCGCCGAAGATGATGAAGGTGCAGGGATCGAGCATGGCGCGGACTCCTTTTCGTGTGCGTCCGTGCGCACGAACGCCGGTTTCGGTAGAGTACCGGGGCATTGTAGTATACCCGGGCGCAGGCGCTGGCCGTTTCTTCGTGGACCGGATGTCGCCGCCAGGGTTCCCCGTGCGTAGCGGAATACGGCCTTGATCAAGATCCTCTTCGCCGCCAGCGAGGCACACCCGCTGGTCAAGACGGGCGGGCTCGGCGACGTCGCCGGGAGCCTCCCCGCAGCGTTGCGCCGGTTGCATCAGGACGTGCGCCTGATCCTGCCGGCCTACCGCAGCATCCTCGAACGCCTGCCCGACGCGGCGGTAACGGCGCAGTTCGAGGTCCCCGGGGCGCCCGATACGGTGCGCCTGCGCCAGGCGACGCTGGCCGACGACGGCGTGCCGGTCTATCTCGTCGACGTACCGGCGCTGTTCGACCGGCCGGGCGGCCCCTACAGCGACCCTCAGGGGCGGGAGTGGTACGACAACGCCCTGCGCTTCGCGACCTACTGCCGCGCGGTCGTGCAGGTCGCGACCAATCACGCCGGCCTCGACTGGGCGCCGGACGTGGTGCATTGCAACGACTGGCAGAGCGGCCTGGTCCCGCCGCTGCTGATGCGCGAGCCGCGCCGCCCGGCGACGGTCTTCACGATCCATAACCTCGCCTACCAGGGGGTGTTCACCTGGGACACGTTCCAGTATTTGCGCCTGCCCGCGGATCTGTGGTCGATGCACGCGCTCGAGTTCTACGGCGGCTTCTCCTTCATCAAGGGCGGCCTCGTGTTCTCCGACCGGCTCACCACCGTCAGCCCGACCTACGCGCGCGAGATCTGCACGCCGGAGTTCGGCGCCGGCCTGGACGGGGTGCTGCGCAGCCGCGCCGATCGTCTCGAAGGCATCCTCAACGGCGTCGACTACCGCGTCTGGGATCCGGCGCGCGACACGCTCATCCCGCACCGCTACACCGCACGCGCGATGCAGGGCAAACAGCAGAACAAAGTCGCGCTGCAAAAGCGCATGGACCTGGCGATGGGGCCGCGCACCCCGTTGTTCGGACACGTGGGCCGCATGGTGGAGCAGAAGGGCATCGACCTGATCATCGACGCGCTGCCCGCCCTGATGGAGGAAGACCTGCAGATCGTCATTCTCGGCAGCGGGGACCCGCGCCTGGAACGCGAGCTGCAGGACGCCGCCGCCCGCTGGGTCGGACGCCTCGGCGTGCACATCGGCTACGACGAGGCCCTGGCCCATCTCGTCGAGGCAGGCAGCGACGCCTTCCTGATGCCCTCGCGCTTCGAGCCCTGCGGGCTCAACCAGCTCTACAGCCTGCGCTACGGCACGATCCCGATCGTGCGCCGCACCGGCGGGCTGGCCGACACCGTGGTCGACGCCGACGCCGAGACCCTGCGCTCCGGCGCCGCCACCGGCTTCGTGTTCGACGAGGCCGCGCCTGCCCCGCTCGTCGCCGCCGTCGCGCGGGCCGCCGAACACTACCGGAACCCGCCGGTCTGGCGCGACCTGATCGGCAACGCCATGCGCCAGGACTTCAGCTGGCGGCGCAGCGCGCAGGCCTACCTCGCCCTCTACCGGCGCCTCTGACCGGGGCCGCGCGGCCGCCGAGAACGGGGCCGGGGGAACCGACGCCGGCCCAGCGGGCGCCGCAACGCCGGCGGCGCCCCGCAACGGTGCGGCCCGCTCGCTCGCGCCGGCGGGCGGGATCGGTATAATGGCGTGCACCCATCCGGACCGGGGGCCGCGCGCGCGGTCCGCCGCGCCGGCCTCCGATCATCCACTGCCCATCACCAGACGGCCTCCATGGAGCTGCCACCGCGGGACAAAGAGCTGCGCGCCCAGGTCAAGCTGTTCGGCAACCTGCTGGGCAACGTGCTGCGGGCGCATGCCGGCGGCAAGGTCCTCTCCGCCGTCGAGACCCTGCGCAAGGGTTTCATCGGCCTGCGCAAGGAGGCGAATCCGGCCCGTCACGCGCGGCTCATGCGGGTCATCCGCCTGCTCACCCCCGAGGTCACCACCCACGTGGTGCGCGCCTTCAGTACGTATTTCAGCCTCGTCAATATCGCCGAAGAGGCCTTCCACCACCGCGAAAGGCGCCGTCAGGTCCGGCAGGGCGGGCCGCTGTGGACCGGCTCCTTCGACGAGACCCTGCGCTGGCTCAAGGCCGAGGGGATCGAACCCGACCAGTTGCAGTCGCTGTTCGACCGGCTGGCCTATGTGCCGGTGTTCACGGCGCACCCGACCGAGGCCAAGCGCCGCACCATCCTCGAGGCCCTGCGCCGAATCTTCGTGACCGCCGAACGACTGCGTACCCCGGGCATCTCCCGCGAGGAGCGTGGCGAGACCGTAGAGCGGCTGGAAGGTCAGGTCCAGGTGCTGTGGAAGACCGACGAGGTGCGCGTGCACCGGCCCCAGGTGCGCGACGAGATCCGCAACGGGCTCTATTATTTCAAGGAGTCGCTGTTCGAGGCCGTCCCCCTGGCCTACCGGTTTCTCGACAAGGCCGTGCGCCGCATCTACGGCGAGGAGACGGCCCGCTCGCTGCGCATCCCCGGCTTCATCCGCTTCGGCTCGTGGATCGGGGGCGACCGCGACGGCAACCCCAACGTGAGTCCAGAGACCACCGAGCTGGCGCTCTACCTGCAGGCGCGCGAGATCCTCACCGAATACGTATGCCGGGTGAACGCCCTGAGCCGGATCCTCACCCACTCGATCCGCATGTGCGAGCCGAGCCCCGCGCTCCTCGACAGCCTCGAGCGCGACGAGCGCACCTGTATCGAGGCGCTCGAGGAGAATCCCGCGCGCTTCAGCCACGAGCCCTACCGGCGCAAGCTCTACTTCATGCGCCACCGCCTCACCACGCTGCTGCGGGCGGTTCGCCGTCACCTCGCGGGCGAACCCATGCAACGCCCGGACGCGGCCTATCGCTCGGAGGCGGAGTTCCTCGCCGACCTGCAGCTCATCCGCGAATCGCTGATCGGGCACGGCGACCGCAACGTCGCCGACGGCGAACTCCAGGACCTCACGCGCCTCGCCCAGACCTTCGGTTTCACGCTCACCCGGCTCGACGTACGCGAGGAGTCCACGCGGCATACGCGCGCGGTGATCGAGGTCTGCTCCCGCCTCCCCGACGGCGTCGACTACGAAGCACTCGACGAGAACGCGCGCCTGGCGTTCCTCGACGAGCGGCTGCGCGCGCGGGAGACGCCGGAGGTGGACCGCGCCGCGCTCAGCCCCGAGACCCGCGTGGTGATCGAGGTCTGTGACGTCATCGCGCGCGTACGCCGCGAACTGAGCACCGAGGCCTTCGGCGCCTATGTCATCTCCATGACCCACCGGGCGAGCCACGTGCTCGAGGTCCTTTTCCTCGCCCGACTCGCGGGGCTGGCGGGCCGAACGCCGGAAGGCGAATGGTATTGCCACCTCCAGGTCGCACCGCTGTTCGAGACGATCGAGGACCTCACGCACATCGACTCGGTGCTCTCCACCCTGCTCGATCACCCCGCCTATGCGGAACTCCTTCGCGCCTCCGGAAACGTGCAGGAGGTGATGCTCGGGTATTCGGACTCGTGCAAGGACGGCGGCATCCTCGCATCGGCGTGGAGCCTGTACGAGGCGCAGAAGAAGATCGTCGCTCTGACGGGCCGGCGCGGCGTCGGCTGCCGCCTCTTCCACGGGCGCGGCGGGACGGTCGGCCGCGGCGGGGGACCTACCCACGAGTCCATCCTCGCCCAGCCGCCGGGTACGGTGCACGGGCAGATCAAATTCACCGAACAGGGGGAGGTCCTCTCCTACAAGTACAGCAACGCGGAGACCGCCGCCTACGAACTCGGCATGGGTTGTACCGGCCTGATCAAAGCGAGCCTCTGCGTGATCCGCCCACCGGCGGAGGACCGCGAGGACTATCGTCGCCACATGGCCGAGCTGGCGCGGCTCGGCGAGCGTGCCTACCGCGAACTCACCGACGAGACGCCGGGCTTCATGGACTATTTCTATGAGGTCACCCCGGTCAGCGAGATCGGCCTGCTCAACATCGGCTCACGTCCGTCGCACCGCTCGCGCGAGGACCGATCGAAGGAATCCGTACGCGCGATCCCGTGGGTCTTCGGATGGGCGCAGTCGCGCCATACGCTGCCCGCGTGGTACGGCATCGGCACGGCGCTGGCGAGCTGGCGCGGCGACGACCCCGACCGTTTGGAGACCCTGCGCGCCATGTACCGCGACTGGCCGTTCTTCCGCGCCCTGCTGAGCAACACCCAGATGTCGCTGTTCAAGGGCGAGATGACCATCGCCGCTGAATACACACGCCTGAGCCGCCACCCGGAACAGGCGCAGGCCATCTACGGGCGGATCCGTGAGGAATACCAGCGTACCGTGCTCGAGGTGCTCGAAGTCGCCGGGCTCCACGATCTGCTGGAGGAGAACCCGCCGCTGGCGCTCTCCCTCACGCGCCGCAACCCCTACCTCGACCCCCTCAACCACATCCAGTTGACCGTCCTCGAGCGCTACCGCAACCCCGATCTGCCCGAGGAGGAGCGCGAGGTGTGGCGCGACCCCCTCCTGCGTACGATCAACGCCATCGCCGCGGGCATGCGCAACACCGGCTGAGGCGCGCCGACAACGCCCAACCCAAACGACGTCACACCGATCCACGTCGACTGCCGGCAGGCCTCGTAGGGCGGGGCTTGCCCCGCCGACGACGCCCGATCCGACCGGCAACGCGTCGATCGATGGCGTCGGCCGGGCAAGCCCGGCCCTACGGCGAATCGGGTGTGGATGGGAAACCCGCCCGACGGCGGTACATCACCATGAGATACAGAAACAGCAGCGCGTAGATGATGGTGGTGCCGAGGACGTCGCCCGCGACGCCGGTGACGGCGCCGTAGGGACCGCCCCAGCCCTCGGCGGTGGTCCAGACGGCGCTCGTAGGGCGGGCCTTGGCCCGCCGACGACGCCCGATCCGAACGGCAACGCGCCGGGCGATGGCGTCGGCCGGGCAAGCCCGACCCTACAGCGAATCGGGCGTGTGTGGGAGAAACGGCCGGGGGCGGTACATCACCATGAGATACAGAAACAGCAGCGCGTAGATGATGGTAGTGCCGAGGACGTCGCCCGCGACGCCGGTGACGGCGCCGTAGGGACCGCCCCAGCCCTCGGCGGTGGTCCAGACGGCGCTCGTAGGGCGGGCCTTGGCCCGCCGACGACGCCCGATCCGAACGACAACGCGCCGGTCGATGGCGTCGGCCGGGCAAGCGCGGCCCTACGGCGAATCGGGTGTGGATGGGAAACCCGCCCGGCGGCGGTACATCACCATGAGATACAGAAACAGCAGCGCGTAGATGATGGTGGTACCGAGGACGTCGCCCGCGACGCCGGTGACGGCGCCGTAGGGACCGCCCCAGCCCTCGGCGGTGGTCCAGACGGCGAGCGAGTAGAGCAGACCGAAGGGCAGGACGAAACCCAACCCGCGCCCGGCGAGCAGACCGGCGGCGATCACGGTCTCGGCGAGCGCCGCGGCGACGCCGAAGGCGGTCGGGCCGACCCGGTGGATCACGTCGAGGAAGAACTGGATATAGGCGCGGATCCACTCCGGCTGGCCGGCCTGCGCCTGCACGAGATAGCTGTCGGCGTGATGCAGGAAGAAGGGGGTCCACTTCCAGGCGGCGTCGAAGGCCCACAGCAGACCGAACAGCAGGCGCGCGGCACGGTAGCGGGCGCGGCGCCCGGTCTCGGTGGCCTCCGGCGCGGGCCGGTCACGGCGCGGGCCGTCGAGGGTGAGCAGGATGAAAACGAAGACCAGCGCGTAGACGATGAGGGTTCCGGGGTCGGTCGCACCGCGCGTATACGGCCCGCCCAGGTGGCCGACAACCGTCCAAAGGACGAGACAGTAGACGGTGCCGACCCACGCCGCCGCGCGCAGCGCGCGGCCGCTCAGCAGCGCGAGTGCGAGCAGCGCGGCGGTCGCCGTGCAGGCGAGCGCCACCCGCCCCGCCCCGAGCGCCTCGACCCAGCGCATGATCTGGTGGGTAAAGGCGACGTAACCGGAGGCCTGACCGGGTCGCGCCGCGATCGATTCCAGGAACAGGCCGTTCCGATAGGCCGGACGGAGTTGATAGACGGCGTTGAAGACCCAGACCAGACCGAAGACGACATCCAGAACCCGGAAGGCCTCCCGATCCGGGACCCGGGTACCGGCGGCCGTGGGCACCGCTCCATCCCTCACGGTCATCGCTCGACCCTCCCGTCCGCGCCGCCGGTCGGGGGACGGCGGCATCGGCATTGTGACCACTACGCGGGCGCGGTGTTCCTGGCCCCCGCGGCAGGGCCCCGAAGGAGCTGAACCAACGACCGCCCCCGACCGGCGACCCCGCGGGTACCGAAACTTCCGCGCCACCCCGATGTCGAATCGGGGCGACAGTGACGTGCCATTCAAGGAGAGGACGATGGAATCGCCGACAGGCGCCCGGCGGGACGATACGGCATGGGACACGAACACCCGCATCCTGCATTGGCTTCTCGTGATCACCGTGCTGTTCCAGCTCGGC
>JALUXX010000001.1 GCA_027013145.1 Gammaproteobacteria bacterium | reverse complement strand
CGCGTCGCTTGCTCATATCGTGCTCCCGCCGGTGAATGCAGGAGCAGGTTATGACAGACGGATTACCTCGGGAAGAACGGTGTGGATTGACCGGTTACGCATAAACGGAGAGGTACGGGCGGTTTGCTCTAGTACTTTGGACATCGAGCCAATCTGTTCATCTCGAGTTTGCCCAATCGTGTCTCCCTCCGTTGAGCCAATTCAACGGCCACGCGTGCCGCCGGTGGGTACGACGAACTGCGTACAAAAACAAATCTATAACGAGCGCACAAGAAGATATGAGTGGAAAGAAGTCTGTTACTAAGGGGCAATCAAATGGCCTCGCACCTAAGAAAGAAGCCTAGTGGCATCAGGAAGATTCCCAAAATACCGAGCATAAAACCGATAAAACCTATCATGCCAATCCAACCAATTCGGCCAATTAAACCGCTCGCACCTATTGGCCACGAGTATTATTGGAAACCGGATAAGAAGCGATGAGCCTAACAATTTTTTCGAGCCGACGCCGTGACCCGATGGCGGCGCTTCGCGGTTCTGTCTGTGCCCGGCGCGGCTCAAAAATGCGTTAGGCAGCACGAGAGTACGTGAATGGCTCAAGGGCGGAAGATCCTATACTTCATTGGGGCAGGCGCGCCTAGGGCTGCCGGTGCTTTCGTGCGGCAGCAGGGAGGCGGGCGTCTGTCTATTCCCACACAGGCTGAGTTCTGGGACGCGTTTCTTAGGCTGGCCGGCGCGAGCGAAGCGCGCAGAGACATCGAGAGCTTCCTCTTCCGCTACTTTCTGGGCTATGCGCGCGTGCCCGCGCGGGCATCGCCAGCCAAGCGTCGAGCAATGCTGAAGGCGATCGACGTTGAGGAAGTCTTCACATTCTTGAGCGAACGCAGCAAGGCTCCATCCAGCAGTGTGCAGCTGAAGCAGTACGCCGACAGGATCTGGCGTGCGCTCGTGAGCCAAGTGGGCAAGGTGTTTTCACGATTCCAGCCGAATAGGCGCACTCGGCAAGTGGTGCGCGGGTTTCATGAGAGTCATATCAGGGCGCGAGACGCCATCGTGTCGTTCAATTACGACACGGTGTTCGAGAGCTCTCTCCCGGGCGCGGTTGAGTGGGCCTATTCGGGCATCGAGGATTCGACAAACAGGCTTCGCGTCCTGAAGCCACACGGCTCGATCAACTGGGAGCGGAGGAATGGGATAATCAAGCGCGTGACCAGCGCGAGTACGCCCATCATCGTGGCGCCGACTCACCTGAAGTTCATTCAGTCGGCCGGTTCTGCGAATGGGGCGACGGGCTACCTCGATGATGCGGAAGAAGTGCGAACAGTCTGGACAGAAATGGAGCGGGAGATGCGGGCAGCCAAGACCTTGGTGTTCATCGGGTACTCATTCCCGGTTGCAGACCTTTACTTCTCGTCAGTCCTGCGAACCGCGCTGTCGGGTCGTGACGCGCCCCCAGCCGTAGTTGTCGTGAATCCTGACGCTGTAGCAATCGCACAAAGGTTGTCTGCGCGTTTCCCGCTCAGACAGGTGGTCAAGTACTTTGCCTTAGATCAGTTCGTTGATGCCGGGCGTCGGGGCGTTCAGAGGGCTGTAGATGTTGATGGTGCTGCCTAATTGTAGTTATGCATAAAATCATGAGAAATCGCGATGGATAGGAAGGCATTCAAGCTTCCCTTTAGAAGGCAGGCGCTGACGAAGTATCCATGCCCAACATGCAGCAAAGGGCTGCTTAAAGTAAAAAAAGACTCGTTTCATTTTAAGGAAACAAGGTCCTCTGAAAGAGCGCATCCTCATGAGGCGTGGGATCCAGACTGGATTGAGTATGTGTATGGTTGCCTGTTTGAGTGCACGAATTCTGAATGTAAGGACGTTATTTCAAGCTCAGGTGTAGGATTTGTTTCCGAATATGGGAGTTATGATGAAGAAGGAAATCCAGACATTGATTGGGATGATTATTTTGTTCCGCGTTACTTCAACCCTCATTTAAAATTATTTTCTCTACCGAAAGAAACGCCTGAAAGCGTTTCCGAGGAAATTGAGAAATCCTTCGCGCTATTTTTTTGCGATCCATCCTCTTCTGCTAATCACACAAGGATTGCATTAGAGAATTTATTAACGCATCTAAAGATAAAAAGGTATATCACATCTGGCGGGCGTCGTAGTTACCTGGCACTACACAAGCGGATAGAATTGCTTCCAAGGAAATATGAGCATGTCAAAGATATATTGTTCGCAATTAAGTGGCTTGGTAATGCTGGCAGCCATAGTCAACGCGAGGTTAGTCCTGACGATGTATTAGATGCATACGAGTTGATGGAGGAGTTGTTAGCGGAAGTTTTAACCAATAAGCGTAAAAAGGTAAAATTTCTCGCCAAAAAAATAAACAAAAAGAAAGGCCCCAAGTAATGCATAACAATCGCGTCAACATGGACTGGCTTTTCGGCTACGCTTCAAAGCCAGCCAGTTACGCGGGTCGTTAGCGGTCAAAGATGTTTAGTCGCGACGACATCATCAATCGGGTCATTCCATATCGTCTACAGGCCGTAGATTCAACAAACTTGGTCGCCCGCCTTCGAATCTCATGGGATGCGCCAAAGCCCATGAAGATCTACTTTGACGAAAAGCTCAGGAGCACTGGTAACTCAAATGCATACACCAATCCTGTCTTGGAATCGGGGCTCATTCATTGCCGCGCACTATTGGATTTTCTTGGTCTGAAAACTGACCCCAAAGATTCAACAAAGCTTATCTCCCGAGACCCTAGAACGAACAAAAAAGACGACGTGGTAATTGAGCACTTCTCTAATTCAAAAGGCACATTGCCGCACGTTACGCCGCAAGCGACGTCCCCCCGATATTGAGTAGCACGGCGATTTGGGGTCCAATCGCCCTAACCAAGGAGATTGGACGTGAAGAAACGCTTTTCCGAAGAGAAGATCATCGGGTTCCTGCGTGAGGCAGAAGCCGGCATGCCGGTCAAGGATCTGAGAAGTGGACCCCAAATATTGGGCAGCGCGATAAGTGCATCCCGGGTCAGGCTGCCATCCTGGCAGCAGGTTCGTAGTAAACGTTGTCTGGCGTGCGCCGGTCAAGCGATTGATGCCGTCTTTCGGCATTGTAAAAGTCGAAATACCGGCCCAGTGATACCCGGGCAGCGGCGATGCTGTCATAGGCCTTCAGATACACCTCCTCGTACTTCACGCTGCGCCACAGGCGCTCCACAAAGACGTTATCGATCCACCGCCCTTTGCCATCCATGCTGATGCGGATATCGTGCCGCTTGAGGACCCCGGTGAACTCCTCGCTGGTGAACTGGCTGCCCTGGTCGGTGTTGAAGATCTCCGGGGCGCCATAGACCTCGATGGCCTCCTCCAGCGCGTCGACGCAGAAGCGGGTGTCGAGCGTGTTGGATACGCGCCATGACAACACCTTGCGCGAGTGCCAGTCCATGATCGCAATCAGGTACACAAAGCCCCGAGCCATCGGGATATACGTTATATCCGTGGCCCAGAGCTGGTTCGGGCGGTCAATGACCATCCCTCGCAGCAGATACGGATACACCTTATGGGCTTGGTTCGCCAGACTGAGGTTGCGCTTTGGATACTGCGCCACCAGATCCATCGTCCGCATCAGGCGCTGGACCTTCTTTCGATTCACCCGGTGCCCCTGGTCCTCCAGCCAGTCGCGGATACGACGACTGCCATAGAAGGGGTGTTTCAGGTGACAGCGGTCGATCAGCGCCATCAGGGCCAGCTCCTCGTGGGAGACCGGCTTGGGCACGTGATAGAACGTCGAGCGGGGTAGGTCCAGCAACGCGCACTGGCGGGTCACCGGCAGCGGATCCTTCCGGTCTACCATTTCTTTCCTCTGGGCCCGTGAATCCGTTCGAGCCCGCGTCCTAAAAAATCATTCTCCATGGTCAGCTGACCGATCTTGGCATGCAGTTCCTGGATCGTCTCAGCGGCGTCCTCTGCCTTCTTCGCCCCTTTGCCGAAGACATCCGGGGCATTGCTCAGCAACTGCTTCTTCCACTCGCCAATCTGATTGGCATGAACATCGAACTTCTTGACCAGCTCGGCCATGGTCAGGTCCCCCTGGATCGCCGCCAGGGCAACCTTGGCTTTAAACTCAGGCGAATGGGTGCGTCTTTTCCGTTTCATCGCTTCTCTCCAGAGCCTATTGCTCATAATGGAGGAAGCACTTATCTGCGTCCAATTGCTGCTCGATCAGAGGGGTCCATCTCTCTGTGCCGCAAGCATGGTTTCAGCGAAGCCTCCTACTACCTGTGGCGCAGCAAGTTCGGCGGCATGAGCGTGCCGGACGCCAAGCGCCTGAAGGAGCTGGAGACAGAGAATGGCCAGCTGAAGAAGCTCCTGGCCGAGCAGATGCTGGAGAACGAGGTCATCAAGGGAGCGCTGCGAAAAAAGTGGTAAGCGCACCGGCCCGACGCCGGCTGGTGCGCCAGATGACAGCCCAGGGACTGAGCGAGCGGCGTGCGCTGGCCGTAGTGGGCATGAGTGCCAGTGCCCTGCGCTATATCCCCGCCCGGATCGCAATGTTGCGCTACGCAAGCGGATCCTCGCCCTGGCACAGCGCCACAAGCGCTACGGCGTGGGCATGATCTACCTCAAACTCCGCCAGGAGGGACACCTCGTGAACCACAAGCGGGTGGAACGGCTGTATCAGGGCGAGCATCTGCAGGTGCGGCGGCGCAAGCGTAAGAAGGTGGCGCCAGGAGAGCGCCAGCCGCTACAACGGCCGACGGCGGCCAATGAGGTCTGGTCGATGGACTTCGTGTTCGACCGCACGGCCGACGGACATGTGCTCAAGTGCCTTACTGTCGTCGATGATGCCACCCACGAGGCGGTCGTCATCAAGGTCGAGCGGGCGATCTCCGGCATCGGAGTCACACGGGTGATGGATCGCCTGGCGCTCAGTCGGGGTTTGCCCAAAGTGATTCGCAGCGACAACGGGAAGGAATTGTGCGGCAAGGCGATGGTAGCGTGGGCGCACGAGCGCGGCGTGCAGCTGCGTCTGATCGAGCCGGACAAGCCAAACCAGAACGCGTACATCGAATCGTTCAACGGCCGTCTGCGCGACGAATGCCTCAACGAGCACTGGTTTCCCAGCCTGTTGCACGCACGAGCCGAGATCGAACGCTGGCGGCGCGAGTACAACGAGCAGCGACCGAAAAGGCATTGGACGGACTGACGCCCGCTGCCTACGCAAAGCAGTTAAAGTGAACCTGGACTCTAAACCGACCCGCTACTCAAAGCGAGGGGACGTCGGCCGTACCATCGTGGGCAGCCGCTGAAAGACCAGGGCAAATCGTTCCCCGGCGGGCGCTTAGAAGTAATGTTCCCACGCCACCTCCACTGCGGTCAGATCGCGGCGCTGGTGGCCGTAGGTGAGGAGGAGGCGGATGCCGTTCTCCGCCCCCAGCGGGAACTGGGCGCCCGCGCGCAGGCGCCAATCCGGGATCGCGCCGCCGAGCATGCGGCCCAGCCATCGGGCCGAGAACTCGGCGGTCACGCCGTGCGGTCCCTGGGCCGCGACCCCGGCCTGGGCCCCGCCGGCGAGGGCGTAGTCGTGTGCGACGGAACCGTTGACGTCGAGCGCGGCGAGCGCGAAGGCGTAGGCCTGCACGCGGTCGCCGAGTGGCCAGGCCATGCCCGGTCCGCCCTGAAGGTAGCCGCCGAGATCGCCGCGCGGGTCGGCGCGGTAACCGTCCAGGCCGTAGCGGCGCACGCCGGTGGCGATCCGCCATGACCACGGGTGGAACAGGCCCTCGCGCATGCCGAGCTGCTGCACGCTCAGTACCCGCGCGTCGGCCAGCGTCACCTGGTGCGGGCGTACCAGCAGGCCGAGGTTGAGGAACTCGATCTCGCTGCCCTTGAGGTAGCCGCCGGGCGGGTCGAGGCGGTCGTGGTAGGCGGGCCGCCAGCGCAGCAGCGCGGCGGCGGTCCCGGTGCTCTCGCGCAGGCCCAGACTCAGGCGCCCGCTGGCGTGGCCATGGTCCGGCGACCGGTGCGGGCGCGGGAGCGGGCGGAAGTCGGCACGCTGGGCGATGCGGCTGCGGGCGAGCAGGGCCGCCCGGTCGCGCGCGAGCCCGACCGAGCGTTTGAGGCTGCCGTCCTGGAAGCGGTAGTAGAGCGCCTCGTGCGCGATCTCGAGTTCCCCGGCCTGTTGCGCGGGGTCTCCGGGCGGCGGCAGCCCGGCGCGCCCGTTCACGTACGCCTGCACCCAGGCGCGCCCGGGTGCGTCGAGTTGCGCGTACCGCCAGCGCAGGCGCCGCGCGGCGGAGGGCTCGTAGAGCGGTTCGCCCAGCAGCCCCGCCGCGCGCAGGCGGCGCACGGTGTCGATGGGGATGGCGTAGGGGACGCCGCGGTCGAAGCGCCCGGTCAGGTCGATCTTCGGTACGGTGACGGCCAGCAGCGTCAACAGCTCGTAGGAGCAGTTGCGCGCGAAGAAATAGTAGGGGCTGCCGACGCCGCGCAGTTCCCACAGGTGCCAGAGCAGCATGCGTTTCTGGCGCGCGTCGAGCTCGAGGGGGTACTCCCACAGGTCGCGATGTTCGAATCCCTCGTATTGGCGGATCTTGTCGTAGTAGGGCATCACCGAGTAGTAGCCCATGAAGTTTCCGGTCAGGCCGCGCAGCGCGTAGCTCATCGCCCCGGCGTTTCCGGTCTCGGCCGCGTAGTTGACGGCATAGGCGAGATAGCGCTCGCCGGGCAGCTCGGTGCGCTGGTCCACCCGCAACAGGGTATGCCCGAACATCGACGCCGGGCTGTCGAGGTCGTTGGATGCGAAGACGATGTAGATACGCCCGGCGTCGAGTCCGCGCAGCCACTTCTCGAGACGCGGACAGGAAGGGGGCGGCAGCCGGCGGGGATCGAAACGCAGTTGCGAGTCGAGCCAGCGGTAACGGGCGTAGAAGCGGCAGGCCACGGGCTCGCCGGCCACCGGGGCGTGGCCGAAGAAGGCCGCGAGCGTGGCGTTCAGCTCCGCCTGCGGATCGCGCCGCCCGTTCCGGGCCAGAAAGAATATCGGGTCCGATATCTGGCTCTCGACGCCGCCGAAGGTGCGCGGCTCGACGTGCAGCAGGCGCAGCCACTCGGGCCGGCGCGCGAGCCCGGCGGCTTCGGCACGATGCTGCAGGGTGCGCAGATAGGTCGCCGCCGTACCGACGGCCGGTTGCGCGGAGGCGATGGCGGGCGACGCGGCAGCGGCGAGGATGCCGGCGCAGCACGCGCCCCAAAAGAAAAGGGCGGCGGCGCGCGACGCCGCCGCCCCGTGACCCGCGGTGTCCGTCAGACCGCGTAACGCGCCAGGTGCGCGTCGGACTTCAACAGGGTGTTCAGGGTGGAGACCATCTCATTGGAGGTCGTGGTCCCGGTCGGGAACAGCCGCGCGTAGTTCTTCTGCGTGAGCGCATAGAAGGCCGCACGGTCCGCCGGACGGACGCCGTAGAGCGAGGCGAAGGCGGTCAGCGCGGCGCCGTGACCCGCGGCCATGTCCGCGGCGAGCCGGTCGAGGTTGGATTTCGCGAACATCGGGATGCGTGCCGAGGCGGTGACCACCCCGCCCTGACTGCAGCCCAGGGTTCCGGAGCTGATGCCGAAGGTCTGGTTGCCGAACGAGCCGTTGGTGGTGGCCGCCATCAGCTTGTACGGGGTGCCGCTGTTCCCGGCCCAGATCTTGGTGCCGGCGCCGCAGCCCGCGTCCGGATCGGCGTGCGCGGTTGCCAACGGTGCCAGCGCCAGCAGCGCGACGAGCATGGTGCGGTTTCTCATGAAGAGACCTCCCTGGTAGGCCGCGGTCGCGGCGTATTCTCGTAGTGGAAACGCCTTCGCAGGGTAAACGGCTTTTTTGACGCAAGTCAACCGCGACCGGCGGTGCCGGCGGGGCGTCCCCGTCGCGGTCGGCAGGCGCCCGGCCGCGCCGGTCGGGGCCGCCGTGATGCTGGCGCGGGCCCGCGCGGCGGGGCTAGAATGGCCCTTCCCGTCTGCGTCATCGATACGATGCGCGCGCCGTCGCGTCGGCGCGCCCGCCGGTGCGGCCCATGCGCTACCTCCACCCGGTCCTGGTCGTCGTCCTGCTGCTGGTCGCGCGGCCGGCGGGCGCGGCGCTCGGGGGCGCGGCCTCCGCGGTCCCGCAGGACGGTGCGCCGGTGATCGAGGCCAACCGGCTGCGCAGCGCCACGGGCGTTGCCGTGCGCGAGCAGGTGGTGGTGACCGGGACGGGCGTCACCGTCCACGAGTTCTCTTCCGGCGGGGTGGTCTTCGCCCTGCGCTGGTCGGGTCCGCGGATGCCCGATCTCTCGCGGCTGCTGGGGGCCTACTTCCCGCGCTACCTCGAAGCCCTGCGCGCGCGGCGCGGCGCCGGGCCCGGAAACCCGGTGCGCCTGAAGACCCGTGCGCTCGTCGTGCATGCCGGCGGACACATGCGCGCCTTCCACGGCTCGGCCTACGCCCCCGATCTCGTCCCTCCGGGCGTGAACCTGCAGGGCCTCGGCGTGCAGCCGTGACGGTGCGTTCCGCGTGCCGCCTCGCCGCCGGTGCGCTCGCGCTTGCGCTCGCCGCCTGCGGCGGCGGGGGTTCGCCGCCCGCGGCGAACGCGCCGCCGGCCGTCGCGACGGCCGCCAATCAGGTCCCGGTGTCGGTGATGCAGGAACCGGCTATCGCCAACAAACGCACCATCAACATCCCCTACGTGACGGTGACGGTCTGCGACGCGGCGGGAAACTGCCAGGCCGTCGATCACGTCGTGGTCGACACCGGGTCCTACGGCCTGCGCATCCTGCGCAGCGCGTTGAACCAGTTGACGCTCGCGCCGATGACCGTCTCCACGCCGCCCGGGCGCCTGGGCGAATGCGCCACGTTCCTCGGCGGTTACCTGTGGGGCAGCGTCGCGCGCGCGACCGTGAAGATCGGCGGGGAGCAGACCACCGCACCGGTCCCGGTCCAGTTGATCGCCGATCCCGCACTTCCGTCCGCGCCCTCGCCCTCGTGCACGGGGACGGGTGCGGACATCGGCAGCCTGGACGCGCTCGGCGGCAACGGCATCCTCGGGGTGGGGCACTTCGTCCACGACCAGGGCGTCTACTACAGTTGCACGGCGAGTTCGTGCACCCAACTGACGAGCGCCGCCGGCAACATACCGGTGAGCGAGCAGGTCGCCAACCCCGTCGCCTCGTTCGCCACCGACAACAACGGCGTGATCCTGGAGATGCCTCCCGTTCCCGACGCGGGCGCGCCGACCGCGACCGGCGTGCTGACCTTCGGGGTGGCGACGCAGGCCGACAACGCCATCGCCGGCTATTCCGTCCTCGCCGCCGACGCGGGCGGCAACTTCACCGCGGTCCTGCAGGGGCAGACCTACGGCGCCTCGTTCATCGACAGCGGGTCGAACCGTACCTTCGCGACCCTCTCGGGCGTCCCTCTCAACCGCTCGGGCGACTACGCGCCCGCCGCGGCGACCACCTACCCGGTGACGCTCAGGCCCAACGTCGGCGGCGGCGCCTCGATCGCGACCGGTATCCGGGTCATGGACAGCGAACAGATCGATGCGAGCTTCATGGCGATCGACGACATCGTGGATCCCGGGACCGCGGCCGGTCCGAGCGGCTACGTCGATCTCGGGATGCCGTATTTCTACGGGCGGTCCATCGCGATCCTCATGAGCGGGCGCACCAGCCCGCAGGGGACCGGTCCGCTGTACGCCATCCGAGGACCCTAGCGGGAGAGAGAGCCATGAAGTTCGTCAAGTTCCCCATGCCCTATCGGCACCGGCACCCGAAGGTGCGCAACGTCAACGAGGTGCTGGAGGAGCGCCTGACATTCGGGCAGCGCACCGCGGACCGGGTCGCCGCGACCATGGGGTCGTGGCCGTTCATCATCGTCCAGACCGTCCTCCTCACCGTTTGGGTGGTCCTCAACGTCACCGCCTACGTCAGGCACTGGGACCCGTATCCGTTCATCCTGATGAACCTGATGCTCTCCCTGCAGGCGGCCTACGCCGCGCCGATCATCATGATGAGCCAGAACCGGCAGGCCGAGCGGGACCGGCTCGACGCCCAGAACGACTATCAGGTGAACATCAAGTCCGAGGAGGAGATCCGCGCGGTGCTCGATCACCTCGTGGCCCAGGATCAGGCGCTGGCGCAGATCCAGCAGTTTCTCGCGGATCGCTTCAATTCGGGGGCGGCGGCGGCCGACCCGAAGCCCGGGTCGTGACCGGCGGCGTCCCGCCGCGGCTGGCGCAACACGCGTTTCGATCGGAGAATATGGGTTTCGATCGGTTTTCGGGGAGGGGGTATGTCCGGCGAGGCCTTTCACGTCCATGCGGCGCACGATCACGCCGTCGAGCACATGGCGCAGCACGAGGGGCCGGGACTGGCGCAGTACGTGGCCATGTTCACGGCCGTACTGGCCACGATCGGCGCGGTCGTCAGCTACCACGTCAGCGCGACCCAAAACGAGACCATGCTGGTGAAGAACGAGGCGGTGCTGGAGGCGGCCAAGGCGTCGGATCAGTGGAACTTCTATCAGGCCAAGAGCACCAAGCAGCACCTGATGGAGCTGGCGGCGGATCTGGCGGCGCCGGCACGCCGCGCGCACTATCGCGCGCTGGTCGAGAAGTATGCGACGCAGAAGGCCGAGATCCGCCGGCGCGCCGAGGAACTCGAGGCGAAGTCGCTGCAGGCCGACCGGCGCAGTCAGCGCCTGCAGCGCCCGCTGCACCGCTTCGAGCAGTCGATCGGTTTCATCCAGATCGCGATCTCCCTGGCCTCGATCACCGCGCTGACGCGCAAGCGCTGGTTGTTCGCCGCGGCCGGTCTCGCCGCCGCCGCGGGCGTGGGCCTGGCGGCCACCGCGTGGATCTTCTGACCCGCGCATCTCCCCGCCTCACGGCCGCGGCGCGGTCGTGAACTGGGCCGACACCTCGCTGGCGCTGTTGTCCGGGTTGCTCGCGCTCGGCACCGCGGTCTTGCTGGTCCGCGACCGCGCGCGTCGGCGCGGCGCCTTCACGGTGGTGCTGCTGGTCTCGTTCATCGTCTTTCAAGGGCTCGGCCGCGCCTTCGTGTTTCCGCGGCTCAACGCCTGGACCAACGTGCGCGAGGCCGAGTCGCTGCCGGAACTCGCGCCGCTCGAGGCGGCCGATCCCGCCCTCTACGCCGCCACGCTGCGCTACGTCCGGGGCGCCCTCGACCGGGCGGTGGACGCGCGCGCGGTGGGCGAGCTGGTGCGCCGACACCTCGCCCCGATCGCGCAGCGGCGCCTGCCGCAGACCTCGAACCGCGCCGCGATGGCCTACGTCGGGGTGCTGCGGGCGGCGCTGCGCGCCCTGCCCGCGTCCGCGGCGGGTGATTGTTACCGCATCCTGGACCGCGCGGCGGCGCCGGCGGGCGGATCCGCGGCGATCCCGGCGCCGCTGCGCGGGCGCGACTTCGCGGCGGTGACGGGCGTGCTCGCGGCGGCCGCACGCGCGCCGCAGGCGGTCCCGACGCGGTCCGCCGCGGGCGTGGTGCTGGCATCGGTCGACGCGCGGCTGCGCCGCCGTTTCGGGGCCGATGCGGCGTTCCTGCGCCTGCCCCACCTGCCCGCGATCGATCGCGCCCGCGCCTGCGCCGTCGATGCGCGCCTGCTGGACGAACTCCTTGCCCTGCCTCCCGCGCAGGGCGGGACGGCGGTGCGCTTTCTCTGGTCGCGGCTGCGGCGGGACTGAATCCGCGCGTGATGGGGAGATCTACGGTGCCCATCGATCGGTCCCGGGGCGCGGTTGAGGGAAATGGCGCCTGCTTAGTCCCCGCATGGTAAGAGAATGGCCACGGAACCCACGGAACCCACGGAACCCACGGAATCCACCGGCAAATACACGAGCTTTCCGTGCGTTCCGTGGGTTCCGTGGCTCAACTCCACACGGTATGGGGAGGCCGGAGCTCAGGTAGGAGCCATTGCGGTAAAGGGTGGCTTAATTCGGGGTCTCTATGCTGCCTCCCGAGGGAATCCACCGGCGAATACACAAGCTTTCCGTGCGTTCCGTGGGTTCCGTGGCTCAAGTCCACTCGGCTTGGGGCGACCGGAGCTTAGGTAAGTGCCATTGCGGTTAAGGGTGGCTTAATTCGGGGCCTCTATGCTGTCTCCCGACGGTCGGGCGAACGCCCGGCAACTCGACGGAATCGCATTCAACGGAGGTTTCGAAATGAACGGATCGAAGCGAAGCGGATTCGGTATGCGGCTCGCCGCGGCGGGAGTGATGGGCGCGGTGCTGGCGCTGGGCGGTGCGTGGACGGCCGCGTCGGCGGGCGAACATGCCCACGAGGGCGCGCGCGTCACGCCCGAACAGGCCCGGGCCATCGCCCTCAAGGCCTTTCCGGGCAAGATCACGGACGCCGAACTCGAGCACGAGAAGGGCGGCAGCGGCCTGCGTTATTCTTTCGACGTGCGCCGCGACGGCGTGACGCATGAGGTGGGCGTCGATGCCCGCACCGGCCGCGTACTGGAGAACAGCGTCGAAGGCGCGCATGCCGACTGAGGGCGGGAGGTGACAGGGTCGCCGCCGGTACGGGCCCGTACCGGCGGCGGCGTCTCGCGGGGGAGGCGGATGCCGCGATGCGGGTGCTGATCGTAGAGGACGACGAGATGATCGGCGCGGCGGTGCGCCGCGGCCTCGAGGGCGAGGGCTACGCGCCGGACTGGGTACAGGACGGGGTTTCGGCCGCGCGCGCCCTGCGCGATGTGGCCTACGATCTGGTGATCCTGGATCTGGGCCTGCCGCGCCGCGGCGGGCTCGAGGTGCTCGCGGAGCTGCGCCGGCGCCGCGACGCCGTGCCCGTCCTGGTCGTCACCGCGCGCGACGCGGTCAGCGACCGGGTACGGGGGCTCGACGCGGGCGCCGACGATTACCTGGTGAAGCCCTTCGACCTCGACGAGCTGGCCGCGCGCGTGCGCGCACTGCTGCGGCGCAAGGGCGGGCGCGCCGAACCGCTCCTCGAGATCGGGGACCTCGCCCTCGATCCGGCGGCGCACGAGGTGCGCCTGGCGGGCGCGCCGGTGGCGTTGTCGGCGCGGGAATTCGCCTTGCTGCGCATCCTGATGGAGCATCCCGGGCGGCCGGTCTCGCGCGCCGAACTCGAAGACCGCCTCTACGGCTGGGGGCGCGAGGTGGAGAGCAACGCGGTCGAGGTGCACATCCACGCGCTGCGGCGCAAGCTCGGGTCGCAGTGGATCCGCAACTTGCGCGGGGTCGGCTGGCTGATCCCGGAGCGGACGTGAACTCGATCCGCAGCCGGCTGCTCGTCGCGCTGCTCGCGGCGATGTCGCTGGCGCTGCTCGCCGGGGCCTACGCGACCTATCGGGTCGCCCGCGAGGAGGCCAATGCGCGCTTCGACTATCAACTGCGCGAGCTCGCGGTGTCGCTGCGCGACGGGGACTTCGTCGGCGTGCCCGACACGGGCGCCGACGAGCGCCACGAGGACACCGACATCGTGGTCCAGGTCTTCACGCCGGACGGGCGGCGTGTGTACTCGTCCGCGCCGGACAGCGGTCTGGGGCCGCCGCCGCACATGGGCTACGGGCGCCTGTTCGTGGGCGACGACGCCTGGCGCAGCTACGCCACGACGCATCGCGGCCGCGTCATCGAGGTGGCACAGGACCTCGACGAGCGCGACGAGGCGGCCGCACACGCGGCCTTGCGCGTGACCTCGCCGTTTCTCGTGCTGCTGCCGGTGATGGGGCTGCTGGTATGGGGCGTGGTCGGACGCGGCCTCGTGCCGCTCGCCGCCTTCGCCGCCTCCGTGAGCCGGCGCGACGCCGGCGACCTGCGGCCGCTGTCGGCGGACGGCGTCCCGCGGGAGGTGCTGCCGCTCGTGCACTCGCTGAACGGCCTGCTCGGGCGTCTGGGCTCGGCGCTCGAGTCGCAGCGCGCGTTCGTGGCCGACGCCGCCCACGAACTGCGCACCCCGCTCGCGGCGGTCACGCTGCAGGCGCAGCTCGCGGGGCGGGCGCGGGACGAGGCCGAGCGGCGTGAGGCCCTGCGCGACCTCGAGGCCGGTCTGCACCGCGCCACGCGCGTCGTCGAGCAGTTGCTCACGCTCGCGCGCAGCGACCCGGGCGAGGCGGGGCGGGCCTTCGCGCCGGTGGACCTGGCCGGGCTGGTACGCACCGTCGCCGCCCGCCACCTGCCGATCGCCGAGGCCAAGGGCGTGGACCTCGGCATCGCCGCCGAGGCGCCCGGGGTCACCGTGCACGGCGACGCCGCGGCGCTCGACACCCTGATCGCCAACCTCGTGGAGAACGCGATCCGTTACACTCCGGCCGGCGGGCGCGTGGATCTCGCCACCGGGGCCGACGCGCAGGGGCCGTGGCTGAGCGTCGCCGACGACGGCCCCGGGATCCCGGAGCAGGAACGTTCGCGGGTCTTCGAGCGCTTCTACCGGCGGCGCGACGCCGGCGGGGCGGGCACCGGCCTGGGGCTGGCGATCGTGCGCGCGGTGGCCGACCGCCACGGCGCGGCGGTGACGCTCGCGGACACACCGGGGGGCGGGCTGACCGTGCGGGTGCGCTGGCCGGCGGCCGCGGGGCCGGAGGCGGTGAACCCGTGACGGGCGCCGCGGTCCGACACACGGAGGCGCGGGCGCCGTCCGCGCGGGGGATCGCGGATGGGGATTGCACAGTGAGGCGACGGTGCCGCGCGCTGCGACGTGCGCGGTCCCTCGCCCTGATCGGGCTCGTGCTCGCGGGGGGCGCCGCCGTCGCCGCGCCGCGCGCCGCCGCGCCACTCGACCTCGGCCGCGCCCTGCGCCTCGCGCTGGCGCATCAGCCGGCCCTGCGGGCGCAGGCCGACCTCGCCCGCGCGGGTGAACTCGGCGTGCGTGCGCGCCGCGGGACCTTGTTTCCGCAGCTCTCCCTCAAGGCCGGCGACGTCTATTCGAGCACCGACAACGGGACGCCGGACTTCGCGGCCGCGAACGGGCCGCGCGAGTTCAGTACCCTGCTGGTGCTGCGCCAACGCCTGTTCGACCCGGCGGCGAGTGCGGCCGTCGACGCCGCGCGCGCACAGGCCGCCTTCGCGCGCTACCGCCTGCTGCGCGGGCGGCTGGAGACGGCGGCCGCGGTCACCCGTGTCTACTACGATCTGCAGGTGGCGCAGGCGGCGCAACGGGTGTGGTCCAACGCCGTGGCCATCAACCGGCGTATGGTGGCGGCGACGCGGCGGGCGCTCGCCGCCGGCAATCGCGCGCGCATCGACCTGCTGCGGGCGCAGGCGGCGCTGCGGGCCGCGCAGGGCGAACTGGAGCAGATCCGGGCCCGCGCGAGCGGGGCGCGGCGCCTGCTGGCGCTGATGACCGGCCTCGATCCGCTGCCGCCGCTGGCCGCGGCCCGGATGCCCTCCGCGCGACTGGTGCTGCCGGGGCGGCAGCGGATCGAGGCGGCGGCCCTGAGCGGGCAGCCGCTGGTGCTGATGGCGAAGAGCCGCGAGCGCCGCCGGGAGGCGCTGGTGCGCCAGGCGCGCGGCGAACGTCTCCCGCACCTCGGCCTGCTGGCCGCCTACGGCTGGGACACGCTGCACCGCCCGAGCGGCGCGAACCTCGGCTGGAGCGCCGGGCTGGAGCTGTCGATGCCGATCTTCGCCGGCGGGACGCTGCGGGCGCGCGAGGATCAGGCGCGCGTCGAGCGCCGCGCGGCGCGCAACCGTTACCGCGCGGCGCGGCTGCAGGTACGCGAGGCGGTCGCGGCGGCGTGGTCGCAGGCGCGCGCGGCGCTGGCGGCGTACCGCGCCGCCGCCGCGCTCAGCCGCACGAAGGAGGAGATCTGGCACGACAGCGAGGCGGGCTACCGCGCCGGGCGCCTCGGGAGTCTCGCGTTGTTCCTGGCGCAGCAGGACTGGCTCGACAGCCGTCTCGCCGCGCTGCGGGCGGCGGAGCGGGTGCGCCTCGCGCAGGCGCGGATCGATCTGTTGGCGGGCCGGCTGCCCGGGGGAGAGCGGTGATGCGCAGAGTAGGGCGGGTGTTCGCCGGGGCGCTGTGCGGCGTGCTGGCGGCGGTCGCCGTGGCGGCGGCGGACACCGGTAAGGCGGGCGGCGTCGCGCAGGTGCGTACGCAGGAGCTGCCGGTCCGCTACCGCGGCTACGCCCGGATCGAGCCGATCGGCACGCTCACGGTGCACGCCCTCCTCGACGGTACGCTCAAGGACTTCCGGGTGGTGCCGGGTGCACGGGTGCGCGCCGGCGAGATCCTGGCGCGCATCGCCGGGCCCGGCTTCGCCAGCGCGCGCGCCGCGGTGGCGCGGGCGCGCGCGGAACTCAAGCTCGACCGCCGGCGCCTGGCCTCGGTGCGCGCCACCTATCCGGCGTTGAGCAGCCGCAACGAACTCGACGCCGCACGCGCGCAGGTCACGGACGCGCGCCAGCGCCTCGACGCGGCCGTCGCGCGCCTGCGCTACCTCGAGTCGGGGGCCGTGATCCGCGCGCCGCGCGCCGGGACCGTGGTCGAGACCTTCGCCGTCGACGGCGAACAGGTGGCGCAGGGCGCACCGTTGCTGCGGCTGCAGACGCGCGGCGGCCTGTGGGTCAAGGGGGTGTTCTACGGGCGCGCGGCCGGCGCCCTGCACCCGGGGATGCACGGTCGCTTCGAACCGGCGGACGGCGGGTCGCCGGTGGCGGTCACGGTGCGCAGCGTGCTCGACCCGCTGCGCCCCGACGGCGGGCGCGCCGTCGGCTGCGAGCCCGCGGCGAAGCCCGCGGAGTGGGTGAACGGCAGCGCCGGGACTTTGGTCCTGGAGGGCGCGCCGCGCATGGTGACGCTGGTGCCCGAGCGCGCGCTGGTGATGGACGCCGGGCGCTGGTGGGTGCTGGTCGAGCGCGACGGCGGCGTGCACCGCGTGGAGGTCGCGCCGGGCGCGCGCCGGGACGGTTGGGTCGCGGTGCGCGGCGCACTGCACGCCGGCGAGGCGGTGGTGGTGCGCGACGTCTACCGGCGCTTCCACCACGACTTCAGCCGTCATTTCCAGAACCCGAGCTGAGCCGCGCATGGCGCTCCCCGAACCGCTGCGTGCGACCCTGCGACGGCCGGTGCTGTGGGTGTTGGTCTACGGCGCCCTGCTGGTGTTCGGCCTGTACGCCTTCCGCCACATCCCCATCGAGGTGCTGCCCAAGTTCGACTACCCGGTCATCAGCATCATCACGCACTATCCCGGCGCCGACGCCGAGGAACTCGAGAACACCGTGACCCGCCCGCTCGAGAGCGAGCTGCTGGCGCTGCCCAACCTGGTCACGGTGCGCTCGGTGATGGGCGAGGGGACGGTGCAGACCGACGTGCGCTTTCGCAACGGCACCGACCCGCAGCAGGACCTGCAGGCGGTCTACAGCGCCATCGACCGCGCGCGCGGGCGCCTGCCCGCGGGTGCGCGCCCCTACGCCGAGATCATGGGGGCGGCCATCGACGAGGTCGCGGACTACGCCGTGCACATCCCGGAGGGTGTGGCGCCGATGCGCGTGCAGCGCGCCATCCGCACGCGCGTGGTGCCGGCGCTGCGCGCGCTGCCGGGCGTGCGCCGCGTCGAGGTCTTCGGCAGCGGCGACGAGGCCCTGTGGGTGCAGCCGGATCCCGTGCAGATGCGCCACTACGGCGTCGGCATGGCCGCCATCGCCGACGCCCTGCGCCGCCAGGTGCTGCTGGGGCCGGCGGGCTACCTGTCGCTGGGTCACCAGACGGTGCTGATCGAGGCGCGCCACCTGCCCGAGAGCGCCGCCCGGCTGCGGATGCTGCCGGTGCCGGCGCCCGCCGGTCCGATCCCACTCGGCGACCTCGCCCGCGTCGTCCACGCCCCGGTCCCGATCCGCTACGCGGCCGAACTCGACGGGCGCCCGACCATCGCCATGATCGTGTTCAAGCAGCCCGGCGCCTCGACGCTGCCGGTCACGCGCGCGGTCCGCCACACGCTCAAGGATCTCGAGGCGCAACTCCCGGGCGGCGCGCGCTGGGTGCGCATCTACGATCAGGGGCATCTGGTCGGGCTCATCTACCACGACCTCGGGCGCAACCTGATCATCGGCGGCGTGCTGGCGGTGGCGGTCCTGTTCTTCCTCCTGGGCACGCACGCCGGCGTGTGGGTGCTGGCGCTGAGCATCCCGATGTCGCTGTTGATGGGGATCGCCGGTCTCTACGCCGCCGGCCAGAGCCTGAACCTGCTCACGCTCGGCGCCTTGACGGTCGGCGTCGGGCTGCTCGCCGACGACGCCATCATCGTGCTGGAGAGCATCTATCACCGCTGGGAACAGGGGGAGACGGGGCTGGCGGGCGTATGGAAGGGGTTGCGCGACATCGCCGGCCCCGACGTCACCGGCACGCTCACCACGGTCGCGGTCTACCTGCCGCTGCTGTTCGTCGGCGGGCTCGCGGGTATCTTCTTCATACCGTTCGCGCTCGCCATGGGCCTGTCGCTGCTGGCCTCGCTGGCGATCTCGCTCAGCCTCGTGCCGCTGCTGCTCGGGGCGATCGGCTACCACCGCCACCGGCGCGCCCTCGGGGCCTCCTGGGTGGAGTGGCTGGCGGAGCGCAATCAGCGCGTCCTGCACTGGACGTTGCACCATCCGCGCGCGAGCCTCGCCGGTGCGGTGGGGCTGTTCGCCGCGAGTCTCGCGGCGCTCGCCGTGGTCCCGGTACACTTCCTGCCGCTGCCCAACGAGGGGGTGCTGCTGGAGAGCTTCACGCTCCCGCCGGGGTCCTCGCTGCACGCGACGCGTGCGGCCGTCAACGAGATGACCGCGCGCCTGCGCGCGGACCCCGACGTGGCGCACGTGCTGGCGCGCATCGGCTCGGCGGGCGACACCAGCTACACCGAGCACAATTTCGCCGGCGAGATCCAGGTGGTGCTCAAACCGGGCGTCGCCGTGCAGAGCCTCGACCCGCTGGCCGCCCGCATCCTGCGCGAGACGCGTCTGACGGCGGTGCAGCGCAGCGTCGACACGCCGACCATCGAACGCGTCGGCGAGAGCCTCTCGGGGCTCCCGCAACCGTTCGTGGTGCGCGTGTTCGGCAGCCGGATCCCCGAACTGCGACGGCTCTCCGAGGCGGTCGTGCAGCGCCTGCGCCGGGTGCCGGCGCTGGCCGACCTGTTCAACAACGACGCCTACCCGGTGACGCAGTTGCGGATCCTGCCGCGCGACGCCGCGATGGCGCTCTACGGCATCACGCCGCGGGCGCTCTACGCGCAACTGCGCCCGGCGATCGGCGGCGAGGTGGTGGCGCGGATGCCGCAGGGCAACTACCACCTCGATCTCTACCTGCGGCTCGCCGACGCCCCGCACCTCGGGATCGACGGCCTGTCCGCGCTGCTGATGCGCACCGACAAGGGCTGGACGCCGCTGGGGACGCTCGCGCGGCTGAAGCTCGAGGCGGGTCCGAATCAGATCCGCCACCTCAACGGAGCACGCGCGCTCGACATCCTCGCCACGCCGACGGGGCCGTTGGGCGCCACGGTGTCGGCGGCGAGCGCGGCCCTGAAGGGTTTGAAGATGCCCCCGGGGTACCGGGTCGAGTTCGGCGGGCTGTTCGCGCGCCTGGAGAAGGCCGCGACGGATCTGGGCATCGCCGCGCTCGGGGCCTTCGTCCTCATGGTGGGCATCCTGATGCTGCAGTTCGACGGCCTGCGCCTGCCGGCGATCCTGCTGCTGCAGATGCCGCTCGCCTTCACCGGGGCGGCGCTGACGCTGGCCGCGAGCGGCAAGGGGCTCAACGCCATCGGCCTGGTCGGTATCCTCACCCTGGTCGGGATCAGCCTGAACCACGGCATCGTGCTGCTGCACCGTGCGCGGCGCAACGAACGCGACGGCATGGAGGCGGAGACCGCGATCCGCGAAGCGGTGCGGGTGCGCTTTCGCCCGATCCTGCTGACCACCCTGACCGCCGTGCTCGGCATGCTGCCGACCGCCCTGGGTTGGGGGCTCGGCGCCGCGCCCGAGCAGGGGCTCGCCCTGGTGATCCTCGGCGGTGTGGTCTGGAGTTCGGTCCTGAGTACGAACCTGATTCCGGCGCTCTACCTGCACTGGCACCGGCCGGCGCCGGCGCCGTAGGCCCCCGCGTCGCCGGTGTGCCCGCCGTCCCCGCCCCGTGCCCGGGGTCGGGTACGTGCCGGGGGCTATCGTCGCCGGAACTACACATCACGCGCGGGGTCCAACTCGCCGTTATGATCACCTGAATGCGGCGTCCCCCCCGGGGGCCGTCGCGACGATTCCGGAGGGTCTCCCGATGAGGCGGCGGTGGTTGACGGGTGCGGCCGCGGGCGTGCTCCTGGCCGCGGCGCCGATGGCTTGGGCGCACCCGCCCGGGGGTTGGCGGGCGCACGGATTCGTCGGCGCGCCGCTGTGGGTACACCCGGTGGCGAGGGTCGGGGTCGGCTACCATTTCCGGTACGTCGACCGCGACGACTGGGATGACGACGACGGGCGGTTCTTCATCGGCGTCGGGCCCGGATGGGGCTGGGGTCCGTGGTGGGCGGCGCCGCCGCCGGTGTATTATTCGCCCCCGCCGGTGATCGTCTCGCCGCCCCCGCCGGTGACGTACATTGCGCCCGAGCGCCCCGCGCGGCAGCAGTACTGGTACTATTGCCAAAAGAAGCGGGCCTACTACCCCTACGTGAAGGAGTGCCCGGGCGGCTGGATGAAGGTGGTCCCGCAGCCGCCCAAGGGGGCCGATTAGCGCCCCGCGCGGCGTCACGCGAGTACTCCTGGCCGCTTCGTGTGAGAGGATCGATACCCATGAACAACGGATTCAAGGCAGCAGTGGCGGTCGCGGTCGGCGCGGCCCTCGGCGGGTGCGCGACGGCGCCGACCGGTCCCAGCGTGATGGTGCTGCCGGGGCCGAACAAGACCTTCGAGCAGTTCCAGACCGACAACGCCGTGTGCCGCCAGTTCGCGCGCATGCAGATCGGCGGCGCGTCGCAGGCGTCGGACAACAGCACGCTCAAAAACGCCGGCGTCGGCGCGCTCCTCGGCGGCGCCCTCGGTGCGGCGCTCGGGGAGGGTCGCGGCGCGGCGATCGGGGCGGCGAGCGGCGCCGCGCTCGGTACCGCGGTGGGTGCCTCCAACGAGCAGCAGCCGGGCATGTCGCTGCAGCGCCGTTACAACATCGCCTATATGCAGTGCATGTATTCGCGCGGCAACCGCATCCCGGTGGCCGGCCATTTCGAGGGGCCGCGCCGGCATGCCCGCGACTACTACCCGCCGCCGCCGCCCGGGACCACGCGGCAGCCGGGGTATCAGCCGCCGCCGCCTCCCGGCGGTGACGACGGGGACTGACGCCGGCGTCGATCGCCGTGGGCGGCTTACCTGAAGGCGCGCGGCGCAAGGACGGCCGCGGCGCCGCGACGGCGCGCCGGCTGTTTGCGGCTGCACTCCTCTTCCTCGTGCCCGCCGCGGGACGGGGGGCGGAGTTCCCCTACCCGAGCGGCGCCGGCAACATCGTCGGGCAGGTGCGCGTGGTCCTCGCCCGCGCCGACGACACCCTGCTCGACATCGCCCGTCACTACGATCTGGGCTACAACGAGATCGTGGGGGCCAACCCGGGCATCGACCCCTGGCTCCCCGGTGCGGGCACGCGCGTGGTCGTGCCCACCGAGTTCATCCTCCCGCCGCGACCGTGGAAGGGCATCGTGATCGACGTCCCGGAGCGGCGTCTGTTCTACTTCCCCCCGGTCACGGCGCGCCACCCGACGCCGCGGGTCTACACGTTCCCGGTCGGGATCTTCCAGCCGGGGTTTCCCGACCCGCTCGGCACGACGCGCATCGTCGCCAAGCGGCGCATGCCGCGCTGGGTGGTGCCGGCCGACATCCGTGCCCAGGCCGCCGCCCAGGGGGATCCGCTGCCGGCGGTGGTGCCGCCGGGTCCGCAGAACCCGATGGGGGAGCTGGCGCTCGAGACCGGATTTCCGGAGATCTACATCCACGGCACCAGCCGCCCGTGGGGGGTGGGGATGCGCCCGAGTCACGGCTGCTTCCACCTGTATCCCGAAGACGCGGTCACGCTGTTCCGCCTCGTGCGGGTCGGCACGCCGGTGCGCATCATCGACCGGCCGTTCCTGGTCGGCCAGCGCAGCGGCCTGCGCCTCTACCTCGAGCGGTTCGCGCCGCTCAAGACCTACCATCCGCACGGGGACGCCGACGGCGCCGCCCGCGCGATCGCCCGCTACATGGGCGCGACGCACCAGCACTGGCGCATCGACTGGGCGCGCGTGCGCCGCATCGCGGCGGCGGGGGAGCCGATTCCGACGCCGGTCTCGCGGGGTTCGGCCCCGCTCGCGCGCCTGCTGGCCGCGCTCCCCGCGCACGCGTACCGCTATCGGCCTTACGGCTCGGACGCCAACGACGCCGCCCCGCCGCCGCCGCTCGCCGTCGCCGCGATCTCGGTCGCCCCTGCGCCGGTCGGCACTGCTCCGGCACCTCCGGCCCGCATCCTGCACATCTGGTAGCATGGGCGCTCGGGCGGCGGGCGTCGTCGCCCCGCCGCGCCCCCGGAGAGCGACTCGTGCCGCCTGCGCCCCCACCGCCGCCCGACGCGGATACGGTCCTGCGCGAGGTGTTCGGATTCGACGCCTTCCGCGCCCATCAGCGCGAGATCGTCGACCATGTGGTCGCGGGCGGGGACGCGCTCGTGCTCATGCCCACCGGGGGCGGCAAGTCCCTGTGCTACCAGATCCCCGCTCTCGTGCGCCGCGGCCCCGGCATCGTCGTCTCGCCGCTGATCGCCCTCATGCAGGACCAGGTGGCGGCACTGCGCCAGTACGGGGTGCGCGCGGCCTTCCTCAATTCGACGCTGGACGCAGCCGGGGCGCGCGCGGTGGAGACCGCGCTTCTGGGGGGCGACCTGGACCTCCTCTACGTGGCCCCGGAGCGACTGCTCATGGAGCGCACGCTGGAACTCCTCGGGCGTAGCACCCCCGCGCTGTTCGCGATCGACGAGGCCCACTGCGTGTCCCAATGGGGACACGACTTCCGTCCCGAGTACATCCGCCTGTCGGTGCTCCATGAACGGTTCCCGCAGGTCCCGCGCATCGCGCTGACGGCGACCGCCGACGAGGCGACGCGGGGCGAGATCGTCGAGCGTCTGGCGCTGCGCCGTGCGCGCGTCTTCGTCAGCGGGTTCGACCGGCCCAACATCCGCTACCGCATCGCCGAGAGCGGCGGCGGGTCGCGCGAGGCGCTGTTGCGCTTCATCCGCGAGGAGCATCCCGGGGAGGCGGGCATCGTCTACTGTCTGACGCGCCGCCGGGTCGAGGAGGTGGCGGCGTGGCTGCAGGCCAAGGGGCTGACCGCGCTCCCGTATCACGCCGGACTGGACGCCGCCACGCGCGCCGGGCATCAGCGGCGCTTCCTGCGCGAGGACGGAATCATCGTCGTCGCGACGATCGCCTTCGGCATGGGGATCGACAAACCGGACGTGCGTGTCGTGGCGCACCTCAACCTGCCGCGCAGCCTCGAGGCGTACTATCAGGAGACGGGCCGCGCCGGTCGCGACGGGCTGCCCGCCGACGCCTGGATGCTCTACGGTCTGCAGGACGTCATCACGCTGCGCCGCCTGCAGGAGACCTCGGAGGCCGATGAGGCGCACAAACGCGTCGAGCGGCAAAAGCTCGAGGCGATGCTCGGTTTCTGCGAGCTGAGCACCTGTCGCCGCGAGGCGCTGCTGCGCTATTTCGGCGATACGCCCGGCGGTCCGTGCGGCAACTGCGACACCTGCCTCGATCCCCCCCGCAGTTGGGATGCGACCACCGCCGCGCGCAAGGCGCTCTCCTGCGTCTACCGGACCGGGCAGCGTTTCGGCGTCGGGCACCTCGTCGACGTGCTCCTCGGCGCCGATACGGAACGGGTGCGGCGCTGGGGACATGACCGGCTCAGCACCTACGGGATCGGAACCGAACTCGATGCGGCCGGCTGGCGCGATCTGCTGCGCCAGCTCATCGCCCGCGGGCTGCTGGCGGTCGATGCCGAGCGGCACGGGGCCCTGCGTCTCACCGACGCGAGCCGCCCGCTGCTGCGCGGGGAATCCACGCTCGCGCTGCGCGAGCGTCGCCGGCGGCCGGCGCGCGCGTCGGCCGCGCGGGCCCCCGCCGATGCGCGCGCCGATTTCGGGCGGGAGGCCGACCGCCGGCTCTGGGAGGCGTTGCGCCGCCGGCGCCACGAACTGGCGCAGTCGCAGGGGGTGCCGGCCTACGTGATCTTCCACGACGCCACGCTGCGGGAGATGGTCGTGCGTCGCCCGGGCAACCGCGAGGAACTCGCCGGGGTCTCCGGGGTCGGTCAGCGCAAGCTCGCCGCGTACGGCGATGCCTTCCTGGAGATCATCGCCGCGCACCCCGCGCCGGCCGCAGGCGGGGGCGGCGGGGGAGAGCGGGCCGGCGCGCCGACGTGACCGGTGCGGCGAAGAAACCCCGGATCTGGGTCGATGCCGACGCCTGTCCCGCGGCGGTCAAGGAGATCCTGTTCCGCGCCGCGCAACGCGTCCGCGTGACGCTCACCCTGGTGGCCAACCAGCCGCTGCGCACGCCGCCCTCGCCCTACATCCGCACGATCCGGGTCGCGGCCGGATTCGACGTCGCCGACCGCCGCATCGTCGAACTGCTGGAGCCCGGGGACCTCGTGGTGACCGCGGATATTCCGCTGGCGGCCGCTGCGGTGGACAAGGGCGCGACCGCGCTGGACCCGCGCGGCGAACTCTATACGCCGGACAACGTCCGTGAGCGACTCGCCATGCGCGATTTCATCCTAGAAGCGTAGATTCACGCTGCCGTTTCTATGTAATCTGTTGTCCTGACGACACAATCTGCTGAGGAGGCGTTCACCCGATGGGTGAGGCGAAAAGACGGGCCCAAGCGGCGATGGCGG